>JAFGXY010000006.1 GCA_016936395.1 Paracoccaceae bacterium | reverse complement strand
GCGACAAGGGCGCCGAGGGCATCGACACCTTCCAGACCGACCGGGTTGCCCGCGCGGTGGACGAGGCGGAAAAGCACCTGTCGGCCATGCGGGATGCCATCCTGCGCGCCCAGGACCGCCAGCTTGAAGGCCGGGTGGACCGGTTCATCGCCGCCGCCCGCGCGCTGTTTCGCACGGTTGAAGAAGACCCGCGCGACCTGACCGCCGCCCGCAAATACCTGTCGGTCTATCTGATGGGCGCACGTGATTCGACGGTCAAGTTTGCGGATCTCTATGCCCGATCACGTGATCCGCAGGCCCGGGCCGATTACCTTGCGCTGCTGGATGATCTGGAAACCACATTTGCCGACCGCTCGCGCCGGCTTTTGTCAGACAACCGCAGTGATCTGGATGTAGAAATTTCCGTGCTGCGCGACCGGTTGAAAGCCGAAGCCTGACACCAATTTCAAAAGCTGCCCCCAATTTCAACAGTGAGGCCCATGCCATGACCCAGACCATACGCGAACAGGCCGCCAAGGCCCTTGCACAGATCGAGGAAGTGACTGCCGTGATCCTGCCCGAACCGGGTGGCGAGATCGTGCCACTTGAGGCGGCCACTGGCGACAAGGCCAGCGGTATTCGGGCGCGCATGGCCGAGTTGGACATGAACAGCACCCAGTCGATCATTTCCTTCGGGTCCAAGGCGCAGGCCGAATTGCAGGTGATCAGCCAGGAAATGCTGGCCGATGTCCGGAACAAGGACGCCGGCCCGGCAGGCGACAGTCTGCGCAAGATCGTGACCACGATCCGCGGCTTTGGCGGCGACGAGCTGGACCTGCGCCGCGAACGCAGCTGGTGGGAACGGCTGACCGGGCAGGCCGCGCCCTTTGCCGAGTTCGTGGCGCGCTACGAAACCGTGCAGGGCCAGATCGACAAGGTGACCGAAGATCTTTTGCACCATGAACACAGGCTGTTGAAAGACATCCGCTCGCTCGACATGCTGTATGAAAAGACGCTGAACTTTTACGACGAACTGGCGCTGTATCTTGCGGCCGGTGAGGCCAAGCTGGCCGATCTGGACGCCACCGCCATTCCCGCCAAACAGGCCGAGGTTGATGCCGCGCCTGAAATGGAACAGGTGAAAAAGGCGCAGGAACTGCGGGATCTCCGCTCGGCGCGCGATGATCTGGAACGCCGGGTTCATGATCTGAAATTGACCCGTCAGGTCACCATGCAGTCGCTGCCTTCGATCCGGCTGGTGCAGGAAAACGACAAGTCGCTGGTGACCAAGATCAACTCCACCCTCGTCAACACCGTGCCCTTGTGGGAAACCCAACTGGCGCAAGCGGTGACCATCCAGCGGTCGCGTGAGGCCGCCGAGGCCGTGCGCGATGCCAATGACCTGACCAACGAGTTGCTGACCAAGAACGCCGACAATCTGCGCGAAACCAACCGCGTGGTGCGCGAGGAAATGGAACGCGGGGTGTTCGATATCGAATCGGTCAAGCAGGCGAACGAGCAGTTGATCGCCACCATCAACGACAGCCTGGCGATTGCCGATGAGGGCAAGGCGCGCCGCGCCGCCGCCGAGATTGAACTGCAAAAGATGGAAGCCGAGTTGCGCGACACCCTGTCATCTGCCCGTGCACGCAGCATTCCCGCACCGACAAAGGGCTAAGCACAGCATCATGGGCCTTGTCGTCGCCCTGAGGGCCATGTGTCACGTCGCCTGTCTGGTGGTGCTTGCGGGCTGCGTTGGCAGCCCGCAGGTTCCCGCGCGATCGCCAATCGCGCCGACACGGCCCGGTGGCGTGGCGGTGCAACCGACCGCCCCAGCCCCCAGCGCCGCAAGCGAAGCCGTGCGCCAGCACTTTGCCCGCGTGCAGGCCGACCTGCTGGCCTCGGGCCTGTTGCGCACCGATGGCGGCGGGCGCGACACACCGTTTTCCGACCGGATGCTGGCCGACACCTTCATCCGCATCGCGCTTTATGACGAATATGCCCGCGGCCCGGTTGGCCCGGTGCAACGCCAGACCGAAAGCCGCCTGCGCCGCTGGGAGGCCCCGGTTCGCGTTGGGTTGCGCTTTGGCGCATCGGTCAGCGCTGCCGACCGCGCCACAGATACCGCACGCATCGGGTCTTATCTTGCCCGCCTGTCGCGGCTGACCGGTCATTCGATCATGCTGAACGACAGCGCCCCCAACTTCCTGATCCATATCGTGAATGAGGGCGAACGCCGCGCGCTTGGCCCCACCGTCGCCGCTGCGCTTCCCGGCCTGTCGACGGGCGAGATCGCGGGCATCACCAACATGCCGCTGTCAACCTATTGCCTTGTCTATGCCATGTCAGACGGCTCTTCCGGCCGCTACAGCCGTGCCTTTGCCGTGATCAGGGCCGAACACCCCGACCTGTTGCGCCTGTCCTGCATCCACGAAGAAATCGCCCAAGGCCTTGGCCTTGCCAATGACAGCCCGCGCGCGCGCCCGTCCATCTTCAACGATGATGAGGAATTCGCGCTGCTGACCCGTATGGATGAGCTGATGCTGCGCATCCTTTACAATCCCGCCCTGCGCCCCGGCATGTCTGAGGCTGAGGCCCGTCCGATCGTCAATTCGCTTGCCAGCGCCCTTTTGGGCGGGGAAGGTTAGCGCATTACCGCCGCGAGTCCATTTCCGGAGACAGGAGCAAAGCCATGGTTTTCGATTTCCTCAAGGGCGAGTTCATCGACGTTATCTCGTGGCTCGATGATACCCGTGACACGATGGTCTGGCGCTTTGAACGGCGCGGGCAGGCGATCAAATACGGCGCCAAACTGACGGTGCGCGAAGGGCAGGCGGCGGTGTTCGTGCACGAAGGCCAGTTGGCCGATGTGTTCGGCCCCGGGCTTTACATGCTTGAAACCAACAACATGCCGATCATGACCACCCTGCAACATTGGGATCATGGCTTTTCCAGCCCGTTCAAGTCGGAAATCTATTTCGTCAACACCACCCGTTTCAACGACCAGAAATGGGGCACCAAGAACCCGATCATGTGCCGCGACCCCGAGTTCGGCCCCGTGCGCATCCGCGCCTATGGCACCTATTCGATGCGGGTCTCTGACCCGGCCATCTTTCTGCGCGAAATCGTTGGCACCGATGGTGAGTTCACGTCGGATGAAATCTCGTATCAGATCCGCAACATCATTGTGCAAGAGTTCAGCCAGACCATCGCCAGATCCGGCATCCCGGTGCTGGACATGGCTGCCAATACCCGCGATCTGGGCAAGATTGTCACCACCGCCATCAACCCGCTGGTGGCCGAATACGGCCTGATCCTGCCCGAGTTCTACATCGAAAACATCAGCCTGCCGGAAGAGGTGGAAAAGGTGCTCGACAAGCGCACCGGTGTTGGTATTGCGGGGGATCTGAACAAATACATGCAGTTCAACGCCGCCGAAGGCATGGCCAACCCGGCCTCTGGCGCGGGTGCCATGATCGGCGCCGGCATGGCTGCCGGCATGGGGGCCGCAATGGCGCAGCAGGTAGGCCCTTGGGGTGCCCCGCCCGCTGCCCCGGCAGCGCCGCCCGTCGGAATGGCCCCGCCGCCGCCGCCACCCGCCGCAACCGTCTGGCATCTGGCTGAAGGCGGCACCACCAAAGGCCCGTTTGACGAGGCAGCGCTGGGCCAGATGGCAGCCGCAGGCCAGCTCTCGCCCGCCTCGATGGTCTGGACGGCTGGGCAGGATGGCTGGAAAATGGCCGCCGACACCGCCCTTGCGCGGCTGTTCGACACCCCGCCGCCGCCGCCCGTTGCCTAAGCGGGCCTGCGGCTTGCGCTGACCTGTCCCGATTGGCGTCGGCTCAATCCGTTCAGGCAGGTCCCGGTGCCGGGGGTGTCTGTGATGCAGGCTTTGCAGGGTCGTTATCGTGGACGCAGTGCCCGGCCACCCATGTTGCGCGGATGGCGCGGTCATCGCCCATCATGATGGTCGGGAAGACCGCTTGCCAGATGTCGTTGGCGCGCGCCGTCGCCTGCGCAATGGCGGGGGTCGAGGCAAGGTTGACCACCACCAGATCGGCCTCGGCCCCCACCGTGATATTGCCGATCAGGGAATCGGCATGCAGGGCGCGGGCACTGCCGGTGGTGGCCAGCCACCACAATTCGGCCGGGTGCAGGGCGCGGTCGCGCAGTTGCGCCACCTCATAGGCCGCCGCCATGGTGCGCAGCATCGAAAACGAAGACCCGCCGCCGGTATCGGTGGCAAGCCCGATGCGGTGGCCCGCGGCTTTCAGCCCGCCCATGTCAAACAGCCCCGAACCGATGAAGGTGTTGGACGTGGGGCAATGGATCAGGCTGGCATCGGCTTCAAGGATGCGGGCCTTTTCGCGGTCTTCCAGCCAGATCGCATGACCAAAAAGCGCACCCCGCCCCAGCAGGCCATGGCGTTCATAGGTGTCCAGATAATCGCGCGCGTCGGGGAACAACTGGCGGACCCATGCGATTTCATCGGTCTGCTCTGACAGGTGGGTTTGCATCAGGCAACCGGAGTTGGCGGCCCAAAGCGCCCCCAAAGCCTCAAGCTGCGCCTCGGTCGAGGTGGGCGAAAACCGGGGCGTGATCACATAGGACGCGCGGCCCCGCCCATGCCATTTGGCCAGCAACCGGGCCGAGTCGTCATGGGCGGTTTGGGCCGTGTCGCGCAGGCCTTCGGGGGCATTGCGATCCATGCAGGTCTTGCCGGCCCAGACCCGTTGGTTGCGGGCTGCGGCGGCGGCAAAGAACGCATCCACGCTTTCGGGGTGGATGGTGCAATAGGAACAGACTGAGGTGGTTCCGTTCGAAACGGTCAGGTCAAGGTGCCGGTTTGCCACGGCAGACGCATAAGAAAGGTTCGAAAAGCGCATTTCCTCGGGAAAGGTGTAGGTGTTCAGCCAGTCAATCAGCCGCTTGCCCCAGGATGCGATGATGGCGGTTTGCGGATAATGCGCATGGGCATCGACAAAACCCGCGCTGATCAGCGCGCGGCCGTAATCGGTGACGCGGGCCTGCGGATGACTGCGGCGCAGGGCATTGGCCGACCCGACGGCCACAATCTGGCCCGCGTTAATCACCACCGCCTCGTCCACCACGGCGGCAACGGGGCCTGCCACAAACGGATCAGCGGTAAACCGCAGCACTTGGCCCAAAAGCAGGTCGGTCATCGGCATCCCCTTGTAATGCGCGCAGCCTATCGGGTTTTTCGGCACGGGTAAAACCGCCGATGCCCCCTGTTTGCCGCGAGCCGCTTTCGCTAGTGTAACTATAACGAATGGGGGCGGCATGGCAGATGATCGGCGCAGCGAAGACGAAGACGGTTTGGATGCGCGCCGGGTGTCGGCGATTCTGGCGGCAATCGAGGCCGATGACACCAGCGCCCTGAACGATCTGCTGGAACCGCTGCACCCCGCCGATGTGGCCGACCTTCTGGAACAGATCCGCCCCGATGCAAGGCGGCACCTGCTGGCGCTGTGGTCGCGCGAGATTGATGGCGATATCCTGTCGGAAATCTCGGATGCGATCCGCGAAGAGGTGATCACGTCGATGCCGCCCGAGGCGGTGGCCGAGGCGGTGCGCGATCTGGACACCGACGATGTCGTCGACATTCTGGAAGACCTCGAGGAACCGGCGCAAGAGGCCATTCTCAGCGCGCTGGACGGCGTCGACCGGGTCGCCGTTGAACAGGCGATGTCCTATCCGGAATACTCGGCCGGTCGCCTGATGCAGCGCGAAGTGGTGGTGGCCCCGTTGCATTGGACGGTGGGCGAGATGATTGATCATCTGCGCAATACCGATTGGCTGCCCGACCAGTTCTACCACGTCATTCTGGTGGACCCGCGGATGAAGCCGGTGGCCTATGTCACGCTGGGGCGGCTTTTGTCGGCGCGGCGCGAGGTGGCATTGAAAGACATTGTCGAAGACAGTTTCCGCACCATCGAGGCAAGCGAACCCGAGGCCGATGTCGCCTATCTGTTCAACCAGTATCACCTGATCTCGTGCCCCGTGGTCGATGCGGCCGGGCGGCTGGTGGGGGTGATCACGATCGACGACGCGATGAACGTGCTGGACGAAGAGCACCAGGAAGACATGTTGCGCATGGCCGGTGTCGATGATGAGGCAACGCTGGCCGACACAGTGTGGGAGGCAACCCGGGGCCGGGCGCTGTGGTTGTTTGTCAACCTGCTGACGGCCATTCTGGCCAGCCTTGTGATCGGGTTGTTCGCCGACACCATTGACCAGATGGTGGCCCTCGCGGTCTTGATGCCGATTGTCGCCAGCATGGGTGGCAACGCGGGCACCCAGTCGATGACGGTGGCGGTGCGGGCGCTGGCCACGCGCGATCTGACGCCGCGCAACGCGCCGCGGGTGATCCGGCGCGAAGTGGCGGTGGGTGCGCTCAACGGCGCGGTGTTCGGGCTGATCATGGCGCTGGTGGCCGGGTTCTGGTTCGGCATGCCGATGCTGGCGGTGGTGATCGGCCTTGCGATGCTGTTGACGCTGATGGCGGCAGCGCTGGGCGGCATCGTGATCCCGATGGCGCTGGAACGGGCCGGGATAGACCCGGCGCTGGCCTCGGGCCCGTTTGTGACAACGGTCACCGATGTGGTGGGGTTCTTCGCCTTTCTTGGGCTTGCCACCTGGGTGCTGATGTGAAGGCTGAAGCCCGCAAGGCCGCGGTTGCGCTGCGCCGTGCCGCCTTCGCGGCGGGGCAGGGGCAGGCGGCCGAATTGCTGGCCGACGTGCTGGCCGCGTATCCGGGCCGCGCCCTTGCCGGCTATATGCCGATGCGCACCGAGATTGACCCGCTGCCCGCGATGGCCGCACATCAAGGTCCGGTCGGCGTGCCGGTCATCATCGGGCCGGGGCAGCCCTTGCGGTTTCGCGAATGGTCACCGGGGTGCCCGATGGAGCAGGGGCCCTTCGGCGCGCTGGTCCCGTCGGGCGGGGCATGGGTCGACCCCGAGGTGCTGATTGTTCCGCTGCTGGCCTTTGACGCGCGCGGCTGCCGGCTGGGCTATGGCGGTGGGTATTATGACCGGACGTTGGCCGCGCTGCGCGCGCGCCACCCGGTGCTGGCCATCGGCTTTGCCTTTGCCGCGCAACAGGTGCCACAGGTGCCAACCGATGACACGGATCAGCGTCTGGACATGATCGTGACCGACCTGGGCCTGACGCGCATCGGCCAAGGCTTTGCTGCTTGAAAAATACTCAGGGGTCCGGGGCTGGCCCCGGTTCCGCGATGTCAGCGGGCAATCGTCTCTTGCCGCACGAACATGTTTGCCCAGGCGCGGTCGATCAGGTCGGGGCGCATCTGGTAGGGCAGGCCCTCGAACTCACAGATCGCGATCATCTGGTCAATCAGGAAGGTGGGCTGATAGTTGGCGAAATTGTTCTGGATCGTCGGGTATTTGGTTTTCAGCATGTGCACCAGCGTGGCCTCATCCAGCGGGATCTTCTTCTTGCGCGCGACCATGGCGAAGATTTTCAGGAACATTTCCTGATTGGGGCCATCGACCTTGATCTTGAAGAAGATCCGGCGCAGGGCTGCGCCATCGAAAATCTCGTTCGGGTGGAAGTTGGTGGAAAAGATCACCAGCGTGTCGAACGGCACGGTGAACTTTTCGCCTGATTGCAGCGACAGGATATCGCGGCCTTCTTCGAGCGGCACGATCCAGCGGTTGACCAGCTTTTGCGGCGATTCCGCCTGACGGCCAAGGTCGTCGACGATGAAGATCCCGCCCGAGGCCTTCAGCTGCAAGGGGGCTTGATAGGTGCGGGCGACGGGGTTGTATTTCAGGTCCAGCATGTCCAGCGTCAACTCGCCGCCAGTCACCACCGAGGGCCGTTCGCAATAGACATAGCGCGAGTCGAACCGACCCGAGGTGCGGCGCAGCGAATTGGGGTCGTCAACGGCCTCTTCTGCCGAAGAATGCACGATGGGGTCATAGACCGTGATGACCTGGCCCGAATATTCCAGCGCGCGCGGGATATAGATCTTGTCGCCCATCGCTGCGCGGATGCCGTTCGAGATCGACGATTTGCCGTTGCCGGGCGGGCCGTACAGCAGGATCGACCGGCCCGAGGTGATGGCAGGCCCAAGGTGGCCCAGCAGGTCGGGCGGCAGGATCAGGTGACCCATCGACGCCACAAGCTGATCGCGGGTCAGGCGGATGTTGCGCACCGACTGGCGTTTCATCTGCTCGGCATAGGCGGTCATCGGCACCGGCATCGCGCCGAAATATTCCGATTGCGACAAGGCATCCAAGGCCCGCGCCTTGCCACTGTCGGTCAACTGATAGCCCATTTCGTTGCCGCTGGTGGCATGCAGGGTGCCCATGGCCTCGATCAGTTTCTGGCCCCGCGCCACATCAATCAACTCTTGTGTCAGCGGCACCGAAAGCGCGATCACGCGGCTGATATCCGACACAAGATCAAGGTTCATGCGGAAAATGGATTTCAGCAGGATGTCGCGCATCATCACCATCGACAGGCCGGTATCGGCCAGGGTCTTGGGCGATGGCGGGGCGGTCACATTGGGCGTGAGCGGCATGTTCATGCAAGGCAACCTGATGTTGCGCGCCGACCGTCGGCGCGTTCAGAACGGAAACAATCCGACGACGGATGCCGGATAGATGCCCTACATCTGGCCTTGAATTATGAGCAAAAGATGGAAAATCAGTGTTGCCGCCAAGGCCAATCCCATCGGGAAATCCTTGTTGGTCCAACTGACCCAATCGGGCGTTGCGCGGCGCAAAGGGCCGATCATCCGGGCGGTGCGGTGCAAGATGAAGGCGCCGATCAGGCAGGTGGCGGCAAGCGCAAAGACGGGGCGCCAGTCGCTGCCGACAAAGAACGGTGCCATGGCGGTGGCAAACTTGGCATCCCCGGCCCCGATCAGCCGCAAGATATTGGCGACAAAGCCGATCACCAGCGTGACCGCCGCCAAGGCCCAGCCCCAGGCCCAGGACATCAGCGGCAAGCCGGTCAACCAGACCGCGGGCAGGCCGATCAACAGCCAGACCCCCAACAAGGCGATCATGGCCTTGTTGGGAATTTTCATGAACTTCATGTCACTGAACGCCACCCAGAGACCAATGCCGATGGCAAAGGGCAAGAACGCAATGGCGGCACCCAGGGTCAGCGGCGCAAGGGTCGGCAGGTCGAACATCGCTCAGGCCTCTAGCGCGGCAAGACTGCGCGCGGCGGTCTCGAAGTGTTGCGGATGGGTGTCGATGGCTTCGCGCAAAAGCTGCTTTCCGACGTTGACATCGCCTTGCTTGATGGCGGTCAGCGCCAGCGTATATAGCAGTTCGGCCTTTTCCGACTGGCTCATCTTGACCACGGGCAGTTCGTATTTGCGCTGGGTGCCGCGCGCCAGCACCAGATTGTTCTTGGTGGTGAAGGTCGTCGGATCATAGGTCAGCGCCTGCACGAACAGTTTCTCTGCACCGGCTGCGTCACCGCGGGTCAGCTTGGAAAAGCCCCAGTTGTTCAGCACGCCCGAAGGCTTGGTGGTCATGCCCGAGGCGATCTCATAAAAGCTGTCGGCTTTCTTCCAGTTCTTCTGGCTGTCAGCGATCATCGCCTCAAGCCGATAGCGTTCAAAGGTCTCGAACGTCGGCGGCACCTTGTTCAACTCGGCTTCGGCGGCAGACCATTCGTTGCCGCGGATCAGCGCATCAGCCAACGCGACACGGTCATCATTGCCTGCTTCGGGCAGCAGCAGCACGCTGCGCCAGACGGCAGCGGCATCTTGCGGGCGGCCCGCGCGGACCAGCGATTTTGCCAGCCCGCGTTTCAGATCAATCCGGTCCGGGTTCTGTTCGGCGGTGCGCTTGAAATAGGTCACCGCCTCATCCGGGTCACCCACGGTCAGCATGATGTCGGAAAGGTTGGATTCGTCGATGACGTTCACGTCTTTGAGGGCACGTTGCACCTCGGCGTCCGGCGATTTCGCGCAAGCCCCAAGAATGACCGTGCCAGACAGGCACAGTGCCACAAACATCGGTCGGCGCATTTATGCGTCCTTCTTTACTGCTCGAGTCCTTGCCCCGTCACAGTTCCGACAACAGCTCATAGGTGCTGTAGCCCCGCCGCACGAGGGTGAACTTCGGTGTTTCCTCGGGCTCAGCATACACGTCGTCCTGGCTTTTTGCGATGGCGCGTTTCAGGTTTTCGCGGATCGCGTCCGTTTGGCCACTATCGGCGCCAAAGGCCCGCTGGAAGAACAAACGCGCCTCGCCATACTGGCCGCGCTCCATCAGCACGACACCCAGATTGTTCAGCGCGGGCACGAAATTTGGGTCTTCCTTCACCGCGTCACGCAACAGCTTTTCAGCCTGATTCAACCGCTTGAGATGCAGGTTGGCAGAACCCAAGGCCGAAAGCACATCGACGGTAAACCCCTGTTCGCCGGCGGCGCGAAGATATGCCTTCAACGCAAGATCATATTCTGCTGCTGCCATCATCCGGTGGCCGACGATCAGGCCATCAACAGACTCTTCGCGCGGATCAACGCCGAACGGATCGCTGCGGGTGGCATCGGTTCCAGCCTTGAAAAGACCAGCGCCGCCTGAACTGTTGCAGGCGGCGAGGGCAAGGGTCAGCGCCAGCGCGGCAAACAGGCCTTTGTCGGACGACAGGGCTTCACCCTCCACTAATTCCTGCTGCAAACTTGGCCAAGGACGGCCCAATCAGGATAACCAGAAGCGGCGGCAGGGTGAAGAGCATTGTGCCCAATGTCAGCTTTGTCGGAATGGTGTTGGCTTTTTCTTCGGCGCGCATGATCCGTTTATCCCGCATTTCCGCCGAATACACCCGCAACGCATCGGCAATCGAGGTGCCAAAACTGGCCGACTGGATCAGCGTGGTGACAAAAGAGGTGATATCGGGCAGGCCAACCCTGTCGGCCATGTCGCGCAGAACCACCACCCGTTCCTTGCCCGCCTTCATCTCCTGCGCCACGGTTTCGAATTCTTCGCCCAAGGCGGGGTAGCCGTTCTTGGCCTCGTTGCCGACCCGGATGATCGACTGGTCCAGCGATTGCCCCGCCTCGACGCAGACCAGCATCATGTCCAGTGCATCGGGAAAGCCACGGGTGATTTCTTGCTGCCGCATCGCGACGCGGCGTGTGACCCAGTATTGCGGCAGGTAATAACCGATGGCGGCAGGCAGAATCGTGTAAAGGACCATGGTTTGCGTGGTCATTTCCTGTTGTGTCGATTGCAGCAGAGCATAAATCGTGCCCAGCATCAGCACGCCGATACCGAGCGCAAATTGCGAAAAGTGGAACATGCGAACCGCACCCTTGCCGCGATAGCCCGCGCGCAGCAGTTTCATCTTGGTGGCGGACAATTCCTCGGCGCTTGTCGGTTCAAGATACTTGGCAAAGCGCTCCAGCTTGTCGGCGCGGGTGTCTCCTCGGCGCAGCTTTTCGACCGAGCGTTCTTTGCCGGTGCGCTGTTCGCGGATGCGATCGAGGGGATCACGTTGTTTTTTGAGCAGCGACGGCAGTGTGATCAGGATCAGGGCAAGGCCAACCCCGCCCAAGGCCAGCAGGGGGCCCATCGGTCCCAGCCAGGTGGTCAGCAGCGCGGTGAAAGAGTCAATGATCTGCATGATAGGCATTAAACCTCGATATTCGTCATGATTTTCATATAGATAACATTGAGCGTCAGCATGATTCCGACAAAAATCCCAGCCGGAACAAAGGCAGCGCTGTCTTTCACGCCGTCATAATAGGTTGGGTCCAGCATGTTGATTGCGATCAGGGCAAGCAAAGGAAAACCGGACAGGAACATGCCAGACCATTTCGCCTCGGCGGTGATCGCCTTGACCTTGCGGAACAATTTGTAGCGTGCGCGGATCACCTTGGCCAAGCCGTCCAGAATTTCGGCAAGGTTGCCGCCCGATTGCTGCTGGATCGTCACAGCGACGGCCAGAAAGCGCAGATCCTGGTTGTCCATGCGGTCGGCAAAGGATTTCAGGCTTTCGGTGACGTTGCGCCCGTAGGCTGCCTCATCCGAGATCAAGCCGAATTCGGTGCCCAGCGGGTCGGGCACCTCTTTGGCGACGATGCCGATCGCCGAGGCAAAGGGGTGACCCACCCGCAAGGATCGCACCATCAATTCAACCGCATCGGCGAGTTGCTCTTCAAGCAGGCTCATGCGCTTATTGGCCAGTCTGTTGACCCAGAAATAGACGCCGCCCACACCCATCAGCACCGCGACGACGCCCCGCACCGGGTCGGCGACGCTGGTGCCATACATCATGGCGACATAAGAAAACACCGCGGCAGCCGCCATGATGCCGACCAGTTGCTTGGGCGAGAAGGCGATGTTGGCTTTTTGCGCCTTGCTTGCCAGGAGCGCATAAAGCGGGATGCCGCGCGACGACATGTGCTGGCTCATCTCCTTGCGGAGTTGCTCCAGCACCTGTTCGCGGTTGCCGTTCTTTTGCATCAGCGCAAGACGGCGGCTGACACGGCTGTCCATGCTGATGGATTTGCCGAACGCCACCAGATACAGCCCCTGCACAAGGGCCACGACCCCGGCGAAGATCATCAGATAAATCAGGGGGGCAGCAGAGATTTCCATGGGTCAGTTCCTTACACTATCGGCTCATAAATCGACGAGGGCAGGTCGTAGCCCCATTGTTTGAACCGTTCGGAATAGGCAGACCGAATGCCCGTTGCGTTGAAACGGCCGATGATCTTGCCGTTTGCCTCAAGCCCAAGGCGTTCATAGCGGAAGATTTCCTGCATCGAGATGACCTCACCCTCCATGCCGGTCACTTCGGTGATCGACACCATCCGGCGCGAGCCGTCTTGCAGGCGGCTGGCCTGCACGATCAGGTTCACAGCCGAGGAAATCTGGCTGCGCATCGCCTTGATCGGCATTTCGATACCGGACATGGCGATCATGTTTTCCAGACGGCTGACTGCATCGCGTGAACTGTTGGCGTGGATCGTGGTCATTGACCCGTCGTGGCCGGTGTTCATTGCCTGCAACATGTCGATGACCTCTTCGCCGCGGGTTTCACCGACGATGATCCGGTCAGGCCGCATCCGCAGCGCGTTGCGCAGACAGTCGCGCTGGGTGACAGCGCCTTTGCCTTCAACGTTGGCCGGGCGGCTTTCCATCCGGCCGACGTGGATCTGCTGAAGCTGAAGTTCGGCAGTATCTTCGATGGTCAGGATGCGCTCTGATCCGTCGATGAACGACGACAGCGCGTTCAGCGTGGTGGTTTTCCCCGAACCCGTCCCGCCCGACACGATGACATTCAGGCGGGTGGCGACGGCGGCTTGCAGATAGGCCGCCATTTCTTCGGTGAAGGCCCCAAAGCGCACCAGATCGGCAATGCCCAGCTTTTCCTTCTTGAATTTCCGGATGGAGACCAGCGAGCCATCAACAGCCACCGGCGGCACCATGCAGTTGAAACGCGACCCGTCAGCAAGGCGGGCGTCGCAATAGGGGTTGGATTCATCGACCCGGCGGCCCACGGCGGACACGATCTTGTCGATGATGCGCAACAGGTGGCGCTCGTCCTTGAAGGTGATGTCGGTCAACGAAAGCTTGCCTGCCCGTTCGACAAAAATGCGCTTGGGGCCGTTCACCAGAATATCGTTGACGGTGTCATCTTTCAGCAGGGCTTCCAGCGGGCCAAGGCCCATCACCTCGTCATACAGCTCCTGATGCAGCACTTGGCGATCCTGCGCGTTCAGGGCGACGCTCATTTCGTCCAGCGCTTCGGCGGTGATCGACGCGATTTCCTGTTTCAGGCTTGCCTCGGTGGCCTTTTCGAGGGCGGAGAGGTTCAGGTTGTCAAGCAGACGCTTGTGCAACTCGACCTTCAACTCGGCCATCTTCTCTTTTTTCTTCTTTTCCTTGTCCGAGGCTATGGCTTCGGCCGGGGTGCGCGCAATGGCTGCGGTCGGGTTCGGTCGTGTCGTCACGGCCACGGGCTTGTGCACCGATGCGCCAACCGGCGCTGTTGGCCCCGATGACGTGACCGGCCGCAACGCGGTGGTGGCCGGGTCTGACTCTGGTTTCTTGAAACGCGAAAACATCCTTGAACCCTCTTTGCCAGATTACGCCTTGCCAGCCTCGATGCCCTTGTTCAGGTCGTGCAGCGATTTGGCGAGCTTCTGGATTTCCTTGCGCAACGGATTTTTGGCCGATGTTTCCGCCAGAGGCAGACCATGATCGTTGGCCTGCGTCACTTGCATGGACCCATCGGGCAATTGGATTTCGATGCTGATGTCCAGGCTTTCAGCCATGCGCTTGACGCGGCTTTTGCCGGACAGATCCGTGAACTTTGGCGCGCGATTCAGGATGTAGCGCAGCTTTTCGTGCGGCAGCGCCTCGGCCTTCAGGGCACGGATCAGGCGCAGCACGTTCTGGGCCGACCGAAGGTCAAGCTCCATCAGCGCGAAATACACATGCGCGCGGGTCAGCACCGCTTCGGTCCAGGCGACGATGGTTTTCGGCATGTCGATGATGACATAGTCGAAATTGGCAGCCGCCATGTCGATGATGCGGCCAAGATCTTCAGGCCCGATGATATCCAGCGGCAACATGTCAGCGGGGGCGGTGAACACGTGCAGCTTGTCATTGAAGGTCAGCATGGATTGCAAGAAGGCATCGCTGTCGATGCTGGCAGTGTCTGACAACACCTCGAACACCACCTCTTTGCGCGGCAAGTCCAGATACGTGGCGGCCGAGCCATACTGGAAATCCAGATCCAGCAGGCAGACGCGCGGCGCATCGGTTTTCGAGATCGTGGCCAGTTCCCAGGCCAGGTTGACGGCAAAGGTCGAAGATCCGGTGCCGCCCGCAAGGCCATGCACCGGCAAGACCACGCCTTCGCGGTCACCCTTGGCCTTGAACTTGGGGGTGGCTATCGCCTCAGGCTCTGATGCGGGCGCAACCACCGCTGCGGCAGGGGCGGGGGCTGGCTTGCGCAGCCGCTCGATCGCCTCGTGCAGGGCGCCGTCGGGCAGCGGGTAGGGCACAAAATCGTCGGCCCCCAGACGCAACAGTTGATGCAGGGCAATCGCGCTCAATTGTTCGGCGACCAGCACCACCTTGATGCCGCGTGCCTTGGCGGTGCGGATGATCTCCGAGATGCGGGTCAGATCGGCTTCGTCTTCGGAATCGACGGCGATGGCCACGAATTCAAGTGTGGCGGCATCGGGTTGGCCCATGAAGACAAGGGCATCGTCAAACGACAGGTCGCCCCAGCTTTCGCCAAGCTCGTTTTCCATGTCGTCGATCAACATCTCGAAGTTCTGCACATCCCGCGAAATGGTGCAGGCCTTGATCGGTGCGGGATCAGGTTGAAGGGTTGCCACGATCGTCATCTCAAATCTTGTCCTTCCAGAAGACGGCTCCCGCGGCCAGGCCATGTCTGCACCACGCAGGGACGTGGTCACTGGCCGTCCCGGACCCGTGCAGGGTTATCCCTGCGACTGTTTCCATTAGGTAAAGAAATGCTGGGTAATGGTGGCAGGATTGGGGCCGAAAAAACGTGATTTTTTGATTTTTATCCTGTGCGTCAACACTGTTAGGCTGAGAGCGGGTATTTCAACGAGAAAGGGCCGGAAATCCGGCCCTTTTTGTCAACACTGCAAACGTGTGGGCTCAGTCTCCCGGATTGGTCTGGGTGACGATCCGGGTGTTTTGCGGGTGCTTGCGGGTTGCGCTTTCCACATATTCGCGAAAGATGATCTGGGCATACTTGCCGTTCAGCGGCGGGCCGCTGCGCTTGGCAAAGCCTGCGACCTCGGTCACGGTGCGGCGGTTGGCCTGTTCCGGTCCCGGCGTTGCGATCACCGGCTGGGTCTTGCCGAACGACACCAGCGCCTGCAGCCGGTTGCGGCTGATGCCTTGGCTGGCAAAGAAGTCCACCACGGCCTGGGCGCGGCGTTTGCCCAAGGCGTTGTTATAGGCGTTTGATCCGACCAGATCGGTGTGGCCGTAAACCGAGAAGCGCAGTTCGGGGAATTGCCTTATCCAGTCGGCCTGACGTGAAAGAACGCTGCGCGCCTCGGCTGTCAGCACGGCGCTGTTGAAATCAAAGGTCACCGTGCTGGGCACTTCGCTGCGAAAGCGGGTGTTCAGATGGGCCATCGCGTCAATTTCGCCCGACATGATGGCGGTATTGGTGCGGGTCACGGCCTCAAGGCCACCGTAATTGACCTCTTCGCCCAACTGCCGGTCATAGCTGGTCGACTGGGCGCAGGCGGTCAGGCTGCCCAGCAGGGCAAGTGTCACCAGGGCTGTGGATGTCTTGCGCATTGCCTTACTCCATCACATAGCCATAAGAGCTGCTGAAATCCTGCCGGGCCACTTCACCCGCGGCCCCCCGCGGCCGTTGCGCCACATCGCCGTTCAGGAAGAACTCACGCTCGGTTGGCAGTTTAATGCGGTCGGTCGGCAGGGCATAGACATCGCCCTTTGTCGGTGTCACCAGATGCGGGGTGATGATGATCACCAACTCCGACTGGTTGCGCTGAAAATCTGCACTGCGGAACAAAGCCCCCAGGATCGGCACGTCACCGACCCAGGGCAACTGGCTGTTCAGGTTACGGAAATCGTCTTGCAACAGACCGGCCACGGCAAAGCTTTCGCCGTCGCGCATCTCGACCGTGGTCGAGGTTTCACGGCGCTTGAAGGCGTTGATCGAAAAGCCGCCGGCTTCGATGGTGACCGTCGTGTCGATCGACGACACGGCGGCGTTGAGTTGCAGGTTGATGATGTCGCCATCCACCACGGTGGGGGTAAAGTTCAGCTCGACCCCGAAAGGTTTGTAGTCGATCACGACGCCATCCGAGGTCAGCACCGGGATCGGGTATTCGCCGCCGCCCAGGAACTTGGCCTCTTGCCCCGACAGGGCGGTCAGGTTCGGTTCTGCCAGCGTGCGGACAACACCCTTGGATTCAAGCGCCTCCAACAGCACGGCAAACTGCACCGACCCGGCAGTGAACCCAAGGCCGAGCGCGCCGCGCACCCCCGGATCAACCGTGATCGGCTGGCCGATGCCGTTGCCTTCGGACAGCCAGGTGCCGGTTTCGGCCGCAATGCCGATCTGGCTGCCACCTTGGGCTGCCAGTGACACGCCAAGGTTCTTGGCGACGGACCGCTGCATTTCGGCAAAGCGCACCTTCAGCATCACCTGCTGGGTGCCGCCGACGCTCATCAGGTTGGACACCCGTTCGGGGGCATAGCGTTCGGCCAGATCCAGCGCGCGGTCCAGCTTGGCCGAAGAAGATACCGTGCCCGACAGCACGATGCCGTCATTGGCGGTGCGCACCTCGATCGGCTCGCCGGGCAGGATTTGCTGCAGGCGCTCCTTGAATTCGGCGATGTCCGGGGTCACGTGCACATCGACATTGGAAATCAGCGTGCCATCGGCGGCAAACAGCGTCATCGTGGTGCGGCCGGGGGTCTTGCCCAAGACATAGATCGAGCGATCGGACAGCGTCGAGATATCGGCAATTCCGGGGTTGGCGATCGACAGTTCGGCGAAAGGTGTTTCGCTTTCCACCACCACCGCGCGGTTCATCGGCACCTTCAGCGGCGCAGAGACAGACCCCTGCATCACCCTCAGGGTTTCGGCCGAGACCGCGCTGCACAGCGCCGTCGTGCCCAAGGCCGCAGCCAGCAGGCCCGCCTTCAGAAGGATGTTCATGCTCATGTGACCTGCCCTTTCGATCACGCCTCGGACCGGGTCTTTTTGCCCGTAATTATTACCAAGATGCCTGCAATGCTGTTTTATTGCAAGAATCAAACGGTTATTCGCGAAAGCTTATGTGGATAACCTGCAACACGCCGCAACCTGTCGGGAAATGACAAAGGGCGGCCACCAGATACGGTGCCGCCCGGTCACGTTCTTCATCTCAGTTGGCGCAGGGGATCGGCACTTCGATCCGTTCGCCGCCCTTGTTTTGCGTGATGGTGCAGACCTTTTCGGTAACAACCGCCGCTTGCTCTTCGATGACCTGGCCCGTGATATCTGTCAGGCCGACCTGAATGATTTCCGGCGACGGAGTGTCATCGCCGATGCCGACCAGGGACAAGGCAAGACGGCCGGTTGCCTGCGCCTGTGCCAGTCGGGCCACCTGTTCCGGGGTCGCCGCGACCGTGACCGTGCGGGCAACCGTCTGCTCAGACCCTTTGCCGGCATTCTCGACCACGATCACCTTGGTAGAGGTTTCGATCCGGCGAGTGAGTTCCGATCCGCTGCCGTCGACCGCGCCGGTCCAGTAGATATCGACATGGTCGCCGGGGCG
>JAFGXY010000046.1 GCA_016936395.1 Paracoccaceae bacterium | reverse complement strand
GCGGCGGCGGTGGGGGCCGATGCGGGCCAGACGGCGTCTTGGGTGCTTGCCGTGTCGCTGGCAAAGGCGCTGGGGTCGGCGTGGCTGTCGGCGTGGAACCGGGTGCCGGTGGTATTGGCGTGGTCGACGCCGGGGGCGGCGCTGATTGCGGCGACGACCGGGATCAGCATGGCGCAAGCCGTGGGGGCCTTTGTGCTGGCCGCCGCACTGATCGTGCTGACGGCGGCGGTGCGGCCCCTGGGGCGGCTGGTGGCGGCGATCCCCGATGGCATTGCGGCGGCGATGCTGGCGGGCGTGTTGCTGCCATTCTGCCTGAAGGGTGCAGGTGCGGCCGAGGCGGCACCGGGTCTGATCCTGCCGATGGTCGCGGTGTTTGCGCTGGTGCGGCTGTGGAACCCGGCGCTGGCGGTGCTGGCGGCCTTGGCGGCGGGGGTGGCCTTGGCCTTTGGCACGGGCGCAGCGGTTCTGCCCGAGGTCAGCTTTCCGGCCCCTGCCCCGGTGTTGATCTGGCCCGAATGGAACCTGGCGGTGCTGATCGGGCTGGGCGTGCCTTTGTATCTGGTGACGATGGCCAGCCAGAACCTGCCCGGCTTTGCGGTGATGCGCGCGGCGGGATACGCGCCCCCCGTCACGCGGGCGCTGGCGGTGACGGGGGGGATTTCAGCCGTCTCGGCGCTGTTTGGCGCGCATACGGTGAACATGGCCGCGATCACGGCGGCGATCTGCATGGGCGATGACGTACACCCCGACCGCGATCAGCGCTGGAAAGTGGGGCTGGCCTATGCGGCGGCTTGGGTGGCATTGGGTTTGGGCTCACCGGCCATTCTGGTGCTGCTGGGGGCACTGCCGCCACAGGTGATGGTCGCTTTGGTGGCCTTGGCGCTGCTGGGTCCGCTGATGGGGGCGCTGGCCGGGGCCTATGCCGCGGTGGACACGCGCTTTGCCGCGACGATCACGCTGGCGGTGACCGGGTCGGGGGTGGTGGTGTTCGGCATTGGCGCGGCGTTCTGGGGGCTGGTGGCCGGGCTGCTGATCCATGCGATGGAGCGGGTAAAGCGCGCCTGATCTGTGCCGCCATGCCCGGCACCACCGTTGCGTTTTGGGTATTTTTGCCAAGAGGAATGGGCAAAGGCGGGTCTTGGTCAGAACGGCACGTCATCGGCCTGATCCGCAGGCGTGACGAAGCGGGCGACGAGTTTCTTTTCGCCTGCATGGTCGAAATCGACATCCAGCTTGTCGCCCTCGATGCCGGTGACGCGGCCATAGCCGAACTTCTGGTGGAACACCCGGTCGCCGATGGTGAAAGCCGAGATCGCTTCGGCATCAATGGTCATGTGGCGGCTTTCGCGGGGTTGCTGCACCGGGCGGGTGGCCTGCCCGGCTTGCAGGCGTTTCCAGCCCGGCGAGTTGTAGACATCGGCCTTTGACACCCGATCTTCCAAGGCGCTGCCAAAGCCCACTGGTGCCGCCGCGCCGAAGCCGCCGCCATAAAGGCCAGGCGCGGTGAGAACCTCGACATGATCGGCGGGCAATTCGTCGATGAAGCGGGACGGCAACTGGCTTTGCCATTGGCCATAGACGCGGCGGTTGGCGGCGAAAGAGATGGTGCACAGCGCCTCGGCCCGGGTGATGCCGACGTAAGCCAGACGGCGTTCTTCCTCGACGCCTTTCAACCCGCTTTCATCCATGCTGCGTTGGCTGGGAAACAGCCCGTCTTCCCAGCCGGGCAGGAAGACCACCGGAAACTCCAACCCCTTGGCGGCGTGCAGGGTCATGATGGAGATCTTTTCCGAGGCTTCTTCGGTTTCGTTGTCCATGATCAGGCTGACGTGTTCAAGAAAGCCTTGCAGATTGTCGAATTGTTCCAGCGCCTTGACCAATTCCTTGAGGTTGTCGAGCCGGCCCGGTGCTTCGGGCGTCTTGTCGTTTTGCCACATCGCAGTGTAGCCGGATTCGTCGAGGATCGTCTCGGCCAAAGCGATATGGTTGTAGTCAGGGTGCAGGGTGGCGGCATGCCAGCGGTCCACGCCTTCGACGAACTGGCGCAACTGGCCTGCGCCCTTGCCGCCGATGGCGCCCTTGGCCACCGCCTCTCGCGCGCCATCGAGCAAGGACACGCCTGCGGCGCGGGCCATGCGCTGCACGTCGCCTTGGGCCTTGTCGCCCAGCCCGCGTTTTGGGGTGTTGATGATGCGTTCAAACGCCAGATCATCGTCGGGAGAAACGGCAAGGCGGAAATAGGCCATGGCGTCGCGAATCTCTTGCCGTTCGTAAAAGCGCGGGCCACCGATGACGCGGTAGGGCAGGCCGATGGTCAGGAAGCGGTCTTCAAAGGCGCGCATCTGGTGGCTGGCGCGGACAAGGATGGCCTGATGGTCAAGGCTGACCGGGTCCATCCCGCGCGTACCCCTTTGCAGCGCCTCGGCCTCTTCGCCGATCCAGCGCGCCTCTTCCTCGCCATCCCAATGGCCGATCAGGCGGACCTTGTGGCCCGGTTCGCCTGCCGTCCACAGCGTCTTGCCCAAGCGACCCTTGTTGGCGGCGATGACACCGCTGGCGGCGGCAAGAATATGCGCGGTGGAGCGGTAGTTCTGTTCCAGCTTGATGACGCTGGCGCCGAGGAAGTCTTTTTCGAACCGCAGGATATTGCCCACCTCGGCGCCGCGCCAGCCATAGATCGACTGATCGTCATCGCCCACGCAGCAGATATTTCTGTGCGCCTGCGCCAGAAGCCGCAGCCACAGGTATTGGCAGATGTTGGTGTCCTGATATTCGTCCACCAGAATGTAGCGAAACCAGCGGTGATATTGCGCCAGAACGTCCGGGTGGGCCTGAAAGATGGTGACGCAATGCAACAAGAGGTCACCGAAATCGGTGGCGTTCAGCGTGCGCAGGCGGTCTTGATAGGCGGCATAAAGCTCGGTTCCGCGGTTGTTATAGCCCGAGGCTTCGGATGAGGGCACGTTCGCAGGCGTCAGCGCGCGGTTCTTCCAGCCGTCGATCATGCCCGCCAACATGCGGGCGGGCCAGCGTTTTTCGTCGATGTCGGCGGCGGAAATCAGTTGCTTGAGCAGGCGGATCTGATCGTCGGTGTCCAGAATGGTGAAGTTGGGCTTTAGGCCCGCCAGTTCGGCGTGGCGGCGCAGGATCTTTACCGACAGCGAGTGGAAGGTGCCCATCCACGGCATGCCCTCGGCCACCTGCCCCAGCAGACGCCCGACGCGATCCTTCATCTCGCGCGCGGCCTTGTTGGTGAAGGTGACGGCAAGGATTTCGTTCGGGCGGGCGCGGCCTGTGTTGAGCAGATGCACGATGCGGGCGGTCAGCGCCTTGGTCTTGCCGGTGCCCGCGCCTGCCAGCATCAGGACCGGGCCATCCAGCGCCTCAACCGCGGCGCGTTGCGCGGGGTTGAGGTCGTCAAGATAGGGCGCGGGCCGTGCCGCCATGGCGCGCTGAGACAGCGGCACGGGCTGCTTTGCGGCGGCGGCCTCGAAGGCGTCATGTTCATCCCAATCGGTCATGGTGCATTTATACGCCGGATTGCGGCGATGAAAAGCGTCTGTTCGCGACTTGTTCACATTTATGGCACCCACAGTCTTCGCACCTGCAAAGCGCCCGTGCAAATTTCGCAAAACTTTGCAGTTTCATGACACCGCGGCCTTGCGCTGCAATGCAGCACCAATAGAGTGAGGGAAACCGCCGCCTTCACGATGGAGTGACCGATGCCCGAGTTCGCCAAGATCCTTGTTGCCAACCGGGGGGAAATTGCCATCCGCGTGATGCGCGCCGCCAATGAGATGGGCAAGAAAACCGTCGCGGTCTATGCCGAGGAAGACAAGCTGAGCCTGCACCGCTTCAAGGCGGATGAGGCTTACCGCATTGGCGAGGGCATGTCGCCGGTAGGGGCCTATCTGAGCATCCCCGAGATCATTCGCGTGGCCAAGATGGCCGGTGCCGATGCCGTCCACCCCGGCTACGGCCTCTTGTCGGAAAACCCTGATTTTGTCGAGGCTTGCGATCAGGCCGGGATCACCTTCATCGGGCCGCGCGCAGAAACCATGCGGGCGCTTGGCGACAAGGCCAGTGCCCGGCGGGTGGCGATGGAGGCCGGGGTGCCGGTGATCCCTGCGACCGAGGTGCTTGGCGACGACCTCGCCGCGATCAAGGCCGAGGCGGCGGCGGTGGGCTATCCGTTGATGCTGAAAGCGTCCTGGGGCGGCGGCGGGCGCGGGATGCGGCCGATTCTGGCCGAGGAGGAGCTGGAGGCCAAGGTCCGCGAAGGCCGGCGCGAGGCGGAGGCCGCCTTTGGCAACGGCGAGGGCTATCTGGAAAAGATGATCCTGCGCGCGCGCCATGTGGAAGTGCAGATCCTGGGCGACAAGCACGGCCAGATTTACCACCTTTGGGAACGTGACTGCACCGTGCAGCGCCGCAACCAGAAGGTGGTGGAGCGCGCGCCTGCCCCCTATCTGACCGAGGCGCAGCGGGCCGAGGTCTGCGAAATGGGCCGCAAGATCTGCGCCCATGTAAATTACGAATGCGCCGGAACGGTCGAGTTCCTGATGGATATGGACGACGGCAAGTTCTATTTCATCGAGGTCAATCCGCGCGTTCAGGTCGAGCATACCGTGACCGAAGAGGTGACGGGCATCGACATTGTGCAGGCGCAGATCTTCATTGCCGAAGGCAAGACGCTGCAACAGGCGACCGGTGTCGCGTCACAGGCCGAGGTGAAACTGAACGGCCACGCCCTGCAATGCCGGGTAACGACCGAAGACCCGCTAAACAATTTCATCCCTGACTATGGCCGGCTGACCGCCTATCGCAGCGCCACCGGCAATGGCATCCGGCTGGATGGCGGCACGGCCTATGCCGGGGGTGTGATCACGCGCTACTACGACTCGCTTCTGGTCAAGGTGACGGCCCATGCCCAGACGCCGGAGCAGGCGATCCGGCGGATGGACCGGGCGCTGCGCGAGTTTCGCATCCGCGGGGTGGCGACAAACATCGAGTTTGTCATCAACCTGCTGCAACACCCGACATTCTTGGACAATTCCTATACCACCAAGTTCATCGACACCACGCCGGAACTGTTTGCCTTCCGCAAGCGGCGTGACCGGGCGACGAAGATCCTGACCTATATCGCCGACATCACCGTCAACGGGCACCCGGAAACCGTGGGCCGGGTCAAGCCACCCGCCCAGGCCAAGGCCCCCAAGGCGCCAAAGCCGCGGGCCGAGCCTGCAATGGGCACGCGCAACCTGCTGGAACAAAAGGGTCCGCAGGCGGTGGCCGACTGGATGCGCGCGCAGACCAAGGTGCTGATCACCGACACCACCATGCGCGACGGGCATCAGTCCTTGCTGGCGACGCGGATGCGGTCGATCGACATGATCAAGGTCGCCCCCGCCTATGCCGCACATCTGCCGCAACTGTTCAGTGTCGAATGCTGGGGCGGGGCTACGTTCGATGTGGCTTACCGCTTCTTGCAGGAATGTCCGTGGCAGCGCCTTCGCGATCTGCGCGCGCAGATGCCCAACCTGATGACGCAGATGCTGCTGCGGGCCAGCAATGGCGTGGGCTATACCAACTATCCCGACAATGTGGTGCAGGCCTTTGTGAAGCAGGCGGCCGAGACCGGGGTTGATGTGTTCCGGGTGTTCGACAGCCTGAACTGGGTCGAAAACATGCGCGTCGCGATGGATGCGGTGCTGGAAGCGAACAAGGTTTGCGAGGGCACGATCTGCTATACCGGCGATCTGTTGGACCCGGCGCGCAGCAAGTATGACCTGAAGTATTACGTCGAGCGGGCGTTGGAGCTGAAGGCAGCCGGGGCGCATGTCCTTGGCCTGAAGGACATGGCGGGGCTGTTGAAACCTGCCGCCGCGCGGGTGCTGGTCAAGACGCTGAAGCAGGAAGTCAGCCTGCCGATCCATTTCCACACCCATGACACCAGCGGCGCGGCTGCGGCCACGATTCTGGCCGCCTGCGATGCCGGGGTCGATGCGGTGGATGCCGCGATGGATGCGTTTTCGGGCGGCACCTCGCAGCCTTGCCTTGGGTCGATCGTCGAAGCCTTGCGCCACACCGAGCGCGATACCGGGCTGGACATCGCCGCTATCCGCGAGATTTCCAACTATTGGGAGCAAGTGCGCACCCAGTATGCAGCCTTTGAGTCGGGCATCCCTGCCCCTGCGTCCGAGGTTTACCTGCACGAGATGCCCGGCGGGCAGTTCACCAACCTGAAAGCGCAGGCGCGGTCCTTGGGGCTGGAGGAACGCTGGCCCGAGGTGGCGCAGGCCTATGCCGATGCGAACCAGATGTTTGGCGATATCGTCAAGGTCACGCCCAGTTCCAAGGTCGTGGGCGACATGGCGCTGATCATGGTGGCCCAAGGGCTGACCCGGGCGCAGGTCGAAGACCCAAGCGTTGATCTGGCCTTCCCCGATTCGGTCGTGGACATGCTGCGCGGCAATCTGGGGCAACCGCATGGTGGCTGGCCCGAGGCGATCATGAAGAAAGTCCTGAAGGGCGAGGCGCCGCTGACCGAACGCCCCGGCAAGACCTTGCCGCCGGTCGATCTGGACGCTGTGCGCCGCAAACTGGCCACGGATCTGAACATCGGTCAGGAAGAGGCGGACGGAGAGGTGCTGGATGAGGAAGATCTGAGCGGATACTTGATGTATCCCAAGGTGTTCATGGACTATCGCGTCCGCCACCGGCTGTATGGCCCGGTGCGGGTGCTGCCGACGCGGACATTCTTTTACGGCATGGCCTCGGGCGAAGAAATCAGCGCCGAGATCGACCCCGGCAAGACGCTGGAAATCCGGCTGCAAGCGGTGGGCGATACGTCGGAAGACGGCGATGTGAAGGTGTTTTTCGAGCTGAACGGCCAGCCGCGGATGATCCGCGTGCCCAACCGTGCGGTCAAGGCCAAGACCGCCGCCCGGCCCAAGGCCGCCGAGGGCAACCCCGCCCATATCGGCGCGCCCATGCCGGGATCGGTTGCCAGCGTGGCGGTGACCGTGGGGCAAAAGGTGCGGGCAGGCGATCTTTTGCTGACCATCGAGGCGATGAAGATGGAAACCGGCCTGCACGCCGACCGCGAAGCGGTGGTCAAGGCGCTGCATGTGCACGCGGGCAGTCAGATCGAGGCCAAGGATCTGCTGGTCGAGCTGGAATAGACTTCATTTCCATGGGTTTGACGGCCCTGCCCTGCTGGCGGGGCCGTTTTTCGTCACGGCGGCCCGCAGCAGAGAAATCAGCCCGGTCCACGTATTTTCCGCTTGCAGCCGTCTGCGCCTTACCCTAAATCACGGCTCACCGAAACGGTGCGGGCGTAGCTCAGGGGTAGAGCATAACCTTGCCAAGGTTAGGGTCGGGCGTTCGAATCGCCTCGCCCGCTCCATTTCGGTTTGACAGGGCGCCTTTGGGCGCCCTTTGTCATGCGGGGTCTGTCTAAGGATCAAATCGGGTCCGGCGCCATCTGGCTGCGGCGCGACAGGCGCGCCTCGCGCCAGGCGATGAAACTGACCGACCCCACGATGATCGCGCCACCCGTCAGCACAAACGGGTCAACCGCCTCATCGAACACCGCCACGCCCATGATCGACGCCCAGACCAGTTGCAAGAACACCACCGGCTGCGACACCGCAATCGCGGCGGCGGCGAAGGCCCGGCTCATGCAATAGTGGCCAAGCGTGGCACAGGCGGCGACCACCGCCAGCCACAGCACCGGCCCAAGCCCGACCGGCACCCAGACCGCCAAGGCCAGGGGGGCAAGGGCGGCGGTCACGATCAGCGACAGCATGGCCACCGCCTCACCCGCGGGGACCAAGGTCGAGAGTTTCTTGGCGATCAGATACGAGCTTGCGAAGAATACCGCCGCCCCCACCTGCGCCAGATGGCCACTGGTCAGTTCGCGCAGGCCGGGGCGCAGCACGATCAGCGCGCCGATGATGGCGATGCCGATGGCTGCCAACCGCCGCGCCGCCAGCTTTTCGCCCAGAAACAGCGCGGTGCCCAGCGTCAGCAGCACCGGGTTCAGATAGCCGATGGCGGTTGCCTCGGCCACGGGGATGCGGGCCAGCGCGTAAAACCAGCACAGCACGGCCAGCACATGCAGCAAGCCACGGCCCAGATGCAGGCGGAACACGCCGACCCCAAGGCCTGAACGCAGCAGCCCCCAAAGCGACGGCAGCACGAATACCACGCCCCAGGCAAAGCGGATGAAGGCCGATTGCGCAGCCGGAAGATCGGGGCCCAGATAGCGCACGATGCCGGTGACGGCGACAAAACACAGGCCGGCCACCAGCATCCACAAGATCGCGTGCAGGGGTTTTTGCGGGGGGGGCGACATGGTCATGCCGGCAAGGTGCGGTGCCATTGTGCCGGACACAAGCGGCTTATTGTATCGGTAACACCTGCGCTGCCAGGGCACTGGCGGCCACGGGCAAAGCAAGCACTGGATTACCCGCCCTGCCTTGGTCTATGTCAGCCTGCACCCCGAAAGGCCCCACGCATGACCCCTGCCCTGATCGCCGGTTTTCTGACCTCGCTGTCGCTGATCGCAGCCATTGGCGCGCAGAATGCCTTTGTCTTGCGGCAAGGTTTGCGGCGCGAGCATGTGCTGGCGGTGGTGCTGACCTGTGCGGTCTCTGACGCGGCCCTGATTGCGGCGGGGGTGGCGGGCTTTGGCACGCTCTCGGCCTTGGCACCCTGGCTGACCACCGCCATGCTTTTTGTCGGGGCAGCGTTCCTGATCGTCTATGGCGCCTTGCGCTTCAAGGCGGCGCGGCAAGGGGGCGAGGCGTTGCGCCCGGCCCCCGGCACAGGCGCCAGCCTTGGCCGCACGCTGGCCACCGTGCTGGTGCTGACCTGGGCCAACCCGCATGTCTATCTGGATACCGTGGTGCTGCTGGGGGCGATTTCGGCGCAATATACGCCGCTGCACTGGGCGTTTGGCATCGGGGCGATGGTCGGCAGCGTGGTGTTCTTCTCGGCCCTCGGCTTTGGTGCGCGGCTGCTCGCCCCGCTGTTTGCCAGTCCGAAGGCCTGGGTCTGGCTGGAAGTTGTTGTCGGGGTGACGATGTGGGCGATTGCCGCCGCGCTGATCGCGGGGGCGTAAGGCGAACCGGCAGGTCAGTCCATTGCGACCTCGAAGCCGTCACGCACGCCGACGAAGCGCAGGTTGAGACCAGACGCGCTGCCGCCCAGCGAACGGGCGGTCACGGCCTGAAGCACCGGAAGGTCAGACAGACGCATCGGCACGGCGCGCACACGGCAGGTGCCGCGACGGTCGACCTCGACCGAAACCGAGGAGTCGCCCGCAAAGATCAGCGGGTTGTCAATCTTCATCCGGTGGCCACGGCGCCACGGGGCAAAGCCCTGCCGTTCCAGCGCCCGTGCCACGGGCGGCCCGCCGGTCAGCGCGGCATGGCAGGCAGCGATGCCCTGCCCCACGGCCATCTGAACATCGGGCGTCAGCAGCGAGGCCCGGCCTTCCGCCCCGGCCGCACCAGCGGTAAGCATCAGTGCCGCCGCGATGGCTATGCAAGGCTGTCTCATGTCACCCTCCGTTCCTGTGGCCCTTGCCAAAAGGCAGGAGGGCCGTGGCGGAAATGAGGCGTGGATGGGGAACTTTCACCCAAAACGGCAGACGGGTCAGTTCGAAGGCCGTCTTGTCACCTTTTTAATGGGCGCAAGGGTCAGGGGTTCGTGCCTCTGTCCCACATGCGGGACGCGGTTCGTGGGCATCTGCGGTGCCGACACCGCGCTTGCCCAAATGCAAAACGGGGGCGGCTTGCGCCACCCCCGTTTCAAAGGTCAGACCGAATAAATCAGGCCAGAGCCAGATTGGTCGCGGATTCGCGACCGTTGCGGTCACGCTCCAGATCGAAGGTGACAGCTTGGCCGTCGTTCAGCGCACGGATACCAGCGCGCTCAAGCGCGGTGATGTGCACGAACACGTCCTTGGTGCCGCCTTCCGGTGCGATGAAACCGAAGCCTTTGGTGGCGTTGAACCATTTCACGGTGCCGTTGGCCATCGTGAGATCTCCTGTAGTGTGTGCCACCCACAACATGCGATGGCCCGGCCGAGAGTCGTCTAGATCGAGTGACTGTGGGCCGAAGCAGACAGAAGACCGAAAGAGAGAAACTTTGCCCACTTTACATGCGCCCATTGCGCCCGAATTGCAAGGGGCTTGGCGGAAGGATCGGGGAATGGGGTGAGAATTGCACCGCAAGGGGAACTGCCCGGGGGGGGGGCGACGCGGTTCCCTTCCGATCTGGCCTCTTGGTCCGGAATCAAGGGCGCGGTCCTGTGTTGGAGCCTGGCAAACCTTCGAAAGGCCCCCTGCACACCCCTGCCAATGACAAAGGGCCGCGCCTGTGCGCGGCCCTTTGTCATTGCACCGAAGCCGGCGTCACTCCAGCTGCGCCGCCACGTCCTCGGGGATGTCGAAGTTGTGCGTCACGGTCTGCACGTCGTCATCCTCCTCCAGCATGTCGATCAGCCGCATCAGCTTCTGCGCCGTTTCCAGATCGACCTCGGTCAGGGTCTGCGGCTTCCAGATCAGCTTTGATTCGGTCGATTCCCCCAGTGTCTTTTCCAGCGCGTCGGACACCTCGTTCAACGCCTCGACCGAGCAATAGATCCAATGGCCGTCTTCATCGGACTCCACATCATCGGCCCCCGCCTCAAGTGCGGCCATCATCACCGCGTCAGCATCGCCCACCGAGGCCGGGTAGGTGATCTCGCCCACCCGGTCAAAGCTGTGCGACACCGACCCGGTGGTGCCAAGGTTGCCGCCCGCCTTGCTGAAATAGCTGCGCACATTGCTGGCGGTGCGGTTCATGTTGTCGGTCATCGCTTCGACGATGATCGCAATCCCGTTCACGCCATAGCCTTCATAGCGGATCTCGGTGTAATCCGCGCCATCGCCCATCTGGGATTTCTTGATGGCGCGGTCGATCACGTCCTTCGGCATCGACACTGCCTTGGCCGCCTTGACCGCCAGACGCAGGCGCGGGTTCATGTCGGGGTCGGGCATCCCCATCTTGGCGGCGACGGTGATTTCCTTCGCCAGTTTCGAAAACATCTTCGAGCGCAGCTTGTCCTGCTTGCCCTTGCGATGCTGGATGTTCGCCCATTTGGAATGGCCAGCCATGTGCCCCGTGCTCCCTAAACCCGTCTGATCGGTGATGGGTTCCCTTACACCAGCCCCGGCCCCGGCTGCAAGGCTTGGCCCAAGGCCGATGTGACAAGGCCAAAAGCCCCTGTCATCAGGCTGGCGGCAGCCTCGGGCGAGGCGGCTTCGGCATAGACCCGGAACTCGGGCGCATTGCCCGACGGGCGCAGATGCACGATGTCACCGCCCGAAAGCGTCAGGCGCAGGCCATCGGTCCGGTCCACCGCCTGCACCGCCCCCAGTGCCGCAACAAACCCCGCCGGATCGGCCTCGACCCGCGCCAGCAGCGCCCGTGACGCTTCGGTCGGCACAGACTCCAGCCGGTCGGTGACGGTAAAGCGCGCAGGCTCCATCGCCACACGGGCGGCCAGCGACCCCGCACGCTTGCCCTCGACCAGCGCCGCCACGATGGGCAACAGACTGTCGCGCGTCATCAGCCGCGGCAACGGCCCTTCCGGCCCCATGGCATCAAACCCCAGCAAAAAGCCGCCGTTAGGCTCATAGCCGACCACCCGGCCACCTGCGGCCTGCATCGCCGCGATCACGAAGGGCGAGCCGATCTTGGTCCGCAGCACCCGGCCAAAGCGGCCCGACAGGTCCACCCCGGTGTTGGCCGACACCGTTGTCACCACCACCTCGGCCCGCAACAGCGCCGCCGTGATCTGGCCCAAAACATCGCCCGGAACAATCCGGCCCGTAGCATCTGCCACCAAAGGCCGGTCGCCATCGCCATCGGTCGAAACAATCGCATCCAGCCCCTCGGCCCATGCCGCCAGTTGCGCGCGCACATCGGCGGGCACGGCTTCGGTATCGACCGGCACGAAAACCTCTGACCGGCCCAGCACCGCGACCCGCGCGCCCAAGGCCTCAAGACAGGTCACCAGCAGATCGCGGCTGACGGCGGAATGGGCCCAGACGCCGACCTTCATGCCCTCCAGCGCCCGCCCGAAGGCTGCCCGATAGCGCGCCGCCCAATCGCCACCCACCTCGAACGTGCTGTGACGGTGGCTGGCCGCACCGGCAGGCGCGCGGCCAAGGGCTGCCAGAATGGCGGCCTCATCGGCCTTGGTGATCTCGCCGCCCGGCACATAGAACTTCAGCCCGTTGCGGTCGGCCGGGATATGGCTGCCCGTCACCATCACCGCCGAAGCCCCGGCCCGCATCGCGGCCATCGCCAACGCAGGCGTCGGCACCGCGCCGCAATCGGTGACAGGCACGCCTTCGCCGCGCGCGGCGGCAATCACCACCTCGGCCAAGTCATGCGAGCTTGCCCGCAGGTCGCGCCCCACCCACAGGCCCGTGCCATGCGGGCAGGCCGCCAGAAATGCCCGCGTGTAGTCGCCCACCACGGCGGGCGTCAGATCTGACACCAGACCGCGCAGGCCGCTGGTTCCAAACTTCGGCGGCATGAGATCACTCCTTTTCCGAGGGCGGGGGCGAGACAAACACCCGGTCAATCCCTGCCGGATCGGTGATCACCACCTCGGCCAAGGGCACGACAAGGCCTTCGGCACCCAGTGCCGTGGTCAGATCGCTCCAGAACTGGCGCAACAGGTTGGGAGTGTCGATCACCCGCACGGCATAGCCATAGCCCGGACCGCAGCGATCCATCCGACCCACCGGCGCAGATGCCCAAGGCGCACGGCAGATCGTGCCATCCGACAGGGTCAGCGTCAGAACGGTGGCCGACAGGCTGGCCGATTGCGGCACCGGGCTGCCAAGGGGCGCCACACAACCGCCCAGAGCCAAGACAGTGGCCAAGACCTTGCGCATCAGGACTACCCTTCTTCAGAACGGAAAGAACACCGGGATCAGCAGGCTGATTGCCACCATCATCACAATGTTCAACGGAACACCAATACGCAGAAAATCGGAAAAACGATACCCGCCGGGGCCATAGACCAGCGTGTTCGTCTGATAGCCGATTGGGGTCGAGAATGCTGCCGAGGCCCCGAACATCACCGCAACCAGCAGCGGGCGCGGATCAAACCCCAGCTGCGTTGCAAGCGCAATCGCCACCGGCGCCATGATCACCGCCACCGCCGTGTTCGACACCATTTCGGTCAGGACCGAGGTGATGGCATAGACGGTCAGGATCAGAAAGAACGGCGGCAGACCCGTCAGATACGGCGCGATGCTGCCCACCACCATCTGGATCGCGCCCGAATGTTCCAGCCCGGCCCCCACCGCCAGCATGGCAAAGATCAGTGCCAGCAGGCGGCCCTCGACGAAACCGAACGCCTCATCGGCATCAATGCAGCGCGTCAGCAACACCACGCCGACCCCGATCATCGCCAGCACCAGAATCGGGGCCGCGTTCAGCGCCGACAGGCCAACCACGCCGGCCAGCACCAACATCACGATCGGGGCCTTGGTCCGGCGATAGGCCCGGTCTGACGGCACCGAGATGTCAACCACCTCCATCTCGGCGGCAAGGCGCTGAATATCGGCGGGGGCGCCTTCCAGCAGCAAGGTGTCGCCAACCTGCACGATCAGATCATCCAACTGCCGCCCGATGTTCTGGTTCTTGCGATGCACCGCCAGTTGATAGACGCCATAACGCCGCCGCAACCGCATGCTGCCCAACGACCGGCCCACCATGGCACAGCCGGGGGTGATCAGCACCTCGACCGTGGTGGTCTGCACCGAAGACAGCTTTTCAACCATCCGCAGTTCCTTGGACTCTTGCAAGGCCAGCACTTCCGACATCGGTGTGCGCAACACCACCCGGTCACCGAACTGAAGCACCACCTCGGCCAGTTGACGGCGCAAGCTGGCGTCACCGCGCAACACATCGACCACCCGCATGTTGTCGCGCTTGAACAGCGGCACGCTGTCCACCTTCTGCCCGATGATCGGGCTGCCCTCGGGCACCACGACTTCGGTAAAGAACTTCATCTGGCTGCGGTCGGTCAGCATCATCGCCATGCTGTCGCGGTCGGGCAGCAGCTTGCGGGTGAACAGCGCAAGATACCCCAGCCCCACCACCGATGCCGCAATGCCCAAGGGGGTGATCTCGAAAATCCCAAAGGGTTCAAGCCCGCGTTGGCGCGCCACCCCATCGACCACAAGGTTGGTCGAGGTGCCAATCAGCGTGGTCGTGCCGCCGAAGATCGACATATACGACAACGGGATCATCAGCTTGGACGGCGCCAGATGCAGCTTGCGGGCGATCTGCATGAACACCGGAATCATCAGCACCACGATCGGGGTGTTGTTCATGAAGGCCGACAGCGTCACCACGCTGAGGCAGATCACCACCAGCGCCGATTTCGGATGCGTTTCGACATAGCGCAAGGCCAGTTGGGTGGCGTTGTCCAGAGCGCCGGTCCGCACCAGCCCCCCCATGATGATGAACATCGCGGCAATCGTCCAGGGGGCTGCGTTCGACAGCGCCTTTGCCGCATCGGCTTCGGGCAGGATGCCCAGCACCAGCATCAGGCTGGCGCCGCCGATGGCCGTCACCTCGACCGGATAGGTTTCGCGCACGAACAAGACCAGCATGCCGACCAGAATGGCAATGGCCGCATAGGCCTGAACGGTCTGATCCAGCGCGATCCCGAACATCACATCCCCTGCATGGCGCTGTTTTTGGCGCTTGGATGCACCCATGCCACGCCCACCGGCAGCACCGCAAGCACGCAGACGACACCATGGCCCAAAGCCCGGCCAAGGGTCGCACGACCGTCCAGCATTTGGGCACTCAAGGCCGCGCCTCTTGCAGCCGCCCGCCCGTGCGGATCATCCGCACGCTTTGTGCCTTGCCGGTGCGGTCATCGGTTTCGACATAGACGCCCGACAGCGTGGCAGGCCCCGCCGCCGGTTCAAACCGCGCCTTCGGCATGCCGGTGATGAACCGCCGCAAGGGTTCAAGTTTTTCCATCCCGATCACCGAGTTGTAGTCACCGCACATGCCGGCATCGGTCAGGTAGGCGGTGCCACCGGTCAGGATTTGCGCATCGCCCGTCGGCACATGGGTATGGGTGCCCACCACCAGACTGGCCTGCCCGTCGCACCAATGGCCCATCGCCATCTTTTCCGACGTGGCCTCGGCATGCACATCGACGATCGAGGCCTGCACCATGCCGCCCATCGGATGCGCCTTGAGCACCTGTTCAATCGCCGAAAACGGGTCGTCAAACGGGCGTTTCATGAACACCTGCCCCAAGACCTGCGCCACCAGAACCTTGCGGCCCTGGGTTGCGGTGAACACCCGCCAGCCCTTGCCGGGCGCAACCTTGGAAAAGTTGATCGGCCGCAGGATGCGCGGTTCCTGCTCGATGAAGGCCAGCATGTCCTTTTGATCAAAGGCATGGTCGCCCAGCGTCAGGCAATCGGCCCCGGCATCCAGCAGGCCTTTGGCATGTTCGGGCGTCAAACCCGCGCCGCTGCTGGCATTTTCGCCGTTGACCACCACGAAATCAAGGTTCCAGTCCACCCGCAGCGCCGGCAACCGCTCGGCAATCGCCGTGCGCCCGGTCCGGCCCATCACATCGCCAAGGAAAAGCATTCGCATGGGGCCCGGATTAGGCCCCGGCGCACCGGCCTTCAAGCAAAATCGCGAACGGGCCGTGGGCCGTTGACGCGGGCGTGGCCGCCGCTACCCTTCCGGCATGACGCAGCTTCCCCCCGCCCTTGCCAATTGGTTCACCGCGAAGGGCTGGACCCTTCACCCGCACCAATACGAGATGCTGGCGCGCGCGGGCGACCCCGCCACATTGTTGATTGCGCCCACGGGCGGCGGCAAGACCTTGGCCGGGTTCTTGCCGACCTTGGCCGAACTGACAACTTCCCCCGCCAAGGGGTTGCATACGCTGTATATCTCGCCCCTGAAGGCACTTGCCGCCGACATCCGCCGCAACCTGCGCACCCCGATTGAAGGTGCGGGCCTGGCCGTAAGGGTCGAGGATCGCACCGGCGACACCAGCCAGACCCAGCGCCGCCGCCAACGCGCGGATCCCCCGCAGATCTTGCTGACCACGCCGGAAAGCCTGGCCTTGCTTCTGTCCTATGAAGACGCGCCGCGCCTCTTTGCCGGGCTGCAACGGGTGATCCTGGACGAATTGCACGCGCTGGCCGAATCCAAACGCGGCGACCAGATGACGCTGCTGCTGGCGCGGTTGCAAACGCTGTCGCCGGGGCTGCGTCGCGTCGGCCTGTCGGCCACGGTGGAAGACCCGCCCGCCTTGGCGCGGTTTCTGGCCGCCGATACCGGCATCCTGCTGGCCGACCCCGGCCCTGCGCCCGATATCGCGATGTTGGAAACCGACGCGCCGCCGCCTTGGGCCGGGGGGGGCGGGCGCTATGCCATTCCGGCGATCCTTGAGCAGGTCAAACGCCATCGCACCACGCTGATTTTCCACAACACCCGGGCGCAGGCCGAGTTGTTCTTTCACGACCTGTGGCTGGCCAATGACGAAAGCCTGCCGATCGGCATCCACCACGGCAGCCTGTCGCGCGAACAGCGCGAACGGGTCGAGGCGGCGATGGCGGCCGGGGAGTTGCGGGCGATTGTCTGCACCGGGTCGTTGGACCTTGGCATCGACTGGGGCGATGTCGATCTGGTGATTCAGGTCGGCGCACCAAAGAACGTCAAACGCCTTGTGCAGCGCATTGGCCGCGCCAACCACCGCTACAATGCGCCGTCAAAGGCGTTGCTTTTGCCCGCGAACCGCTTTGAGGTGGTGGAATGCAAGGCTGCGCTGGACGCGGTGCGCGACGGCACGCTGGACGGCGAACCCCGCGGCCCCGGCCCGCGCGATGTGCTGTGCCAGCATGTGCTGATGACCGCCTGTTCCGGCCCGTTCGACGCGGATGCACTGTTTGCCGAGGTTATCACGGCGGGCCCCTATGCCGCGCTGACACAGGCCGAGTTTGAGGCCACGCTGGATTTCGTGGCCACCGGCGGCTATGCCTTGCGCGCCTATGACCGCTGGCAGCGGTTGAAGCAGACGAATGGCCGGTGGGCCTTGCGCGACCCGCGTGCAGCCGCGGTGATCCGGCAGAACCTTGGCACCATCATCGACGTGGAAACCCTAAAGGTGCGGCTGCGCAACCGCGTGGGCGGCACCCCCTTGGGCGAGGTCGAGGAAGCCTTTGCCGCCACCCTGACCCCCGGCGACACCTTCCTGATCGGCGGGCAGGTGGTGCGCTATGAGGGCCTGCGTGAAATGACGGTGGAAGTCAGCCATCAGCCGGGGCGCGATCCCAAGGTGGCTGTCTTCAATGGAACAAAATTCGCCACATCCACCCTGTTGACCCAGCGGATTCTTGACATATTCCAACAAGACCGCTGGCCCGACCTGCCTGCCCACACCGCAAGCTGGCTGGCCCTGCAACGCGAGGTGTCGCGCCTGCCCGACGCCCATAGCCTGCTGTGCGAAAGCTTTGCCCATGACGGGCGCGAACATCTGGTGGTTTACGGCTTTGCCGGACGCAACGCGCAGCAGACCCTTGGCCTGCTGTTGACCAAGGCGATGGAGGACGCGGGCCTTGCGCCCTTGGGCTTTGTCGCCACCGATTACGCGACGCTGATCTGGGGCCTTGACGCGGTGCAGGACGCAGCGCCGCTGTTTGATCTGACCGCGCTGCAAGACGGGCTGGAGACATGGCTGGCCGGAAACGCCGTGATGAAACGCACCTTTCGCGCCAGTGCCATCATCGCCGGGCTGATCGAGCGCAGCCATCAGGGCCGCCGCAAATCAGGGCGGCAGGCAACGTTTTCGTCCGACATCCTGTATGACACGCTGCGCAAATACGACCCTGACCATCTGCTGCTTCAGATCACCCGCGAAGAGGCGATGCGCGGGCTGATCGACTTTTCGCGCATCAAAGAGATGCTGGCGCGCGTGACGGGCCGGATCGAGACCCGCCGCCTGCCGCGCATCACCCCCCTTGCGGCGCCGCTGTTTCTGGAACCCGGCCGCATCCCGGTGCAGGGCATGGGGCGCGAACGGCTGGCCGACGATGCGGCGCGGCGGTTGATGGAGGCGGCGGGCCTGGCATGATCCCGCGCGCATGCGGGTGGGCGGCGGACGCCTCCGGCGGGAGTATTTCAAAAGCAGCAAGCCCTTGGGGGGTTGCTTTGGCCGCAAAGCCGGGGCAATTCGACCGTATGTCATATGCCATCCGTCTTGCCGCAGAAGACTTGGTCGCCCGTGCTTCGGGAGCGTTGTTCTGGCCTGCGCAGGAGCTTTTGTGCGTCTCGGACCTGCACCTTGGCAAGGCCGAACGGATGGCGCGGCGGGCCGGGGCGCTGTTGCCGCCCTATGACAGCCGCGACACGCTGGCCCGGCTGGAAGCCGAGATTGCCGTCCTGCGGCCAAGGACCGTAATCTGTCTGGGCGACAGTTTCGATGATGGCGCCAGTTTGGCGGGGCTGGAGGAAGATGCGCGGCTGTGGCTGGCGCGGCTGATGGCCGGGCGCGCTTGGGTCTGGATCACCGGCAATCATGATCCGGGGCCGCTGGAAATTGCCGGCACACATCGGGCCGAGGTGCAGATTGCGGGGCTGCGATTTCGCCACATCGCCGAAGCGGGCGGCGCGGCCAAGGCAGGCGGCGCGGGCGAGATTTCGGGCCATTATCACCCCAAGGTGCGGCTGGCGGGCAAGGCATGGCGGTGCTTTCTGGCCGATGCAGATCGGATGATCCTGCCCGCCTTTGGCACCTATACTGGCGGGCTTTGGGCCGATGACCCGGCCTTTGACGGGCTGTTCGGCCCGGCAGCACTTGCCATTTCATGCGGCGGGACGGTGGCGCGGGCGATGCCGAAACCGCGCGCCTCGACCAGATCGCGATAGGTTTTCGACACGGGCACCCGGCTGCCGTCCTGCATCAGCAGCGTAAGCTTTCCCGCCGCGCGTTCGATGCCCGCAACCGCCGCCCAAGCCACCCAATGCGACCTGTGCACCTGCGCACCATCGACGCCGTCCACCTCGTCTACCGCGTCGCCCAGCCGCAGCAGCAGGCTGACACGGCCCCGGCTGGTGGTGACATCGACATAGTGATCGCGCACCGACAGGGAAATCAGGGCTCCGCGCCTGTCGGGTGGCAAGCGGCGGATCAGACGGGGCAACCGCTCTGGCTCTGACGCCGGCGCCGGTGCGGGCGGCAGGGCCGCCACCTTGGCTCTTGTCACCGCCCGATAGGCACTGATCCCCAGCGAGGTGCAAAACACAAACAGCGACAGTTCCAGAGGGCTGGGGGCGTCGCTGTAGGCCGGGCCAAGCAGCAACCGGATCGAGCCGTAGATGAACACCGGCAAGCCCAGGGCAAGGATCAGCGCGATCAGGGCTGATCCGGCCAGCGTTCGGCGCAACCCCATCACGCCATAGACCAAGGCCCGCATCATCGCCCCAAACACTAGGCACAGGCCGATATTGACCGCCCAGAACAGCAGGCGATGGGCAAGATCAAAGGTTGGATAGGTGCCGAAAGGCCCGGCCAAACCCACGATCACTGTCAGGAAAATCCAAAGAAAAAAGGGCGTTGGCGTGCCAAAATCAGCGCGCAACGCTTGCAAGAAAACACCCATGCGCACCCCTTTGGCGCCTACCCACACACCGGTGCGGACATAGCCTTTGGGTTGAGCGAAAGCAAGCCATGCGTCAGGCCCAAGCAGAACGGCCGTGCAAACTGCCTCTCAGACCGTCAGGCCGTCAGGCCGTCAGGTTCGGGCAAACCGTTGGCACGGCAGCAGGCAGTCAGGGTATTGGCCAGAAGGCAGGCGATGGTCATCGGGCCGACGCCACCGGGCACCGGGGTGATGGCACCGGCCACCGCTGCGGCACTGGCGAAATCGACATCGCCGACCAGCCGCGCACGCCCGTCGCGTTCGATGCGGTTGATGCCGACGTCAATCACCGTGGCCCCCGGTTTGACCATGTCGCCGGTGATCATCTCTGGGCGGCCAACGGCGGCGACCAGAATGTCGGCGCGGGCACAGACCTCGGCCAGATCGCGGGTCCGGCTGTGCGCGATGGTCACCGTGCAACTGTCGCCCAACAGCAGTTGCGCCATCGGCTTGCCGACGATGTTGGACCGCCCCACCACCACCGCGTTCAGCCCCGACAGGCTGCCCAGATGGTCGCGCAGCATCATCAGACACCCCAGCGGTGTGCAGGGCACCATCGCCTTTTGCCCGGTGCCCAGCAGCCCGACGTTCGAGATATGAAAGCCGTCCACGTCCTTGGCCGGATCAATGGCGTTGATCACCAGATCGGTGTCGATGTGCTTGGGCAGCGGCAGTTGCACCAGAATGCCATGCACCGCAGGGTCGGCGTTCAGGCGCGCCACCAGCGCCAGCAGATCGGCCTCGGGCGTGTCAACCGGCAGCTTGTGTTCAAAACTGGCCATCCCGGCCTCGGTGGTCTGCACCCCCTTGTTGCGGACATAGACCTGAGACGCCGGGTCTTGCCCCACCAGCACCACGGCCAAACCGGGCACCAGCCCGTGCACTTCGCGCAGGCGCGCCACATGGGCGGCCACATCGGCGCGCACCCATGCCGCAAACGCCTTGCCGTCGATCAACGTGGCTGCCATCTTAGCCGTCCTTTCGCATGCTGTCGGGGCCAAGGCGGTTTTCTTCGCGCGCGATCGACCAGTCGATCAGACGCCGCCACAGCTTTTCCACCAGATCGGGCGGCAGCCCGTAGGTATCGGCATGGCGGCGCACGTTCTGCACCACCTCCTCGACCCGAGACCCGATCCGGGCGGGCAGATCGACCTGCGCCTTGATTTCCGCAGCACGGTCGATATAGCCCGCCCGCTCGGCAAACAGCCGCACCAGATCTTCGTCCAGCCGGTCAATCTCGGCCCGGATCTGGGCCATCGAGTTGCAATCCTTGGGCTTGAGCATCGCCATCTTCCCCGTTCAGCACGCCCTTCACATAGCGGCCAGACCCGCGAAGGGCAACGTGAAGCGTTGTCTCAACCTCTGGCCCTAGAACAGCCCTTCGACATCGCCGGCCTCGTTCAGCCGGATCACCTCGGCGCTGGGGCTGCGCGGCAGTCCCGGCATGGTCATGATCTCGCCGCAGATCACCACCACAAAGCCCGCGCCTGCCGACAGCCGCACCTCGCGCACCGGGATGCTGTGGCCGGTGGGGGCGCCGCGCTGCGTGGGATCGGTGGTGAAGGAATACTGGGTCTTGGCAATGCAGACCGGCAGATGGCCATAGCCTTCGGCCTCCCACGCGCTGAGTTGATCGCGAATCGCCTTGTCGGCGACCACCGCATCAGCGTGATAGATGCGCCTGGCGATGGTTTCGATCTTGTCAAACAGCGGCATGTCGTCGGGGTAGAGCGGGGCAAAGCGGCTGGTCCCGCTTTCGGCCAGTTCCACCACCCGCTGCGCCAGATCGGTGATGCCTTCGGACCCGTTTGCCCAATGGGTGCACAAGATCGCCTCGGCACCCTGGCCTGCGACATAGGCTTTGACGGCAGCAATCTCGGCCTCGGTGTCAGACTGGAAATGGTTGATCGCCACCACCACAGGCACGCCAAAGCCCTGCACGTTGGCGATGTGGCGGCCAAGGTTGGGGCAGCCCTGCTGCACCGCTGCGACATTCTCGGTTGCCAGATCGTCCTTGGCGACACCGCCGTTCAGCTTCAGCGCGCGCACCGTGGCGACAATCACCGCTGCCGCGGGTTCAAGGCCTGCCTTGCGGCACTTGATGTCAAAAAACTTTTCTGCCCCCAGATCGGCCCCGAAGCCGGCTTCCGTCACCACATAATCACCCAGCTTCAGCGCGGTTGTGGTGGCGATCACCGAATTGCAGCCATGCGCGATATTGGCAAAAGGCCCGCCATGCACGAAGGCCGGGGTGTTTTCCAGCGTCTGCACAAGGTTGGGCTGCATCGCGTCGCGCAAAAGCACCGTCATGGCGCCATCGGCCTTGATGTCGCGGCAAAATACCGGCGACTTGTCGCGCCGATACGCCACGACGATGTCGCCCAGCCGTTCGTGCAGATCGTCCAGATCGCGGGCAAGGCACAAGATCGCCATGACCTCGGAGGCCACGGTGATGTCAAACCCGGTCTGGCGTGGAAAGCCGTTCGCAATGCCGCCAAGGCTGGTGACAATGTCGCGCAGCGCGCGGTCGTTCATGTCCATCACCCGCCGCCAGACCACCCGGCGATCGTCAATCTGCAATTCGTTGCCCCAATAGATATGGTTGTCGATCATCGCAGCCAAAAGGTTGTGGGCCGAGGTGATGGCGTGGAAATCACCGGTGAAATGCAGGTTCATGTCTTCCATCGGCACAACCTGAGCCATGCCGCCGCCCGCCGCCCCGCCCTTCATGCCGAAGTTGGGGCCAAGGCTGGCCTCGCGGATGCAGACGATTGCCTTCTTGCCAATCCGGTTCAGACCGTCGCCCAGACCCACGGTCGTGGTGGTCTTGCCTTCGCCCGCCGGGGTCGGGTTGATCGCGGTCACCAGGATCAGCTTGCCATCGGGGCGGTCCTGCACCGACCGGATGAAGGCCTGTCCGACCTTGGCCTTGTCATGGCCATAGGGCAAAAGGTCGGCCTCGGGGATGCCCAGCCCGGCCCCGATCTGCATGATCGGCAGCTTTTTTGCCGCGCGGGCGATCTCGATATCGGTTTTGAAGTCCATTTTGCCGCCTCCCAAGACCCTGCCGCCGCTCAGGCGTTCAAACCACTAACGGCGGGTGCGCCCTGTCGTCAACATCCATCCGGCCTTGCTGTCGGGCGCCGGGTCAACCGACCATGGGCGCATGCGAAAACCCCGAAACCGGCGGCAGGTTTCGGGGTTTGGTCTTGCAGTCAATCCGTGGTCAGATCGTCGGCTCAGGCTCCAGCCCGGGTTTCGGGGCCTTCGGTTTGGTCTTGGGGATCGCGGCGATGGAGCTCAGCCCGCCGCCCGAGGCCGATTTGTCGGCATCATCGTCCTTGCCCAGCGGCTCACCTGCCACAACGCGCTTGATCTCGTCGCCGGTCAGGGTCTCGTATTCCAGCAGGCCCTGCGCCAGACGTTCAAACTCGGTGTTCTTTTCCAGCAGGATGCGGCGGGCGGTTTCATAGCCTTCGTCGATCAGGCGTTTGACCTCTTGTTCGATCAACCGCTTGGTTTCGGCTGAAACCGAAAAGCCACCCGCATTGCCCGAATAGCCTTCGGCGGCTTCGGCATAGTCGATGTTGCCGACCAGATCCGACATGCCCCAGCGCAGAACCATGGCGCGGGCCAGCGCAGATGCCTGCTGGATATCACCCGACGGGCCGTTGGAAACCGAATCCGGCCCCCATTTGATGATCTCGGCGGCTTTGCCCGCCATCGTCATCGCGATGCGTTGTTCGCACTGGTCGCGGTGCCAGTTCAGGCGGTCCATTTCCGGCAGGCTCATCACCATGCCAAGCGCACCGCCGCGCGGTATGATCGTCGCCTTGTAAACCGGGTCACATTTCGGCAGGGTCATACCCACAATGGCGTGGCCGGCTTCGTGATAGGCGGTCATTTCCTTCTGGTCCTGGGTCAGAACCATAGACCGACGCTCGGCCCCCATCATCACCTTGTCCTTGGCGTTTTCAAAGTCATCCATCGCCACAAAGCGACGGCCAATGCGGGCGGCCATCAGGGCGGCTTCGTTGACAAGGTTCATCAGATCGGCACCGGAAAAACCGGGGGTTCCGCGCGCAATGGTGCGCAGGTCCACATCGGGGCCCAACGGCACCTTGCGGGCGTGCACGCCAAGGATCTTTTCGCGGCCCTTGATGTCGGGGTTCGGCACGTGGATCTGGCGGTCAAACCGGCCCGGGCGCAGCAGCGCAGGGTCCAGCACGTCCTTGCGGTTGGTGGCCGCGACGATGATGACGCCTTCATTGGCCTCAAACCCGTCCATTTCAACCAGAAGCTGGTTCAGGGTCTGTTCGCGTTCATCGTTGCCGCCGCCCATGCCGACGCCACGCGCCCGGCCAACCGCGTCAATCTCGTCGATGAACACGATGCAGGGGGCGTTCTTCTTGGCCTGTTCGAACATGTCGCGCACCCGGGATGCACCGACGCCCACGAACATTTCGACAAAATCCGAGCCCGATATGGTAAAGAACGGCACGCCCGCCTCGCCCGCGATGGCACGGGCCAGAAGGGTTTTACCGGTGCCGGGCGGGCCGACCAGCAAGGCGCCTTTCGGGATCTTGCCACCCAGACGGCTGAACTTTTGCGGATTGCGCAAGAATTCGACGATTTCTTCCAGCTCTTCCTTGGCCTCATCGATACCGGCAACATCATCGAAGGTGACGCGGCCCTGCTTTTCGGTCAGCAGTTTGGCGCGCGATTTGCCAAAGCCCATCGCCCCGCCTTTGCCGCCGCCTTGCATCCGGTTCATGAAGAAAATCCAGATGCCGATCAGCACAAGGAACGGCAGCCAGAGCGAGATCATGCTCAGAAAGCCCGATTGTTCCTGTGCCTCGGCACGCACTTCCACGCCATTGGCGATCAACTGCCCGGTCACATCGGTGCCTTGCGGGATGATGGCGGTGAACTGGTTGCCATCCTTGCCACGCACCAGAACCTTTTCGCCGTCAATCACGGCCGAGGCGACGTTGCCCGTCTCTACCCGGCTGATGAAATCCGAATAGGAAATCTGACGCGACGACATGGTGGTCTGGCTGCCGCTGAACAGGTTGAACAGGGCAAGGATCAGGAAGAACAGAACGACCCAGAATGCGATATTTCGTGCGTTACCCACGAGCGTCTCCTCGATTGTTCGTGGCCCTTGATGGGGCAACGATCTTGTATGCTAAGATAGACAGAACCGCGCGGGGTTCAATGCGATATCAGGAATAAGGTGAAACTCGCCGTCAATGTCGCAGTATAATTTTGACAAGACGCCAATAATGGTGCGGCAAGCAGGGTTTCGCCCTGCCAGACAGCCGGGCAAACCAGTGCTGCGTCGCGCGACAGCCCTGATTTTCGCCACTCTGGCACCTGCCGCAGCCCGTCGGCTCCCACCGCCCGCACCGTGCCATCGCCCGGCCCCGCCACATGCCAGCGATGATCCCAAACCTGTCCCAGCGGCACCGGGCCCATCACCGCGCACGGCTCTCGGCTGATGCTGATCGCCGTCGCCTGCACCCGAAAGCGCACGCCGCCCAATGTCGCATCGCGGTTGTCGTGCAGCGCCTGCTCCAGATGGCGCACTTGCGCCTCACGCGGGGGATAATCGCTGCCGTTCATCCAGCGGATCATGCCGATCAGCAGTCGCCGCCGGATCTCGGGCGATTGCAAGGTCAAGGCGTCGCGCGGCAGATGCAGGGTGCCCGATTTTTCGACAATCGCTCCGGCCGCCTGCACCGTGGCCGCGGTCACCGCCTCCTGTGCCATCGACAGATTGTGGATCACGGTGGTCAACCGCTCGACGGTAATCCCCAGCGGCCTCAGCGCCTTCAGCGCCCGGCGCGCCCGCACGCGGGTAAAGCGGTCGTTGTCGTTGCTGGGATCTTCGGCCCATTCCACGCCATTGCGGCGCAGATAGGCACGCAACGCGTCGCGGGTCTGGCCCAGCAGCGGGCGGGTCCAGCAGACCCCGTCTTGAGTCCAGGCCGCACGCATCCCCGCCAACCCATCCAGGCCGGCAGCACGCGACAGGTTGATCAGAAAGCTTTCGGCCTGATCATCGGCGGTATGGCCAAGCGCAATGTGGCCGATGCCGCGCGATCGTGCCCAGTCGGCCATAAGGCGCATCCGGGCGCGGCGGGCCTGATCCATCAGATTGCCGGTGGCATCCGGCCCGCCCCAGCGCAGGGTGTCGTGAGCCACGCCCAGCGAGGCACAAAACGCAGCCACCGCCGCTGCCTCTGCCGCAGACTCGGGTCGCAGACCATGATCCACCGTTACGGCATGCAGCACAAACCCGGCTTGCGGCGCCACACGGTGCAGCAGATGCAACAGCGCCATGGAATCGCCGCCGCCCGACACCGCCACCCCCACAGGCAAGGACGCGGCCGCTTCGGACCGCGCCATCCTGAAGGCCTCACCGGTCACCTGCAACAGGTCGGCATCCGGTTCTCCGGTCCCCGGCCATGGCGTCACTGGCACTGATACCCCATCATCGCCACACCAGCCTGCGTCGCGGCCATGCTGCCGGGATAACGCTTTTCCACCTCGGCCAGGGTCACGCAAGCCTCGGGCGTCTGGCCCAACTGGCCCAGTGCCTCGCCCAGTTTCAACAGCGCATCGGGGGCAAAAGGCCCATCGGGATTGCCCGAAAACGCCTCAAGATAGGCCCGTGCCGCATTTGAGGTCTCGCCCGCCTGCGACAGCGCCTCACCGCGACTGTAATGCGCCTCCTGGGTCAGCGGCGAGCCAGGATAGGATTGGGCAAAGGTCGCAAAGAGGTCCGCAGCGGTGCGAAAGTCACCTTGACCGAGCACCCCCTTGGCCCGGTCAAAGTCAGCTTGTTCACCGATTGCTAGCTCTGCGCCGCCAAGCGATGGCGCGGATCGCTCTTCAATGATGACCGCATCGGGCGATTGCGGCGCAACCGCCCCGCCACCCACGTCGCCGCCCAAGGTTGGAGTGGTGCCGACGGCTGCAACGTCGCACCCTTCGGTCACTTCACACAGACGAAACTCCAGATCGCCAATCCGGTTGGTGCCATCGCTGACCACCCGGTTCAGCCGAAGTTCAATCTCTTCGGCCTTCGAGGTCAGGCGCGACAACGCGGCCTCCATCGCGTCCATTCGCTCCAGCGCCGAGCCGCCTGCGATGCCGCCCGCCGAGCCGCCGCCCTGCACCAGCTCGGCTTTCAGCGCGTTGAACTGGCCTGCCAGCACGCCAAGCTCGGCCCGGATATCGGCCAGCGTTTGCGCCCGATCCTGCGCCACGGCCGAACCGGCCAGCAGCATCAGCGCCAAAATCAGCGCGCGCATGGCATCAAGACCCCGCGCCGACCGACAGCACCGTCACGGCGCGGCGGTTCTTGGAATAACACTCCTCGGTCGAGCAGACCTCGATCGGGCGCTCCTTGCCATAGCTGATGGTGCGCATCCGGCCCGCCGAGACGCCCTGGCTGATCAGGAAGTTCTGCACCGCCGCCGCACGGCGCGAGCCCAGCGACAGGTTGTAGTCACGGGTGCCCTGCTCATCGGCATGGCCTTCGATGATCACCGCATAGGACGTGTTGGTGTTCAGCCACTGCGCCTGGCCTTGCAGCGTGCTTCGGCCTTCGGCGGTCAAGGTGTGCTGATCAACTGGGAACAGCACGCGGTCGCCAACCCGCTGGTTGAAATGCGCGATCGAGGTGGGATCATTCGGATCGCCCAAGCCGGTGGTGTCGATAAAGCCGCTGCCGGCGCCGCCGGCGCCCCCCGCACCGGCGCCAGCTGCGCCAAAACGGTCAGGGTTGTTGCAGGCCGCAAGCCCAAGGGCTGCGACCAGAAGAAAGGCCTTGGGAAGAAGGGACATGCGTGTCGTTCCTTGTTTTGGGTCTTGGCTCGATTGGCCATGATCTTAGCAGCTTTGGCGCGGCCTGAACATCGGGGCCGCCACCCATTTCACGGCAACAGCGGTGACCATGCCGGATCGGAGGCCGGACCGTCGGTCGGAATTTGGCGCAGGTTGCGGCCCGATATATCGACCGAATACAGCGCCGCTGCACCGCCCGCGCCGCTGGTTTCGCGGGTGAACATCAGCACACGGCCATTGGGGGCCCAGGTCGGACCTTCATCAAGGAAAGACGCGGTCAGAAGCCGCTCTTCGCTGCCGTCGGTGCGCATCACGCCGATGTGAAAGCGGCCCTGGTGCTGCTTGGTAAAGGCGATCAGGTCACCGCGCGGCGACCAGACCGGCGTGCCGTAACGGCCCTGCCCGGCGGAAATACGACGCCCCTCACCGCCCCCCGCGCTCATGATATACAACTGCTGGGTGCCCGAGCGGTCAGATTCAAACACGATCTGGCTGCCATCGGGGCTGAAACTGGGCGCAGTCTCGATCGAGGGCGCATTGGTCAACTGCGTCAGCCCGCCCGAGCCAAGGTCAAGCATGTACAGATCCGAATTGCCGCCGCGTTCCAGACTGAACACCACACGCCTGCCATCGGGCGAAAACCGTGGCGCAAAGGTCATGGTGCCGTCCTGTTCGGCCAGCGTCTGGGTGCGCAGCGACCCCACATCCATCAGCGTGATGCGCGGAAAGCCGGTGGCATAGCTGGTGTAAAGTATTCGGTCACCACTGGGCGAAAACCGCGGACCCAGCACGATGGAACTGCTGTCGGTCAGATATTGCACATTGGCGCCGTCGTAATCCATCACCGCAAGCCGCTTCAGCCGCTGGTTTTTCGGCCCGCTTTCGCTGACAAACACCACGCGGCTGTCAAAATAGCCGCCCTCGCCGGTGATGCGGGCATAGGCGGCATCGGCCACCTTGTGCGCCATCCGTCGCCAGCTTTGCGGCGTTCCGGCAAACTGCAAGCCTTCGCCCAGTTGCTGGCCCGAGAACACGTCGAACAGCCGGAACTTGACCACGATCCGGTCACCCGAGACCTGCACAGCACCGGTGATCACGGCCTGGGCGTTGATGGCTTTCCAGTCTTCATAGCCGATGGTGCTGTCAAAGCTGGTCACACGGGCGATATGCGCCTCACGCGGGATTTCGCGAAACAGGCCGGTGCCGGTAAGGTCCGAGGCGATGACACGGGCAATCTGGCCCGCATAATCCCCGGCAGCAGCGTTCTCCGGCACGAAATCGGGCACCGCAAACGGCAAGGGTTCGATCACCCCGTCGATGATCTCAATCCGCAGCGGGCCGTTTTGCGCGCTTGCGGCCAGCGGGCCAAGCGCCATGCAAGCGACCAGCGCCAGCAGGCGAAACAGGGGGAAATACGCTTTGCTCATGGCCTTACAGATTCCTCGGTCTTGTGCGGGCAGCATAGCGCTGCCATCGACGGGTTCAGGGGGAAATGCGCAAACGCGCAATTTCGGCAAGTCTTTGCGCACGGCGGGTCATCGCATCCGCATCCCTTCGGGATTGAACACCAATTCCATCTCGCGCCATTGGTCATATTTCTCGGGCGGCAGCGGAAAGCCCTTGGCGCCGCAGCGGATGATCGCGCGGCGCGCGGCCTCGAACGCGCCGCGCGCGCCCGCCTCGGTGCCGCCGGTCGAGGACAACAGACGAACCGAGGCTGCATCGGGCACGCCGTTTTGCGCAACCGAAACATAGACCACCACCGTCGTCGACAGCGCATCGCTGGACAGGCTGCCGACGTTCCAGCATTGCTGCACCGCCACCCGCATCGCATCTTTTTCACCGCCGGTCATCGGCGGCCCTTGCGGTGCATTGGTGGGCTGGGCATCGCTGGCCCCGCTGTCGGTGGGGCTGTCTTCGGCAATGGCCTCGGCAAGGGCTGCGGCAACCGCATCGGTGTTGACCGAAGGTTGGGCTGCCGCGGTATCGGTCACGGGGTCTTCGGGCGGCGCGCGGCGGATTGGCCGACCCTTGGGCCGCGGGCTGGTTTGCAGCGCGCCGGCGGCGGCCACCTCTTCGGCGCGGTTGGCTTCGGTTTCCAGAACCGTCCCAGCCTCTTCGGGCTGCGCCTCGGCGCGCTCCGGCTCGACCACCTGCGGCTGCTCCACCGGGTCGGGCGTCACCGCCTCGACCGGGGCTTCGGCCACCTCGGTTGCAGGGTCCGGTGCATCGACCGGAATGGGGGCCACCCTTGGGGCGGGTTTGGGGCGTGGGCTGGTGGATGGCGGCAACGGGACTGGGGGCACCGGATCCGGAACCACCGGCAGCGGCAAGGCATCGGCCACGCCGTTGTTTTCCGGCAAAGGTTCTTGCTCTGGCTCTGGCGTCGGTTGCGGCTCGGGAAGGTCGGGCTGCACCGGTGCGGGGGGCTCGACCTGCGGCGTGGGCTCGGGTTCAGGCCGGGGTTTAGGCGTCGGCGCCGGTTCGGGCGTAGACGGCGCTGCTGCCACCAGCGCATCAAACTCGGCCGACGAAATCAGCGACACCTCGGCCACCTCGACCGGCGGTGCATCTTGCGGCGCAAACAGCCAATCGCCAAGGATCACCCAAAGGATCGCGACCCCATGGCCGATGCCCGAGATAAGGGTGCCGCGCTCCATCACCGCTGTGCCTTAGCCGCCATTGCCGTTCATCGACGGCCCGTCCGTATCTGTCACCAGCCCGATATTGTTGAACCCGCCGGCATTCAGGGCCCCCATCACCTGCGCCACCCGCGCATAAGGAATGGCCCCGTCGGCGCGCAGGAAAACCTTGTTGCTGGTGCGCTCGGCGGCGATGGCCGTCAGGCGCGGGATCAATTCCTCAACCGCCACATCGGTGTTCTGGATCAGCGTGCGGCCATCAGCGGTCAAGGTGATGGTCAGCGGCTCTTCCTGTTCGGTGGGAAGCGCACTGGCGGCCGTCTTGGGCAGTTCCACCGGCACCCCGACGGTCAGCAACGGGGCTGCGACCATGAAGATGATCAGCAACACCAGCATCACGTCGACAAAGGGCGTGACGTTGATTTCGGCCATGGCGGCGGCCTTGCCGCGGCGGCGGCGGCGCCCACCCCCGTTCGATTTCTGAGTAACCCCGGCCCCCATGGCTCAGGCGTCCAGCTGGCGCGACAAGATGGTGGCAAACTCGTCGGCAAAGCTTTCATAGCCGCCAAGGATGCGCTCACTGTCGGCGTTCAGCTTGTTGTAGAACACCACCGCTGGAATGGCCGCGACAAGGCCGATGCCGGTGGCCAAAAGCGCCTCGGCAATGCCGGGCGCCACGACGGCAAGATTGGTGTTCTGGCTGATGGCGATCTGTTCAAACGCGTGCTTAATACCCCAGACCGTGCCGAACAGCCCGATGAACGGCGCAGTCGCGCCGGTGGTGGCCAGAAACGACAGCCCGTTGTTCAACCGCTCGCTTTCGCGCGCAATCGCCACGTTCATCGCCCGGTCGATCCGTGCCTGTGCGCCCGCGATCAGCGCGCCGTCCTGCCGGTGGCTGCGCCGCCATTCCAGCATGCCGGCGGCAAAGACCTTTTCGCTGGCGCCCTCGGGTTGCGGGCCGATCTTCTCGAACAACTCGTCCAGGGGTTCGCCGGACCAGAAGGCGCGGTCGAACACCGCCGCCTCTTTGCGTGCCGCGCGGAACAGGATGATCTTCTGCACGATCGTGGCCCATGACCAGAACGACATGACCATCAGCATCAGCATCACGACCTTCACGGTCAGCGTTGCACGTGCAAAAAGGGCGAAGACCGAGAAATCAATCTCTCGCGCCATCGCAAGGGTTTCCGTTTCCATAACGCCTGCTCTTGTTATCGGGGCTTTGTTGGCCACCTGTTAACAGCGGTTCTACCCGCAAATGAAGCGGAATGCCAACACAACTGCGTGCGACGTGCGGTTGGGTGCTGACGCAGGGTGGATTGGGCAGGAACAGGGCTGCGCGACCGGCCTTCGTGGAAGCCACACCTCAACCAAAAAGGCTGTCGCCCAACTGGTCTATGGCCTGCTTGGCCTTGAAGATACTGACCTCGGTCGCCTCATCCAGCGTGGCCCGCGTATCGGCGCGGATCAACTGATGGGTCTTGGTGACGCCATCCACATCCTTTTCCACCCGCGCCGCGATACGAAACTGCGCCCCGTCCGTCATTGGCTGGGGGAAGATGCGAAAGCCGTTGTGGGTAACCGGCTCTGCGGTTTTTGGCGCCTCAGGGGCGGATTTGCCGAACAGACGCGAGAGGAAGGACGGCATGGGCAAACGCTCTGGCAAGGGATGATCCCGCCGACTCTGCCGCAAGGAACGTGCGCCGACAAGCGCCCGTTATGGGTGGGGTTGCAATTTTGGCGGTGAAATGTATATTACAATGCACATCAAAGGATGCATACCATGACACGCCTGCTGACCCCGCATATCGCCACCATGACCGAACTGCGCGAACCCCATAAGGTGTTTGAACGCTCGGGCGGCAAGCCTGTGGCGATCCTGAAGAACTCCGCCGTCGTGGGGTATCTGGTGCCGAATGAGGCGGTGAACCAGATTGAAACACGTGTGGCCACGCTGGATGAGGTGATGGCGCATATTGAGGCAACCCGTGCCGAGGTGCAGCCCGTGCTGGATTACCTGCGCGACAAATGACCTTTGTCCTTCTTTCGCCTGAACTGGTTGAGGCGCTGCACGCTTCTGTCCTGAACCCCGGCGAATTGGCGGGGCGCGCGCGGGACAAATCGCCTGAGGGTGCGCTTGCCCGCGTCGATAACCGCCTTGCCTATGGCATGGTGGCCGATGTGTTCGACCTTGCCGCCGCCTATGCCGTGGCCGTGGCGCGGGGGCACTGCTTCAACGATGGCAACAAACGCACGTCCTTCCGCACGATGAACGCGACGCTTGCGCTGAACGGAGCGCGGGTCGGGTGGAACACCGAGGAGGTCGGCCAGATCATCATCCGCTGCGCGCAAGGGATGATGGAGGACGGCGATCTGGCGGATTGGTTGCGGGAGAAGGCGGGGTGATCCCGATTTCGGACTTACATACTCAGGGTTTCACCCCGGCATTGCAATCGCAAAAGGATGCGTGCGCGAAACCCGCTTTACGCCGGTTAATTGGAGCCGAACAAGCGCACGATTACAGGAATAATTTGCAGCGTGGTGCCGATTACGACCAGCCACAGGCCTCTCTGCGCACCCGCAGATGCCGCCAACAGGTTTTGAACCATGGGAAGTTCAACGTTCTTTTCCATGCTGCTATGCCCCACTCTAGTGATTCCGACCTTAATCGCGTCTTCCTTCTTCATAATTACGGCACGCGCAGCGACGAACGCGCCGAAACCTGTCAGCGCCAGTCCAAGCGCAGTGAAGACATCAGTCCAGAAAGCGTTCATCAAGATTTATCTTCACGCAGAATAGAGGTTAAGGTCACTGATCCAGAAAACTCCGCAACTTCCTGCTCCGGCTCGGATGTTTCAACTTCCGCAGCGCCTTGGCCTCGATCTGGCGGATACGTTCACGCGTCACGCTGAACTGCTGGCCGACTTCTTCCAGCGTGTGGTCGGTGTTCATGCCGATGCCAAAACGCATGCGCAGGACGCGTTCTTCGCGGGGGGTCAGGCTGGCCAGAACCCGGGTCGTGGTTTCCTTCAGGTTTTCCTGAATGGCCGAATCCAGTGGCAAAATCGCGTTCTTGTCTTCGATGAAGTCGCCAAGCTGGCTGTCTTCCTCGTCGCCGATGGGCGTCTCCAGCGAAATCGGTTCCTTGGCGATCTTCATCACCTTGCGGACCTTTTCCAAGGGCATCTGCAGCTTTTCGGCCAGTTCCTCGGGCGTCGGTTCGCGACCAATCTCATGCAGCATCTGCCGCCCGGTGCGGACCAGCTTGTTGATCGTCTCGATCATGTGCACCGGGATGCGGATCGTGCGGGCCTGGTCAGCAATCGACCGGGTGATCGCCTGACGGATCCACCACGTCGCATAGGTCGAGAACTTGTAGCCGCGGCGGTATTCGAACTTGTCCACCGCCTTCATC
>JAFGXY010000045.1 GCA_016936395.1 Paracoccaceae bacterium | reverse complement strand
CGCAGGACTTTATGTCTGGCACCGCGAAACCCAAGCCAACCGCCTGCCGCAGGACGCATGAGCGTGTCATCCCCCACCCCAACCGGCACATGGTCGCAATGGCTGACCGACCGGACCATCCGCACGGCGCTGTGGCTGCTTTTGGCCCTGCCCTACCGCTGGCGCGTGCCACTGTGCGGTTGGGTCGTGGCGCGGATCGTGGCGCCCCTGGCGGGCTGGCCCAAGCGGATTCGCGACAATCTGGCCTTGACCCTGCCCGATCTGCCCGTCGCGCAGATCCACGACATGGTGGACCGCGTGCCAGACAACATCGGCCGCACCCTGATCGAGATCTATTCGGGGCCAGAGTTCATTGCCCGCGCCACCAGCCTGCCCCTGACAGGCGCCGGCGTGGCAGCACTTGAAGCCGCCCATGCCGCCGGGCGGCCGGTCATTCTGGCCACCGGACATTTCGGCAACTACGATGCGGTGCGGGCCGCGCTGATCGCGCGCGGCTATCCGTTGGGGGCGCTGTATCGGCCGATGTCGAACCCCTATTTCAACGCGCATTACGTCAGGGCCATCAGCATGATCGGCCAGCCGGTGTTTGAGCGGGGCCGCCACGGCATGGCACAGATGCTGCGCCATCTGCGCGCGGGCGGCATGTTGGGCATCCTGCCCGATCAGCGCATCGGCAGTGGCGTCAAGCTCCTGTTCTTCGGGCAAGAGGCGTTGACCGCCCTGTCCGCCGCCGACATGGCGCTGAAATACGGGGCTGAGTTGATCCCGACCTATGCGATCCGCCAACCCGATGGTCTGAGCTTTCAAATCACCGTCGATGCGCCGATCGCCAAAGCCTCGCCCGAGGCGATGACACAGGCCCTGAACGACAATCTGGAAGCGTTGATTCGCAAACACCCCGCACAATGGCTTTGGGTGCACCGTCGCTGGAAACCCTGAGCCTTATTTCAGCTGCGCCGCCGCCAGAACCTCGGCTGGACCTTGCGATTGCACGATCACCACCACCGGATCTTCGCCCTTTACCTCGGCCTGCACCTCCAGCGGGCTGGTGCCGGGCCAGTCGTCAAGCGCCTGCCAACTGGTGACAATATTGGTATAGGTAACATTGCGGCCCTGATTTTCACCGCGCCCGATCTCGATCGTGGCCTGCGGCACATAGCGGACCAATTGCACCCGTGCGGCTTCGGTCAACGGCGGGTCGGCCTCGGCCCGGATGGTCAGGGTATCGCCATGGCGCGTCAGGGTCAGCCGCACCGCACTGGGGGTGGCCTGATGGCGGCGGATGCTTGCCGCCACCTCGGCCGGATCATTGCCGACGATCCGGTCATTGCCGGCGACAATCATCTGCGGGGTATAGATCATCCGGCTGCCAACCGCCTTGGCATAGGCCTTCTGGCGTTGGGTGTATTGTGGCTGGGCAAAGGTATCGCGCCAACCGATGTAATCCCAGTAATCGACATGCAGCGACAGGGCGATCACATCGGGCTGCTGCGCCAGCGTCGCCATGAAGGCATCTGCCGGCGGACAGGACGAACAGCCCTGCGAGGTATACAATTCGACCACCACGGGCCGGGTCTGCGCCAAAACCGCACCGGCCAGACCGATCCACAGGCCGCAGGCTGCGCTGACCATTTGTCGCATCGTCACGTCTGGTATCCCCTCATCCGCATATTGCTTCTACACAGCGCAAACACGTGCTGCCAATCAAGGTTTTGCGAGGCAAATGTCATATCCAACACCCTGCACCTTGTGGCAAGGTTTTCAGGACCATCACAAAAGGGGACTGGATTTTTGGCATACAACTGCATACAACGCTTCCGACAAGGCCTTCGACTCTGCGGTGCAACGCACCCGACCCCGCCCCATAGCCACCGATCCAGCCATCCAGCAAGAGGCGCCCAATGACCGTTACCGTCGGACACGACAGCCAGAAAACCAAGCAAACCCTGACCGCAGGCGGCCGGACCGTCAGCTTCTATTCCATCCCTGCCGCGCAGGCCGCGGGTCTGGGCGATTTTTCGCGCCTGCCCGCTGCCCTGAAGGTGGTGCTGGAAAACATGCTGCGGTTTGAAGATGGCAAGACAGTCACGGTCGATGACATCCGCGCCTTTGGCCTGTGGGCGGCCCGAGGCGGCCAGAACCCGCGCGAAATCGCCTATCGTCCGGCGCGCGTTCTGATGCAGGATTTCACCGGGGTTCCGGCGGTGGTCGATCTGGCCGCGATGCGTGATGGCATCAAGGGCCTTGGCGGTGATGCGCAAAAGATCAACCCGTTGACCCCGGTTGACCTTGTCATCGACCATTCGGTGATGATCGACGAATTCGGCACCCCACGCGCGTTTCAGGCCAATGTCGACCGCGAGTATGAACGCAACATCGAACGTTATGTGTTCCTGAAATGGGGCCAGAACGCCTTTGACAATTTCCGCGTGGTTCCGCCCGGCACCGGCATCTGTCATCAGGTCAACCTTGAATATCTGGCGCAAACCGTCTGGACCGACACCGACCAGCACGGCACCCTGATCGCTTATCCCGATACACTTGTGGGCACCGACAGCCACACCACCATGGTCAACGGTCTGGCCGTGCTGGGTTGGGGCGTCGGCGGCATCGAGGCCGAGGCCGCGATGCTGGGCCAGCCGGTGTCGATGCTGATCCCCGAGGTTGTCGGCTTCAAGCTGACCGGCCAGATGCGCGAAGGCACCACCGCCACCGACCTTGTGCTGAAAGTCGTGCAGATGCTGCGCAAACATGGCGTGGTCGGCAAGTTTGTCGAATTCTACGGCGAAGGGCTGGATCACCTGCCGCTGGCTGACCGCGCCACCATTGCCAACATGGCGCCGGAATATGGCGCCACCTGCGGCTTTTTCCCGATCGACGCCGAGACCCTGCGCTATCTGCACATGACCGGTCGCGATGAGGGCCGCATCGCTTTGGTCGAGGCTTATGCGAAAGCCAACGGCCTGTGGCGCGATGAAGGCTACGATCCGATCTATACCAGCACCCTGCATCTGGACATGGGTGAGATCGTGCCCGCGATTTCCGGCCCGAAACGCCCGCAAGATTACCTGCCGTTGACCCGCGCCGCCAAGGCCTTTGGTGATTACATCCGCGGCATCCGCAAGGCCCCCGAAGTGCCGCAACTGGAAAAGGCCGAGATGGTGGCCGAAGGCGGCCACCCTGCCCCGGCAGTGCTTCCGGGCAATACCGATGGCCTGTCGACCGCAAGGGTCGAAGGGCAGGACTACAGCTTGCGCGACGGATCGGTGGTGATTGCCTCGATCACGTCCTGCACCAATACCTCGAACCCTTATGTCCTGATCGGCGCCGGATTGGTGGCGCGCAAGGCCCGCGCCTTGGGTCTGACCCGCAAGCCGTGGGTGAAAACCTCGCTTGCCCCCGGCAGTCAGGTTGTCAGCGAATACCTGAACGCCGCTGGCTTGCAGGACGATCTTGACGCCATCGGCTTCAACCTTGTCGGCTATGGCTGCGCCACCTGCATCGGCAATTCGGGCCCGTTGCAGCCGGAAATCTCGAAGGCGATCAGCGATGGCGATCTGGTCGCCACTGCCGTCCTGTCGGGCAACCGCAACTTCGAAGGCCGGATCTCGCCCGACGTGCGCGCCAACTATCTGGCCTCGCCGCCGCTGGTGGTGGCCTATGCTCTGGCCGGAGACATGAACATCGACCTGATCACCGAACCGCTGGGCACGGCAACGGACGGCAAGCCGGTGTATCTGAAGGATATCTGGCCCACCAACGCCGAAATCGCCGACATCGTGCATACGGTGGTCACGCGTGAGGCGTTCCAGAAGAAATACGCTGATGTGTTCAAGGGCGACGAGAAGTGGCAGGCGGTGAAGGTCACGGATTCCGAGACCTACGACTGGCCCGCGACCAGCACCTACATCCAGAACCCGCCCTATTTCACAGGCATGTCAAAGATGCCGGGGGTGATTTCCAACATCGACGGCGCGCGGGTGCTGGCGCTGTTGGGCGACATGATCACCACCGACCACATTAGCCCGGCAGGTTCGTTCAAAGCCTCAACTCCGGCTGGCAAGTATCTGACAGAACGTCAAGTTCCGGTGTCCGAGTTCAACTCGTATGGCTCGCGTCGGGGCAACCATGAAGTGATGATGCGCGGCACATTCGCCAACATCCGCATCAAGAACGAAATGCTTGACGGGGTTGAAGGCGGCTATACCAAGGGCCCCGATGGCGCGCAGACCAGCATCTATGATGCCTCGATGGCCTATCAGGAGGCCGGCATCCCGCTGGTGATCTTTGGCGGCATCGAATACGGCGCAGGCTCCAGCCGCGACTGGGCGGCCAAGGGCACGGCACTGCTGGGCGTCAAGGCAGTGATCGCGGAATCGTTTGAACGCATCCACCGCTCGAACCTTGTCGGCATGGGCGTGATCCCGTTCGAGTTCACCGACGGCATGACCCGCAAGTCGCTGGGTCTGACCGGCGACGAGGTGGTCAGCATCCACGGCCTTGATGGCGATCTGAAACCGCTCAGCCTTGTGCCCTGCACGATCACCTATGCCGATGGCCGCGAGAAGACCATCCAGATCAAGTGCCGGATCGACACCGAGATCGAGGTTGAATACGTCGAACACGGCGGTGTGCTGCACTATGTGCTGCGCGATCTGGCCCGCGCCTGACGATACGCTTGTCCGGCGAAACATGAATGCAAAGGCCCGAAGCGCAGGTTTCGGGCCTTTTTGTTCTTGTTAAGTTCATGTTCATGTCGGTGTGGCAGGCTTACGGTCAGTGATACCGAAAGGCCAGACAGATGCCCAACCGCTTTCCCTCGCTCGCCCCACAGGCCAGCCTTGCAAAGGCGGCCCCGTTTCCGTCGCTGCCCTGGGGCGAAATGGCGGTATTGCTGCTTTTGGGAACGATGCTGATGGTCTGAACCTAGGCCAATCAATCCTTGGCGGCGGCCAGGGCCTGCGCAAAGGGCCGGCTTGAAGCGGTTTTCGTAATCGCTGCCGATCAGTGGCCCGATGAACCGAAACGCCACGGTGCCATCGCCGCGAATGATGAAGGTCTCGGGCGGCGCGGTGACGCCCCATTCCACCCGGTTGCGGCCTTGCGGGTCGGTGGCAAGCGCGAAGAACGGGTTGCCCTCTTCGGCCAGATAGGCGGCGGCTTTGGCATCATCATCCATGATGTTGATGCCCGCCACCCGAATGCCCTGCGCCCGCATGTCCTTCAACACCGGATGCTCGGCCCGGCAGCGCGGGCACCATGTCGCCCATAGGTTCAGCACAGTCACCTGCCCGCTGCGCAGATCGTCATCGATCAGAAGCGGCACCCCGGGCAAGGGCTTCCCCTCGGCCGACAGCTTGCCGCGCTCGTCGATCGTGGCGGTCAAGCGCAACGACAACGCGCTGTTCGGATAAGGCTGACACATATCACGGTCCCCGGCACCTACGCCGGGGACCAATTTTGTTGCCCGGTCCTGCAAAGATTCAGGGTCCGGCAAGCCCCTGGGACCGAAAGGTTAAAACCTTGATCTCGATCGGTTCGGCTTCAAGAGGGCGGGCTGTCGGGAAAGCCATATTTTGTTTTCATAAAGCTTTGTCTTTCTTCGAATCGCTTTCTCGTCTACCGTCCGCCCAGTAAATCTTTTTCACAGGGGTCGATTGATGCGCATCGTGAGTACTGTAGCTTTTCTTTTTTTCACGGCAGGTGCCGCTTCCGCCGTGCCGATTGCCGCTTCCGGAACGGAAGGTCTCAAGGTGATCGCCACTGGAGGAGAGGTTGTCGCAAAGTATGAAGGAAACACCGCAGCCTACACCAACCTGCTTTACCTCGACAATGGCAATACGGATTTCACCGACGACCTGTTCATTTTCAACAACCAGGCCTCGGTCGTGGGCTCGACCGCAAACCTCGGAAGCTTTACAGCCGGTACGGAACTGCTGTTCCGCCTGTTCGTGACGAACACCGGCAATAACTTCTTCACGGGTCCTGCGAGCCGCAATCCCGACGACGAGGCTCATGCCAGGGTTCAGGCCGATTACTTGACGCCAGGAACCACTCTGGTCAGCTTTGAGGATCTGTTGAACGGGCCGTTCGTGTTCAACGACCTGAGCTTCAGGTTCACCAATACGTCGAACGTGGTCCCAGACAATCCTTCGGCGGTTCCGCTTCCAGCCGGCTTTGGCTTGCTGGCCGCCGGTCTCTTCGGTCTTGGCCTGCTGCGTCGCAAGCGCGCCTGAAGCGAAGTGCCCTATTGCAGACCCGGCGCGATGCGTCGGGTCTTTTTGTGACTGCTTAGCCGTTGGCAGCCGCCAAAGCCTCGGCCAAGGCAGGTTTGAAACGGTTTTCATAATCTGAACCGATCAGTGGTCCGATGAACCGGAAGGCTACGGTGCCGTCTCCCCGGATGATAAAGGTCTCGGGCGGGGCGGTGACGCCCCATTCCACCCGGTTGCGGCCTTGCGGGTCGGTGGCAAGCGCGAAGAACGGGTTGCCTTCCTCGGCCAGATAGGCGGCGGCTTTGCCATCATCATCCATGATGTTGATGCCCGCCACCCGAATTCCCTGCGCCTGCATGTCCTTCAGCACCGGGTGTTCGGCCCGGCAGGGTGGGCACCATGTCGCCCAGAAGTTCAGCACCGTCACCTGCCCCGTGCGCAGATCGGCGTCGGTCAGAAGCGGCACCCCCGCAAGGCCCGAGGTTGGCACCACCGGCGCGCCACGGTCCTGAAACGCGGTCGGCATGTCATTGGGGTTTTGCTGGGACATGCCGACATAAAACGCCGCCGCCAACCCGGCAAAGATCACCGGCGGCAGGATCATCAGCCATCTAGCCATTGTCTTTCCCCTGCCGGGCCTCGACCTCGGCCAATTGCTGCTTGATCTTGCGCCCGCGCCAGACCGACACCGCCACCACAAGCACCAGAAGCGCCAGCGACGCCGCATAGGACGACAGCACGGCACCCGCATATTTCCCCAACTCGGGCATCATGCCAGACGCTCCCGCGCGAGCAGCGCCGAAAGCCGCCGCGCCCTTATCTCGGTGCGGGTGCGCATCAGCACCAAGGCCACGAACAGCAAGACAAAGCCGCTGATGCAGACCAGAAGCGGGAACCAATAGACATCGGACACGTTTTCTTCCTTGTCCATCGACAAGGATGCGCCCTGATGCAGCCCCTGGTTCCAGAAGTTCACCGCATAGCGCGACAAAAGCGCAAACACCGACCCCACCATGCACAAGACCGAGGTCAGGTCGGCCGCGGTATCGGGGTCTTCCACCGCCTGCCACAGCGCCATGTAGCCCAGATAGAACAGCCCCAGGATCAGGAAACTGGTCAGCCGCGGATCCCAGGCCCACCAGGTGCCCCACATCGGCTGGCCCCACAGCATGCCCGTGACCAGCGCAATCGCGGTAAAGGTCAGGCCAATCGGCCCGGCGGCCTTGGCGGCCAGCGCGCTGACGTGATGGCGGCGCACCAGCCAGATCAGAGACGCCACCAGCATCATCACCCAGGCATTGATCGCCATCATGGCCGAAGGCACATGCAGGTAGATGATCTTGACGGTCGAGCCTTGCTTGTAATCATCCGGGGTGAAGAAGAACCCCCAGATCAGCCCCCCAGCCAAAGCCAGCACGGAAAGACCCGCGACCCAAGGCAAGGCCCAGGACGAGGTCTGCATGAACTTCTTCGGATTGGCATATTCCCAGAGTGACATGGGTTTGGCTTAGCCTTTCAGGGTTATGGTCTCAATTCACTAACACGTCAGCCTTAGCGCAGATTGACGCGGATTGCCGCAGCCGCAGCAAAGGGCAACAGCGCCACCGCCCCCGCCGTGATCCCCGACAGCAAAAGCAGCGGCACGCCGACCTCCATTCCCAAAGCCCCGCGTTTTACCACCTCGGCCCCGAAAATCAATGTCGGCACATATAGCGGCAGCACCAGCAGCGACAAGAGCAACCCGCCCCGCTTGATCCCCACCGTCAGCGCCGCGCCAAACGCCCCGATCACCGACAGCGCCGGCGTACCCGCCGCAAGGCTGGCCACCAGCCACAGATAGCCCGGCGCGGGCAGGTTGAGCAGAACCGCCAGCACGGGCGCGGCCAAAGTCAGCGGCAACCCCGTCACCAGCCAATGCGCCAGCGCCTTGATCGCCACCACCCCTTCCAGCGGGATCGGTGAGGTGGCCAGCAGGTCCAGTGAGCCATCCTCGAAATCCAGCGCAAAGATCCGGTCCAGCGACAACAGGCAGGCCAGCAGCGCGCCGACCCACAGGATACCCGGCGCGATCTTGGCCAACACGCTGCTGTCCGGCCCGACGCCCAGGGGCACCAGCACCGCCACCAGCAGAAAAAACGCCAGCCCAAGGCCAAAGCCCCCGCCCGCACGAAAGGCAAGCCGCAGGTCGCGGATCAAGAGCGCGATCATGCAAAGGCCTCGTCAAAGCCGCTGGCCCCGGCTGACATCGGGGTTTTCGCCTTGAAGGGGGCAAGATCCAGCACCCGCGCCTCGGCCAGCCCCATGTCGATATGGGTGGCAATCAGCGCCATGCCGCCGCCGGCCAGATGCGCCCGCACCACCGCACCGAACAGCGCGACCGAGGCCACGTCAAGCGACACCGTCGGCTCGTCCAGCAGCCAGACGGGTCGGCCGGTGACCAAGAGCCGGGCAAGCCCCAGACGGCGCTTCTGCCCCGCCGACAGGTTTGCCGCCCTCCGCCCGCGCAGATCGGTCAGGTTCATCTGCGCCATCGCATCCTTGACGCCACCCACCCCGTGGATCGCCGCCCAGAACGCCAGATTTTCCTCGACCGTCAGCACGGCTTTCAGCCCGTCGGCATGGGCGCCGTAGGTCAGGCTTTCCGGAGGTGCGCTGATGCTGCCTGCAACCTCGGGCTGCAAGCCGGCCAGTGTGCGCAACAGCGTGGTCTTGCCGATGCCGTTCGGCCCGCGCAGGATCAACGCCCCGCCCGCAGCCAGCCGAAAGCTGACGCCTTCCAGCACCGTCAGCCCGCCCCGCGCGACGGCCAGATTTTCCACCACCAGTTCCATGAGGCACAGCCCTAGCGCAAGCGGCCGGTGCCGAAAAGACCCTGTGACAGCATTTCCGATATCCCCGACGCAGCTAAGGGCGACCCAAGCCGCTGAGCCCTGGGCATGCGAATGCCTGAACGCCGCCACACCTTGTGCCGACAGCGTGGCGGTGCGGGTTTGGCCCCCGGGCCGGGATCAGCCCAGAATCGCCTTCACGTAATTCTTGGTCTCGGCATAGGGCGGAATGCCGTTGTGCTGCTCCACCGCCCCGGGCCCGGCGTTATAGGCCGCAAGCGCCAGCCGCCAGCTGCCGAACTTGTCATACATCATCCGCAGATAGCGCGCGCCGCCCTCAAGGTTCTGCCGCGGATCGTTGATATCAACCCCCAGCTTGCGTGCCGTGCCCGGCATCAGTTGCGCCAGACCCGTGGCCCCTTTGTGCGACACCGCCGACGGGTTCCACCCCGATTCCTGCTGCACCAGCCGCAGGAAGATATCCTCGGGGATACCATGTTTGGTCGCCACGGCCTTGGCCACCCCCAGATATTCGCCCTTGTAGCGTCCGGCATAGCGCGGCGCCGATGTCTCGGCGTCGCCCGCAGATGCCTTGCCCCTGGGCGTCAGCCGAACCGACGCTTCATATTGCTTTGACAGCCGGCCATCGAGCAATTTCTTCTGCGAGTTGAACAGCGCCGCCCGTCCCTTGGTCGACCCGGAAAGCTGCAATCCTTCGGCCAACACCGCTGGTGCCACACCAAGGCCCAAGGACAGGATCACCACAGCAGGAAGAATTTTCATACGGCATAATCCATTACCATCCGACGCCGCGACTATACGGAATATTCCTCCACGATCCAGACCCTGCTTGGCCGCATCCGCCTTTGGCGGATTTCCGCCGGTGGCCGCCGGGCCGGCCAAACCCCCGCTGTCTTGCGCCGGGCTTGGCCAACCTGTAGGACTCGGCGAAGCCCAATACATGGGACAAGGATTTCTTAACCAAGACCGGCGAAGCTGCCGGCAGCGGTGCCCGCCATTCCCGGCGGGACCACCAACCAGCGGAGGGTTGCATGGCAGGGTCGGTCAACAAGGTCATTCTCATCGGCAATCTGGGCCGCGATCCCGAGGTGCGCAGTTTTCCCAATGGCGGCAAGGTGGTGAACCTGCGCATCGCCACCAGCGAGACATGGCGCGACAAACAGACCGGGGAGCGCAAGGAGCGCACCGAATGGCATTCCGTGGCGATCTTCAACGAAGCCTTGGGCAAGGTGGCCGAACAATACCTGCGCAAGGGCAGCACGGTCTATATCGAGGGCCAGCTTGAAACCCGCAAATGGCAGGATCAGTCGGGTGCCGACCGCTACAGTACCGAAGTGGTGCTGCGCCCCTATTCCGGCAACATGACGCTGCTTGGCGGACGCGGCGAAGGCGGCGGCGGCGGGAGCATGGGCAACGACGACCGCGTCGGACATGATGACTATGGCAGCGGTGCAGGTGGCCCGTCGGGTGGCGGATCTTCGCGCGGCGGCGACCGCGCGCCCTCGGGTGGCGGCCGGTCGGATATCGACGACGAAATCCCGTTCTGACCCGTCACCACCGTCCAGACACGTCATCACCATCCAGACATAAGGCCCGGTCCAGCGGACACGGGGCCATTTCTTTACCTTTGCACCACCAGCAACCGCGCCGGTGCTCGCTCTGCCCTCAAGCAAGAAAAAAGGCACCCTTTTCAGAGTGCCCTTCCGCCTTGCAAAAGAAATGACCTCAGGCCGCTTCGGTGATGAACTTCACCGCATCGCCAAAGGTCTGGATGGTTTCGGCCGCATCATCCGGTATCTCGATCCCGAACTCTTCTTCAAACGCCATGACCAGTTCGACGGTGTCGAGCGAATCCGCGCCCAGATCGTCGATGAACGAGGCGGTCTCGGTCACCTTGTCTTCTTCGACGCCCAGATGCTCGACGACGATCTTCTTCACGCGGTCTGCGATGTCGCTCATGTCACTTCCTCATTTGTCCAGCGGGAAAAATCCCGTCTCATGCCTCACGCCCCTTTGGAGGGCCACTCCGCCGATTGCCTCGACGACACCGGCTGACCCGGCGATTTCCAGCGCGCCTATAGCAAGGGCCGCCGCCTTACGCAAACGCTTTCACGGGTCCGCGAGCAGACCGGTCCTACAGCATGGCCATCCCGCCATTCACATGCAAGGTGGCCCCCGTCACATAGGCCGCCTCGGGGCTGGCCAGATACAGGACAGCGGCCGCAATTTCCGCAGGCGTGCCCATCCGCCCGGCAGGCACCGTCGCCAACAGCGCGCTGCGTTGCGCCTCGGTCAGTTTTGCCGTCATCGCGGTTTCCACAAAGCCCGGGGCCACGCAGTTCACGGTAATCCCCCGGCTTGCCACCTCTGCCGCAAGCGATTTCGACAGCCCCACCATTCCGGCCTTGGATGCGGCATAATTCACCTGGCCCGCATTACCGATCGCCCCCACCACCGACGAGATGTTGACGATCCGGCCCCAGCGCGCCTTCATCATGCCGCGCACGGCAGCACGGCACAGCCGGAAGGTCGTCGTCAGATTGACGTCGATCACCGCCTGCCAATCGTCATCCGACATCCGCATCATCAGCCCGTCGCGGGTGATCCCGGCATTGTTGACCAGCACATCGACCGCCCCCATCGCCTCGGTCCCGCGTTTGACCAACGCCTCCACCGCAGTCATATCCGACAGATCGCACGCCAGCACATGCGCCCGCCCGCCCAACTCGGCGGCCAGGGCCTCCAGCGGCTCCACCCGCGTGCCCGACAACCCGACGGTGGCCCCCGCCTGATGCAGACTGCGCGCGATAACTGCACCAATCCCACCCGACGCCCCGGTCACCAGCGCGCATTTCCCCGTCAAATCAAACATCGCAACGTCCTCCCCGGACTGGATTTCCTCTTGGTCCAAATACCCTCGGGGGTCCGGGGGCAGACAGCCCCCGGGCGTGTCCCCGGGTCTGCGGTCAGCCTTTCAGCGCCGCCACATCCTCGGGCGTGCCGATGGCCCGCGTCGCGCTGTCCGACACGATGCGCTTGATCATGCCCGACAGCGCCTTGCCGGCCCCGATCTCCCAATACTCGGTGACCCCGGCCCGCTCCAGCCACAGTACGGATTCGCGCCAGCGCACCGCACCGGTGACCTGCGCCACCAGAAGGTCGCGAAAGCGGTCGGGTTCCTCCACCGCTTCGGCGCGGACGTTCACCACCACCGGACAGACCGGTTTCGAGATCACCACCGCCGCCAAGGCCTCGGCCATCACCGCTGCTGCCGGGGCCATCAGCGCGCAGTGAAACGGCGCGCTGACCGGCAGGGCAAGTGCCCGTTTGGCACCGTGCGCCTTGCACAGCGCCATCGCCCGCTCCACCGCCGTCTTGTGACCGGAAATCACCACCTGCGCCGGGTCGTTGTCATTGGCGGCCTGACAGACCTCATCCTCGGCCGCCTCGGCCGCCAGTTCGGCCACCGTGTCAAGGTCGAGGCCCAGGATCGCCGCCATGGCGCCCACACCCACCGGCACCGCCTCTTGCATCGCCTGACCCCGGATGCGCAGCAGCCGCGCGGTGTCGGACAGCGTCAGCGCCCCCGCCGCACACAGCGCCGAATATTCGCCCAGCGAATGCCCGGCGACAAAACTGGCATGGTCGATGCCAAAGCCTTCGGCCTCCATCGCCCGCAACGCGGCGATCGAGGTCGCCATCAGCGCCGGTTGGGCGTTCTGCGTCAGGGTCAGATCGGCAATGGCCCCGTCCCAGATCAGCGCCGACAGAGGTTCGCCCAAAGCCTCGTCCACCTCGTCGAACACCGCCTTGGCGGCCGGATAGGCGGTTGCCAGGGCACGGCCCATGCCAATGGTCTGGGCGCCCTGGCCCGGAAATACGAATGCGCGGCTCATCTGATCTGTCTCCGTTCCGTCATGAAACCGGCATAGCGCGGCCCCGGGCCATGTGCAATCTTTGCCAGCCGCGACGCTTTGCAGCCAAAGGCCCGGCTTGCACAGCCGCTGTGCGCCGCCATGCCTGCCGGTCGCCGCCCCCGGCCGCTATCTTGTTCGCCAAATGTCCCCAAAGCCCGAGAGGTCCGATGTCCCGTCGCAACACCGCACAAAGCTATGGCCGGGTCAGCCGGCTGTTCCATTGGACCACCGCTGCGCTGATCCTTGCCAATATCCCGCTGGGTGCCATCGCCAACCGGCTGCCCTATGATACGGCGCAGGCGCTTGCCCTGAAAGCGCAGGTGTTTTCGGTGCACAAGACGCTGGGCGTTGCGGTGTTTTTCGTAGCACTTGGCCGCATCCTGTGGACGCTGTTCGAGACCCACCCCGCGCCCCTGCACCCCGACCGCAAAGCCGAGTTGGGGCTGGCGCGTCTGGTGCACTGGATGTTGTATGTCAGCCTTGTCGCCGTGCCGCTGACCGGCTGGGTGCATCATGCCGCGGTCACCGGCTTTGCGCCGATCCTGTGGCCGTTTGGCCAGACCCTGCCCTTCGTGCCGCAATCCGAAGCTGTTGCCGCAACCGCAGGCAGCCTGCATTGGGTGTTTACCAAGCTGTTGGTCGCTTCTGTCGTGCTGCATATTGCAGGTGCGCTCAAGCACCACTTTGTGGATCGCGATGCCACCCTGTTGCGGATGTGGCGCGGCACACCCGCGCCCGACCGCGTGGTTTGGCCGCGTGCCAGCGTTCTGCCTGCGCTGTCGGCGCTGGCGCTTTTCGGGCTTGGTGCGGCCGTGGTCGCCGTGCCGCGCAGCGAGACCGTTGCCCCGCCCGCCCCCCTGGCCGCACCGCAAACCGCCGGGAACTGGCAGGTGACCGAAGGCACGCTGGGCTTTGGCGTGCAGCAGATGGGGCAAGCGGTGTCCGGCCAGTTTGCCAATTGGACCGCCGACATCCACTTTGACCCGGTCCGTGGCACCGGCGCGGTCACCGTCAGCATCGACACCGGATCACTGACGCTGGGGTCAGTCACCCAGCAGGCCAAAAGTGCCGATTTCTTTGACACGGCGCAATTTCCTCAGGCGATCTTTGCCGCCGAGATCACCCCTGCGGCAATCGGGTATGAGGCCAAGGGCACCTTGTCGCTGCGCGGCGCTTCGCAACCGGTGACCCTGCCCTTCACCCTGATCCTGAACGGTGACACCGCCAGCATGACCGGCAGCACCCGCCTTGACCGGCGCGATTTCGGGATGGGGGCCAGCTACGAGGATGAAAGCTCGGTCGGCTTTGGCGTCGATGTCAACATTGCCCTGACCGCCACCCAAATCCGGTAGAACAAAAGGCCGCCAGAGCGTTCTGGCGGCCTTTGCTTTCGTGCCGAGAAATTATTCGGCCTTCATCGCCTCGACCGAAATCTGCACCTGCACCTCGTCCGACACGAAGGGTGCGAACTGGCCAAGGTTGTAATCCGACCGTAGCAGCGTTGTGGTTGCGTTGAACCCGGCCCATGGTTTGTTCGCCATCGGGTGATCGCCGACCTGGTTCAGCACAGCATCCAGCACCACCGATTTCGTGACATCGTTCAGCGTCAGATCGCCGGTGATCTTGGCAGTCTTTTCGCCGGTCACTTCGATGGCGGTCGAGGTGAAGGTGACCATCTCGTCATCCGTGGCGCCAAAGAAATCGGCCGACATGAAGTGGTCAAAGCGTTCCTGCCAGCCGGTCAGCATGGATTTGACCGGAAACGACACCGTTACCGACGATGCCGCCGGATCGGCCTGATCGAAGGCGATTTCGCCGGCAAAGCCGGAAAACATGCCATAGCCGGTGGAATAGCCAAGGTGGTTGTAGGTGAACACGATCTGGCTGTGGCTGCTGTCGAGCGTGTATTTCTCGGGTGCCGCAAGGGCGGGGGCAGCGGCAAGGGCCGCGATCAGGGCAAGGGGGGCAAAACGGGTCATCAATCTCTCCGGCTGTCGGGGCCACCATGGCCCTTTGAACTGACGGATATCTGATTGTCTGGGCCGCCACGCACAAGTAACGGCCCGCGAACAGCTTGTGTTCACCTGCGAACAGAGGTTCCACCTGGATGTGCCGCCTTGCATCTGCGCGCGCACTGTGTATAACGCCGCATCCTTTCCGCATCCCTTTTAATGGCGATGCCTCTCGTGACCCGGCCGCGGAAAGGCCAAATGCCGCTGGTCTTTGAAGCCGCCCGAGACGAAAAGGACGATACATGCCTTTGTATGAGCATGTCTTTATTGCGCGTCAGGATCTTTCCAACACGCAAGCTGAAGGCCTTGTCGAGCATTTCACCGCAGTATTGACGGACAACGGCGGCAAGGTCGTCGAATCCGAATACTGGGGCGTCAAGACGATGGCCTACAAGATCAACAAGAACCGCAAGGGCCACTACGCCTTTCTGAAATCGGATGCGCCCTCGGCCGCCGTGCAGGAAATGGAACGCCTGATGCGCCTGCATGATGACGTGATGCGCGTGCTGACCATCAAGGTCGATGCGCATGGCGAAGGCCCGTCGGTCCAGATGCAAAAGCGCGACGAGCGCGGCGACCGTGATGATCGTGGCGGCTTTGGCGGCGGCGAACGTCGTGAACGGCCGGCCTTCGGTGGCGGCGACCGGGGTGGCGAGCGTGGGGCAGACCGGGGTGCCGATCGTGGCGCCGACCGCGGCCCGCGTCGTTGATCATCAGCCTCAGGAAAGGACCATAAACCATGGCGAACAAACCATTTTTCCGCCGCCGCAAGGTTTGCCCCTTCTCGGGCGACAATGCACCGGCGATCGACTACAAAGACACCCGTCTGCTGCAGCGCTATATCTCGGAACGCGGCAAGATCGTGCCGTCGCGCATCACCGCCGTATCCGCCATCAAGCAGCGTGAGCTGGCCCGCGCGATCAAGCGCGCCCGCTTCCTCGCCCTGCTGCCCTATGCCGTGAAATAAGGAGCACCCGGATATGCAAGTGATCCTTCTGCAACGCGTGGCCAAGCTTGGCCAGATGGGCGAAGTCGTCAACGTCAAGGACGGCTATGCCCGCAACTTCCTTTTGCCGCAGGGCAAGGCGCTTCGCGCCAACGAGGGCAACATCAAGTCCTTCGAGGCCAAGAAAGCCCAGCTTGAGGTGCATAACCTTGAGACCCGGAAAGAAGCCGAAGCCGTCGGCGCCAAGCTGGACGGCCAGACCTTTGTCATCATCCGCTCGGCCTCTGATTCGGGCGCGCTTTACGGCTCTGTCACCACCCGTGACGCCGCCGAAGTGGCCACCGAAGGCGGCTTTACCGTGCATCGCGGTCAGGTCGTGCTGGACAAGCCGATCAAGGATCTTGGCATCCATTCGGTGTCGGTCATCCTGCACCCCGAAGTGACCGTGCGCATCAACCTGAACGTCGCACGTTCGGTGGAAGAGGCCGAGTTGCAGGCCTCGGGCAAGTCGATCAAGGAACTGGCGGCAGAAGCCGAAGCCGCCGCCGATTTCGAGATTGCCGAGTTGTTCGACGATCTGGGCGGCGCGGCTCAGGACGAGTGATCCTGTCGGCCTGAACGTGACTAAGCAGGACCGCACCCGCAAAGGTGCGGTCTTTTTGTTGGTGGACCCGCCCAGCCGCTGCCGAGAGCCGCCCCGTGGTCGGCGCGTTTTCGCCACCTTTGGCCCTTGGCGATCACACAGTCTTTCACCAGCAGAAACATCCGTTACAAGTCCACAACCTTTCCGTTTGGACCTGATAGCACCCATGCCCCATCGCCAGACCCGCCGGCTTGCCCATACAGGCCGCCTAGCACTTTTGTGTTCCAGCTTGCTGATGCTGGGCGCTTGTGGCGATGCCATCACCAAGTCGAGCATGAACGCGCCCGCGCCGCAGACCGCAATCAACCCGGCATTGCAGGCCAAGGCGATTGCCGAGGCCAAGCAAAAGCAGGCGAAAGGGGCCCGCGTCTGGTGTGTGCCGTTTGCGCGCACCGCCTCGGGCGTAGAGTTGCGCGGCAATGCCGGCACCTGGTGGAACGCCGCCAAGGGCGTCTATGACCGTGGGCATGACCCCGAACCCGGTGCGGTCGTGGTGTTTGCCCCGTCCGGTGGCAGCCGTCTGGGCCATGTCGCGGTGGTGTCGCAGGTGGTGTCCGACCGCGTTGTGCTGATCGACCATGCCAATTGGCACCGCAACCAGATCTCGTTGAAGATGCCGGTGGTGGACGTGTCGGAAAAGGGTGACTGGTCAAAGGTTCAGGTCGAAGCCACCCCCGGCGTAAGGGGCAGCGCCCGTCCGGTCTATGGCTTCATCTATCCCGAAAAGGTCAGCGCGGCCAAGCCGCAAGGCTGATCCGGCCGTCCACACCCTAGCCCAGATCGCCAAACCGCGTGCGCAGGGCCGCCACATGCGCGGCAAGCTCTGGCACCGCCGCCCATTGCCGCAACAGATCACCCCAGCGCAGGGCCACGAACACCACCTCGTCGCCCGCCACCGCCCTGGCAAAGCGCGCAATTTCGGCTCGGTGTGCCGCGCGACGTTTGGCATCGACCGGCTTGCCCGAGGCCCATGTCGCGGGTTCGGCATAAAGATAAACGAGCACCGACCCCAGTGCCCGCTTTTCCGCCCGCGTGCGGATGCCGTAGGCGTGCTTGACAAGTTGCACCGCGTCCAGCACCCGGAAATCGGCGGTTCCCGCGATCAGGTCCAGCGCCAGTCGGCTATAGCGCGCCATGTTCGGCCCCCAGACCGGACGGTCGTAGACATCGGAAAAATCGCTGACCTTGGCCGGGCGAAACGGCTCATAGCGTTTGCGGGTCACGCCGACCAGCGTGGTATGGGTCACGATCCCCACGTCAAGCCACGGATGCCGCCCACCGGCCCAGGGAAAGCGCATCTCGACCGCCAGATCGACGCTTTCCACCGCCCCCGCCGGAACCCCCGGCAAGCCGGGCAAGGCCGAGGGCCGATCCAGAAACCAGCCAAAGGCATTGGCCGCCAGCGCCGCCGAGGACTCGGGGCTGTCAATCTTGCCGCTGCGCAGTTCATTGCCGGGGGATCGGGCCAAAGCCTGAAGGATGCGCGCCTCTGGCAGATCGAGCAGGAATGTCGGCATCGCTTGGCCCCTTGCGGCAAAACACTGGTGGCAAAAGAAAAGGGCCGCACCATCTGGCGCGGCCCCCGTTCAGGCATCTGACAGGATCAGAGTTCGTCCAAGGCCTCGATGGCCTTTTGCAACTCGTCCTTGTCGATTTCCTTGTCGGTGACGGTGGCCTGCGCCACGATGTGGTCCACCACCTTGTCTTCGAACAGCGGCGCGCGCAACTGCTGCTGCATTTGCGGGGTTTTCTGGACGTATTCAAAGAACTGACGTTCCTGCCCCGGATACTGACGCGCGGCGTTCAGCACGGCTTGGGTCATTTCGGCATCGGTCACGGTCACTTCGGCCTTGCGACCGATTTCGGCCAGCAAGAGGCCAAGGCGCACACGGCGTTCGGCCAGCGACTTGTGCTCGTCCGTCGGCTCGACCGCGCCGTGGTTGTGGTCGTGCACCTCGGGGTGCTCTTCGTGCCACAGCTGGTGGGCGATCTGGTTGGCCTCGGCCTCGACCAGCGCGGCAGGCAGGTCAAACTTGACCATGGCGTCCAACTGGTCCAGCAGCGCGCGCTTCAGAACCGCGCGGGCTGCACCCTTGTATTCCACCGCCAGACGGTCTGCGATCTGCACGCGCAAGGCGGCCAGATCCTCGGCGCCGTATTTCTTGGCCAATTCGTCATCAAGGTCGGCCGCTTTCGGGGCCTTGACCGATTTCACCGCGCATTCGAACACCGCCGCCTTGCCCGCCAGATGCGCCGCGCCGTATTCTTCGGGGAAAGTGACATCCACCTTCACCTCGTCCCCGGCCTTTGCGCCGACAAGCTGCGCCTCAAAGCCCGGAATGAAGGAATTGGACCCCAGCACCAGCGGGTAATCCTCGGCAGAGCCGCCATCAAAGTAATCACCGTCGACCGAACCCTTGAAGTCGATCACGATCTGGTCGCCATCCTGCGCCGCGCTGCCGTCTTCGCGGTCATCAAACGATTGCGCACTGGCGGCCAGGTTTTTCAGCGCCTCATCCACCGAGGCCTCATCGGCCTTGACCACCAGACGTTCCAGCGTGATCTGGCTTGAATCAAGATCTGGGATCGGCGGCAGGCAGTCATAGGTCATCTCGACCACAACATCCTGACCTTCGGCCCAGGTCTCGCCGCCCTTCATCTTGACATCGGGCTGCAGTGCGGGGCGGTCACCGGTCGCCTCGAAGTGGCCCTTCATCGCGCGGTCGATGGCATCTTGCATCGCGTCGCCCATCAGGCGCGGGCCGAACTGCTTGCGCAGGATGGCCATCGGCACCTTGCCCTTGCGAAACCCCTTCATCTCGATCTCGGGCTGCGCCTCGACCAGCTTTTCCTGAACCGCTGCTTCCAACTCGGCAGCGGTCACCGTGATCGTGTAGCCGCGTTTCAGACCTTCGTTCAGGGTCTCGGTGACCTGCATGGTATCGTCCTTCTTGATCACTGTGGTGCGGGTGGAGGGACTTGAACCCCCACGCCTTGCGGCGCCAGAACCTAAATCTGGTGCGTCTGCCAATTTCGCCACACCCGCAAATTGCCCAAAGCACGCCCGCCCCAGCCCGCAGGCCGGACACGCGCGCACCCTGATTTTCCGGGCCCTTCTAACAAAGCCCCGCGCGGGATGCGAGAGGAAAAAATCCCCCGCCGCGGCGATCGAAATAGCGCCACTTGTAACGAAAAATGCCACGAATGCGTCCAACAATGTCTCGCTTGTGCCGCGATCCTGCCATAGTCTTGGTCAAAAAAGACCGAAGGCAGATGGAAAGATGGCGCAGGAGATGATCATGGCAGAAATGACCCTTGGCGCCGCCGTCGGCACCATCAACGCCGGAACCAATATGCCGACTTGCGGCATCGCCGCCGGCACAACGGTTCTGACCCTGAAAGGCGCCGTGCCGGTGGAGTGCATTTCCCCCGGCGACCGCGTCATCACCCGGATGGGCGCCCGCACTGTCACTGCCGTCGAAATCGCCGTGGTGCAAAATGCCCGCGTCATCCGTATCTCCGAAGGCGTGCTGGGCAAGGACCGCCCCGAGGCCGATACCACCGTGTCGCCCAAACAACCGATCCTGATCCGCGACTGGCGCGCCAAGGCGCTGATGGGCGTCGATCAGGCCGTGATGGCAGCCGAACGTCTGGTCGATGGCGACTATATCCGCGCCGAAGTGCTGGCCGAGGCCCGCATCGTGACCCTGCGCTTTGACGGTGCGCAAGTGATCTATGCCGCCGGTCTGGAACTGGGGTGCGAGCCTGCGCTGACCCACGCCTGATCTGATCCGCCTCGCTTGCACATCAGGCCGCCTTCGGGCGGCCTTTGTCACAGCCCCAACGCCCGAAACACCTTCGGCAGTTCCTCGGGCAGGTCTTCCGCAATCAGCCCCGGCCCGAATGACCGCGCCGCTTCCACATGCAACCACGCGCCCGCGCAGGCCGCGTCAAACGGGCCAAAGCCGCGCGCCAACAGCCCGGTGATGACCCCCGCCTGCACATCGCCCGATCCGGCAGTCGCCAGCCAAGGTGCGGCGCGGTCATACTGGGCCGAATGGATGGCGCAGCGCCCGGTCTGGTCGGCAATCACCGTATCCGGCCCCTTGGACAAGACCACACAGTTCGCCCGCTTGGCCGCTTCACGCGTGGCATCAACCTTGGAATAGGCCGGGCCCGAGATGGCAGGCGCCGCCAGTTGTTCAGCAATGTCTGGAAACAGCCGCGCAAACTCCCCGGCATGCGGGGTCAGGATGCAGCCGGGGTGAAGAGAGGCGAACAGGTCAGGGCGCTGCGACAGGATGGTCAAGGCGTCAGCGTCAAGAACAACAGGCCGCGCCCCCCGCCCCCCTCCCCTCCCCACAAGGGGGAGGGGGGGCACCCGGACCTTGCCCGATGCGATCCGGTCAACCGTCTGGCGACTCCCCTCCCCCTTGTGGGGAGGGGGTGGGGGTGGGGGGCTGATCGCAAGTGGCGGCCGCTTGCCATCAAGACCAAGCGCCGCCGCCAGCAGCCGCCGCGCGCGCAAGCCCAGCCCCAGGCCCGGCCCAAGGCACAGCGCAGATATCCGCTTGTCCCCCAGCACCCGCGCCAAAGCCGCCGCATCCGCCACGTCGCGCAGCATCACCGCCTCCAGCCGCACCGCATTCTCGGCCAGCGCATCGGACGGGCAGGCCAGCGTGACCAGCCCCGCCCCAACCCGCAACGCCCCGCGCGCAGCCAGCCGCGCCGCGCCGCCCCGGCCCGCGCTGCCGCTCAGCACCAGCGCATGCCCATGACTGAACTTGTGCGCCTTGTGCGCCTCGACCCAACCCCTCTTCGACAGCATCGCCGCCCGAAAGCTGCCGGGGTGCAGAAAAGCCAGACTGTTGCTTTCGTCAACAGGCCCCACCAACCCCAATCGAACAGGTTTGACCGCACCCAGCCATTGCCCCGCTGGCCCGCGCCGCAGCTTGGTCATCCGCCGCCATGGCTCGATACCGATATCCACAACCGCGACCCGACCGCAAAGCTCCGGCCCTTCGGCCAGCACATGCCCGGCCTTGAGGCTGTCGAAAGTAACCGTCAACCGCGCCTTTGGCTGCGCCCATCCCCGGATCAGCATCCGCCCGCTGTCAAGGCACAGACCGGATGGCGCATCCACCGCCACCAGACGCGGCGTGTAAAAGGCGTTGTCGCCGTTCCGCCCGCCGATATGGGTCAGGATGTCCGCAATCTCGCCCTCGGGCGGCCGCGACAGCCCGGTGCCGAAAATCGCGTCGATATAGAGGTCATTCGCCGGCCCTTCACGCAGCGCCGTTTCCGTCAACGGCTCCACCGGACCAAACCCGAACCAGCGCCGCGCGTTGATCGCGGCGTCGCGGGGCATGGCATCGGCCCCCACCGCCGCCAGCACCCGCACGCGCCAGCCACGCTCGGCCAACAGCCGCGCCACCACAAACCCGTCGCCGCCGTTGTTGCCCGGCCCGCACAGCACCACAGCCCTTGGCACCCGGTTTTCCTCTTGGCCCAAATACCCCGGGGGTGCGGGGGCAGCGCCCCCGCCCTTGGGCACGGCCAGCTCCGGCCATTCCTCAAGGATCGCTTGCACAATTCCCCGCCCTGCGCGCTCCATCAGCTCCAGCCCGCTGACCTCACCCGAGGCCATGGCTTCCGCCTCGGTGGCGCGCATTTGGGCAGATGTCAGGAGTTCTGTCATTTAACTCGCCAAACCGTTCTCAAATAGCCCATTATTTAACCGATACGCCTATTTTTTAACCACTTCAACCAGAATCCCGCCGCCGAGCTTCGCCCTGAAACCATAGTCAATTGTCGCCGCCTTCGGGAAGTGGTCAGTCAATCAAAGACGGCAGGTGCGGGGGGAGTCGGCGCATGAAGAAGATTGAGGCAATCATCAAGCCCTTCAAGCTGGATGAAGTCAAAGAAGCCTTGCAAGAAGCTGGCGTTCAGGGCCTTTCGGTGACCGAGGTCAAGGGATTTGGCCGCCAGAAGGGCCATACCGAACTGTATCGCGGGGCCGAATATGTGGTGGATTTCCTGCCCAAGGTGAAGATCGAAGTGATCTTGCCCGATGACATGGTCGATCAGGCCATCGAGGCCATCGTGTCGGCTGCCCGCACTGAAAAGATCGGCGACGGCAAGATATTCGTCAGTTCCATCGAACAGGCCATTCGCATCCGCACCGGCGAAACCGGCGACGACGCGGTTTGATCCGTAAGGCAGACCCCGGAATGGCAAAATCCAAAGACAAGCACGCTAAAAAGAAAGGCAGCATGATGAGCGCAGTCAAGAATGCTCTGAAACTGATGAAGGATGAAGAGGTCGATTACGTCGATATCCGCTTCACCGACGTCAAAGGCAAACTCCAGCACGTGACGCTGGTGGCAGATCTGGTGGACGAGGACTTCTTCGAGGAAGGCTTCATGTTCGACGGCTCGTCGATCGCGGGCTGGAAGTCGATTGACCAGTCCGACATGAAACTGATCCCTGATGCCGCGTCGGTCTATATCGACCCGTTCTATGCCGAAAAGACCATGTGTGTGCATTGCACCGTGGTTGAGCCGGACACGGGCGAGCCTTACAGCCGCGACCCGCGCGGCACCGCGCTGAAGGCCGAGGCTTACCTCAAGTCCTCGGGCATCGGCGACGCCTTCTATTGCGGGCCCGAGGCCGAATTCTTCCTGTTCGACGACGTGCGCTATCAGGTTGCCCCGAACAAGGTGTCCTTCCAGATCGACGCCGAGGCCGCTGCCTGGAACACCGACACCGAGATGGAAGGTGGCAACCTTGCCCACCGCGCGGCCCACAAGGGCGGCTATTTCCCGGTGAACCCGGTGGATGAGGCGCAAGACATTCGTGGCGAGATGCTCTCGACCATGAAGCGTATGGGCATCAAGGTCGACAAGCACCACCACGAGGTCGCCACCTGCCAGCACGAATTGGGCATGATCTTTGGCGGGCTGACCGAACAGGCCGACAACATCCAGAAATACAAATACGTCATCCACAACGTCGCGGCCGCCTATGGCAAGACCGTGACCTTCATGCCCAAGCCCATGAAGGGCGACAACGGGTCGGGGATGCACGTCAACATGTCGATCTGGAAAGACGGCAAGCCGCTGTTTGCAGGCGACAAATACGCTGACCTTTCCCAAGAGGCGCTGTATTTCATCGGTGGCATCCTGAAACATGCCAAGGCGCTGAACGCGCTGACCAACCCCGCCACCAACAGCTACAAGCGTCTGATCCCCGGCTTTGAAGCTCCGGTCCTGCGCGCCTATTCCGCCCGCAACCGGTCGGGCTGCGTTCGTATTCCGTGGACGGAATCGCCCAAAGCCAAGCGTGTCGAGACCCGCTTCCCCGATCCGGCGGCCAACCCCTATCTGGCCTTTGCCGGCCTGCTGATGGCGGGTCTGGACGGGATCAAGAACAAGATCGACCCGGGCCCGGCCTCGGACAAGGATCTTTATGATCTGCCGCCCGAAGAACTGGCCGCGATCCCAACCGTCTGCGGTTCGCTTCGCGAAGCGCTGGAAGAGCTGGAAAAAGACATGGACTTCCTCTTGGCCGGTGACGTCTTCACCAAGGACCAGTTGGAAGGCTACATGGCGCTGAAATGGGAAGAGGTCTATGCCTATGAGCACACGCCCCACCCCATCGAATATGCGATGTACTATTCCTGCTGACCAGAGCCGCTGACCCTAGCAATGGGCGCCCATTGGGGCGCCCATCTGCGTTGAAAATGCCAGTCAGTGACCCCCAATATCACTTGCAGCTCTGGCGCCAGCGACGAGATGGACTGTTGATCCAGCCTGCAAACTGCACGCCAAAACGCAATTGACGGGTGGTGAACCTATCCCTGATCAGGCCCGGTGCAACGGAAACGCCTCTAACGCGGTCGTCTGATCAGCGGTCAGATCGGTCCGTCGCACCAGATAGGTGTGGATCGAGAACACCACCGCCCGGCTGCGCGGCAGTCGGACCAGACATTGACGCTCTGACCGAACAAAGGGCATCTCGCCCTGATCGAGCGACTCTTTGGGCGTGGTTTCAGACTGCGGGTTGAACAGGGGCGCGCGGGAATGGTGGGCATTGGCCCGCCACAAGGGTGTTTCGACCCGCACTGCATCCAGCAACCGCTGCACCCGGCGCCCGACATCTTCGGTGTATTTTCCGACCGGCGCATGGATGCGCATCATTGGCTGGCCCAGCTTTTCCGCCAGCAGCCAGCCCGCCGGAAAGCACAGCACCGCTGCCGACAACAGATGCTCGCCCGCGCCATCCTCTTGCATCAGGCACAGGTCTTGCTGCACCAGCCGCCCCAAGGTGTGCAACGGTTGCGCCGGGTCCAGCGCAATCTCGGTGCCATCTGGCCGAGTGATGCGGTCCGCTTTACGGGTGAACCCGTCCGGCAGGTGCGCCAGGGTAAAGTCGAACAACTCATCCACCGCCGCCTTGGCCATCGCGGTCTGGCCAATCACCGCCTCGGGCCGGTCGGCAATCAGCGCATCACGCAGCGCCATCTGGGCGGCATAGGCGTCATCCACCCGCAACCAGTCAGCCATGTCCAGTGGCAGGATGCCCGGCAAGCGCCGGGTGCGCGGATCGGCCCAAGGGGCAAAGGGCAGGCTGCGTTGCAAGATCATGATTGCAGGCTAAACCCCAACTGTGGCAGCGTAAATCCCTCAGCTTGCCGATCGCGTCACCGCCATCCGGATCAGCTTGGCCAGCAGCACCAGCCAAGGCAGGCCGTGCATCGCCAGATCGGCCATGTCAATCGGCCTGACCAGCGTGCCCTGCATCAGCATGCGCAGCTTTTCCACGATATGCGGCTCGGGGAAGAACGGCGCCAGACCCAAGGTCAGCGCCGCGATCACCGCCAAATGAAGGGGAATCTGGTCAAGGATCGACATCATGCCTCCGCTGGCCGTGCCACATGGTCCAGCCGGTGCCTGTGAAGGAAATGGCGCGGTGGACGGGGCTCGAACCCGCGACCCCCGGCGTGACAGGCCGGTACTCTAACCAACTGAGCTACCACCGCGCGATTGCACGGCTGATACAAGCGGCCATCGGGGGCGTCAAGCGGGAAAACCGGCCTTTTGCCCCACGGGCGCAACCTTATGCCACCAGCGGAGTTGTCGATGATTCTCGACAGGGCCGAAGCGCGGCGCGACGAGGCTAGGCAACCCAAGTGACGCCACCCGCGCGCCATCGGACATTGCTCGATACCGCTCGAAAATCGTGCGAAAAACAAGATCTTGACCAAAAAATGGCGGAAATGAGTCATTGGATGACTTTCTGTTAAGAATCTGGTAACATTTTTGTAGGTCAGAGGTCTGCGCGCCCGCTTGGCGTGACGTTGCTGGCTCGTCTGACTGTCTTGGAAGTCGCTGGATAAAGCGAAGCTTGTAGCAGGAGGATTTGAGATGAACTTGATTGGGACGATGCTTGCAGCCACAGCCTTGGGCGTGGTTTCCACGGCAGCAGCCCATGCGACCATTGTCACCGTGTTTGACGATATCGCCGGCGGCCGCAGTGCTTTCGACCTGACCGTCGCCGCGGCGGGCGGCACGGTAGACAACGACGTCTGGGGTGGCCTTAGTTTTGGCACCTCGATTGATCGAGGCGACTATGTGATCACCCGCAACGGTGGTGGCAGTCTCTCTCCGACCACCTACGGCACGATGAGTGGCGAGGTCGTCAGCATCGACCCCGCTGGCGGCGGTTCGTATCCGCGCACCGACCCGATGGACTACTTCAACAGCGGCGTGACGCTGACCTTTGGGTCTGCGGTCAACGCTGTGGGCTTTGAAGTTGGCGATTGGGCAACCTGCTGCCTTGATCCAACCACCGATCTTTACATCTCGTTCGACGGTGGCGCGCCAATCCTTGTCGCTTCGGCGGATGACTACTCGGACGGTCTGTTCCCATCGCAAACGACCGGATCGCTTGTGAATGAGATCTTCGTCGCGGCCTTTGACGACAGTGGCGATTTCACCAGTGTTTCATTCTGGGGCAACGGTATCGGCGAATATCTGGTGTTCGGTGGCGACGTTCGTTACGCCCTGCTGGACCAAGGGTCGCTGCCGCCAGATACCCCGGCGGTTCCGCTTCCGGCGGGTGGTCTTCTGCTGTTGGGCGCTCTGGGGGGCATGGCTGCCCTGCGTCGTCGCAAGCAGGCCTGATCGGTCTACGGTATTCGTGATGCAAAGCGGGTCTTCGGGCCCGCTTTGTCTTTTGTTGCGCTTTGCACTGTTCAATAGTCACGGCCAGATGGATTGTCGGTGCCTTCGCTGGGCGGGCTACTGATGGCGATGCGCCTTTCGCCCGGATGGACGCAGGCCGGGTGATGGCAGACCGCCGCAACGACCCTGCCAAAGCGGAATTGGCGGACATCGTATATACAGGATTTTGTTGCGATCAAAGGCCAACGGTGAATGCCGACCAGTCAAAACGACAAACCGCCCCGTTCCCAGAGGTTCGTCTTGTCAGATGGCGCGGTGGACGGGGCTCGAACCCGCGACCCCCGGCGTGACAGGCCGGTACTCTAACCAACTGAGCTACCACCGCACATCTGCCGCAACGCCCTATCCAAGCGCCGCGTGGGGCCTTTTAGGAGGATGCGCGGGGGGCGTCAAGCGGCGCTGCCGAAAAATCGCTAGCGATGTCTGCGCGGCGTGATTCGGCTGGCGCGCCGTCCGGCATCGGCCCAGCCGGTTTTGGCCTGGCCCCCCCGACCGAACGGGGCCACAGATTGCGGACCATACCCGCAACAGCCACCACGGGTGGGAAGCGTTCACCGTGCTTGGGGCTGGGTGCCAGAAATCACTTGCTCGCGCGGCGCTTGGCGGCGATAATCAATTGTTTGCGCGTTTTCTGCCAAGTTACTGATTTATTGAGGATTTATGACAAACGGTATTCTTCCCCAGCCCTTCGGTGGGACCGATGCGCTGATGCCGCGGCGGGCTGTCCTGGGCTTTGGTCTGGCCGCAGTGCTGGCGCCCGCCTTGCCCGGTGACGCTGAAGCCCAACCCGCCATCGCATTGCCCAAGGATATGGTCGGACGCGAGCCTTCGACAATCGCCTCGGTCCGCACCTCGCAACCGCTGGTCGCGCTGACCTTTGACGATGGCCCGCATCCGAAAAACACGCCGCGCTTGCTGGACATGCTGCGCGAACAAAAGGCCCGCGCGACCTTCTATGTGATCGGTGAGCGCGTGGCGACCAAGCCAAAGCTGGCGGCACGCATTGCCGAAGAAGGCCATGAGATCGGCAACCATAGTTGGTCACACCCCAACCTGAGCGGGTATTCCGATACGGCAGTGCTGTCACAGATCGACCGCACGTCGATGGCGATCTGGCATGCCACCGGACGGCCACCGGTGACCTTCCGCCCACCCTATGGCGCCTTTTCCCAGCGTCAGCGCCGGATGCAGCACGGCGTGCGCAAGCTGCCATCCATCTTGTGGGATGTGGACCCGCGGGACTGGAAACGCCCCGGTGCGGCGCTGGTGGCGCAGCGCATTCTTGCCGGCAGCCATCAGGGCTCGATCATCCTGAGCCATGACATTCATTGGGGCACCGTCGAGGCGATGCCGTCAACGCTCAATGGCCTGATCGGGCGCGGGTTGCGGCTGACCTCGGTCTCCGAGATCATCGGCTGGCCCCGCTGGCAAAACCGCAGGTTCCGGCAGATCGCCGCACCCGGGGCCTAGGGGTCGGGCGCGGGGATGAACTCGGCGGCGTCCTCGGGCGGCAGTTGAAACCGGCCATGCGCCCAGTCGCCCGCCCGCCACGCCTCACGCGCGGCGTCGACGCGGTCGCGCGATGACGCAACAAAGTTCCACCAGATATGGCGTGGCCCATCCATCGTGGCCCCACCCAAAAGCATGACCCGCGCGCCCTGATCGCCCGCCCTCAGCGAGATGCGGTCGCCGGGGCGAAACACCAGCATGCGGCCCGCGTCAAAGTCTTGGCCGCCCACGCTGACGCTGCCCGCCAGCACATAGGCGCCGCGGTCCTCATGGTCATCCGGCATCGGGATCGCCGCCCCCGGTGCCAGACGGGCATCGGCATAAAACACCTCGAACCCGACCGAAATCGGCGCGGTTTCGCCGTAAGCGGTGCCAAGGATCAGCCGCACCTGTTTGCCTTCGCCCTCCAATTCCGGCAGATCGGCCTTGCCGGCATGCACAAAGGCGGCGGGGTCATCCTCCATCGCGCGGGGCAGCGCCAGCCAGGTTTGCAGGCCAAACAGATCGTGCGGGGCGTGGCGGATCGCGCCATCCTGCCGTTCGGAATGGGTGATGCCCTGCCCCGCCAGCATCCAGTTCACCGCACCCGGTTCGATCCAGGCGTCGGTGCCAAGGCTGTCGCGGTGGTGGATGCGGCCGCGCATCAGGTAGGTGACGGTGCCCAGCCCGATATGCGGATGCGGCCGCACGTCGATGCCGCGGCCGGTCAGAAACTCGGCTGGGCCAATCTGGTCAAAGAAAATGAACGGGCCGACCATCTGGCGTTGCACCGACGGCAGCGCCCGGCGCACCTCAAAGCCGCCAAGGTCACGGGCGCGCGGCACGATCACGGTTTCAATGGCATCAACGGCGTCGCCGATCGGGATCGACGGATCCAGCACGGGGTTCCAGCTCATCGGGTGTCTCCTTTAATCCAAAGATAAGGGTGCGCCCCCGACGCGTCACCCGGCCATGCCCGCGCGCGGGTTGTGCGCTGATGCGCGATCACGCCGCATCGGGTGCTGGCCATCCTGCCCAAAGCCACGCGCTATGCCGCCATCGTGCTTGCCGCCCGCCTGCCCCTCGTCTAAGCAGGGCAAAAGGACGGTTTTCATGCGGATTCTGATTACCAACGATGATGGCATCAACGCCCCGGGGCTGGAGGCCTTGACCGCCATCGCGACCGAAATTGCCGGACCGCAGGGTGAGGTCTGGACCGTGGCCCCGGCGTTCGAGCAATCCGGCGTCGGCCATTGCATCAGCTATACCCATCCGATGATGATCGCCAAACTGTCGCCCCGCCGCTATGCCGCCGAGGGCAGCCCGGCCGATTGCGTGCTGGCCGCCCTGTATGACGTGCTGCAAGGCGCCAAGCCCGATCTGGTGCTGTCGGGCGTGAACCGGGGCAACAATGCCGCCGAAAACACCCTGTATTCCGGCACCATCGGCGGTGCGATGGAAGCGGCCTTGCAAGGCATCCCGGCGATTGCGATGTCGCAGTTTCTGGGCCCCGACACCGACGATCTGGCCAACCCGTTCGAGGCGGCGGCAGCTTATGGCGTGGCGGTGGTCCGGGCGCTGTTGGACAAGGGCATCTGGACGCAAGACGATTACCGGGTGTTTTACAACGTCAACTTCCCGCCGGTGCCTGCGATCCGCGTCAAGGGCATGAAGGTGGCGCCGCAAGGCTTTCGCCGCGACACGTCCTTTTCGGTCGAACCCAACATCTCGCCCACCGGGCGGCGCTATCTGTGGATCAAGGGCGGGCCGCAGCACACCCCCACCCTGCCCGGCAGCGATGCGGCGGTGAACCTTGAGGGCTATATCTCGGTCACGCCGATGCGCGCCGATCTGACCGCGCATGACCTGCTGGCGCAATTGACGGCACAATTATCGGTGCAACTGGCATGACGGCAGCGGGCGGCGACCAACCCGAGACGGTGGCCGAGCGCAAGATGCGGTTTCTGTTTGGCCTGCGCTCGAAAGGTGTCACCGATGCCCGCGTGCTGACCGCGATGGAGCGGGTGGATCGCGGCCTGTTCGTGCGCGGCCATTTTGCCGAACGCGCCTATGACGACATGCCCTTGCCCATTGCCTGCGGCCAGACCATCAGCCAGCCTTCGGTGGTTGGGCTGATGACCCAGGCGCTGAGTGTCGAGCCGCGCGATACCGTGCTGGAGGTGGGCACCGGCTCCGGCTATCAGGCGGCAATCCTCAGCCATCTTGCGCGCAGGGTCTATACCGTGGACCGTCACAAGCGTCTGGTGCGCGAAGCGCAGGGCGTGTTTCAGGAACTGGGCCTGGTCAACATCACCGCCTTTTCCGCCGATGGCAGCTTTGGCCTGCCGGATCAGGCCCCGTTTGACCGCATCATCGTGACCGCCGCCGCCGAAGACCCGCCCGGCCCCCTCTTGGCGCAGTTGAAGATCGGGGGTATCATGGTTGTGCCTGTGGGCCAGTCCGATACGGTGCAAAGCCTGATCAAGGTGACACGCGGCCAGACCGGCTATGACTATGAAGAGCTTCGCCCGGTGCGCTTTGTGCCGTTGGTAGAAGGCATGGGCACGGAATGACACTGGGGGAACGGTCGGAAGCCGACCGGGTTTTCAAGGCGTAAATCAAGGCGGGGAACACCGCCCGACAAGTAAAGAGGCAGAGTATGACCCATATTCCCAAGGCCATCATGGCCCCCGGCCCCCTGATCCTGTGGCTTGGTAGCGCACTTTTGCTGTCGGCCTGCGCGCCCACGACCGGCGGCAAGCCACTGGGCGGGCTGGACTGGGATTTTCGCGGCGGCCCCGGCGTGCTGGACACCACCGATGCCGCCCAACAGGCCACCGAACGCCGCCCCGCAGCCGATGCGCGCGGCGTGATCTCGTATCCGGGCTATCAGGTGGCGGTCGCCCGGCGCGGCGATACCGTGGCCTCGGTGGCGGCACGGGTGGGCATCGGGGCCGACGAGTTGGCCCGCTACAACGCCATCATCCCGACCGACCCGCTGCGCGACGGCGAAATCCTTGCCCTGCCGCGCCGGGTGGACGCTGGCGGCACGGTCGTGGCCGGCGGCGGTTCGGTTGCGGGGGCCACGCCATCGTCGGTCGACGTGTCATCCATCGCCACCACGGCGCTTGACCGCGTCGGCGCGCCCACGCCGCCCGCCACCATCACGCCGCGCGTCGGCGGCGAGCCGGTGCGCCATCAGGTGCGGCGCGGCGAAACTGCGTTTTCGATCGCCCGCACCTACAATGTCTCGGCCAAGTCGCTGGGCGAATGGAACGGGCTTGGCCCCGACCTTGATGTGCGCGAAGGCCAGTATCTGATCATTCCCGTGGCCTCTGCTGCGGCCCCGCGCAGCAACCAGACCGCCGTCACCACCCCCGGCAGCGGTTCGCCGACGCCGACACCGCCTTCGGCCACCAAACCCTTGCCCGCCGAAAAGCCCGCGCCTGCGGCCAGCAAACCGAAGGAAACCCCCGCCTCGCCCAATCTGGGCGCACAGCGCAGCACCTCATCCAAGATGGTGATGCCGGTGCAAGGCGCGATCATCCGCCCCTATGCCAAGGGCCGCAACGACGGGATCGACATCTCAGCCCCGGCCGGAACGGCGGTCAAAGCCGCCACCGATGGCACCGTCGCCGCCATCACCAAGGACACCGACCAGACCCCGATCATCGTGGTCCGCCATGCCGACAATCTGCTGACGGTCTATGCCGGGGTGGATGCGATAACCGTGAAAAAGGGCGACAAGGTCAGCCGTGGCCAGACCATCGCCAAGGTCCGCGCGGCCACGCCGTCTTTCCTGCATTTCGAGGTGCGCCGCGGTGTGGAAAGCGCCGATCCGGTCGGCTTTCTGCAATGACCGAAAAAACGGCAAGGGCGCAACCGCGCCCTCGTCTGATCGGCAAACCCGCGCGCCGCGCCATCAGGCGGCGGGCTGGTCCTTGAACTTGATCGATTCGCCGCAGCCACAGGCCTCGGCCACATTGGGGTTGCGGAACTTGAACCCGGCGTGCAGCAGATCGACCTCATAGTCGATCTCGGTGCCGATCAGAAACATCTGCGCCATCGGGGCAATCATCACCCGCGCGCCATCCTGTTCCACCACCGCGTCCAGCGGGTCAACCTCGGACACATAGGCCATGGTGTATTCCATACCGGCGCATCCGCCCTTCTTGACCCCGATCCGCAGGCCCTGACGGCCGTCTTTCTGCATCAGCCGCGCGATCTGGGCCGCGGCGGCGGGGGTCATGGTCACAGCAGCTTTGCCGGGAATGCCGAACATGGGCGTCGTCCTTGCCTTGGGTGCCGCAAATATATGTCCGACAGATGACTTTCTCAAGCCATGCCGGATTTACATGAAGCCAAGCTCCAGCTTGGCTTCGTCGCTCATCATTTCCATGCCCCACATCGGCTCGAAGGTCAGGGCGACATCGACCTGCTTGACACCGGGCAACGGCTCGATCGCATCGGCCACCCAACCGGGCATTTCACCGGCCACCGGGCAACCGGGTGCGGTCAGCGTCATGATGACGGACACGGCGTTTTCGGCGTCAATCTCGATGGTGTAGATCAGGCCAAGGTCAAAGACGCTGACCGGAATTTCCGGGTCGAACACCGAACGGCAAGCCTCGACCACGCTGTCATACAGCGGGTGGTCCGTGGATGAGGGCTTGATCAGCGGGGTGCCCTCGACATCTGCTTGGCTGTTCATTCCGACCTCATGCGTTTGTTGAGGGATTATATAGGGAATACTGCGCGGTTCGTCCAGTGTGCTGAAGAGGGCTGAACGGGGCAGGATGGACGGCGCCCGTCAGTCCCGGTGCGGGCGAGCCTCGGGCAGGCTGATGCGGGCGACCTGTTCGGCAATCGGGTCCATCGACAAGGGGTGCAACTCGGCCCGGTGTGCGGCCGGATCGCCCAACTCCTGCCAGCGGCCGCCCTTGTAGATCTCCAGCGCCGAGAACCCGGATTTATACCCCATCTTGCGGCTGCCGGGCACCCAATAGCCAAGATAGACGTAAGGCAGCCCCGCCTCGCGCGCGATCGCGATATGGTCAAGGATCAGATACGTCCCAAGGCTGAGGTCCACCATAACCGGGTCGTAAAAGCTGTAGACCATCGACAGGCCATCATCAAATACATCAGTCAGGCACACTGCCGCCAGGGCACGGGCTCGGTCGCCGTCGGCCTGAGGGCGGGTGTATTCGATCACCCGGCTTTTGATCGGGGTTTCCTCGATCATCGCGGCAAATTCGAAGATATCCATGTCGGCCATGCCGCCATCGGCATGGCGCGCATCCAGATAGCGCCGGAACAACGCGAACTGGTCCTCGGTCGCCCAGGGGCTGGTGGCGTTGCGCTTCAGATGCGCGGTCTTGCGCAGCACCCGGCGCTGGGTCCGGCTGGGCGCGAAATCCGCCACCCTGATCCGCGCCGACAGACAGGCCGAACATTCCGAGCAGGACGGGCGATACAGAACGTTCTGGCTGCGCCGGAACCCCTGTTTCGACAAGGTGTCATTCAGGCGCTGCGCATGTTCCCCTTGCAACGCGGTGAACAATTTCCTTTCCATCCGCCCGTCAAGATACGGGCAGGGCTGAGGAGCCGTCACATAGAATTGCGGCGCGATGGGCAGGGTGTGGCGCATGGAAATCTGAACTAACGCTGATGCAACGACGTTAGCAAGCCCTGGGTCATCCGCCAAGATGGCAATTGAGGCAGGACCGGACCATCGGCGGCATAATCGCGACTTAGAGCGTGTCACGCCCAATCGGGTTTGTATCCTGCGGCGATGAAGTAGTTGAGGCATTCGTCTTCGGTGAAGAGGTCGCAGACGG
>JAFGXY010000044.1 GCA_016936395.1 Paracoccaceae bacterium | reverse complement strand
GGCCCCCAGACTTTCCCAGCGCAGCAGTGGAATGGTCTTTTCGATGTAGTCGCCCAGTTTGGGCAGACCGACCGGAATGATCCAGCGGAAATCGCGGCTGCCATCGGGCAAGGTGACCTGCGCCACCTTGAAAAAATCGCTCAGCCATGTGGTCAGCAGGAAGGCCGCCAGAAACAGCGCGGTGCCCAGTGCCCATGTGCGCCGGGCTTGCGCGCGCGCCCGCGCAAAATCGCGCTCGACTGCGGCCATCGGATCAAGGGGCTTTGTCAGCGGGGTGGCGGTGGCGATCATGGCACTTTCCAGGTTGCAGCGGGGCGCACGATCGCGCGCGCGCCCCGCAGGTTCAGATCAGCCGCGACGCTGTTCTTTCAGCCAGGCACGCATGTCGATGATCCACTGATAGCGGTCATGGTTCACACGGACATAGCCCACGGTCGGGTTTTCGTCCTTTTCATCGCGCGCGGTGTAAAAATCCCAGCCGGTCGGATCGGCGGTCGGGAAGGCCTCAACTGCGGCTGCAACCTCTTCGACCATCGCGGGCGGAAGGTTGGTGCGCGAAGTGAACGGACCCGAGGTGATCTCGGGCGACTCCCAGATCGGGCAGACCTGGCCGGGCTCGATCATGCCCTTCAGTTCCATCCGCTGATAGACGCCCGACAAAGGCGTGTCCTGATAGGTGGCGGCGGCCTCAAAGGTGCCGTTGACCACGCCCTGCACGCCAGCCTCGTGGCTGCCCGAGAACGGGATGGCGCCGAAATATTCCTTCGGAACATAGCCTTGCTGAACAAGGTTGTAGAAGGGAACGGCGTAGCCGCTGGTCGAATCCGGGTCGGCGAAGGCCAGTGTCTTGCCCTTGAGGTCTTCCAGCGTCTTCAGGCCGCTGTCGCAGCGGGTGACGATGATCGAATAATAGCCGGTCGAGCCGTCCTTGTTCTGCGAGGTAAGCAGGGGCATGACCTTGCCGTCGGTGGCGGTGTAAGCCGCAGCATAAGACGACGAGCCATAGAACGCGAACTCGATCTGGTCGGCGGCCATCGCCTGGATCACGCCATCATAGCTGCCAGCCAGGAAAATCTCGACCTTGACGCCAAGGGTCTTTTCCAGATGCGCCTTCAGCGGCGCGGTGCGGGTCAGGCGGTCCTGCTCGTTTTCGCCAGACAGAAACCCGATGTTGACGGTCTGGTAGTCAGCCTTCCAGTCCTGGGCCATGGCCGGAACGGCGCACAGCGCAAGCAAGGCAGTGGTTGCAAACAGACGCATGGGGGAAGTCTCCCTTTGGAGTGGGGGGTTATGCCGAAACCATGGACCGCACGGCGGTTGAGGTGACGGCTTCGTTGAACTCGTGCAGGCCTTCGCTGCCATAGATGTCGCGCACGACATCGTCGGTCAGTTGGCGCGGGACGCCATCGAAGTAGACGCGGCCACCCCGCATCGCGATGATGCGGTGGCAGTAGGCGCGGGCAGTATCCAGCGTGTGCAGGTTGACCAGCACGGTCAGCCCGTCTTCGCCGTTGATTGTCTTCAGCGCTTCCATCACCCGCGTGGCATTGCCGGGGTCAAGGCTGGCAATCGGCTCATCCGCCAGCATGATGCGTGGCCGCTGCACCAGCGCGCGGGCAATCGCCACCCGCTGCTGCTGGCCACCCGACAGGGTGCCGGCTTTCTGCAAGGCTTGAGGCAGCAGGTCGAGGCGATCAAGCGCGCGCAGGGCCTCGGCCCGTTCGGCATCGGAAAACTGCATCGCCATCGACGAGAAAAAGCCATGGTCCGCCAACCGCCCGACCAGAACGTTTGACAGCACATCCAGCCGCTCGACCAGATTGAACTGCTGGAAGATCATCGCGCAATCGCGCCGCCATTCGCGCAACGCGCGACCCTTCAGGGCAGTGACGTCGCGCGGGCCATAGGTGATCTGACCCTGCGTCGGGTCGATCAGCCGATTGACCAGCCGCAGCAGGGTGGATTTCCCCGCGCCCGACCGACCGATCACCCCGACGAACTGGCCGGGGGGAATATCCAAGGACACGCGATCCACCGCCTTGGTGTCACCAAAACTGCGCGTGAGGTCTTTAAGGGAAAGGGTGTGCTGTTCCATGGCCGCCTGTCTGATCCGATTCCGTAACCTGCCCGCGTCATCCGAATGAATATTGCGTTTCGGCTTTGCGACGGCTGTCGCCATGGTTTCGCGACAAAACCGTTACGCTGCTGCAAAACGTCTGTCACACCGGGCGCGTATTCATTCGAATGACTTGGGCGCAAGCCATAAGCCGACAGCAGACGGGTCGCCCGAGCACAGCGCAAGATGGACCCGCGCCCGACATCGCCTTTGGCACCCTGCCAAGGGCCGACCGCAGCCGAACCGACCGCGGAACCCTTTGAACCGGAGCCTCGCACATGAATTCCGCCTTTCGCCGCCCCGCCCCCCTCGAAGCCCAGTTGATCGAGGGCGCGCAGGTCGTGTTTGACGATCGGATCGAAACCGCCGCCTTGCGGGTCGAGAATGGCACGATCACCGGGGTTGATGTTTCGGCCGACGGTGCTATCCGGATCAATGCGCGCGGCATGGTGCTGGCCCCGGCGATGATCGACATCCACGGCGATGCGTTCGAACGCCAGTTGATGCCGCGCCCCGGCGTGATGCTGCCCCCCGAGGTGGCACTGCTGGAAACCGACCGCCAGCTTGCCGCCAACGGCATCGCAACCGCCTATCACGCCCTGACGCTAAGCTGGGAGCCGGGCCTGCGCTCGGTCGAAACCGGCTGGGAGGTGTTTCACACTCTGGCCCGCCTTGCCCCGCGGCTGACGGTGGAAAACCGCCTGCAACTGCGCTGGGAGACGTTCTGCTTTGAGGCCCTGCCGCTGATCGAGGCGGTTCTGGCCGGGCCGCTGTCGCCTTCGATTGCCTTCAACGACCATACCAGCATGCTGATGCGCGACCCCGGCACGCCCCTGCAAGACCGCCCGTTTGACCATGACCCGGCCTATCCCGTCATTGACCCCGGCCATCCCGAACTTGCCCATCGGGTGGCGGACCGCGCGCAGCGCGCCAAGGTGCCCGCCGCCGAGATGATGGCCCTTGCGTTGCATGTCTGGGCCCGCAGACCCGAAGTGCTGGCCAAGATCGAAGCGGTGGCCGCCTTGGGCCGGGCCGCCGGGGTGCCGATGCTGTCGCATGATGACAGCCAGCCTGAGACCCGGCTGATCTATCGCACCATGGGCAGCCGGATCTCCGAGTTTCCGATGAACCACCCCACCGCCCGCGCCGCGCGCGATGCGGGCGACTGGATCGTGTTCGGCGCGCCCAATGCCGCGCGCGGTGGCAGCCATCTGGGCAGCCCCGGTGCCGCCGAGATGATCCGCGAAGGCCTGTGCGATATCCTTGCGTCGGACTATTACTATCCCGCGATGCTGGGGGCGATGGCGCGGATGCGGGCCGATGGCGTGGCCAGCTTGGCCGAATTGTGGCGCCGGGTCGCCGCCAACCCGGCACAGGCGCTGAACCTGACCGACCGGGGCCGCATCGCGCCGGGCCTGCGCGCCGATCTGGTGCTGATCGACTGGCCCGATGGCGGCGCCCCCGCCACCCGCGCCACCTGGGTGGCCGGCAAGCCTGCTTACAGCGCCATGGCGATGGGGTAGGATGATGGGCGACATGACCGAACGCTTTGACGGGCTGGCCGAGGCCTATGCCGCCTTTCGGCCCGGCTATCCGGTGCAGATGTTTCAAGACATCGCCGCCAGCCTCGCCACACCCTTGCGCCGTGCGGTGGATGTCGGCGCAGGCCCGGGCAACTCGACCCAATCCCTGCGGCAGGCTTTGGGGCCGGACTGGGTGATTGCCGCGGTCGAGCCGGGCCGCGACATGCGCCGGGTTCTGACCCGAAGGTTTGAAGGCGCCTCCGGCCTGATGATCCTTGGCGCACGGGCCGAGGCCCTGCCCCTGCCCGCGGGCTTTGCCGCACTCGCCACGATCTGCACCGCCTGGCACTGGCTGAACCCCGACCGCACCATGGCCGAAATGGGCCGCATCCTTGCGCCGGGCGGGGTGCTTGCCATCCTGCGCCATCAGCGGCTGTCGCATCCGGTTCTGGCAGCCTTCGATGCCTATGTCGCACAGCACAGCACCCAAGGCGAAGACTACCAGCGCCGCAATGACCGCAAACTGCCGGGCCTTGACTATCTGGGGGCGCAAAACGGCTTTGCCGATCCGCAGACCGCGCTGTGGCCGTGGTACAGCGACAGCGATTGCCGGAGGCTGATAGATCTGTGGCTGACCCGGTCCACCGTCTGGGATGTGGTGCGCCGCATCGGGCTGGACCGGGTGCTGCAAGACCTTTCGGCCATCTGCCACGACATGCTGCCCGAAGGCCGCCTGAGGCTGCACTGGCAGACCGAAGCGCAAT
>JAFGXY010000043.1 GCA_016936395.1 Paracoccaceae bacterium | reverse complement strand
TCCGGTCGGGGGGGGAAGCAATCTTCATGGCTGCGTTACCTACGCGGACCCTGCGTCCCGTCAAGGGTGCGTTACAGGATGTTCTGATACATCCCGAACATCGCGGTGACAAAAATCGACACCATGCCGATCAGTTGCACCTTGAAGCGATGCCGCATCAGCGCTGTGACAAGATCGGCGTCCGCCAGCGCCTCGGTTTCAACCTGCAAGGCCGTGCGCAGCGACAGATAGCTGACCAGCACCATTGGCGCAAACATCAACAGAACCGCTTGGGCAAGTTCCACAGCATAGGCAATCGCCAACAGGGCCAGCACCGACAGGAAGAAACACGTCAGACCAATCACCCACAGCCCGCCGTTGCGCGAAATATACAGCATCCGCCTGGCGTTGATATGGGCCAAGGCGGTCATGTCGTCAGCGGCCGCACCGCCCTTGCGGCGGGCCTGATTGATCAGATCGAACGGCACCCCCAACACCCAATGGCTGGCCGAAGACCAAAGGACCGCAATCGCGATCCAATACCAAAGGTTGGAAAATGACCGCAGGTCGATCAGCACGAAGATCAGATCATACCATTCCAAAGCCTGCCGAGCCCTTTTTCAAAATCGCATCCACAGGCTTGCAGCCCTGCGCCATTCCATGGCAGGCAAGGAATGAACCTGCAAGCCCCAGCCAGCAAAGAGCCCGTGCCATGCGCCCCACCGTTGCCCCGACGCCCACCCTTCGCTTTCGCCGCCTGCGCCGCACCGCGGCACTGCGGGCCTTGGCGCAGGAACACACTTTGTCGGTGAACGATCTGATCTGGCCGCTCTTCGTGCGCGATGGCGTGGCCTTGCGTGAACCCATCGCCTCGATGCCGGGGGTCGAGCGGTTGTCGATCGATCTGGTGGTGAAGGCCGCCGAAGAGGCGGCAACCTTGGGCATTCCGGCGATCTGCCTGTTCCCCTACACCGATCCGTCCAAGAAGACCGAAAGCTGCGAAGAGGCGTGGAACCCAGACAACCTCGCCAACCGCGCGATCCGGGCGATCAAGGCGGCGGTGCCCGAAGTGGCGGTGATGACCGATGTGGCGCTTGACCCCTACAATGCCAATGGCCACGACGGTCTGGTGCGCGATGGCATCATCCTGAACGATGAAACCATCGAGGCGCTGGTCAGAATGTCGCTGGTGCAGGCCGATTGCGGCGCCGATATCCTGGGGCCATCCGACATGATGGATGGCCGGATCGGGGCCATGCGCGCCGCACTGGAAGCTTCCGGGCATCATGATGTGGCGATCATGTCCTATTCCGCCAAATACGCGAGCGCGTTTTATGGCCCGTTCCGCGATGCGGTCGGAGCCTCGGGCGCGCTGAAGGGCGACAAGAAGACCTATCAGATGAACCCCGCCAACAGCGACGAGGCGATCCGCCTGATCGAGCGTGACCTGACCGAAGGCGCCGACATGGTGATGGTCAAACCCGGCATGCCCTACCTCGACATCTGCCACCGGGTGAAGGCGACCTTCGGTGCGCCGACCTATGCCTATCAGGTGTCGGGCGAATATGCGATGATCAAGGCGGCAGCGCAGAACGGCTGGATCGACGGCGACCGGGTGATGCTGGAGAGCCTGATGGCGTTTCGCCGCGCCGGTTGCGATGGGGTGCTGACCTATTTCGCCCCAGAGGCCGCGCGGGCCATCCGTGCCGGGCGGGCCTGACACCCCGCCGCGCAGATCGGCAATCTGCCGCCGTTGGGTGCCAAGATGGCATGACAAGCCGCAAGAATGCCGCTATATGTGCCGTAACGGGGCCGACAGAGCCACCTTCCGCCTGCGGGCGGTCACATGAGGCGAAGGGCAAGCGACATGACAGTTCTCAGCGGTATTTCCAGACGTGGTTTTCTTGGGGCAACCGGCGCCACCGGCCTGCTTGCCGCCTGCGGCAACGGCGTTGGCAGCAATGGTGCCGCCCAGATCGATGCGCGGGTCAACTCGACGCAAGAATATCTGTTCAACAGCTTTCCCGGCACCCGCGATCTGGCCAGCCGCGCGGCAGGCGTGCTCTACATGCCGCTGATCACCGAAGCCGGGCTGATCTATGGTGGCGGCTATGGCCGGGGTGCCTTGCGTGTGGGCGGGGTGACGGTCGATTACTACTCGGCCACCCGTGCCACCTTCGGATTTCAGATCGGCGCACAGCAATATGCCCATGCGCTGTTCTTCATGACCGAAGCGGCCCTTGGCCAGTTCCGCCGCGGTCAGGGCTGGGCGCTTGGGGCCGATGTGCGCTATGCCACGCCCGAGCAGGGCGCGTCGCTGGGCAAGGAAACCACCGAACTGGAGCCGGTGATCGCGCTGGTGTTCGGCCAGCAGGGGCTGATCGCCGGGGCAACGCTGGCCGGGGTCAAATACAACCGAATCATTCCCTGAAGGGGTGCCCCGCCGCAGGCGTTGGTGCCTCCGGCGGGAGTATTTGCAAAGCAGCAATCGCTTGCGCGCGGATCAGCGCAGGCGGCGGATCAGGCTTGAGGTGTCGTTGCGCCCGCCGCCCATACGCTGCACATCCTTGTAGAACTGGTCGACAAGGGCTGTGACCGGCAGCGAGGCGCCGATGTCATTGGCGGTGGCAAGGCAGATGCCCAGATCCTTGCGCATCCAGTCCACCGCAAAACCGAAATCGAAGCGGTCTTCCAGCATGGTCTTGTGGCGGTTGGCCATCTGCCACGATCCGGCGGCACCCTGGCTGATCACCTCGACCACCTTTTCGCCGTCAAGACCGGCCTTTTCGCCAAAGGCCAAGGCCTCGGCCAGACCCTGCACCAGACCGGCGATGCAGATCTGGTTCATCATCTTGGCGATCTGCCCGGCACCGCTGTCGCCCAACCGGCGGCAGATGCGGGCGTAAGCCGCAATCACCGGCTCGACCCGGTCATAGTGGTCGGGCTCACCGCCGCACATCACCGACAGCACGCCGTTTTCGGCCCCCGCCTGCCCGCCCGACACCGGGGCATCGACAAAGCCAAGGCCAAGGCTTTCGGCCAAAGCCCACATCTCGCGCGTGACCTGCGCCGAAACCGTGGTGTGATCGACAAACACCGTGTTCAGCGCCATGCCGGCAAAGGCGCCATCTGGCCCGGTGCAGATGCCGCGCAGGTCGTCGTCATTGCCGACGCAGGCGAAGACCACGTCCTGCCCCACCGCCGCCGCGCGCGGGGTCGGGGCGGAGGTGCCGCCGTGTTTTGCCACCCAGGCCTCGGCCTTGGCGGGGCTACGGTTGTAGACCGTCACCGTGTGGCCTTTGGCCGCCAGATGGCCCGCCATCGGAAAGCCCATCACCCCAAGCCCCAAGAATGCCACCTTTGCCATCACAGCCTCCCCTATGCGTTGCGCTTTTTCTGTCGATGCCTTAGCTATCAGCCTCAACCCTGCCGTCAAGAACAGGCCCCCCATGCTTACCGTTTTCCGTTGGCTTTTGCGGCTGCTTGCCGGTCTGGTGGCCTTTGGGCTGCTGTCGCTGCTGATCGTCTATTACTTTCTGGAGCGGTCGGTGCCCGACTACACAGCCCGCTACACGCTGCCCGGCGTGTCGGCCCCGGTCGAGATTTTGCGTAACAATGACAATGTTCCGCATATCTTTGGCGCCACGGATGACGATGTGTTCTTCGCGCTGGGCTTTGCCCATGCGCAGGATCGGCTGTGGCAGATGACCATGCTGCGCCGCACCGCCCAAGGCAGGCTGTCCGAGGTGTTCGGAAATCGCACCCTGAAAATCGACGAGCTGCTGCGCCGCTATGATCTTTACACCCTGTCGCTGCAATCGGTTGAGGTGCAGGATGCTCCCACCCGTGCGGCACTCGAGGCTTATGCCGCCGGGGTCAATGCCTGGATCGGCCAGATCAACGAGGGTGCGCGCGGCCGGGGCGCGCCCGAGTTCTTCTTTTTCACCAATGAGATCGCGGCCTGGTCGCCGGCCGATTCCATCGCCATCCTGAAGCTGATGGCCTTGCAATTGTCCGGCCATCTGGAGGCCGAGGTGCTGCGCGCCCGCATGTCGATGCTGCTGTCGGACGACCGCCTTCGCGATATCCTGCCCGATGATCCGGGTCAGGCCATCACCGCCCTGCCCGATTATGCCAGCCTGATGCCGGGGGTGGTGCCGTCCACGGCGGCGCTGCGGATGGCGACCAATGATCCGCTGTCACCGTTTGCGCGGCTGGCCTTTGCCGGTGCGTCAAACGCCTGGGCGGCGGTGCCGGGGCGGTCGGCGGCTGGGGGCACGCTTTTGGCCAATGATCCGCATCTGGGCTTTACCGCGCCGACGATCTGGTATCTGGCGCGGCTTGACCTGCAATCGGGCGGTGTGATCGGGGCCACCATTCCGGGCGTGCCCAGCATCCTGATCGGGCGGTCGGCGGCGGTGGGCTGGGGGCTGACCTCGTCTTACGTCGATGATCAGGATGTGGTGATGGAAAAGCTGAACCCCGCCAACCCCGAGGAATACGAAACCGCCACCGGCTATGAAGGCTTTGTCACCCGGCGGTCGATCATTCAGGTCAAAGATCAGACGCCGGTCACCATTACCCTGCGCTGGTCAAGGGCCGGGCCGGTTCTGCCGGGCTCGCATTACGATCTGGCCTCGGTCACGCCGCCGGGCCATGTGGCGGCGCTGTCGTGGACGGCGCTTTCGGCGGCGGACACCACGATGACGGCAGCACTGCGGGTGATGCAGGCAGGCTCGATCGACGACGCGATCGAGGCGGGGCGGCTGTTCATCGCACCCTCACAGAACCTGATGCTGGCGGACTCCTCTGGCATTGCCTTGCAGGTGATCGGCCAGGTGCCGCGTCGTGATCCTGCCCATCCGACGCAAGGCCGGATGCCGGCCCGTGGCACCGACCCTGCCGCGCGCTGGGACGGTGTGATGCCCTATGACAGCAACCCGCGGGTGGTGAACCCGCCCAGTGGCATCCTTGGCAACACCAACAATAAGACCACCAGTCTGCCCTTTCCTGACCATCTGTCGTTCCTGTGGGGCGATACCCAGCGGATTCAACGCTGGCTCACGCTGATGAAAACCCGCGAGGTGCACACCCGCGAAAGCTTTATCGAGGCGCAGCTTGATACCGTGTCGTCCGCCGCCCGCGCCATCCTGCCGCTGATCGGGGCCGAGCTGTGGTTCACCGGCGAAGCCGCGCCCGAGGGCACGCCGGAACGGCTGCGCCAACGCGCGCTGATGTTGCTGGCCGAATGGAACGGCGAGATGAACGAGCATTTGCCCGAGCCACTGATCTATATGGCGTGGTTGCGGGCGCTGAATGACCGGCTGATCCGCGACGAGCTTGGCCCCTTGGCCGATGACATCACCCATCCTGATCCGGTGTTTCTGGACCGGGTGTTTCGCAACACCGGCGGCGCCGGGGTCTGGTGTGACGTGATCCAGTCGGCGGCGGTGGAAAGCTGCCCAGACATTGCCCGCATCGCGCTGGATGAGGCGCTGATCGGGCTGACCGCGACCTATGGCCCGAACCCCGAAAGCTGGCGTTGGGGGCAGGCGCATGAGGCGATGCATGACCACCCGGTTCTGGGCGAGGTGCCGTTCCTGAAATGGTTCGTCAACATCCGCCAAAGCACCAGCGGCGGTGACCACACGCTGATGCGCGGCCGCACCATCGGCGACGGGCCGAACCCCTATCTGAACGTGCATGGCGCGGGCTATCGCGGGGTCTATGACTTTGCCGACCCCGATTCGTCGGTTTTTGTCATTTCCACCGGGCAATCGGGGCATCCGCTGTCGCGCCATTACGATGATCTGGGCGAACGCTGGCGGCGGGGTGATTATGTGCCGATGAGTCTGGACCCCGACCTTGCGCGCGCCGCCGCCGTTGGCAGCACGACGCTGGTGCCCCGGTAGTCAGGCTGTGGCAGCATTGGTCTTGGCGGCCAGCGTGCCCTTGGGCCAGCCCTTGATCACCTGCCAGGCAATCGCCGGGATCACCCCAAGCGCCACCACTGTCAAAAGCACCCCGGCCATCACCAGACCGTTGGCCATCAGCGCCGAGGCGTAGGCGGCCAGCGGAAAGCCGAACGCCCCCCAAAGCGCGGAAAAACCCGACTCAGCGATCCAGCGGCCAGACACCACCAGCGCAATCAGGATCACTGCGCCAATGGCCAGCATGACCTGCGCCAGCAGCGTCAGTCCCAGCAAGGCCGCCACCGTGGCAAAGAGGCCCGCCGGGGCCAGGTGAATGGCCAGCAGCGGGCGCAGCGGCGCGGGCGGGATGCGGCGCACAAGCTGCCACAGGCTGATGCCCCAGATCGCCACGGCAATCGGCAGCGTGCCCCACAGCAGCGCTTGCGCAAGCAAGGTCCAGCCCAGCGGCACAGCGGCCAGGGCCCCCACGATGAAGCCGACAAAGCTCAGGTGCCAGACCGGCGTCACCTCGCGCACCTCGGGCGGGGCGGCCAGCAGGCTGCGGATCGTCAGCGCCGCCAGCGCCGCTTGCAGTCCAAGGCCGATGACCAGTGCCGCCTTCGCCGCCACCGGCAGGAAAAACACCAAAATGGCGGCAATCCCAAGCGCACCCATGCTGGCCGCCGCCAGACCGGCGCGGCCCGGCAGGATGCGCAGATCGTCCAATACCACCGCCGGACGGCGCGCCAGCTTGATCGCATAGGCCACCGCGCAAAAGAGCCACAGACCCGCCACCAGCCCCAAGGCCAGATCGGCCAGACCTTCGGGCACCTGCGCCACGATCGAGGCCCGCTTCAACGCAAGCGCCAGCCCGATCAGCCCCAGCACCGCCGGAAACACCGCCGGCGGCATACGTGCGAACAAGGGCAGCTTGCGCGGCGGAAACTCGGGCGGTGGAAAGGCTTTGGGTCGGAAACGGCGGGGCTCTTGGGCCATGGGAACCTTCCTTTCGGCTTGTGCTTTGTCAAAGCCCATTCGCCAATGGGATGCAAGGGGCAGCCTAGCCGGGCAGCACCCAGCAGGTGGGGCCCAAGGCCCGCAAATCTGCCCCGGTGCCCAGCTTGAACCGCGCAAGGCCGATGGCGTCTTCGGTGTTGATATCGCCCAGATCCAGCGTCCGAACCCCCTCGGCCCGCAGCGCCAGTGCTGCCTGCCACAGCATCACCCGGTGCGCCCCGGCGCTGCGGGCCAGATCTTCGGCATGGCCCAGATGATAGGTTGCCCAAGGGCCATGGCGCACGAAGCACATCAGGGCATGGGCCCGCCCGCCGCGGCACCACTGCCACAGGCGCAGGCTGTCCGGTGGCAAGGCAAGGGTAAAGGCCCCCGGCAAGGCGCGATAGCCGCGCGCCCTGCGCTGTGCCGCCTCGGCCGCAATCAGCTGCGGCAAGGCGTTGATCGGGGCCGTTTGTGCCACAATCCCGCGCCGTTCCGCCGCCGTCAGCGCATTGCGCCACTTGCCCGCCAAACCCCGGCGCAGATCGTCAGGGTCGGGCCGCAGATCCCACAGCGCGACGTGGCGCGGGGTCAGCAGCGGCACGATCCCCGGCCCCGGCAGCGCGACCTCCGGCGTGGCGATCAGCACCGCCCCCTGCCGGGCCAGCCGCCGCAACGCCCGCCGCCGGTCAGCCAACGCCATCTCCTCCGTCCAGACCGGGCCGCGTAACAGCGCCGCAAGCCCGCGCCGCCGCAATATCTGCACCGTGGCCAAAACCTGATCGCCGTCGCGCAACACCGCCGCATCGACGCGCGCACCGCAGGCCCGCGCCGCAAGCCCGTAGTCCGGCGACTGCTGGAACGCAGCCCCCCCGGCACACGAGGCACCCAAGGTATCAGACCATTGCCATCTCATGCGCCCGTTAACGCAGACGAAACTTAAGCGCGGTTTAATACGGGCGATGCGACACCCGAAACTTGTCCCCCGCCTTGCCCCTGCCCCCCGCCTGACGCTGTGGGTGCCGACACTTGCCGCCTACGCACTTGGCGGGGTGTTTCTGGCCGTGCTGGCGCTGGTTCAGCGGTAAAGCAGGCTTTGCCCGTCGGCAAACAGATGCACCTTGGCCGGATCGGCCCCCAGAGACACGGTCTTGCGGCGCAATTCGTTGTGGATGCCCGGCAGCTTTGCCACCACCTGCGCATCCTTGCCCTGCCGCTTGAAATAGAGCAGCGTCACCTCGCCAAGCGCCTCGGTGAACTCGACCTCGCCGGTAAAGATCGGCGTGCCGGTGGTGGCCAGCAAATCCTCGGGTCGCACCCCGATGTTGACGCGGCGCCCCCGGTCCGATTGAATCGTCGGCACCGACGATATTGCCACCCCGCCATTGGCCAAGGTGATGCGGGTCTGCGCACCGGTTTCCACCACCTCGCCCGCCATCAGGTTCATCGCCGGGCTGCCGATGAATTGCGCCACGAACTCGTTGCGCGGGCGCTCATACAACTCCAGAGGTGCGCCAACCTGGCTGATGCCGCCGCCCGCCAACACCACGATACGGGTCGCCAGCGTCATCGCCTCGACCTGATCATGCGTCACATAGATCATCGTCGAATTCGGCATTGATTCTTTCAGTTGCGCAATCTCGATCCGGGTCGCCACCCGCAGGGCGGCATCAAGGTTCGACAAGGGCTCGTCGAACAGATACACCTTGGGGTCGCGCACGATGCTGCGCCCGATCGCCACCCGCTGCCGCTGCCCGCCCGACAGCGCCTTCGGCAGACGGTCAAGGAACGGCTCCAGTTGCAGGATGCGCGCGGCCTTGGCGACAGCGGCCTCAATCTCGGCAGGCGATTTCTTGGCGATCTTCAACGCAAAGCTCATGTTGTCGCGCACCGTCATGTGCGGGTAAAGCGCATAGGACTGGAACACCATCGCAATGCCGCGCTGTGCCGGCGGAACGTCGTTCATCCGCTCGCCATCAATCATGAAGTCACCGGCGGTGATCCGCTCCAGCCCGGCGATCATCCGCAGCAGGGTGGACTTTCCGCAGCCCGAGGGGCCGACAAAAACGATCAACTCGCCCTTCCTGATGTCAAGGTTGATGTTCGCCAGAACCTTCACCTCGCCATAGGCCTTTTCCACATTGATCAGTTGCAAATCGGCCATGGCCGTCCCTTCCCTTACGCCTTGCGCATCAGACAAAAGCCCCAGGCACCGAGTGTCACCTCGCCGCCCATGGCCGCCGTGGCACCAAGGTCTCCTCCGATTGCCCCCCAATCCCCTTGGGGAAGCTGTGTGTGTGCCGGGCCTTCGCCAAGGTTGAAGGCGCAGAAAATCTCGGCGTCTTTTGTGCGCCGGAACCGCGCCAGATCGCCCATGGCCACCAGATCGACCAGATCGCCCACCTGCAACACCGGGTTGGCCCGGCGAAACGCCAGGGCGCGGCGATAGTGGTGCAGCATCGAGGTCGGGTCGGCCTCTTGCGCCGCGACCGACCGGCCCAGATGCGCCGCCGTCACCGGCAACCACGGCTTTGCCGGGGAAAAGCCGCCGTTTGCGTTGTCAGACTGCCAGACCATCGGCGTGCGACAGCCATCACGGCCCTTGAACTCGGGCCAGAAGGCGATGCCATAGGGGTCTTGCAGATCCTCAAAGGCAATATCTGCCTCGGGCAGACCCAACTCCTCACCCTGATACAGGCACAACGACCCGCGCAGGCACATCAGCAGCACTGTGTAAGTCTTTGCCGCTGCGTCAGAAAGCCCCCAGCGGGTGATGTGGCGGACGGTGTCGTGGTTGGAATAGGCCCAGCAGGGCCAGGCATCGGGGGCCACCGCATTCATCCGTGCAAAGGTGGTTTCCAGCAAATCCGCCGTCAGCCGCGCGGGTTGCAACATCTCGAACGGATAGCACATCTGCACCTTGTCGCCGCCCGAGGTATACTCGGCCATGATCTCAAGCCCGCGCTGCGCATCGCCCACCTCACCCACCGCCGCGGCATTGAACGGGTCAAGCACGGCGCGGAATTTGCGCAGGAATTCAAGGTTTTCCGGCTGGTTCTTGTCGAACAGGTGAAGCTGGTGATTATAGGGGTTCACCGATGGCGCGATGGTGTTGTTGCGCAGCGCTTTCGGCAGTGCAGGATTGTCGCGCAAATACTTGTCGGCAAAGTAGAAATTGATGGTGTCCAGCCGAAAGCCGTTGACCCCGCGTGCCAGCCAGAACCGCGCCACGTCCAGCAGTGCCTCTTGCACCGCGTCGCAGTGGAAGTTCAGGTCGGGCTGGCTGGTCAGGAAGTTGTGCAGATAGTATTGCTCACGCCGGGTGTCCCATTGCCACGCAGACCCGCCAAAAATCGACAGCCAGTTGTTCGGCGGCGTGCCGTCGGCCTTGGGCTCGGCCCAGACATACCAGTCTGCCTTGTCGTTGCTGCGGTCGCGGCGCGATTGCACAAACCACGGATGCACATCGCTGGTGTGCGACAGCACCAGATCAATCATCACCCGCAGGCCAAGGTGATGCGCCCGCGCCACCAGCGCGTCAAAATCCGCCAAGGTGCCGAACATCGGGTCCACGTCGCAATAATCGCTGACGTCATAGCCGAAATCCTTCATCGGGCTGGTGAAGAACGGGCTGATCCAGATCGCATCGGCGCCAAGGCTGGCGATATGGTCCAGCCGCGCGGTGATGCCGCGCAGATCGCCCACCCCGTCGCCTGTGCTGTCTTGATAGCTGCGCGGATAGATCTGATAGATCACCGCCCCGCGCCACCAGTCTGCATCCGCGCCGATCACGTCTGGCATAGACCTACCCGCCTCACTTGACCGAGCCGGCCAGCAGGCCGCGCACCAGATATTTCTGCATCGCAAAGAACACCATCAGCGGCACCGCAATGCTGATGAAGGCCGCCGTTGCCAGCACCTCCCAGTTGCCGCCGCGGGTGCCCAGCAACTCGACGATCTGCTTGGTCATCACCGTGGTTTCACCGGTGGAATCGATCAGGAACACCAGCGCCACCAGCAGGTCATTCCAGGTCCAGAGAAACTGGAAGATGGCGAAGGAGGCCAGCGCCGGAAACGACAGCGGCAGGATGATTTTGGTGAAAATCTGGAAATCCGACGCGCCATCGACCTTGGCACATTCGATGATGTCGCGCGGCAGACCGACCATATAGTTGCGCAACAGGTAAATCGCCAAAGGCAGGCCAAAGCCGGTATGCGCCAGCCAGGTGCCAAGATATCCCTTGCCGATGCCAATGTCATTGTGCAGCTTCAACAGCGGGATCAAGGCCAGTTGCAACGGCACCACCAGCAGGCCGACGATTGCCGCAATCAACAAGGCGCGGCCGGGAAAATCCATCCACGCCAAGGCATAAGCGGCAAAAGCTGCAACAAGGATCGGAATGATGGTGGCCGGAATCGTCACCGTCAGCGTGTTGAAGAACGCCTTGGCCATGCCATCAGTGTTTTTCGGGTCAAACAGTATGGCCCGATAGTTTTCGGTGGTGAACTCGGGCGGGGTGGCGGCGGTGCTGAAGATGCGCGGCAGCCGGGTGCCTGCTGTCGGGCTCGGGCTGGACAGCACATAAGCGCCATCTTCCACCACCGTCAGCGTGGCGCCGCCGTCCAGATCGACCACCTGCCCCGGAGCGTAAGCCTCGGGTTCGCGCGAGGAGGTGCCCCAGGCGCTGACGCGCGCATCGGTCGTGGCAAACAACCGGCCCTCGATCACGAAACGCCCATCCCGCGCAACCTCGGCCCCTTCGACGCGGATGGCAGGCACCTGGCGTTCCTGCGTGCCCAGCGACGACCACCAGCCGGAACTGGCGATCTGGTCGGCGGTGCGGAAAGACGACACCAGAAGGCCCAAGGTCGGGAACAGCCACAGCGCCACCAGCACTGCCATCGAGATATTGACCGCCCGGGTCAGCGCAGGCTTCTTGCCAACGATGTTATCCATGCACGGCTCCTGTAGCGTCGCGGACCATCAGCGCATCTCCTTGCGGGCGTTGTAGACGTTCCAGATCAGGATCGGCGTCACCAGCAGCATGATGATCATCGCACTGGCCGAGCCGATGCCCCAGTCATTGGCGCGAAACAGCTTGTCATACATGTAATTGGCCAGCACCTGCGTTTCCCACTGGCCGTTGGTCATCGCAAAGACGATGTCGAACACCTTGAGCACGACAATGGTGATCGTGGTCCAGACCACCACGATGGTTCCCATGATCTGCGGCACCTTGATCTTGAAGAAAATCTGAAACGGGTTGGCGCCATCGACGATGGCGGCCTCGATTGTGTCTTCGGGCACCCCGCGCAGCGCTGCCGACAAGATCACCATGGCAAAGCCGGTCTGGATCCAGATCAGCACGATCATCAGAAAAAAGCTGTTCCAGAACGGGATGGTCAGCCAGGTTTGCGGCGCGCTGCCGCCAAAGAACAGGTAAAGCGCGTTCAGCACGCCGATCTGTTCCTGATCAATCGGCCGCGTGTCATAGACCAGCTTCCAGATCACCGCGGCACCCACAAAGGAAATCGCCATCGGCATGAAGATCAGCGATTTGGCCAGATTGCCCCATCTGATGCGGTCGGAAAGCTGGGCTGCCAGCAGGCCGAACATGGTCGACAGCGCCGGCACCACGATCAGCCACAACAGGTTATTCTGCAACGCCTCCCAGAACTTCGGCTCGGCAAACATCTTGTTGTAGTTTTGCAAGCCGACGAATTCATAGCCCCCGCCGGGCAGCCGCTGGGTCAGCGACAGGCGCAGGGTCTCGATCACCGGATAGGCCAGATAGACCGTCAACGCCAGCAACGCGGGCGCAAGAAACAGCCAGGGCCGGATCATATTGGCGCGGGTGATGTTGCGGCCGATATGCGGACCGCGGGCGGGATACAGAACCTTGTCCAGAAACAGGTTGGACCCGTAGAAATACCCGACGCAGCCGCCAACGCCGATGATGATGGTGATCAAGCCCTGCAATGCCGGGTTCATGGCGCGCGATCCTCCCCCCCAAGGGTTCTCTTTTTTTGGTGGCCGGTTTGGTCCGGCCCTTTGGTCTGCACTGTGACCGACTGCGCAGAAAAGAAAACCCCCGGATGCAGGTCTCTGCCTCCGGGGGTGATGTCTTACTGCATGGCGTCCCAGGTGGTCTGGATCGCATCGGCCACAGCCTGGGCCGCCTTGCCGCCGGTGTAATCGACCATGCCGGTCCAGAACGCGCCCGCGCCAATCGCGCCCGGCATCAGGTCTGATCCATCGAAGCGGAAGGTATCGGCGCCCAAAAGGATGCCCCCCATCTTCTTCAGCGTGGCGTCCCCGTAAAGCTCGACATTCACGCCCTTATGCGGGGTCAGAAAGCCCTTTTGCGCCATCCAGATCTCATGCGCGATCGGCGTCTTCAGCCATTCGATGAAGGCGCGCGCGGTCGGGCTGTCCTTGGTGATGCCAAAGACGGTGCCCGCACCCAGAACCGGCTTGCCCAGATCCTTGCCGGCATAGGACGGGAAGTAGAAGAAATCGGCGTCCACCCCCATTTGTGTGCCTTCGGGAAAGAAGGCCGGAATGAACGAGGCCTGACGGTGCATCATGCATTGCGGTGGCGACGAGAACAGACCCTTCGGGCTGTCGCGGAAATCGGTGGTGGAAACCGCGCCCTTGCCGCCGGCCACATAGGCGTCTTGCACGAACCAGCCGAACTCTTCGATCGCGGCCACGACTTTGGGGTCGTTGAACTTCAGTTCATTGCGGACCCAGGCATCATAATCGGCGGGGGTGTTGACGCGCAGCATCATGTCTTCGACCCAGTCGGTCGCGGGCCAGCCGGTTGCCGCCCCCGACCCCAGCCCGATGCACCACGGTGTCACGCCATCGGCCACCATCTGTTCGGTCAGCGCCTTGAGGTCTTCCATCGTTTCGGGAACGGCATAACCGGCATCCTCAAAGTTCTCGGGCGAATACCAGACCAACGATTTCACGTCGATCTTGTAGAAAAAACCAAACAGCGCCGGGTTGCCGTCAGGGCCTGCAAAAGTGGAAAGATCCACCCAGGACTGACCCGCGGCATAGTTTTCCTGCAACCAGGCGGCATCGGCTGCGGTCAGCGGGGCCAACTGGCCAAGCCTTGCCAGATCGGCCGCCAGCCCCGGTTGCGGAAAGGCCGAAACATTGGCGGCAGAGCCGGCCTCGGCATCAATGCGCACCTGAATTTCAAAAGCGTCCGAGCCGACGTATTTGGCGTCAATACCACTGGCCAGTTCGAAATAGGCCAGCATCGATTCAAGCAGTTCCTGATCCGGGCCAAGCCATGGCCCGGCGATGGTCAGCTCCTGGCCGGCCAGATCGCCATGCGCGGCCTTGAACGCGTCCATCGAGGCCCAGTTGAACGCCCCCTCGCCGACGGGAAATTTCAGGTCTTGTGCAAAGGCACCACCTGCCATCAGGGCCAGCGCCGCGGCGCTGACGTAAAGTCTGGATTTCATCTGTCTTCCTCCCGGATATCCCCGCCCATCTTGCCGGGCGCTGTGCCAATGCCAGTGTCGCGCGACATCAGAATCGCACTCAAACCGCTTTGGATGCCGAACCATTGCCGAACTGCCCTATCAAGTCAATCCGGACTGCCTGCTGCTGCGGCAGCAGCCCATGTTTGCAGCCGCAGAAACCGGCGGCATTGAAAAATCCGGCCAAGTCTTTGTCTTTGACCTGATCCGCCGGGCTGGCTAAGGTCCGGCGGAATTGAAACCGTTTTGAATGTTTTGCGTGGCATGAACCTCAAGGAACTGGCCTCGAGACTCGGGCTGTCGCCCACCACCGTCAGCCGTGCGCTGAACGGCTATCCCGAGGTGAACGAGGCCACCCGCGAGCGCGTGATGGCCGCTGCCAAGCGCCACAATTACCACCCCAACACCCGCGCCATCCGGCTTGCCACGGGCCGCGCCATGGCGGTCGGGCATGTCATCCCGATCGCCACCCGGCACGAAATCGTTAACCCGGTGTTTGCCGATTTCATCGCCGGCGCAGGCGAGACCTACAGCCGCAACGGCTATGACATGGTGTTGTCGGTGGTGCCCGATGATCAGGAAGAGGCCACCTATCGCGGCCTGAAATCCAAGGGCAATGTCGATGGCGTCATCGTCCACGCGCCCCGGATGAACGACCCGCGCATCGCGCTGTTGCACGACATCGGCCTGCCCTTCGTGGTGCATGGCCGCGCGACCGGGGCCGCGCTGCCTTACAGTTGGCTGGACGTGAACAACCGCCGGGCGTTTCAACGCGCGACCGAGTTTCTGCTCGATCTGGGCCACACCCGCATCGGGCTGGTCAACGGGCTGGAGTTCATGGATTTCGCCATTCGCCGCCGGACCGGCTATGTCGATGCGCTGGTGGCGCGGGGCATTGCGCCCGACCCGGCCCTGATGGCCTCGGACGAGATGACCGAGATCTGCGGCCACCGCGCCGCCCGCGCCATGCTGGCCCTGCCGCAGCGGCCAACGGCGTTTCTGGTGGCCTCGATGATTTCCGGCATGGGGGTGCGCCGGGCCTTGGAAGAGGTCGGCCTGCAGATGGGCCGCGACATCAGCGTGATCATCCATGACGATGATCTGTCCTATATGAAGAACGGCGAGGACGTGCCGATTTTCACCGCCACCCGGTCGTCGGTGCGCGAGGCCGGCCGTCTGGCCGCTGAAATGCTGCTGGATATCATCGCCCTTCCCAACCCCGCGCCCAGGCAACGGTTGCTTGAGGCCGAACTGATCATCGGCCAATCCAACGGCCCCGCCCCAAAGGTCTGACCCCATGTCCAGCACGCCCGCGCCCGCCTCCCTCCCCTTGTCGCGCTTTGATTTTCCGCCCGGCTTTGTGTTCGGCGCCGCCACCGCCGCCTATCAGATCGAAGGCTCGGGCTTTGGCGGTTGCGGCCCTTGCCATTGGGACACATTCGCCGCCACCCCCGGCAACGTGGTTCGCGCCGAGGATGGCGCGCGCGCCTGCGACCATTACCACCGCTGGGAAGCCGACCTTGACCTGCTGACCGCCGCGCATCTGGATGCCTACCGGTTTTCCACCTCCTGGGCGCGGGTGATGCCCGATGGCATGACTGTCAACGCGCAAGGGATGGATTTCTATGACCGGCTGGTCGATGGCATCTGCGCGCGCGGGCTGAAACCGTTTCAGACGCTGTATCACTGGGAACTGCCTTCGGCCCTTGCCGATGCGGGCGGCTGGGCCTGCCGCGATACCTGCGCACGCTTTGCCGATTTTGCCGGGGCCATCACCCACCGCCTTGGTGACCGCGTCGCCAGCATCGCCACCGTGAATGAGCCATGGTGCGTGGCCTGGCTGTCGCATTTCGCAGGCGTCCATGCGCCGGGCCTGCGCGATATCCGCGCCACCGCCCGCGCCATGCATCATATCCTGCTGGCGCATGGCATGGCGCTGGAACGGCTGCGCGGCATGGGCCGGCCCAACCTTGGCATCGTGCTGAACTTCGACTATGCGCAGGCCGCCAGCGACAGCGCCGCAGATCAGGTGGCCGCCGCCCGCTGGGACGGCATCTTCAACCGCTGGTTCATCGAGGCCATCACCCGCCAGGCCTACCCCCAGATCGTGCTCGAAGGTTTGGGCCGCCACATGCCCGACCGCTGGCAGGACGATATGGCCCTGATTGGGCAAAAACTCGACTGGCTGGGCGTCAACTACTACACCCGCCACCTGCACGCGCATGACCCCGATGCGCCATGGCCACACCTGCGCGACGTGCCCGGCCCCTTGCCGAAAACCCAGATGGGATGGGAGATCTACCCCGACGGCCTGCACCACTTCCTGACCCGGCTGGCGCGCGACTACGTTGGCGACCTGCCGATCCATGTCACCGAAAACGGCATGGCCAATGCCGACAGCATGGCAAGCGGCACCGTCAGCGACGCGGTCCGCGAAGATTTCCTCTTCGCCCACCTTGCCGCAACCAGACGCGCCATTGCCGATGGCGCCAATGTGCAGGGCTTTTTCTACTGGTCGCTTCTGGACAATTACGAATGGGCCGAAGGCTATGCCAAGCGCTTTGGTCTGGTGCATGTTGATTTCGACAGCTTGCAGCGCACCCCCAAAGCCTCGTATCACGCGCTGGCACGGGCCTTGGCCCGCAATGACCGCCGCCCGGACCAAGGACGAAAAGCATGACCCTGTCGATCCTAGCCGATATCGGCGGCACCAACACCCGGGTGGCCTTGGCCGAAGGCGCCCGCGTCCTGCCCGGCAGCATCGCCCGCTATTCCAACACTGACTATGCGTCGCGCGGTCAGGACATTGCCGATATTCTTGCCGATTACCTGCAAACCGCGGGCCAGACCGTTTCGGGCGTCTGCGTCGCCGCCGCCGGCCCGGTGCAGCATGGCATGGCAACGATGACCAATCTCAATTGGGTGATGGATGCGGACAAATTGCACGGCGCCACCCAAGCCAACCGCATTGCCATCCTGAACGATCTGCAAGCTCAGGGCCACGCGCTTGACCATATCGCGGCGGCCAACCTGCGCCCGGTGATCAGCGGCCCCAAAGCCCCCGGTGCAATGCTGGTGGTGGGGCTTGGAACCGGCGTCAATGCCGCCCCCGTGCACGGCACGGGCGCCGCACGCCTTGTTCCGCCATCGGAATGCGGCCATGTCACCATGCCGGTGCGGGGCGACGAAGACCTTGCCCTTATGCGCTTTGTCGAGGCCCGGCTGGCACGGCGCGGCGAAGTCGCGCATTGCGGCGTGGAAGAGGTGCTCTCGGGCCGCGGCCTGGCCAACCTGTTTGCCTTTGCCGCCGCCGATGCGGGCAGCACCACAACCTCGGCACAGGTCTTTGCCGCCCTTGACGCGGGCGATGCCACGGCTTGCCATGCCGCCCAAATTTACACCCGGATTCTGGGGCAAACCCTTGCCGATCTGGCGCTGATCCATCTGCCCTATGGCGGCATCTTCCTGATCGGCGGCATGGCGCGCGCCATGGCCCCGCATTTCGCCGCCCTTGGCCTGACCCAGTCCTTCCGCGAACCCCGCCGCGTCGATCTGCTGGAAACGGCCTTCTCGGTGACGGTGGTTGAGGATGATTTCGCCGCCCTTACCGGCTGCGCCGCCTATCTTGCCGCCCAGACCGGCTAAGCCGCTTTCTCTGTCGACAAATATCCTCGGGGGGCGCAGCCGCCTGCTGCGGGGGCAGAAAGACCCCCTCTTCTTGCCGCAACCTGCGCCGCCGGATTATCGTGGCAACCGTTCAGACAGAAACTGCAGCGCCACGCCCAGACCATCGGGCGCGATGCCATGGCCGGTGCCGCGCATGACATGGCCGAACACCTCGAACCCTGCCCCGGTCAGGGCATCGCCCGCCAACCCCATGTCGGCAAAGGGCACCACCGGGTCGGCGTCGCCATGGATCAGCAGCACCGGCGGCTTGACCTGCGCCTGCGCCGCCAGAAGATCGGGCAGCAGCAAGCGGCCCGAGATCGCCACCACCCCGGCCATCGCGGTGGCGCGGCGGGGGGCAATGTGCAGGCTGATCATCGCGCCTTGCGAAAAGCCGACCAATGCCAGAGCCTCTGGCCCCACGCCCTCCTCGGCCATCACCCGGTCCAGAAAGCGATTCAGATCGTCCGCCGCGCGCAGCAATCCGGCAAGGCTGTCGGCCTCGGTTGACCCATCCAGCCAGGGGATCGAAAACCACTGGCGGCCGAAGGGATTGCCGGCGCAGGGGTCCGGCGCATCGGGGGCATAGAAGGCGGTGGCAGGCAGGTGCGGCACCAGCGGATCGGCCAGACCCAGCAGGTCGGCACCATCGGCGCCATAGCCATGCACGAACACCACCACGCTGGTGGCCCGGCCCGATGCCGCACCGCGCCGCGCCGATTGCAACTGCCGCATCACCATATCCCTTCGCGCTGCTTTGCGATGTGGTAATAGGCCCAAAGTGCGCGCGCGGCAACCGCGCGCCACGGTGTCCAATTCTCGGCCATGGCGCGCAACGCCCGCTCGGTGGGCCGCGCCTCCAGCCCGAACAACAGCCTTGCCGCCTCTTGCAGCGCAAGGTCTGCCGGGGCAAAGACATCGGCGCGGCCAAGCGCGAACATCGCGTAAATCTCGGCGGTCCAGCGGCCGATGCCCGGCACCGCCACCAGTTCTGCGATCACCGCCTCATTGGGCAACGCGCGCAAACCGACATAGTCGATGCCCGCCGCCGCGAGGGCCCGGCCATAGCGCGCCTTTTGCCGCGACAGGCCAAGCCCGCGCAGGGCGTCGTCGCTGGCCTGCGCCATGGCCTGCGCTTGCGTCATCCCCGCCGCCTCCAGCCGTGCCCAGATCGCGTTGGCCGAGGCAACCGAGACCTGCTGGCTGACGATCGACGACAGCAGCGCCTGAAACCCGTCCGCCCTGCGGCGCAGCGGCAATGGTCCGGTCAGCGCCAGCGCATGGGCAAAGCGCGGCTCGGCCGCGGCCAACCATGCCGCCCCTTCGGAAATACAGCTTTCTGTCGCGATGATCCGCCCAACCATGGTTCCAGCCTTGCTTGGCCGCCCGCACAGAGGCAACCCGAAAGCTGCGCAAAAATGCATATTGAAGGCACAGCGAAAACCCCCTACCGCTGGGCGCCATGACGCACAACCCCGCCCTGCCCGATACCCCTGCGCAAGACGCAACGGCCAAACGCAACGTGCTGGTGCTGGTCGCTGCGCAAGCGATCTTGGGTGCGCAGATGCCGATGATCTTCACCATCGCCGGGCTTGCCGGGCAGAACCTTGCGCCCAATGCCTGCTGGGCGACGCTGCCGATCAGCTTTTCGGTGATCGGCTCGATGCTGGCCGCCACGCCCCTGTCGGCCTTCATGCAGCGCCATGGCCGCCGCGCGGGCTTTGTGGTCGGTGCCGCCGGGGGCGCGCTGGGGGCGGCCATCGGGGCTTATGGTCTGCTGACTTCCAGCTTCGTGCTGTTCTGCATCGGCGCACTGCTGACCGGCATCTACATGAGCGCGCAGGGTTTTTACCGCTTCGCCGCCGCCGACACCGCGTCGGATGCGTTCCGGCCCAAGGCGATTTCCTGGGTCATGGCCGGGGGGCTGTTGTCTGCGGTGCTGGGCCCGCAATTGGTCAAGGTCACAGCGGAAAGCATGGTGGTGCCTTTCCTTGGCACCTACCTTGCAGTGATCGGGCTGAACCTTGTCGGTGTGTTCCTGTTTGCCGGTCTGAACATCCCCAAACCCCGCCCCCCGACGCTTGGCGCGCCGCAAGGCCGCGGCCGGATGGAGCTGGTCAAGACCCCGGTGATCGCTGTTGCGATGATCTGCGCCACCGTTTCCTATGCGCTGATGAATCTGGTGATGACCTCATCACCGCTGGCTGTGGTCGGTTGCGGGTTTGAAACCGGCGTCGCCGCCGATGTCGTCACCGCGCATGTGCTGGCGATGTATGCGCCCAGTTTCATCACCGGCCACATCATTGCGCGCTTTGGGGTAGAGCGGGTGATCGCGCTTGGCCTGATCATTCTGGCCGGATCGGGTGCGGTGGCGATGGCGGGGGTGGAACTGGAAAACTTCTTCATCGCGCTGATTCTGCTGGGCATTGGCTGGAACTTCGGTTTCATCGGTGCAACAGCCCTGTTGACATCCGCCCAACGCCCGGAAGAGCGCGGCCGCCTGCAAGGCTTGAACGACCTGATCATATTTGGCGGCGTGTCGCTGGCCAGCTTTTCGTCAGGCGGGTTGATGAATTGCTCGGGCGGGTCTGTTCAGGCGGGCTGGCAGTTGGTCAACATGGCGATGCTGCCGTTTCTGGTGCTGGCAGGTGGCGCGCTGATCTGGCTGTGGAGCCAACCGCGCGAGATGCGCAGCTGACGCCTTGCGTGGGCGGCGGCGTATGCCTCCGGCGGGAGTATTTGGCAAGCAGCAATCGGCAGAGTTCAGAACAATCCGGTGCTTGCTTGCCAGAGCAGTTTGCCGCGCTTGGCAAATTCGGACACATACAACCGGCCTTCGGCCACGGCTGCCGGGTCGCGCGCGGCCTGTTTCAGAAGGGCTTCGGCCTGCCAGCCGGGCAGCAGCGCGGCACGCACCGCACGCGGGATGGTGCTGCCCGCCCGGCGCGCCGCAGTCAGTCGGATCAGCCCGCGCAGCGCAAGCTGCGACACCGCCTCGGGGCGGCCATCACACAGCGGAGTGCGACCCCGCGCCTCCAGTTCTGGCACGGCGCGCAAGTAAGCAGCAAGGCCGGTGGCAAAGCTATAAGCGCGCACGGCAGGTTCTGCCTCTGGCGGTGCCCGCAACGCCAAGGCGGCCAGCCACATCAGCCCGCCAGCGGTATCGTCGATATAGCCATCCAGCGCCCTGTCATCGGCAGGCGGATCGCGGTAGATATCCCAGCGGCGCGCCTCGATCAGCCGGTCAAACACTTGCACGGGAAGTGCGGCGGTTTCGATCAACGCATGCAGCGGCCCTGCCACCTCATGCGCGCGGGCGGCGGGTGCCGCCACCACATCCCGCCACCATTGCAGGCGCATCTCCGCAATCATCGGCTCGGCCGTGACCCAGGGCGCGCGGGCAACCTCAAGGTTGAAGGCATAAAGCGGGAACAGGTGCGCGCGGGACTGCACCGGGGCGGCAAGGGTGGCGATAAACCGATCCGGATCGCCGCGTTCCACCAGAGCGGCACAGGCAGCAACGGTCATGCCGGTTGCACCACGGTCAGGTAATAGCCGTAGTCATCGCCGTGGCTGCGCCACAGGTCGATCTCGGCCTCTGTCTCTTGCAGGACAAGCGCCATTTCGGCATTGGCACCGGGGCGCAAGGCGGCCACCCGCTCGGCCAAGGGGCCATAATAGGCCGCCCATGCCGCCTGCCCCAGCCAGCGCGCGCCAAGGATGCGGTAACCTGCCGCCTCGATCCGGGCAATATGGCCGGGCAGGTCCAGCATGCCGGGGTATTCGGTGGCCCAAAAGGCGCGGGTCGCCTCGGCAGGCCGGGTGGTGCGCCACAGGCAATCGGAAAACGCCACCGCCCCGCCCGGTGCCAGATGCGGCCGCCAAGCGGCAAGCGCTGCGGGCACACCGGGGCCATAGGCCGCCCCCGCCGACCAGATCAGATCAAACAGGCCGTCAGGTGCCAGCATGTCACCCACACGCTCCTCAACCTCTGGCTGCTTGGCCCTGATCCGGTCAATGAAGGGGGCGTGCAGGTCAAATCCCACCAGAAGCGCCGCCGGACGCATCGCGCGCAACAGCGCCAGATCCGCCCCCGGCCCGCACCCGGCATCAAGGATTCGCGCCCGTGCAGGCGTCCTGGCCAGATCAAGTGCCCAAGCCAGGCTTTCGGCATCGCCCGGCGCTTCACGGGTCAGGCCCGAATGCAGGGCGAAGAACGCCGCGCTCATTCGGCAGCCTCGCGCTGCGGCAAGCCTACATCGCGGATCAGCTTCCACTGGATCGCCTCAAGCAGCGCTTCGAACGACGCATCGACAATGTTCGCGCTGACGCCGACCGTTGACCAGCGCCGCCCCTGCCCGTCCTCGCTGTCGATGATCACCCGCGTCACGGCTTCGGTGCCGCCATTGGTGATGCGCACCTTGAAATCGACCAGCTTCATCGCGTCGATACAGGCCTGATACGGCCCCAGATCCTTGGCGAGTGCCCGCGCCAAGGCGTTGACCGGGCCGCGGTCAGTGCCGGTTTCGTCCATCGATTCCGACACCGACAGCATCTTGCGGTCGCCGATCTTGACCACCACCACCGCCTCGGACAGGCTGACCATGCGGTCATACTTGTTCTTGCGCCGCTCCACCGTCACCCGGTAGCGCTTGACCTCGAAAAACTGCGGGTTCAACCCCAACTCGCGCCGTGCCAGCAGCTCAAAGCTTGCCTGCGCGCCGTCATAGGCATAGCCCTGATCCTCGCGCAGCTTCACCGTCTCAAGTATCCGCCCCAAGGCCGGGTCTTTCGGGTCAACCTCGATCCCCGCCTGCACCAGACGGGCGCGCAGGTTCGACTGCCCGGCCTGATTGCTCATCGGGATCACCCGCGCATTGCCCACCCATTCGGGCGGGATGTGCTCATAGGTGCTGGGGTCTTTCAGAATGGCGCTCGCATGCAGCCCGGCCTTGTGCGCAAAGGCAGAAGCCCCGACATAAGCCGCCGCCCGCCGCGGCACCCGGTTCAGAATGTCATCCAGCATCCGGCTGGTTTGCAGCATCCCGCGCAACGCCTCGCGGCTGACCCCGGTGTCAAAGCGGCTGGCATAAGGCTCTTTCAGCAGCAGCGTCGGGATCAGCGTGGTCAGATTGGCATTGCCGCAGCGTTCGCCCAAACCGTTCAGCGTGCCCTGCACCTGCCGCACCCCGGCATCAATCGCGGCCAGCGACCCGGCCACCGCATTGCCGGTATCGTCGTGGCAATGGATGCCCAAGCGGTCGCCGGGGATGCCGCTTGCAATCACCTGCGTAACAATCCGCCCCACCTCGGCGGGCAGCGTGCCGCCATTGGTATCGCACAAGACCAGCCAACGCGCGCCCGCGTCCATCGCCGCGCGCAGACATTCCAAAGCATAAGCGGGATTGGCCTTGTAGCCGTCAAAGAAATGCTCGGCATCGAACAGCGCCTCGCGCCCCTTGATGGCCAGATGCGCCACACTCGCCGCAATGCCTTCGCGGTTTTCCTCGAGCGTGCAGCCAAGCGCGGTGGTGACATGAAACTCATGGCACTTGCCCACCAGACAGACCGCAGGCGTGCCCGCATCCAGCACCGCCGCCAGCACATCGTCATTCTCGGCCGATCGCCCCACCCGCTTGGTCATGCCAAAGGCGGTCATGGTGGCGCGAATTTTCGGCGCCTCGGCAAAGAATTCCGAGTCGGTCGGGTTCGCCCCCGGCCACCCGCCCTCGATGTAATCGACGCCAAGCCCATCCAGCGCTTGCGCGATCACCGCCTTCTCACTGGCCGAAAACTGCACCCCTTGCGTCTGCTGCCCGTCGCGCAGGGTGGTGTCGTAGAGGTAAAGCCGCTCACGCATGGCAAGCCCTTTCCTCTTGGCCGAAATACCCTCGGGGGGCGTGGGGGGCAGAAAGCCCCCCAACTCCTGCAAGCGCCATCATCGCAACGCCTCCAGCTTGGCGGGATCGAAGTCGGGGCCGGGCACAAGTTCAACGCCAGATTTGGACATGCGGACTTCGACGCCGGCGGCGATAAGGGCGCTTTTCAGGCCATCAAGGTCGCCAAATTCCTTGGTTTGGCGAGCATGTTCATATGCAAGAGCAAACCTTAGATGCAGTTGGTCCAACTGTTCTTTCGCATCCATTCGCCGTACGCGTCGATCAAGCATGAGGCTATACAAGCCAAAAGCATCAAGTCCCGTTAGGAACTCCAACGCTGCCCTTCGTGCCGCATTTTCTAATGTCAGTCCCTCGCGTGCCAATTCCCCGCGGCAGACTTGGAGCAAGTGATCGGCCGCAGCTTCCAGTGAAAAGATTGCGTCAGCAGTATTCAAATCATCGCAAAGAGAAATGAACATTCCTTTTGGGATATCCTGCCAGTTTTCAGACGGTGCAAGTCCGAAGGAAATTGCAGCCGTCACAGCAGGCAACATCCGATCAAGTCGCTTTTCAACTTCACGTCGCTTTCTCTCAGTCCAGTCCATCGGCTTCCTGTAATGCGTGCTCAGCAGCACGAACCTTATCACCTCGCCCGGTATCCCCTGATCCAGCAAATCGCGCACGGTGAAGAAGTTGCCCAATGACTTGGACATCTTCTTGCCCTCAACCTGCAACATCTCGTTGTGCATCCAGTAGCGGGCAAAGGCCCCGTGTTCATGGGCGCACGCACTTTGGGCGATCTCATTCTCATGATGCGGAAATTGCAGATCCAAGCCGCCGCCGTGAATGTCGAAACTGTCGCCCAGCAGTTCCGCCGCCATGGCCGAGCATTCGATATGCCAACCGGGGCGACCGTAACCCCAAGGGCTGTCCCAGCCCGGCACCGCGTCTTCCGACGGCTTCCACAGCACGAAATCCATCGGGTCTTCCTTGAACGGCGCCACCTCGACCCGCGCGCCTGCGATCATGTCATCAACCGACCGGCCCGACAGCGCGCCATACTCGGCGTAAGACCGCACCCGGAACAGCACATGGCCCTCGGCCTCATAGGCATGGCCCTTGGCGATCAGCCCTTCGATCATCGCAATCATCGCGCCGATATACTCGGTCGCGCGCGGCTCATGCGTCGGGCGCCGGGCCCCCAGCGCGTCCATGTCGTCGTGATACCAGCCGATCGTCTCATCGGTGATGTCGCGGATGTCGCGGCCCGTCGCGGCGGCCTTGGCGTTGATCTTGTCATCCACGTCGGTGAAATTGCGCACATAGGTGACGTGATCCGCGCCATAGACATGGCGCAGCAAGCGAAACAGCGTGTCGAACACCACCACAGGCCGCGCATTTCCCAGATGCGCCCGGTCATAGACGGTCGGCCCGCAGACATACATCCGCACATTCGAGGGGTCCAAAGGCTCGAACACCTCCTTGCGGCGGGTTTTCGAATTGGTCAGCTTGATCGTCATGTCCGCAATCCCCAAAGCGCAGGCCACATCCCGGCGCGGGTCTGGCAACTTCCGTTAGGATTGGAAATGTTGACAAGCACCCGCGCGACCAAAGGTCAGCCGGTAATGCAGCAGCAAATGATGCAGGTCGTTGTCATGACGCAAACCTATCTGCCCGCAGCGGCCGCGCCAAGCACAATTTGCACCCTTGCAGCTTTTGCCGCGCCATGGCCAAACTGGCCCAAAGGGGGGCCCGATGGATCACGACGACTTGCGCCACTGGTCAAAACGCGCCGCCGACTGGGCGCATGACTACCACAGCACCTTGCGCGACCGGCCCGTGCGCGCGCCCCTGACACCCGGCAAGATCGCAGCACACCTGCCTGACCAAGCGCCTGACTCCGCCGAAGACATGGAGACGGTCTTTGCCGATTTTGAGGCCATCCTGCCCGGCATCACCCATTGGCAGCACCCGCGCTTCTTTGCCTACTTTCCCGCCAATGCCTCGCCTGCCTCCATGCTGGCCGAACAACTGGCCAATGCGATTGCCGCGCAAGGCATGATCTGGCAAACCTCTCCGGCGGTGACCGAGGTGGAACAGGTGATGATCCGCTGGTTGGCCCGCGCGCTTGGCCTGCCTGATGATTTCACCGGCACCATCCATGACAGCGCCACCACCACAACCCTGTCGGCCGTGCTGACGATGCGCGAGAAAGCCTTGGATTGGCAAGGGCTTGCGGGCGGTCTTTCAGGTCACCCCCGCTTGCGGCTTTATGCCAGTGCCGAAACCCACAGCAGCGTGGACAAAGCCGCGCGTCTGTCGGGGATCGGGCAGGACAATCTGGTGAAAATCCCCACCGATCGCAGCCTGTCGATGAAGCCCGGCGCTCTGGCCGGGGCCATTGCCGCCGACCGCGCCGCCGGTTACCTGCCCGCAGGCGTGATCTTGTGCGCAGGCGGCACATCGGTCGGTGCCTTTGACCGGATGGCCGATTGCATCGGCGTGGCGCATGCCAACGGCCTTCCCGTGCATGTCGATGCCGCATGGGCCGGATCAGCGATGATCTGCCCCGAATTCAGGCACTTATGGCGCGGCGTTGAAGCGGCCGATTCAATCGTCTTCAACCCGCACAAATGGCTTGGCGCGCAGTTCGATTGCGCCGTGCAATTCCTGCGCGACCCCACCCCGCAGGTCAAGACCCTTGGCTTGCGCCCCAGCTATCTGGAAACCGCCGGGCGTGAAGATATCGTCAATTTCAACGAATGGACCGTGCCGCTTGGCCGCCGCTTTCGTGCGCTGAAACTGTGGTTCACCCTGCGCGCCTATGGGCTTGAGGGGCTGCGCAACCGTATCCGCAACCATGTCGCCTGGGCAACCGAGGCGCGTGCCGCCATTGGCGCCTTGCCCGGTGTCACGCTCACCTCAGACCAACGCCTGTCGCTGTTCACCTTTGCCCTTGGCAACGACGCCGAAACCGAAGCCCTCTTGAGCCGCATCAACGACGATGGCCGCATCTATCTGACCCAAACCCGCCACCGCGGCCGTTTGGTCATCCGCATGCAGGTCGGCCAGTTCGACGGCACCCGCGACGATGTGATGACCGCGCCAAAAGTCATAGCCGAGCTTTTGCCATGATCCGGATGCTTGCCATTTTCCTGTGTCTCGCCATGCCCTTGCAGGCCAAAGCTCAGGTCTTGCCTGACCCTTTGTCCGATACCGTGAGCGATTTTGCCGATCTGCTGCCGCCTGACAGTGAAGCCCGCGTCACTGCCGCCCTGACAAAAGGTCGCGCAGACACCGGCGTGCATGTCGTGCTGGTGACGATGATGCGGATCGCCGATCATGGTGGCGCAAACCAGCGGATCGAAGATTACGCCAAAACCCTGTTCAATCAATGGGGTGTGGGTGATGCCTCACGCAATGACGGCATCCTGATCCTTGTCGCAAAGACCGACCGCGAGATGCGGATCGCCCTTGGCTCCGGCTATCAGGTGATCTCGGACAATGCCGCCCAACGGGTGATCGACCGCTACTTCCTGCCGGCCTTCCGCGACGACCGTTACGCCGAAGGGATCGAGGCTGGCATCCAGGCGACATATGATCTGATCGCCTTACCCTTTGCCGCAGGGGCCGACACCCCACCCACGCCGAAAAAGACATGGCAAGACTTCGCCCCGATGGCGATCTTCGGGCTGTTCTTTGCCGGGATCGCAGGCCTTATCGCGCGCTCGGTCCTTGCCGATGTTCTGGTGCGCGTCAAAGCCTGCCCGAACTGTGGCAAGCGGCGATTGTCGCGCACCCGCGAGGTCTTGCAAGACGCCACCACCACCACCGTCGGCACCGGCCTGTTGCACACGCATTGCGCGGCCTGCGGGTGGGACCGGTCCGAGCGCTACAGCATTTCCCGCATCTCGGACGATACGTCTTCGTCCGGCGGCTTTGGCGGCGGCTCATCCTCGGGGGGCGGCGCGTCGGGGCGCTGGTAGGCTCAGGCCCGTTCTTCCAGTGCCAGCCATTCGGCCTCGGCGGCGCGCAAGGCAAGCTGGCGTTCGGTCAGCGCTTCGGTGCCCTTGCGAAACTTGGCCGGTTCCTTGTGATAAAGCTCCGGTTCAGCCAGAAACGCTTCCAGCTTGGCAATCTCGGCCTCAAGCCGCGTGATGATGGCAGGCAAATCATCCAGCCGCTTGCGTTCGGTGAACGACAGGCCGGTGTTTTTCGAAGGCTTGGGTTGCTCTCGGGCCGGTGCCGCCTTGGCGGCAGCCTTGGCGGCCTCGGCCAAAGCCTGCGGGCGCTGTGCGGCATAATCCGACCAGCCCCCTGGATAGGCGGTGGCGCGGCCATTGCCCTCCATCGCCACGGTGGCGGTGGCGATGCGGTCAATGAAATCCCGGTCGTGGCTGACCAGCAGCACGGTGCCGTCATAGTCGCCCAGCACGTCTTGCAACAGGTCCAGCGTTTCCACGTCCAGATCGTTGGTCGGCTCGTCAAGGATCATCAGGTTGCTGGGCCGCGCCATCAGCTTGGCCAGCAAGAGCCGCGCCTTTTCGCCGCCTGACAGGCTGCGCACCGGGGCCCGCACCTGCCGCTCGTCAAACAGGAAATCCTTGAGGTAAGCCACCACATGCTTGGGTGTGCCGCGCACCATCACCTGATCCGACGCGCCCGACACCGCCATCAAGGGATCGCCGGTCAGATTTTCCCACAGGCTGGCCTCGGGGTCCAGTTGCGCGCGGGTCTGGTCGAACACCGCGATCTCCAGATTGGTGCCCAGCTTGACCGTGCCCTCATCCGGGGCAATCTCGCCGGTCAGCATCTTCAAAAGCGTGGTCTTGCCCACGCCGTTGGGGCCGACAAAGGCCACCCGGTCGCCGCGCAACACCCGCAGGTCAAAGCCCGACAGGATGGTCTTGTCGCCAAAGCGCTTGCCGATGCCGGTCGCCTCGATCACCTTCTTGCCGCTGGTGGCCCCGGAATCGATCTCCAGCATCGCGGTGCCCTGACGGCGGATCTGGCTGCTGCGCTCATCGCGCAACGCGGCCAAGGCCCGCACCCGGCCCTGATTGCGTTTCCTTCGCGCAGAAATCCCCTCGACCGCCCACTTCGCCTCGGCCTTGATCTTGCGGTCCAGCTTGTGGCGCGCCTCATCCTCTTCGGCCCAGACGGTTTCGCGCCACTCCTCAAAGCCGTCAAAACCCGATTCGCGCCGCCGCACCTCGCCGCGGTCCACCCAAAGCGTCGCCTTGGTCAGCGCGCGCAGAAACGCCCGGTCGTGGCTGATCAGCACAAAGGCGGTGCGGGTGGCCTTCAACTCGGCTTCCAGCCATTCGATCGCCTGAATGTCCAGATGGTTGGTCGGCTCGTCCAGCAGCATCAGCTCGGGCGCCTCGGCCAGCAGCTTGGCCAAAGCCGCCCGCCGCCGCTCGCCGCCCGAGGCCGTGGCGACAGGTGTTTCGGGGTTGAACTTCAGCCCCTCGGCCACCATCGCCACGCGGTATTCCTCGCCCTCGGGCAAGGCACTGGCGGCGAAATCGCCCAAGGTGGCAAAGCCCGACAGATCGGGGTCTTGCTCCATATAGCCGACGCTGACCCCCGGCGGCACAACGCGCAGGCCACGGTCAGGCTCGGTCAGCCCCGCCATCACCTTCATCAAGGTCGATTTGCCCGACCCATTGCGCCCAACCAGCGCCACCCGGTCGCCGGGTTGAACCACCAGTGACAGGTCGTTGAAGACCGGGTTTCCGCCAAAGGTCAGCGAGATGTCAGAGAGTTGTAGAAGGGGTGCGCGTGCCATGACCGTCAGGTATGCGGGCGCACGCGGAAGGTCAAGCGGTCCTGCCCTTTGCCCTTCCTCTTGGCGAAAATACCCCGGGGGTGCGGGGGCTGGCCCCCGCTCCGTCGCTGCCCAGAGAGACCTTATACCAATCTTGGCGGGCGCCTCGGGTCCATGCCGGGGGCCATCCCCGGCGCCTGCGACGGGGCTTCAGGCGCGGGCAGATCAAAGCGCAGTGCCACGCGGGCCATGCTGGCCACCGCCGGGTCGGCGCTGCGCAAGAACGACACGTCCAACTCGCCCGCCTCCAGCCCGGAAAACACCAGCGCCTCCGAGGCCGCGCGGGCAAGCGGCGCCTGCGCGCCCGCCGCCACGTCCAGAAAGGCCAACATGTGCCCCCGCCGTCCGCCGCGATAGGTCACTGCTGCCAAAAGCGCGCCGGACGCCAATCCCCCGGCGCGGGCCAGTTTTGCATCCAGCCCGGTGATCAACGCTTCGGGCAGGCCCTTTGGCGCATAGAACCGCTCAGGCAGCGCTTCCACCTCTTCGGGGCCGTCTTCCAGGGTGACGGCCAGCCAGTCCAGCGCCTCGGGCGGCAGCAGCATTTCGCTGCGGCCGACGCCAAGGTTCACCCCCAGCCCGATGCCCTGCCCCTTCAGCAGCGCGGCAATCACCCGGCCCGGCAGCGCCGCATAGGGCGCGATGCCGCCGGTGAATGCGGCCAGCCGGTCCTCGCGGTCAAACACCAGCACAAAGCGGCCATCTTCCAGATCAAACACCCGTGGATCCAGCGTGTCGCCCTGCGCCTCATGCGCAAGCAGCAGGAACATCTCGCCATCGGCCAGCCGTTCAAAGAACCGCAGGCGCAGCGCTTCATTGTCGGGGTCGGCACTGACGGCGGCATGAGCGGCGTCAAGCAGGCTGATCGGGTCAGACATCGGGGGCCTCCATCCGGGGATGGCTTGGCCTAAACCGGGCGCGCGGCACTTGCAAGTTGCGGGCTTATCGGAACAGCACCAGCGCCTCGGGGCTCCAGGCCACATCGACCGATGTGCCGACATCCATGATCAGGCGGCCGGGCACGTTGCGCATCGACAGGCGCACCTCGACATCGGTGCCGCCCAGATAGACATCGTAATAGGTCATGTCGCCAAAGTAGATCACCTCGTCGATGACGCCTGCCACCGTGCGCTCGGTGCTTGTCTGGCCGGGATAAAGCAGCGTCAGCGTCTCGGGCCGCAAGCCGACCATCGGCGCGTCGCCCCGGCCTGCCGGGCATTGCTCGGCCATCAGCTCCACCCGGCCCAGACCCTTGGCCTCAATCTCGATGCGGCCACCGCTTTCGCCCAGCACGGTGGCGGGGATGAAGTTCATGGTGCCGATGAAATCCGCCACTTTTTTCGAGTTCGGGCGGCGATACAGGGTTTCCGGGTCGGCCAGTTGCGCAATCTCGCCGTCAAACATCACGGCGATGCGGTCCGACATCACCAGCGCCTCTTCCTGATCATGCGTGACCAGCACAAAGGTGATGCCGACCTGGCGTTGCAGCTTGATCAACTCGACCTGCATGTGTTCGCGCATCTTCTTGTCCAGCGCCGACAGCGGCTCGTCCAAGAGCAGAACCTTGGGCTTCAGGATCAGCGCGCGCGCCAAGGCCACCCGCTGCCGCTGCCCGCCCGACAGCGCGTGTGCGGCGCGTTTGCCAAAGCCTTTCAGACCGACCATGGCCAGGGCCTCTTCCACCGCGGCCTGTTTCTCGGTCTTCGTCCGCGGGTCGCGGCGCAGGCCAAAACCGACGTTTTCTTCCACGCTCATATGCGGGAAGATGGCATAGGACTGGAACACCATGTTGGTGGGCCGCTCGTTCGCGGGCACACGCGCCATATCCTTGCGGTCGATCAGCACCACGCCGGTGTCGATGCCCTCAAAGCCTGCAATCGTGCGCAAGAGCGTGGTCTTGCCACAGCCCGAGGGCCCGAGCAGCGAGAAAAACTCTCCCGCGCGGATGGTGGCGGAAATCCCGCGCAAGGCGTGGTAGTCGCCGTAGTATTTGTGCACATCCCGGAACTCGATCATCGTGGGTTTGGTCGTGGTCACAAAAAGCCTCCGGTATCTTTTCCACCGGTCTTGGCAATGCCGCGCCTGCGGAAAAACTCTGCAATGGAAAGAAGCATCACCGACACCAGCACCAGAATGGTGCCAAGCGCCAGCATGGCGGGAACCTTGGCCGGAAAGCGGAACTGGCCATAGATATAGGCCGACAGCACGGTGTCGGAGCCGGACAGGAAATAGGCGATGATGAATTCATCCAGGCTGATGGTGAAGCAGATCAGCAGCGACGAGATGATGCCGGGCATGACAAGCGGCAGGATGATCAGCCGGAAGGTCGAGACCGGCCCTTCGCCCAAGTCATAGGCCGCTTCCTCGAACGACTTGTCCAGCGACTGAAAGGCCGAAGACAGGATCGCCACCGAAAACGGCGTGGTGATCAGCACATGGCCCAGAATGACGGTGAAGATCGACAAGGGCACCGAAATGGCCAGAAACACCACCAGAAGCAACATGGCCACGATCATTTCCGGCAGCACCAGGGGCAGCATGATCAGCCCGATCAGCCCGCCCTTGGCGGGAAAGGTATAGCGCGTGCTGGCGCGGGCGGCAAAGATGCCAAGGCCGGTGGCCAGAATGGCGGTGGTGCCCGAGATGATCATCGAGTTCTTCAGCGCCGACCAAAGCTGCGCGTCCTGCCACATTTCGCCAAACCACTGCGTGGTGAACCCTGACAGCGGAAAGGCAATGATCTTGGAATCGTTGAAGGCAAAGATCGGCAACAGCAGGATCGGCGCATAGAGAAAGATCAGATAGCCGATTGCATAGGCGCGCAGGCCGGGGGATTTCATCACCGAACCTCTATTTCTGGGGGCCAAGGAAGCGGCGGTTTGCCAGCACGAACAGCACCGAGATCACCGCGACAATTGCCATGGCCGACACCGCAATCGCGCTGCCCAGCGGCTTGTTGTTGATCTTGAGCATCTGCACCTCCATCATGTTCGCGATCATTGGCAATTTGCCACCGCCAATCAGATCGGGCGTCACATAATCGCCGATGGTGGGGATGAACACGATCAGCACTGCCGCAATCACGCCCCCCATCGACAAGGGCAGCGTGACCCGCAAAAAGGTCATCAGCTTGGATTCGCCAAGGTCTTGCCCGGCCTCCAGCAGGCTGCGGTCGATCTTTTCCAGGCTGACAAAGATCGGCAGAATGGCAAAGGGCGCATAGGCATGCGCCAGCGTCATCACCAGCGCGCCTATGTTGTAGTTGATCCATGTCAGCGGCGCGTCGATGACGCCCACGCTCATCAGCCCCGAGTTGATGACGCCGTTATAGCCAAGGATCACTTTCCACAAGAACACCCGGATCAGATAGCTGGTCCAGAACGGGATGGTGATCAGGAACAGCCAGAGCGACTTTTTCTCGGGCGGCACGTAGAAGCTAACGAAATAGGCGATGGGATAGGCGATCAGCACCGTCACCACCGTAACCGACAGTGACACGATAAGCGACCGCAACATGATGGCGCGGTAAACCGGGCCGGTCCAGACCTCGATATAGTTTTGCAGGCCAAAGTCCCAGACGATGTTGCCGCCCTTGCCCGACACCAGCGAATACACCAGAACCGTGCCCAAGGGCGCCGCCAGCAACAGCACGGCATAAAGTGCCGTCGGGCTGATCATCAACAGGCCAGATGCCTTTTCAGACCGCCCGAGACCGGATTTCGCTTTCGCCATGACGCCCCCTGTCGCGCCGCCGGTGCCCCGACGCCCCCGCCGGTATCATCCGGCTTTGATCAAAGCTAGGCACAAGCCTGACAGGCTGGCAAGGCCCGCCGTATGCCCGGCCATAGAAAAAGCCGGACCGATGACCCGGCTTTGCATCATTTCAAGGCGTTAGGGCGTCAACCCGCAATCCGCTCAATCGCGATGGCGCGCTTTTTCAACTCGTCATACAGCGACGGCACCACGCGGACCGACCCGACAGCCGCCCGCAGCGCATCCGACAGCCGCGCCTCATTGCCGACACCGCCTTCGACGCGCCAGACCATGCGGCGGGCGACGCCATCATCATAGACAATCTCGGTAAAGCCGCCGCGGGTGCGCCAGCCCAGAAAATCTGCGCCACCATGCGGCGCGTGGAACGTGGTTTCAAATGCCATCGGTTCGGCCTGCCTTGGGTCTGCTGCGTCGCTGCACACGACTGCTTCTTATAGGCTTGAAATTGCGGCAAAACCGGGGCTTGGGTCAAGCGTGCCGCAGGCTGGACCGTTGCAGGGCGCGCAGACAGAGTCCCTCTTGCAACAGGTGGGCGCCTTCCGCCTTGGTGTTGCCGCCTGACTGCCACAATCGCGCCACAATCGGCCCTTTTTGCCGGATCAGACCATCAGATCGGACGGCGGTTGCGCCAGCAGTTGCGCCAGTCGCGTCAGGGCCGCCTGAAACTGCTCGATCGGCATGTTGCCCGCCATCGCCACCCGCACAGCGTTGGGGGCGCGGCCATGCACCAGCGCATATTCATCGGCCGACCGCACCATGACGCCCGCGCCTTCTGCCCGCGCGACAAAGGTGCTGGCCCGCCAGCCCGAGGGCAGGCGCAGGAACACAAAGCGCAGCCCCGGTTGCCAGACCAGATCGAACGCGCCCAGAGTGTTGACCGCCGCCTGCAACCGCGCGTCCAGATCGGCCTGCACCAGATCGCGCAGGCGCGCCGCCTCGCCCGATTGCAACAGATGCAGGACCATGGCCTCGATCGGGCGCGAAAGGGCAAAATACGCATGTTGCGCCGTCAGCCTGCCGGCCTGCCCCATGCCGGGCGGCGCGACGATATAGCCAAAGCGCAAGCCCGCCGACAGGGTTTTCGACAGGCTGCCGACGTGCCAGCTGCGTTCCGGGGCCAGCGCTCGGATCGCGGGCAGGGAATCGCTGGCCACCGAATAGCAATCGTCGTCGATGATTTGCAGATCATGCCGCCGCGCCACATCGACCACTGCCTGCCGCCGGTCCGCCCCCATGCGGCCGGTGGTGGGGTTTTGCGCCTCGGAGGTCAGGCACAGCACCTGCGCGCCATGGCGTCGGCAGGCGGCGTCCAGCGCCTGCGGCAGGATGCCTTGATCATCCATCTCGACCGCCACCGTCTCGGCCCGTGACAGGCGGGCGGCGTGGCGAAAGCCGGGATAGGCCAGTTCCTCGGTCAGCACCACCGGACGATCCCCGCGCAGGCAACACATGAAGATCAGGTTGATGGCGTTCTGTCCGCCATGGGTCAGAACGATATCCTCGGGCGACATCGGCCCAAGCACCCGGTCTGACAGCCAATGACAGACCGCCTCGCGCAGCGGGATCTCGCCGCGCTGGCTGGGGTAGTCGATCCAGTCGATCGCGGCGTCCTGCGCAACCGCCCGCATCGCGGCCGCGATGGCGGCCCCCTGCCCCAGATCGGGCAGGATCGGCGCGCGCAGATCGGTGCGGCCCTGATCGCGGGCAGGATCGCGCTCGATATACAGCGATTGCGTCGGCCCCAGCCGCGGATGGCTGGCGGCAACAAAGGTGCCGCGCCCGACGGTGGCGGCCAGCATCCCCTCTTGCGTGGCAAGGCTGTAGGCGCGCGCCACCGTGCCGGGGGTGACCTTCAACTGCCACGCCAGTTCACGCACCGTGGGCAGTTGCGCGCCTTCGGCCAGACTGCCGTCACGGATGGCATCCCGCAGGGCGCGGGTCAGCGCCAGATATTTCGGACCGTCCTGGCCCGACAGGTCGGGCAGCCATATTGTATCAGCCACAATGTTCCTCTGGCGATTCACCTGATGGTTTTGTATCGATATACTATGGCATCAAGTGCCATTGTATCAACACAAAAGGATGGCGTCCCATGTCTCCCGCCGAAATGCTGGTATTCCGCTCTGCCGATCTTCCGCCGCTGTCGCGGCTGGTGCTGGCCGCCGCGGTCCGCGTTGTCGCGTGGGAGCAGCGCCAGCGCACGCGAAAGGGCTTGAAACGGCTGGATGCGCATCTGTTGCGCGACGTGGGGCTTGACCCGCTTGCCGCGCAGACCGAAGCCGCGCGCGGGTTCTGGTAGGCTTGATCCGCCGCCATTTGCAGCTTTTCCCCGACTGGGCCGGAGCTTCCGGCCCCTTTTTCATTGTGTGGAGACTATATACCCTGATGGTGAGGCTCGGGTATCACGGCAGAATGCCTGAGTGGCCATCTGCCGTCACGGCACCATACAGCATGGCTCATCTTGGGACCAAAAACGTCCCGGCCAACCATCCCATTCCTGCTTTACGACAGCCAAACAAAAAGGCCCGCCAGACGGCGGGCCTTTTGTAACCATGAAAACCGGATCAGCGCTTGGAGAACTGGAAGCTCTTGCGCGCCTTGGCCTTGCCGTATTTCTTGCGTTCCACCACGCGGCTGTCGCGGGTCAGGAAGCCGGCGGCTTTCAGCGCGGGGCGCAGGCCGGGTTCATAAAGCTGCAACGCCTTGGAGATGCCGTGCTTGACCGCACCGGCCTGACCCGACAGACCGCCACCGACAACCGTGGCCATCACGTCGAACTGGCCCTCCACATTCGCGCCGGTGAAGGGCTGCTTGAGGATCATCTGCAGCACCGGACGGGCGAAATAGGCCGCCATTTCCTTGCCGTTGACCACAACCTTGCCGGAACCGGGCTTGACCCAGACACGGGCAACCGCGTTCTTGCGCTTGCCGGTGGCACAGGCGCGGCCAAGCGCATCGCGCACGGGAACGCGGGGGGCGGCAACCGGGGCTGCCACATCGGCAACCGTGCCGGACACGGCCGATTTCAGATCGTCGAGGGATTTGATGTCAGCCATGCTCATGCGCTCCGGGTGTTCTTCGGGTTCAGCGCGCCAACGTCAAGGACGGTGGGCTGCTGCGCTTCGTGCGGATGGGCGGCCCCTGCATAGACGCGCAGGTTGGTCATCTGCTGACGGCCAAGGCGGTTGCGGGTGATCATACGCTCAACGGCCTTGATCACCACACGCTCGGGGTGGTTGCCTTCCAGCACCTGCCGCGCCGTGCGCTGCTTGATGCCGCCGGGATGGCCGGTGTGCCAGTAGTAGATCTTGTCGGCGCGCTTGTTTCCGGTCATCTGCACCTTGTCGGCGTTGATGATGATGACATTGTCACCCATGTCCATGTGGGGGGTGAAGGTCGGCTTGTTCTTGCCGCGCAAGATATTGGCGACAATCGTGGCCAAGCGACCCAGAACGATGCCTTCGGCGTCGATCAGGATCCACTTTTTCTCGATGTCCGCCGGAGTAGCGGTAAAGGTTTTCATCGTGTCGTCCCATGAAGGAAGGGCAGAGGCGCACCTCTGACAATTCGGATGGCGGCTTATCGCGCATCACCAGTGCAGCGTCAAGCTGCAAAATCAATATAAAATGACGCCAAATCAATAGCTTGCAATAGAGGTATCATATTACCCCATACTCTCCGCCGCAATCTGGCGCAGGGCGCGGGCGCGGGCAGGCGGGATATGGGCAATCTCGACCCCGGTCAGAACATGCAGCGTGTCCAGATCGCGGTCGATCACCGCGTGGTCACTGACCCAGCCGCCCATGCCCAGATAGGTGCGCAACAGCGCCGGAATTTCGGCGGTGCCGGTCGCCTGCGACCAGCCGCCCAGCGACACCCGCAACGGGGCGCGCGGGCCGGGGCGCCACAGGTCGGGGGCCACGCGGGCTGACAGAAAGTGCAAGGCGGCGGCATGGCGCGCCGGATCCGCCCCCATGAAGCTGGAACAGCCAAACAGCAGCGCGATGCCCCAGTCATCGACCAGACGCGCCATCGCCGCCCAGGCCAGACGCAGGATATCGGCATCATGCTGGTCGGGATGCAGGCAGAACCGCCCCAGCTCCATCAACGGGCCGGGATAGCTGGCAAGGCGCGACAGATCATAGAACTGCGCGCCATAGGATGCCAGAACGCCGTCACCGCGATAGACCTGCACCCGGTAACAGGCCAGCAAAGTGCCATCATGGCAGTCTTCCACCAGCATGTGCCGGGCGGTGGCGTCAAAGGCATCGCAATCGCGGCCATCGGGGCGGGCACGGCCGCGCCTTGCGTAGAACGCCAGATGCCGCAACGCCTGCGCCCGCGCCACATCTGCGCCCCCTTCGGCAAGCCGTGCCATATACCGGCCGCGCGTCAATGGTTGCACAGGCTGCCCCCTTCGCCCTTGGCAGACCCCCTGCCCGGACCTAGATTCCCGCCGTGCTGTCGTGTGCAGCGGCAGCATCAGAAAACCACAGGAGGTTCGGATGGACAAGGTGATCAAGACGGATGACGAATGGCGCGCAGCGCTGTCTGATCTGGCCTTCAAGGTGACACGCAAGCATGGCACCGAACGCGCCTTCACCCACGAAGATTTCCCCAAGGCCCCCGGCACCTTTCGCTGTGTGTGCTGCGACGCGCCCTTGTTTGACCAAGCCACCAAGTTCGACTCGGGCACCGGCTGGCCCAGCTTTTATGCGCCAATTGCCGCCGAAAATGTCGGCGAAACTGTGGATCGGAGCTTTTTCATGCGTCGGACCGAGGTGCATTGCGCCCGCTGCGACGCACATCTGGGGCACGTGTTTCCCGACGGCCCTGCCCCGACCGGTCTGCGCTACTGCATCAACGGTGTCGCCCTGACGTTTGACCCAGAGGCTTAGTGACAGGCCCCCGGGTCAGTTGTTCAGAAACTGACCCGGATTGACGCGACCGAAGTTCGAGAACAGGCGGCTGAGCACGCTCATGCCCTTGACGTTGGATTCTGTCACACGGCGCGACAACGGCACGATCTGGCCGCGCTCCATCCCGAAGCGTTCGACGTTTTGCAACACGCCCGCTTCGGAAAACGTCAGGGCCACGACCTGCCGGTCAAGTTCTTTCGGCGGAAAGGCCCCTTTGTATTCCCAGCGGCTTTGCACGTAAAACCAGCCGGTGTCATTCAGCAGACCCCAGGCCGAGGGCCGCCCGACCTTGGGGGCCACGGTGTCGCGTGTGTCCGTGCCGACGACAAGCTGGGCAAGGTCTTCCTCTACCGGCACATAGCCATGATTGCGATAGACCGCCGAGCAGGCTGCAAGACTGGCGGCAAGGCCCAGCATCATCAGTCCCCGTGCCCATCGGGCCAAGACCGATGGACCCATGGTCCGGTCGCGCTTTGATGTCGTCCGTGGCATTCGTGTCAATCCTTGCTCGGCCCCGACGCGCACCTGCCGTGCGTCGCCCGAAACGACTGCCTTGCCTTGCAGCACTTGCCAAGCCGGCCCGTGCCGCTTAGGTGCGAAAGACAAGAAACCGTCTCCTGACACAAAGGCTTACAGAAACACGTGCGCCGGTTCAAGAATGGAACGCGTGTCGGTCTGTCAGCCGCTTTGATCCGAGGGTCATCATGGCAAAACTGCCCCAATCCCCCGCCGCTGCGCCCGCCATGCCCGATCTGCCGCTGCGCCACCCGTTGCGCAGTGCTGCGCTGTCCAGCCGCAAGCCCACCCGATTTGACCTGACGCCCGATGCCGCCACCCGCGCCGGCATTGCCGGCAGCCTTGGCCTGCTTGACCTGCCCGCCCTGCATTTCAAGGGCGAGATCCGCCCCGTGGGCGCGCAGGATTTCTTGCTTGAGGCCGAGTTGCAGGCCAAGGTGGTGCAAGCCTGCGCCATCACCCTGGTTCCGGTTCCGGCAAAGCTGCGCGAAACCGTTGTCCGTCGCTATATCCGCGATTGGCAAGACCCGCAGGGCGACGAGATCGAGATGCCCGAAGACGACAGTGCCGAGGCCCTGCCCGAAGTGATCGACCCCGGTGCCGTGGCGATCGAGGCGCTGGTCCTGGCGCTGCCGCTTTATCCGCGCGCGCCGGGGGCCGAGCTTGGCAGCCTGGACGCGGCCCCGCCCGGGGCTGCGCCGATCAGCGACGCGGACCTGAAACCCTTCGCCGGGCTGGCGGCCTTGAAGGGGCGGCTGGAAGGCGGCGACGGAACCTAGTCGGCGCAGCCAGACAGAAAGGGGCTTGCGCGCCCAAGAATTCCGGCTATGTTTCGCGCCTCATTCGGGGTGTGGCGACACGCCCCCGGCGGCTTTGTCCGCTTGAAGAAACGTCATAGAAAACAGGGGCCTGTCCCCACTACCCAAAGGTCGCGACATGGCTGTCCCGCAGAACCGAGTCACCAAATCCAAGCGCAACATGCGCCGTGCCCATGACGCACTGGTTGCCGGAAACCCCGCTGAATGCCCGAACTGTGGCGAATTGAAGCGTCCGCATCATGTGTGCGGCGCTTGTGGCCACTATGATGCCCGCGAAGTCGTGGCGACGGCCAATGAGGTCGATCTGGACGAGGACGCGGCGTAAGCCGCGGCCAGACAGCGCCCGCCATGTCGAAGGCACTGCACCATCCGGCGACGGAGACGCTTGACGGCGGGCCTGCCATAGTCATTTCGATTGATGCCATGGGGGGCGACCGCGGACCGGCAGCCGTTGTGGCCGGTCTTGCCTTGTCCGCCGCCAAGAACCCGGATGTGGCGTTCATCTTGCATGGCAATGCGGCCGATCTGGCCCCGTTGATCGCGCGGCACGCCGGTCTGGCCGACCGGGTGACGGTGGTGCATGCCGACCGCGTGGTCGAAATGACCGACAAGCCCAGTCAGGTGATGCGCCATGGCGAAGGCACCTCGATGTGGGCGGCGATTGACAGCGTCAAATCCGGGCAGGCACAGGCTGCCGTGTCCTGCGGCAACACCGGCGCGCTGATGGCCGTGGCCATGATCCGGTTGCGCAAGGTGGCGGGCGTCAACCGTCCTGCCATCGCCTGCCTGTGGCCCAGCCGCAACCCGGGCGGCTTTAACGTGATGCTGGACGTGGGCGCGGGCATCGAGGCCGAGGCCGAAGACCTGTTGCAATTCGCCACCATGGGCGCGGCCTATGCCCGCATCGGCCTTGCCCTGTCCCGGCCGCGCATCGGCCTGCTGAACGTCGGCACCGAGGAACACAAGGGCCGCGCCGAGCTGAAACAGGCGCATGACCGGATAACCGAAGCCGCCGAGGCGGGCGGGTTCGATTTCGTCGGTTTTGTCGAAGGCGGCGATATTCCATCCGACCGGGTCGATGTGATCGTGACCGATGGGTTCACCGGCAATATCGCGTTGAAAACCGGCGAAGGCACCGCCAAGCTGATCTCGGAACTGTTGCGCGAGGCGTTCGGGGCCGGTCTTTTGTCGAAATTCGCCGCCCTGCTGGCGCTGAACTCGCTCAAGCGGCTGCAAAAACGCATCGATCCGCGCCGGGTGAATGGCGGTGTATTCCTTGGCCTGAACGGAACGGTCGTCAAATCGCACGGGTCGGCCGATGATACCGGGGTTGCCGCCGCCATCGGGCTTGCCATTCAACTGGCGCGTACCGGCTTTGTCGAGCGGCTGGCCGCGCGGGTTGCGTCAACCGGGCGCAGGGCGACGGGAACAGCAGAGGCGGCGCTGGTCGCCATGGGAGACAGGCACCAATCATGACAATGCGTGCCGTGGTGATTGGTGTCGGGCATTATTTGCCCGCCCGCGTGGTGTCAAATGCCGAGATCGAGACATTTGTCGATACCACCGACGCATGGATTCGCACACGCTCGGGGATCGAGCGGCGGCATTTCGCGGCAGAAGGCGAGACGACCTCGCTGATGGCCAGCCACGCGGCGCGCGCCGCCCTTGCCGATGCCGGGTTGCTGCCCGATGACATCGACGCCATCATTCTGGCCACCTCGACCGCCGATCTGACCTTTCCCTCGGCGGCGACCATGGTGCAGGGCGAGCTGGGCATGACGCGTGGTTTTGCCTTTGACGTGCAGGCGGTTTGCGCCGGGTTCGTCTTTGCCCTGACCACCGCCAATGCGCTGATCGTCTCGGGTCAGGCCAGACGGGTGCTGGTGATCGGTGCCGAAGCCTTCAGCCGCCTGATGGACTGGACCGACCGCGCGACCTGCGTCCTGTTCGGGGACGGTGCCGGTGCCCTGGTGCTCGAGGCGCAGACCGGCACCGGCACCTCGGCCGATCGCGGTATTCTGGCCAGCGACCTGCACTCGGATGGCCGGTTTCGCGACCTGCTTTATGTCGATGGCGGCACCAGCACCGGCAGCACCGGCAAGCTGCGCATGCTGGGCAAAGAGGTTTTCCGCCATGCCGTTGAAAAGCTGGCACAAACCGCTCTTGCCAGTCTGGACAAGGCCGGTCTGACCAGCGCCGATGTTGACTGGATCGTGCCGCATCAGGCCAATATCCGCATCATCGAAGGCACCGTCAAGAAGATGCAATTGCCAATGGATCATGTGGTGGTCACGGTGCAAGACCACGGCAACACCTCGGCGGCATCCATCCCGCTGGCGCTGTCGGTCGGCAAGGCACGCGGCCAGATCAAGCCCGGCGACCTGCTGGTGACCGAGGCCATCGGTGGCGGTCTGGCCTGGGGGTCGGTGGTTCTTCGCTGGTAAGGCGATTTAACTACGCCGCCCAAGCCTCTGATATTGACTCGCAAATCGGGTGGGCGCATCCTTTCGGAAAAGCCGGGGGATGGAAGAATGAGTGAAAAGACCTTGACGCGGATGGACCTGTCGGAAGCCGTGTTTCGCGAAGTCGGCCTCAGCCGCAATGAATCGGCGCAACTGGTGGAATCGGTCTTGCTGCACATGTCCAACGCGCTTGCAGCGGGCGAACAGGTCAAGATTTCCTCGTTCGGCACGTTCTCGGTCCGCGACAAGTCGGCCCGCGTCGGTCGCAACCCCAAGACCGGCGATGAGGTTCCGATCAGCCCGCGCCGGGTGCTGACCTTTCGGCCGTCGCATCTGATGCGTGACCGGGTCGCCGCCGGCAAAAAGACGTAACCGAACAAAAGGAGCGCGCGGCGCATGCAAAAATCGCCCGACGCCTTCCGCACGATTTCCGAAGTGGCCGAGCTTTTGGAAACCCCGGCCCATGTGCTGCGATTCTGGGAAAGCCGGTTTCCGCAGATCCGCCCGGTCAAGCGGGCCGGAGGTAGGCGCTATTACCGCCCGGCCGATGTGGCACTGCTGACCGGAATCCGGCGGTTGCTGCATGATGAGGGGATGACGATCCGCGGCGTGCAAAAAATATTGCGCGAACAAGGGGTTCAGCACGTTTCCGGCGTCGTGGACGACAACGGCACCGCCGAAGATGACGCCGCCATCGAAGCCGCGGTGACGGCCCCGGGCGGCGGGGGCGATGGCGCAGAGGGGCTGCCCGTCACCACAGCGGAAAGCGCCGAGGTGATCGCCCTGCAACCCGTGCCGCGACAGGTGCCTGACGACGCCCGCGCGGCCGATGCCAGGGCCGACGCCAGAACCGATGCCAGACGCGCGCCCGGCGACGATGCCCGAAGGGATGCCCCGCCGTTCTCCCCCGCCGCGGCCGAGGTGGCTGACCTGTTTTCCCGTCTGCCCGCGGCAGACCTGCAGGAAATGGCCTCTGCCCTGCCCGACACCTCCGAGGCCCCGATGGCCGTGTGGGCCGATGAAATCGCTTCGGATGCGGCCCTGTTCCCGCCAGACCCTGATGCGCCCGATGAGGCTGCTTTGGCACCTGTGTCCCCGATGATCGCTGCCACGACCGCCCCCCCGTCCCCGATCGCGCCACCCGTGCCTGCCCCGGCACCGCCCGACCTGCTCCAGACGGGCCCGATCCTGATGGCGCCGACGCTGGCGCAGCGGTTGCGCGCTACCCGCGCTGGATCGCTGTCGCCCGAAGCCCGCGCCACGCTGGCCGCCTTGCGCGATGTGGCACAGGCCTTGCGTGACCGGGTGGCTCGGGCGCCGCGTGGTCCGCTTTAGGCCCGGCCGGATCGGGGAAGTTTGATGCTTTCCCGCTTGTGCCGCCCGCGAATATCAGTATGTATCCCGGCATGTTCGGGCCGTAGCGCAGCCTGGTTAGCGCGTCCGTCTGGGGGGCGGAAGGTCGAGAGTTCGAATCTCTCCGGCCCGACCATTACCAAAACCGCCCGCTTGGTCTTGCGCCTTGCGGGCGGTTTGTGTTTTCAGCCTTGGGGGGATTGCTCATGACCGGCACCGGGGTTCTTGCTGCCCAACACCTGCGCCAGATGATCGCCGACGGCCAGATCAGCGCCACGCCCGCCATCCTGCCCGCTCAGGTGCAACCCGCCAGCCTTGACCTGCGCCTTGGCCATATCGCCCATCGGGTGCGCGCCTCGTTCCTTGCCGGCAAAGGCCGTCCGGTCAGCGAGCGTCTGGCCGAGTTCGAGATGCACCGCATGGACCTGAGCCGGGGCGCGGTGTTGGAAAAAGGCTGCGTCTATGTGATCCCGCTGATGGAACGCCTGTCTTTGCCCGCAGACCTTTCGGCGGTGGCCAATGCCAAATCCTCGACCGGGCGGCTGGATCTGTTGACGCGGCTGATCACCGATGGCGGGGTCGAGTTCGACCGTATCCCCGAAGGTTATGACGGCCCGCTTTATGCCGAGGTCTGTCCCCGGTCGTTTTCGGTGCTGGTCCGCGCCGGGCAACGGCTGAACCAGATCCGCTTTCGCGCCGGGCAAGCGGTGCTGTCAGACGCCGATCTGGCCGCCCTGCACCGGGTCGAGCCTTTGGTAAACGGTATCCCGGTGATTTCCGAAGGCTTGGGCTTTTCGGTCGACCTGCGCCCGGCACAGGGCGATCTGGTTGGCTACCGCGCCAAGCCGCATACCGGGGTGATCGATCTGGACCTGATCGGCCATTACCCGGCGAAAGAGTTCTGGGAAGAGGTCCGCACGACCGAAGGCCGCATCATCCTTGACCCCGGCGCATTCTACATTCTGGTCAGCCGCGAGGCTGTGACGATACCCCCCGATTATGCCGCCGAAATGGCCCCCTATCTGGCGATGGTGGGCGAATTCCGGGTGCATTACGCGGGCTTTTTCGACCCCGGCTTCGGCCATGCGGAGGCAGGGGGGGCTGGCTCTCGCGGTGTGCTGGAGGTGCGCTGCCACGAAGCCCCCTTCGTGCTGGAACATGGCCAGGTGGTGGGGCGGCTGGTCTATGAACGCATGGCCGAGCGGCCGGATGCGCTTTATGGCGAAAAGATCGCGTCAAACTATCAGGGCCAGGGGCTGAAATTGGCCAAGCAGTTCCGCTGACTTGACCCTTAGCCGCCCTTCGTGCACCCAAGCCCCCCTCCCTATCCCTCCCCACCAGGGGGGAGGGAAGCGCCAGGAAGGGTCATGTGACCTTCAGGTGGCCGATGTGCGCCTCCGGCGGGAGTATTTCAAAAGCAGCATTGCAAAGGGGACGAGCGTGGATTGCTGCTTGAAAAATACTCCCGCCGGAGGCGACCATGACGTGTCTCAGGTCACGACGTTTGGCTCGGTGCGGCCGGTAAACTCGGCCAGCCGCGCAAGCGCATGGGCTGCGCGGATCACCGGGGCAAGGGCGTCTTGCGGGTCAAGGTCCAGACCATCTGGCCCGGGGGCGTAGCGCTCCAGATAGACGCGCAGGGTGGCACCCTCGGTGCCGGTGCCGGACAGGCGCAGAACGATCCGGCTGCCACCCGCAAACAGGATGCGTACGCCCTGTTTCAGGCTGACCGCGCCATCAACCGGGTCGGTATAGGCGAAATCATCGGCCGCGGCGATGGTCATGCCTTCCACCACCTGCCCCGGCAAGCTGGCAAGACTGTCGCGCAAGGCGGCCATCAGCGCCTCGGCGCGGTCAGAGGCGATGGCTTCAAAATCATGGCGGCTGTAGTAATTGCGGCCATAGGTTGCCCAATGGTCGGTCAGGATTTCGGCCACGGATTGCTTGCGCACCGCCAGAATGTTTAGCCACAGAAGGATCGCCCAAAGCCCGTCTTTCTCGCGCACATGGTCAGACCCGGTGCCGAAGCTTTCTTCGCCGCACAGGGTCACCTTGCCGGCATCCAGCAGGTTGCCAAAGAATTTCCAGCCGGTCGGCGTTTCATACCGGGCGATCCCCAGTGCATCGGCGACCCGGTCAGCGGCGGCAGAGGTGGGCATCGAGCGCGCCACCCCGGCCAGCCCACGGGCATAGCCCGGGGCCAGATGCGCGTTGGCGGCCAGCACGGCCAGACTGTCGGAGGGCGAGACATAGACCCCGCGCCCGACCACCATGTTGCGGTCACCATCGCCATCCGAGGCCGCGCCGAAATCGGGGGCGGCATCGCCCATCATCTCGGCCATCAGCTCATGCGCCCAGGTCGGGTTCGGGTCGGGGTGCATGCCGCCGAAATCGGGCAGCGGCGCGGCGTGGGTGACGGTGCCCCTGGCGGCCCCCAGCCGGTTTTCGAGGATCTCGACCGCATAGGGCCCGGTCACCGCGCACATCGAGTCCATCCGCATCCGGAACCCGCCCGCAAACAGCGCGCGCAGGGCGTCAAAATCGAACAGGGTTTCCATCAGGTCGGCATAATCGGCCACCGGGTCGACCACATCGACGATCATTCCGCCCAGATCATGCCGCCCGATGACAGACAGGTCGATGTCCTGCGCCTCGAGCATCTTGTAGTCGGTGATCTCGGTGGTGCGCTGATACATCGCCTCGGTCACGCCTTCGGGGGCCGGGCCGCCGTTGGGCATGTTGAACTTGATGCCGAAATCCTCATCCGGACCGCCGGGGTTGTGGCTTGCCGACAGGATGATGCCGCCATCGGTCTGGTGCAGACGGATCAGATGGCTGGCCGCCGGGGTTGACAGCAGCGCGCCTTGTCCGACGATCACCCGATGCGCGCCGTTGGCAGCCGCCATCCGGCAGATCACCTGCGCCGCGCGATCGTTGAAATAGCGCCCGTCACCGCCCAGCACAAAGGTCTTGCCCGCCCCGTTTTCTGACCGCGCCCCCACCACATCAAAAATCGCCTGCACGAAGTTTTCCAGATAGTGCCGCCCCATGAACACCGGGGTTTTCTTGCGCAGGCCGCTGGTGCCCGGTTTCTGTCCGGCAATCGGTTGGGTGGCGATGGTGGTGATCATGGGTTCTCTCCCTTGGCCGACCCCGCCTCGGCGGGCGTCGCGCGGAACAACAAGACGGAATGGGCAGGCAGGTTTGCCGGGGCATCGCCCGTGGTCAGCCCCGGGCGGGTGGTGTCCAGCACCAGCTCCCACCGGGCGGTGGCGGGCAAGACCAGCGGCACCCGCGTGCCGCAGTTGAGATAGGCCAGCACGGCGGCTTCGCCCGCGTCGGGGCCTTCGGCATCCATCCGCACCTCCATGCCGATCGCGCGGAAGGCCGGGTCGTGCCAATCTTGCGGGGCCGGAGATGTGGCATCCGGTTTCAGCCAGATCACATCGGGCAAGCCATCGGTGGCGCGCTTGCGCGCATGCAGGAAGCGGCGCTGGCGCAGCACCGGCAAAGCCTGTCGCAAGGCGGCAAGTCGGGCGATGAAGTCGATCAGATCGTCATCATGACGCGACCAGTTCAGCCAAGTCACCTCATTGTCTTGCGCATAGGCGTTGTTGTTGCCGCCCTGGCTATGGCCCAACTCATCGCCCGCCAGCAGCATCGGCACGCCCTGTGACAGGAACTGCGTGGCCAGCAGGTTGCGTTTGCGCAAGGCCCGCGCCGCCAGCACCTTGGCATCATCGGTCGGGCCCTCGACACCCATGTTGTCGGAATGGTTGTCGGAGTGACCGTCGCGGTTGTCTTCGCCATTGTTCCAGTTGCGCTTGACGGTAAAGCTGACCAGATCCTGCAAGGTAAAGCCGTCATGCGCGGTCAGGAAGTTGATCGAGGTGGTCGCGGCCCGGCGTGAATGATCAAACCGTTCGGCACTGCCCAGCAGCCGCTTGGCCAGATCGGGCGTCAGCCCGGCATCACCCTTCCAGAACCTGCGCACGCCATCGCGAAACTGATCGTTCCATTCCTGAAACGGGTGCGGATAGCCGCCAAGCTGATAGCCACCGGGGCCAATGTCCCAAGGCTCGGCAATCAGTTTGACGCGGCTCAGCACCGGGTCTTGCCGCACCGCATCGAAAAAGCCGCCGTTCGGGTCAAAGCCATGCGGCTCGCGCCCCAGAACGGTGGCAAGGTCAAAGCGGAAGCCGTCAACATGGCCAACCTCAACCCAATAGCGCAAGCTGTCCATCACCATGCGCAACACCATCGGATGCGTCAGGTTCAGCGTGTTGCCGGTGCCGGTATCGTTCACATAGTTGCGCCCGCCATCGGCCAGCCGGTAGTAGCTGGCATTGTCGAGGCCCCGAAAGCACAGCGTCGGCCCCCATTGGTCGCCCTCGGCGGTGTGGTTGTAGACCACGTCCAGAATGACCTCGATCCCTGCCGAATGCAGACGGCGGACCATGGCCTGAAATTCCCACAGCGCTCCTTTGGTCATATAGCGCGGCTCGGGGGCAAAGAACGCCAGCGTGTTGTAGCCCCAGTGGTTGCGCAACCCCTTGGCCACCAGAAACCGATCGTCGATGAAGGCCTGCACCGGCAGCAGTTCCACCGTCGTGATGCCCAGCCTGACCAGATGGTCGATCACCGCATCGGACGCAAGGCCAAGATAGCTGCCGCGAAACCGCTTTTCGACACCGGGGTGCAGCTGGGTCAGCGCCTTGACATGGGCCTCATAGATCACGGTCCGAGTGTCGGGCACCGCCGGCGAGATGTCATTGCCCCAAGTGAACGAGGTGTCGACCACCACCGCCTTGGGCACGGCAAAGGCGGAATCGCGAGGATCAAACGACAGATCGCCCCGGCTGGAGCCGACCTTGTAGCCCATCACCGCATCCGACCAGCGCAGCCGGCCTTCCAGCGCCCGGGCGTAAGGGTCCAGCAACAGCTTGTTGGGGTTGAAGCGATGGCCGCGTTCCGGGTCGTAGGGGCCATGTGCCCGGAACCCATAGACCGTGCCCGGCGTCACCCCGGCGACATGCATGTGCCACACATCACCATCGCGATGCCGGAACGGCAGCCGCGCCAGTTCCTTGCGGCCATCGGGAGAGAACAGGCACAATTCGATCAGACTGGCATGGGCCGAGAACACCGCAAAGTTGACGCCATCGCCAACAAAGCTTGCCCCCATCGGCCAGGGCCGCCCCTCGGCCAACCCATGCCCGCCCAAGCGCAGCGCCGACGCGGTCTGCGCCTCTGTCACGGGCGCAGGCCTTCATACAGCGCCGCATAGGCGGAAGCCGAGGTTTGCCAGCCCACCGGATGCGCCATGGCGTTCTTCTGCATCCGCGCCCAAAGTTTCTTGTCGGCATAAAGCGCAACCAGCCGCGCCAGTGCCTGCTGCAAGGCCATGGCATCGGTCGGCTGGAACACCACACCCGTCGCCACCCCGGCCGCCAGAGTGGCAGGCGTGGCCCCGATCACCGTATCAATCAGCCCGCCGGTTGCCGACACCACCGGCAAGGTGCCGTAGCGCAAGCCATACATCTGGGTCAGGCCACAGGGTTCAAACCGGCTGGGCACCAGCACGGCGTCGGCACCCGAAAACAGCCGGTGGCTCAGCGCCTCGTCATAGCCGATCTGCACCGCCACCCGGCCCGTATGCGCCTGTGCTAGGCCGCGCATCGCGCCTTCCAGCGCCGGATCACCTGATCCCAGCACGATCAGACCGCCGCCCGCCTCCACAAAACCGGGGATGCTTGGTGGCAACAGGTCTATCCCCTTCTGATCGGTCAGCCGGCTGACCACGATGGCCAGAGGTCCGGGCACCGAAAGGTCAAACTCTGTGCACAAAGCCGCGCGCGCCGTGGCCTTGCCCGCCATCGCCTTGGCGGAATAGGGCACCGCTTCGGCCTCGGGCGACCAGATCGCCGTGTCGATCCCGTTCAGGATACCCGACACCCGTGCCGCCCGCGCCGCGATCACGCCTTGCAGTCCCATGCCGAATTCGGGCCGCATCAACTCGGCGGCATAGTTTGGCGAGACGGTGGTGATCCAGTCCGCCGTGACCAATCCGGCCTTCAGGCTGGACAGCCCGCCATAATATTCCAACCCACCGGGATAGTATTGCTCGGCCGGCAGCCGCAACTCGCCCAGCAGGCTGGCCGGGGCCCAGCCCTGAAACGCAATGTTGTGCACCGTCAGAACCGACCGCACCCCCTCGGCCCCGTGATAGGCCAGATAGGCCGGGGCAAGGCCGGCCTGCCAGTCATGCGCATGCAAGATGTCAGGCCGCCAGCCTGCCACCCCTTCGCGCGCCAGACGCGCCGCCATCCACGACAGGGCGGCAAAGCGCTGCGGATTATCCCACCAATCGCCCCATGGCCCGTTGTAAAGGCCGCCATCGCGGTCAAACAGATGCGGCGCATCCAGCAACAGCAGGTCAATCCCGTCGACCCGGCCGGAAAACACCCGGCCCGCGCCTCCAAACAACCCCGGCTCGAACCAGACCTCGTCCATCCCTGCGGTCAGGCCGCGCAACGACCGATAGGCCGGGATCAGCACCCGCATGTCCCAGCCCGCGCCGGCAAGGGCGCCGGGCAGCGCCCCCACCACATCGGCCAGCCCCCCGGTCTTGACAAAGGGCACACATTCCGAGGCAACCGACAACACCCGACCCGTCATCCCTTCGCCCTTCATTCCTCTTGGCCCAAATACCCTCGGGGGGTCCGGGGGGCAGACAGCCCCCCGGCGCATCCACCCAGCCCGCCCTAACCCAGCACGCGCGCCCGTGCGTCCAGCATATCCTGGGTGATCAGCACAATTCCGGTCTCGGACCGCCGGAACCAGCGGGCATCTTCCTCCGGGTCTTGCCCGACCACAAGTCCCTCGGGGATGATAACACCACGGTCCACCACACAATTTCTCAGCTCGGCCTTGCGGTTCACCGTCACCTGCGGCAGCGCCACCACATATTCAAGACTGCTGAACGAATGGGTGCGGCAGCCGGTGAACAGCAGCGAATTGCGCACCTCTGACCCCGACACGATGCAATCGCCCGACACCAGCGACGAGATCGCCGTGCCGCGGCGACCATCGGTGTCATGGATGAACTTGGCCGGCGGCACGATCTCGGCATAGGTCCAGATCGGCCAGGAATTGTCGTAAAGGTCCAGCTTGGGCACGAAATCGGTCAGGTCGATGTTGGCCTGCCAGAACGCGTCAATCGTGCCCACGTCGCGCCAATAGGGTTCATCCTCCAACCCGCTTGTCACGCAGCTGTCGGCAAACTGATGCGCCACGGCCTTGCCGTTTTTCACGATCTGCGGAATGATGTCATTGCCGAAATCATGGCTGGAATTGGGGTCTTCGGCATCGCGGATCAGCAGATCGCGCAGCAGATCCCAGTTGAAGACATAAATCCCCATCGAGGCCAGCGCATTGTCGGGATCCCCCGGAATGCCGGGCGGATCGGCCGGCTTTTCCAGGAAATGGGTGATCCGCATCTCGGCGTCGACATGCATCACGCCAAAGGCCGTGGCCTCCATCCGGGGCACGGTCAGGCAGCCGATCGTCACATCGGCGCCCGAGGCCACATGCTGCGCCAGCATGATCTCGTAATCCATCTTGTAGACATGGTCACCAGCCAGGATGATGACATATTTGACCTTGTAGTCATCGACGATATCGATGTTTTGCGTGACCGCATCGGCAGTGCCCATATACCATTTGGATTCGTTCACCCGCTGGCTGGCGGGCAGGATATCGAGGTATTCGTTGCGCTCGGCCCGGAAAAAGCCCCAGCCGCGTTGCATGTGGCGGATCAGGCTGTGCGCCTTGTACTGTGTGGCAATCGCCATCTTGCGAATCCCACTGTTCAGCGCATTGGACAGGGCAAAGTCGATGATCCGGGTCTTGCCGCCGAAATAGACCGCCGGTTTGGCGCGGCGGTCGGTCAATTCCTTCAGGCGGCTGCCGCGCCCACCCGCCAGAACGAAGGCCATCGCCTGCGATGACAATCTCTGGTTTGGCCGTGCCTTCATGGTGTCGTCCCCCGTCGGTTATGCGCGCGCAAGCTCTTGATGCAGATACACTGCCGACAATGGCGGCAAGGTGACAAGAACCGAGTGAGCCCGCCCATGCCAAGGCGTATTTTCGGCCAGCACACCGCCCAGATTGCCACGGTTGCCGCCGCCATAGGCCGCGGCATCGGTGTTCAAGAGTTCATGCCACCGCCCGGCGCCGGGCAGGCCAAGGCGATAGCGGCGCTCGACCGGGGTCATGTTGACAACCACCACCACCATCGGATCCTCCGCGCGGCCCTTGCGAATCCAGGCATAGACCGAGGCCGCGGCATCATTGCTTTCGATCCATTCAAAGCCTTCGGGCCTTGTGTCGTTCACATGCAGCGCCGGCGTGCCGCGATAGACCCGGTTCAGATCGCGCACCAGCGCCTGCACCCCGGCATGGGCCGGGATGTCCAACTGATGCCAGTCAAGGCTCTGGTTATGGTTCCATTCCGCGCCTTGGGCGAATTCCTGACCCATGAACAGCAGCTTCTTGCCCGGATGCGCCCACATGAAGCCGTAATAGGCCCGCAGATTGGCAAACTTTTCTTCGCCCGTGCCCGGCATCTTGGCCAGCATGCTGCCCTTGCCATGCACCACCTCGTCATGGCTGATCGGCAGCACGTAATTTTCCGACCAGGCATAGACCAGGCCGAAGGTCATCTGGTGGTGGTGGTATTTGCGAAACAGCGGGTCTTTTTGCATGTAGGACAGGGTGTCGTTCATCCAGCCCATGTTCCACTTGAAGCCAAAGCCAAGCCCGCCATGGTTGACCGGGCGGCTGACGCCGGGAAAGGCGGTGCTTTCTTCGGCCACCGTCATCACCCCCGGCGATTCGCCATAGGCTACGATGTTCATGCGCTGCAACATCGCGATGGCCTCGTAATTCTCGCGCCCGCCATCACGGTTGGGGATCCATTCGCCCGAAGAGCGGCTGTAGTCGCGATAGAGCATCGAGGCAACGGCATCGACGCGCAGCCCGTCGATGTGGTATTCCTCCAGCCAATACAGCGCGTTGGACACCAGATAATTCTGCACCTCAACCCGGCCATAGTTGAAGATCAGGGTGTTCCAGTCCTGATGAAAGCCTTCGCGCGGGTCGGCATGTTCATAAAGCGGCGTGCCGTCGAAATGGCCCAGACCATGCGCATCGGTCGGAAAATGCCCCGGCACCCAATCCAGAACGATCCCCAGACCCTTGCCATGCGCCGCATCGACAAAGGCGCGAAATTCGGACGGGGTTCCGTGGCGGATGGTGGGCGCAAACAGGCCAACCGGCTGATAGCCCCACGACCCGTCAAACGGGTATTCCGACACCGGCAGCAGTTCCAGATGGGTGAACCCCATGTCGACGGCGTAATCCACCAGTTGCTCGGCCAGTTCCAGATACGACAGCATCCGGTCGCCCGGCGCCCGCCGCCATGACCCCAGATGCACCTCATAGGCGGAAATCGGGGCGTCGACATTCTGCCGCGCGTGCCGGGTTTCCATCCAGTCGGCATCACCAAAGCTGCCGCCAATGGTTCTGACCACCGAGGCATTTGCCGGCGGATGTTCCGACCCGAACCCGACCGGATCGGCCTTCAGCGGCAAAAGCTGCCCGAAGGGTCCGCGAATCTCATATTTGTAGGTCTCGCCTTCGCCCAGACCGGGCACAAAGGTCTCCCACACGCCGGTGGCACCGCGGCGGCGCATCGGGTGGCGGCGGCCATCCCAGATGTTGAAATCACCCACCACCGACACCCGTTCGGCATTGGGGGCCCAGACCGCGAAATGCGTGCCCTGCACCCCTTCGTGGCGGATCACATGCGCCCCCAGCACCTGCCACAGCCGCTTGTGCGTGCCCTCGCCCAGCAAATACTCATCCATCTCGCCCAACACCGGGCCAAAGCGGAACGGGTCTTCGAAGGCCCAGACATTGCCATGGCCTTCGGCGCGCAGGCTGTAGGCCACCTTGCGCGGCAAAGCACACAGGAAAAGACCGTGGCCCCAATGGGTTGCCTCAACCTCTTTGCCCGATTTCCCGGTCAGAACCCACAGCCGTTCGGCCCCCGGCACAAAGGCGGTGACCACCCATGTCCCGTCGCGCTTGTGCAGGCCCAGAACCGAGAACGGGTCACCGTGACGGCCTTCCACGATCGCCCAAGCGGCGCCGTCGTCGATCAGAGTATCGGTCATGCTGTCTCCTCCCAAAGCTCAGCAGAACCACCCGGTTACAGGGCGGATGTGATGGACCAGACGTCTTTCATATAGCTGCGGATCGTGCGGTCCGACGAGAAAAAGCCCGAGCGTGCCGTGTTCAACGCCGCCATTGTCACCCAGGCCTCGCGATCTTGGAACGCCGTGTCGACGCGGGCTTGTGCGGCGTTGTAGGCGTCAAAGTCACTGGCGACGAGGAAATAATCGTAATGCCAGACCCGATGCACCAGATCATGGTAGCGGTCCTTCTGATCCGGGCTGAACCGGCCTTCGGCGATCATCTGCAACACGTCCTGCAAGGGCTGGCTTGCCTCAATCGCCTTGCGGGCGTGGTCGGGGTCTTGCCGACGCGCCATCACCTCTTCGGCGGTCAGGCCGAACAGGAAAAAGTTCTCGGCCCCGACCTCTTGCAAGATCTCGACGTTTGCGCCGTCCAGCGTGCCGATGGTGGGTGCCCCGTTCATCATGAACTTCATGTTGCCGGTGCCCGATGCCTCTTTCCCGGCGGTCGAGATCTGTTCCGACAGATCAGACGGCGGGATCAGCCGTTCGGCCATGCTGACGTTGTAATTGGCCGGATAGACGATCTTCAGCAAATCTCCCACCACCGGATCACTGTTAACAACCACCGCCACATCATTGATAAGGCGGATGATTTCCTTGGCTACTACATAGCCGGGCGCAGCCTTGCCGCCAAAGATCTTGACGCGCGGCACCCAGTTGCCATTCGAGTTGTTGCGGATGTCGTTCCAGTGCGAAATGGTTTGCAGGATATTCAGCAACTGGCGCTTGTATTCGTGTATCCGCTTGATCTGGACATCGACCAGCGCATCGGGGTTCAGGCTGATGCCTTCATGGCTGGCCATCCAGTTTGACAAGGCCACCTTGTTGGCACGCTTTGCCGCCTCAAAGTCGTCACGGAAAGCTTTGGTTTCAATGGGTTTTTCCAGACCTTTCAGGCGATCCAGATCATCCTCCCAGCCGCTGCCGATGGTATCGGTGATCAGGCTGGCCAGCGGCTTGTTGCACATCTTCAGCCAGCGGCGCGGGGTAACGCCATTGGTTTCATTGATGATGCGGTCGGGGTGCAGGGCATGCAGTTCGGGGAACAGGTTCTTCTTGACCAGTTCCGAATGCAGCGCCGACACACCGTTGACCTTGTGCGCCATGATGAACGCCAACTCGCCCATCCGCACCTCCTGGTGCTTGACGATGCCGACGTAGTAGGGGCGCGTGCGGTTTTCATCCTTGTGCCATTGGTCGATCTGCTCGACGATCTGCATGTGGCGCGGCAGCACATTGCCGAAGGTAAAGGTCGCCCACCGCTCCAACGCCTCGGGCAGCAGCGTGTGGTTGGTATAGCCAAGACAGGCGCGGGCAATCGGCAGCGCCGTCGCAAAGGGCAGGCCATGCACATCACACAGCAGACGAATCAGTTCCGGCCCGGCAATGGCGGGATGGGTGTCGTTCATCTGGATTGCCACATATTGCGGCAGCTTGGTCAGGTTCTTGTGGCTGACCAGAAACCGCCGCAAGATGTCTTGCAGGGCAGCCGAGGTCAGGAAAAATTCCTGCTTCAGCCGCAGTTCCTTGCCCTGATAGGTGGTGTCATCAGGGTAAAGCACCCGGCTGAGCGTGCGGGCGAGATTTTCCGGCTCGGCGGCGGCGGCGTAATCCCCGCGGTTGAAGCGTTCCAGATCAAACTGGGTGGTCGGATGCGCCCCCCACAGCCGCAACGTGTTGGCCCATTTGCCCTGCCATCCCACCACCGGCGTGTCATAGGCGGTGGCGATCACCGTCTCGCCCGGCACCCAGACATCCTTGTCGCCGCGGTGCTCGACGCTGCCCTTGAACGGAATGGTATAGGCGGCCTCGGGCCGTGCAAACTCCCACGGGTGGGCCTGCTTCAGCCAGTCTTCCGGGGTTTCGACCTGACGGCCGCCTTCGAACCGCTGGCGGAACAGCCCGTGTTCGTAGCGGATGCCATAGCCATAGGCCGGGCAGCCCAAGGTCGCCATCGACTCCATGAAGCACGCCGCCAACCGCCCCAGTCCACCGTTGCCAAGCGCTGCGTCGGGTTCATCTTCGACGATGGTGCGAAATTCGTGGCCAAAGTCGTGCATCGTCTGTTCGGCAATGTCGCGCAGGCCAAGGTTGACGGTGGCATCCTCAAGGATGCGGCCAATCAGGAATTCCATCGACAGGTAATAGACCCGCTTGTGATCGCTGTCCCAGGTCTTGCGGGTCGATTCAAACCACGGGCCGACGATCCGGTCGCGAATGGCGTAAGACAGCGCCATGCGCCAGTCATAGGTGCTGGCGTGATCAGGGTCCTTGCCCAGCGTAAACGCCAGATGGCGCAGGATATCGGCTTTCAACGTGGTCGGGGTGAGGCTGAGGTCGTTCAAATCGGCATCCACATGTTTGGGTCAAGACGGCGTGCAAGCAGGCTAGACCCATACAGGGAAGGGTCAAGCGCGCCCTTGATCACCGACGGGGCTGGTGCTGCGGCAGCACCTTGTGCGTCACCCAAGTGGTAGCGCACCCAGATGGCGAACGCACGTGAATAAAACAAAACAATTTCCGTTTGTTACCACCTTCAAAGCGCTTTGAGGGGCCGGCGCGCCCTTTCGGTCAAAAATAAAACGCCCCCCAGCCGGCACGGCAGTGGGGGGCGGGTCGTGCCTAAAGAGGTGGCATCAGGCCTCTTGTTTACGCATCAAGAGGGATTCCGCGGTGTAGACCAGAATGGCAAGGCCCATCGCCCCGGCCGCCGCGACACCCAGCAAGACGACCCAGTCGATCGGGCCGCCGATGTCGGAAAAGCCCGATGAGGTGACCGACTGCACGAACAGCACGGCCGCCGCCGCGCCAAAGGGCATCGACAGTTGGGCGTAAAGAAACTTCTTCATCGACAGGCTGCGATCGCGCACCAGAACGAACAGATAGGCCAGCGTGATCACGATCGCCGCCCCAGCCATCGCCCAGAACGGGCCCTTGCCGAACATTTCTTCCCAAACCGCAATCAGGGTTTCCAGTGTCAGTTGTTTCATGGTGATCCTCCTTATGCCTTGCCGCGCAGCATGGCGTTATACGTGGGCTTGAGGGCGGTTTCCTTCATCAGCCAGCTGATCCACAATTCCTCCAGCGGGGCGATGACACCGGGGAAGGACGGCACCAGATTGTCCTTGTAGTCGAACTCGATCAGCATGGCGCGGCCGATCTTGGTGATCATCGGGCAAGAGGTATAGCCATTGAACACCTCGGTGCCTTCCTTGCCCTGAATTGAGGCCACAAGGTGATCGACAACCACCGGAATGTGCCATTTCACCGAAGCCGCCGTCTTGCCCTTGGGCACGCCGTTGATGTCACCGACCCCGAAGATGTTGGGATAGCGCAGGTGGCGCAGGTTCGACTGGTCAACCTCGATCCAGCCCTCGCCCACCCATTTGTCGGCCCAGGACAGACCCGACTCTCTGACAACCTTTGGCGCGGTCATCGGCGGGATCACGTTGATGAAGTCGAAGCCGATCTTTTCTTCGCGGGCCGGGGTATCGACGATCGCACCGTCCTTGATGGTCTGCGTGGCCGGGATCACATAGGTGGCTGTCTTGGTGGCGACATCGATGCCTTTCAGGACATGGTCCCAACGCACGTCAACCGCCTTGTCGCGGAACAGCAGTTTCAGCTTTTCATTCACCACCGGGACCGAGAACAGCGCCTTGTTGTTGGCGGCATAGATGATCTGCGAGCGATCACGCGTGCCTTTGCGGCGCAGATAATCATCGGTGATGAAGGTATATTTCAGCGGCGCGCCGGCGCATTTCATTTCCGTCGCCGGGCGACCGAACAGCGCGACACCGCCCTTGTCGGTAAAGGCATCCATCGCAGTCCATGTCGCTGCGGCATGATCGGGGCCGGCATAGACCGCGCCGATGCCATCCTTGCCGACCATTCCCAGATCAAAGCCTTCGACCGCGTCCCAGTTCAGCGTCAGGCCGGGGGCCAGAACCAGATAGTCATAGGCCAGCTTGGTGCCGCCTGTCGTGGTCACGGTCTGGGCTTCGGGGTCGATGTTGGCGGCGTATTCTTCCACCCATTTGACCTGCTTAGGCAGCCAGTCGCCGGTGGGCGATACCGAATAGGACGCAGGCTTCAACCCCGACGCAATCAGCGTGAACCCCGGTTGATACAAATGCTGCTTGCGGCCATCGACGATGGTGATCTCGGCCCCGTCCAGCCGTCCGGCCAGCGTATTGGCAAGACCGGTGCCACCGGCCCCAGCCCCAAGGATAACGATCTTGGCTTTGGTCGCGACGGCTTGCGCCCGCGCAGGACGCACCATGGCTGCCGCTGCCAGACCACCTGCCGCTGCACCCAGAAATCCGCGCCGGGTCGAGGCCAAAAGCCGGGGGTCGTAAAAAAGTGTCATGTCGCACTCCTCCTGCACATATTCCGGTATATGATTGTATGCTTTGGCTGGCGATTTGATCTGGATCAAGTAAAGCGCCCAAACGGCACAAAAAGTCGCCTTTCACATGCAAGTTAATGTGAACGGAACTGATCCCAGATGATCTGGATCATATTCATCTTTTCCCTAGTGACACATCTTATTGCACGATTGTTACGATTCTACGTCTAACCAAGGGACCAGCCATGCGTTTGACCACCCGCACGAATCTTGCCATGCGAGCCTTGATGTTCTGTGCCGCAAATCCGGGTCGCATCGTGCGCAAGCACGAGGTTGCGGAAACCTGCAACGCCAGCGAGAACCACTTGGCGCAGGTCATTCACATGCTGGCGCAAAAGGGCTTCCTGCGGACGATCCGCGGCCGCTCGGGTGGGTTGATGCTGGGTCGTCCGGCCGATACCATTCGCGTGGGCGAGGTGTTTCGCGCATTGGAGGCCACGCTGCCCTTTGCCGAATGTTTCGCCGCCAGTGCCAACCATTGTCCGCTGTTTGCCGCTTGCCGGCTGAAATGCGTGCTGAACGGCGCGCTGGACGCGTTCTACGCCAAGCTTGACGAGGTTTCGATCGCCGATCTGATGAGCGACAATGTAGAACTGGAAGACATTCTGAGGGTCGCCTGACCTGCAATCCGCGCCGGGCGCCCCCGGTGCGTGCACGGGCGTGGCGCGCGCAAAGGCTAATGTGCGGCCTTGCGGCCCGCAACCAGCCCCCACAACGGGGCAATGATCCGGGTGACCAGCGGGATCAGGACCATCCCGAGCGCCAGACCGAACACCCCGTCCATGGCCGCCTTGGCCCCCCACTCGACCGCGCCATGCGCCTGCGGCACCGCCTGCCCGGCCAGCACCGCGAGGTCGTGGATGTGATGGCCCAGCCAGCCAAAACCCAATTCCTCCATGCCGTGAATGACGATCGACCCGCCCACCCACAGCATCGCCAGCGTGCCGACGGTGGACAAAAGCGTCAGCAGCTTTGGCATCCCCACCACCAGCCCGCGCCCGATCGCGCGCCCGACGCGCGTGCCGCCCGCTGCCATGTGCAGGCCGATGTCATCCATCTTCACGATCAGCGCCACCGCGCCATAGACCGCAACCGTGATCAGCAGGCCCACCACCGCCAGCGTCACCGCCTCGATCCAGACGGTGCCTTGTGGAATGGCGGCAAGGGCGATGGTCATGATCTCGGCCGACAGGATGAAATCCGTCTTGATCGCGCCGGCGACCTTTGCCTCTTCCAGATGCGTTGCATCGCCAGTGGCAAAATCCGCCTCGATCACCGGGTCGGCATGGGGAAACAGCGCATGGGCGACCTTTTCCGCGCCTTCAAAGCACAGATAGGCACCGCCCAGCATCAACAGCGGCGTGATCGCCTGCGGCAAGAACGCATCCAGCGCCAGCAGCGCCGGCAGCAGGATCACCAGCTTGTTGCGCACTGACCCAAGGGCAATGCGCCAGATGATCGGCAACTCACGGCTGGCCGAAAAGCCGGTGACATATTTCGGCGTGACGGCGGCATCGTCGATCACCACGCCTGCGGCCTTGCTGCCCGCCTTGGCCGCCGCCGCCGCGATATCATCGACCGAACTGGCCGCCACCTTGGCAATCGCCGCCACGTCATCCAGCAAAGCCAGCAAACCGCTCATGCACGCCACTCCGTTCCTGATCTGCCGCATCTAGCCTGTGAAATCGTCAAAGGCAAAGCCCGTCTGACGCAAGCCGCTTCTCTTGGGCGCGTCTATCCTTTATCGAGTCCGATATCAGGCCAGATGGGCCGTTTGTGCCAAGGGGCAAACAGCCCGCCGCGTTGGGGACGTGCATGACCGACAAGATTGCCCTCTCCCTTGGCGTCGTGGTCGTCGTCGCCATCCTGGCCGATATCCTTGGCAATGGCGGGCAGGCGATGCTGTTCTTGCTGACCAAGCTTGATTTCTTGCTGGAATGGTTGGCGTTCTGGCGCTGAGCGGTGCAAACTTGCGTTGCGTTTCAGGTCGATCCGGGCATCTTGACGCGCAGCTCGACCATTGAGTCGCTGTGCAAGGGAGTTTGCCATGACAGTCAAGGTTGCCATCAACGGGTTCGGGCGGATCGGGCGCAATGTGCTGCGCGCGATCATTGAATCGGGGCGCACGGATATTCAGGTTGTTGCCATCAACGACCTTGGCCCGGTGGAAACCAACGCGCATCTGTTGCGCTTTGACAGCGTGCATGGCCGTTTTCCCGGCGTAGTGACCACCGGTGACGACTGGATCGACGCAGGCCGTGGCCCCATTCGCGTCACCGCCCTGCGCAATCCGGCCGATCTGCCGTGGTCGGATGTGGATATCGTGATGGAATGCACCGGCATCTTCACCAGCAAGGAAAAATGCCGGGCGCATCTGGAAGACGGCGCCAAGCGCGTGCTGATCTCGGCCCCCGGCGAAGATGCCGACAAGACCATCGTGTTCGGCGTGAACCATGACACGCTGACCGCCGACGACCTGATCGTGTCGAACGCATCGTGCACCACCAATTGCCTGTCGCCGGTGGCTTATGTGCTGAACGAGGTGATCGGCATCGAACGCGGCATGATGACCACGATCCACAGCTATACCGGCGATCAGCCGACCTTGGACACCATGCACAAGGATCTGTATCGCGGCCGCGCCGCGGCCTTGTCGATGATCCCGACCAGCACCGGGGCTGCCAAGGCCGTGGGTCTGGTGCTGCCCGCGCTGAAGGGCAAGCTGGATGGTTTTGCCATCCGTGTGCCCACCCCCAACGTCTCGGTGGTGGACCTGAAGTTCATCGCCAAGCGCGCAACCAGCGTGGCCGAGATCAACGCCGCGATCAAATCGGCGGCCGATGGCAAGCTGAAGGGCATCCTTGGCTATACCGAGTTCAAGAATGTCTCGATGGACTTCAACCATGATCCGCATTCCAGCGTCTTCCACATGGACCAGACCAAGGTCATGGATGGCACGCTGTGTTCGGTTCTGTCGTGGTATGACAACGAATGGGGCTTTTCCAACCGGATGGCCGACACGGCTGTGGCAATGGGCAAGCTGATCTGATCACGCGCCAAAGTTGCGATGTTTCGGGCCGGTCGCCATTTGTGACCGGCCCTTTCTTTTTGTTCCCGGCCAAAGGATTTAGCATCGACCCATGGACCTTATCGCCCTGATTGCCATCCTGTCGGCCCTGTTCGTGGTCATCGCCCTGTCCGAGCCGCTTGCGGCCCGGCTGCGGCTGCCGGTCACGGTGATTTTGGCCACCGTGGGTATCGCCATTGGTGCCGGGGCCGCATGGTTCTGGCAGACCGAAATGACCGACGCGCTGAACCCGGTGGCGCAGGTCATTCTGAACCTGCCGATCAACTCGGATCTGTTTCTTTATGTCTTTCTGCCGGTGCTGATCTTTCAGGTCTCGCTGACGCTGAACCTGCGGCGGCTGTTGGACGACTGGGTGCCGGTGCTGGTGCTGGCGGTGATCGCGGTCGTGGTGGCAACCTTTGTCATCGGTCTGGCGCTGCACCCCTTTACCACCCTGCCGCTGATCGCCTGCCTGCTGATCGGGGCAATTGTCTCGACCACCGACCCCTCGGCCGTGGTCAGCATCTTTCGCGCGACCCCTGCCCCGCAACGGCTGGCCCGCATCGTCGAGGGCGAAAGCCTGCTGAACGACGCCGCCGCCATCGCACTGTTTTCGGTGTTCCTGACCGCCGTCGCCGCGCGTGAGGCCGAGCCCGACATTGCCGCCGCCCTGCTGCGCCTGCCCTGGCTGATTGCGGCGGGCGCCGTGGTGGGCTGGGTTGGCAGCCGTCTGGCGGTGCGGCTGATGGGCTGGATGAACCCTTGGCCGCTGGCGCAGGTCTCGGTCAGCTTTGCCACGCCGTTCATCACCTTTCTGCTTGCCGATCAGGTGGTCGGCGCTTCGGGCGTTGTGGCGGTGGTGGCCGCCGGGATGACGGTGAACCTTCTGGCACCGGGTCGGATTTCACCGGCTGCCCTGTCGCAATTGCGCGACGCCTGGGCGCTGATCGCTTATTGGGCGGGGGGGCTGATCTTTGTGCTGGCGGCGCTCTTGGTGCCGCGCATCCTGCAATTCCTGCGCCCCAGTGACGTGGCGCTGATCGGTGTCACGGTGATTGCGGCCTTTGTCGCGCGGGCGATCGTGCTTTACGGCCTGTTGCCGCTGCTGACCGCCGCGCGCCTGTCGCCCAAGGTCAGCGCCCCCTACCGCATCGCCATCCTGTGGGGCGGTTTGCGCGGCGCGGTGACTCTTGCCCTGGCGCTGGCTGTCACCGAAAACCCGGCGATCTTTGTTGAAACCAAACGGCAGGTCGGCATCATCGCCACCGGCTTTGTGCTGTTCACCTTGCTGGTGCAGGGCACCACCTTGCGCGCGGTGATCGCCTGGCTGGGGCTGGACCGGCTGTCGCCGCTGGACCGCGCCTTGTCGGAACAGGTGGTGGCGGTGTCGCTGCAAGAGGTGCGCGAAACCGTGGCCGAGACCACGCGCCAGTTGGACCTGACCCCCGCCATCGTGCGCGATGAGGCGGTGCGCTTTGGCGAACGGCTGAACGCATCGGTCGAACGCGCCGATGACGCCCGCGATATTCTGGACAAGGACCGGGTCACGCTGGGCCTTGTCGCGCTTGCCGGGCATGAACGCGATCTGATCCTTGAGGCGTTTCAGGAAAACCTGATGACCGCCCGGCTGGCCGACCAGATGCTGGCCGATGCCGACCGCCTGATCGAAGCCACCCGCACCGAAGGCCGCTCGGGCTATCGCGCGCAGGCGCGCCGCGCGCTGATGCCGGGACGGGCGATGCGGGCGGCGGAATGGTTGCACAACCGGTTTCGCCGGAAATCCCCGCTGGAACGCATCACCGAAGACCGCTTCGAGATGCTGGTGGCACAGCGCCAGATGTTGCGAGCACTGACCGGCTTTGTCGAAAGCCGCATCCTGCGCATCCATGGCCGCCGGGTGGCGGGGTTGCTGCATGACCTGATCAAGCGCCGGGTCGAGGATGCCACGCATGAGCTGGAGGGGCTGCGCACCCAGTTTCCCGGCTATGCCGAACGGCTGGAACGCCGTCTGATCCGCCGTCTGGTGTTGCAACGCGAAGAGGCCGAATATGACCAGATGACCGCCGATGGCCTGATCGGCCCGGAACTGCGGATGTCCCTGCGCGACCAGACCGCCGCCGAGCGCGCCGCCCTTGCCCGCCGCCCCCGGCTGGACCTGCGGTTGCAGCGGTCCGATATCGTGCGCGGCTTTCCGCTGTTTTCTGATCTGGACCCGGCGTCGCTGGCACAATTGTCGGCACAGATGAAGACCGTCTACGCCAAACCGGGCGACGTTCTGATGCGCAAGGAAGACCGCCCCGACCGGGTCTGGTTTGTCGCCTCGGGCGCGGTCGAGCTGGAACAGGCCGGAAGCCGGGTAATGTTGGGCCGCGGCGAGATGTTCGGGCAACTGTCGCTTCTGTTGCGCCGTCCGCGACGGGCACGGGTCAGGGCCATCAGCCACACCACCTTGCTGACACTGGAGGAAGCGCGCTTTCTCGCCCTGCTGCGCCAAGCCCCGCAATTGTGCAGCGCGGTCAAGGCCAGCGCCGAAAAGCGCGGCGTGGCACTGGATCCGGCCTTGCTGGCGCAAGTGACCGCTGCCGCAGCGGCACCCGGACGCGGCACAGGCGTGCTGCGCGCGCCCAAATAGCTGCGCATCAGTCGGCAAAGCCGTGGTGGCGTCGTTCGTTCCTATGCCATGCCGGCATAGCGGCTGCGCAGCGCCGCCGCGACCGGCGGGGTCACGAAATGCGACACATCCCCGCCAAGCCGGGCGATTTCCTTGACCAGTTTCGACGCGATCGCCTGTCGCTTGACATCGGCCATCAGGAACACCGTCTCGATGCTGGCATCCAGCGCGCGGTTCATGCCAACCATCTGAAACTCATACTCGAAATCGGCCACCGCGCGCAGGCCGCGCACGATGATCGTGGCCCCCACATCGCGGGCGCAGTCGATCAGCAGGTTTTCAAACGGGTGCACGATGATTTCGCCCCCGGTTTTCGCGGCGATGGCGGCACATTCGGCCCCGACCATCGCCACCCGTTCTTCCAGACTGAACAGCGGCCCCTTGTCGCGGTTGATCGCCACGCCAATCACCAGACGATCCACCAGTGCCATCGCGCGCCCGATGATATCGACATGGCCCAGCGTGACAGGATCAAAGGTGCCGGGATAAAGGCCGATGCGCATGGGGGTCTCCCGCGTTAAGTGACGGCCGCACGCAACAATACTGCGCACCCGGATGCAAGCCCGAAAGCGCTGCAGTGCAGCACAAGTTTTGTCAGACGCACACGCGCGCATCCCGCAAACGCGCGTGAACGCGCCGGTCAGGCCTTAGAACACATCGGGTCAAAAGCCCTTGATCATGCCTTCCAGCGCATCATTTTCCACCGCCAGTTGCGACAGGCGGGCCTTGACCACATCACCCAGAGAGATCAGGCCCACCATCCGGTCCCCTTCCACCACCGGCATGTGGCGAAACCGGCCGACCGTCATCCGCTCCAGCACCGCGTCCGATCGGTCCGACCTTGTGCAGGTCTGCACCGGGTGGGTCATCACCGCCTCGACCAGGGCGATCAGGCAGACCGTGCCGTTGCGCGCGACATCCTTGACGATGTCACGCTCGGACACGATGCCCAGAATGGTCTTGCCATCATTTGACACCACCACGGTGCCGATCTTGCGTGTGGCAAGGATTTCAGCAACATGGCTGACTTCGGTGCCGGTGGGCACGGTCACCACGTCATCATCGGCTTTCGATTTCAGGATTTGACTGACCAGCATCGCACTCCTCCCCATGAACTTGGGTTCAGGGTCCGCCCCCTGCGACATTCTGTCAAGTCAAAGCTTCCAGTCGCTGCACCTCACGCCTGATCCGGTGGGTGCCCGGAACGTTAATCGGCGGACGGCACCACTTCGATGCCCACTTGTCACAAAGCTGCTTTAACCGGCATTTGCGTGCGGCTATGGTCGCCCAAATCTTCAGGGAGACAAAGATGAAAGAAATCGGTCACTGGATCAACGGCAAGCATGTTCAAGGGCTTTCGGGCCGTTTTGCCGATGTCTTCAACCCCGCGACGGGCGAGGTGCAGGCCCGCGTGGCATTGGCCAGCAAGGCCGAGCTTGATGCCGCCACCGCCGATGCCGCCCGCGCCCAGGTCAAATGGGGGGCCACCAACCCGCAGCGTCGGGCGCGGGTGATGATGCGCTTCGTCGACCTTCTGAACCGCGACATGGACAAGCTGGCCGAGGTGCTGTCGTCGGAACACGGCAAGACCCTGCCCGATGCCAAGGGCGATATCCAGCGCGGGCTGGAGGTGATCGAGTTCTGCATCGGCGCGCCACATCTGCTGAAGGGGGAGTTCACCGACAGCGCCGGCCCCGGCATCGACATGTATTCCATGCGCCAACCGATTGGCGTGGCCGCCGGCATCACGCCGTTCAACTTTCCCGCCATGATCCCGCTGTGGAAACTGGGCCCTGCCTTGGCCTGCGGCAACGCCTTCATCCTGAAACCGTCGGAACGTGACCCGTCGGTGCCGATGATGCTGGCCGCGCTGATGCAAGAGGCAGGGCTGCCCGATGGCGTGTTGCAGGTCATCAACGGTGACAAGGACGCGGTCGACGCCATCCTTGACAACCCGCAGATCGCAGGCATCGGCTTTGTCGGGTCCACCCCGATTGCCGAATACATCTATGGCCGCGGCTGTGCCAACGGCAAGCGCGTGCAGTGCTTTGGCGGCGCCAAGAACCACATGATCATCATGCCCGACGCCGATCTTGATCAGGCCGCCGATGCGCTGATCGGCGCGGGCTATGGCGCTGCGGGTGAGCGCTGCATGGCGATTTCCGTCGCAGTGCCGGTGGGGGATAAAACCGCCGACCGGCTGATCGAAAAGCTGATCCCGCGGATCGAAAAGCTGAAAGTGGGCCCCTACACCTCGGGCAATGATGTCGATTACGGCCCAGTCGTCACCGCCGCCGCCAAGGCCAATATCCTGCGGCTGGTCGAATCCGGCATCGAGCAAGGCGCGACTCTGGTGGTCGATGGCCGCAACTTTGCGCTGCAAGGCTATGAGGATGGCTTCTTTGTCGGCCCGCATCTGTTTGACCATGTCACCCCCGACATGGACATCTACCGGCGCGAGATTTTCGGCCCCGTGCTGTCGACCGTGCGTGCAAAAACCTATGAAGACGCGCTGAAACTGGCGATGGATCACGAATACGGCAATGGCACCGCGATCTATACCCGCGACGGCGACACCGCGCGCGACTTTGCCAACCGCGTCAATGTGGGGATGATCGGGATCAACGTGCCGATCCCGGTGCCGCTGGCCTATCACACCTTTGGCGGGTGGAAGAAATCATCCTTTGGCGATCTGAACCAGCACGGGCCGGATTCGTTCCGGTTCTACACACGGACCAAGACCATCACCTCTCGCTGGCCAAGCGGCATCAAGGAAGGCTCGGCCTTCAACTTCAAGCAGATGGATTGACGAAAAAGGGCGGCCCAAGGGCTGCCCTTTCCCGATGTTCTGACGCAGATCAGGCGCGCTTGCGGCGACGCACTGCGGCCAACCCGCCAAGCCCGGCCACCATCAGCTAACCTGCGGCAGGCAGCGGCACGGTAGACGGCGCTCCGGTGTCGTAAGAGCTGACATGCGAAATCGCTGCAAGACCAGAAGCAATGGTCCCGCCAAGGGACTCGCCGGGGCCAAGCTTCCAGATGTCGTAAAACGTGCTCTGCTTCACGGCCACATAGGCCGGATAAAGAACGCTGTTCGCGCCCGTCACCTTGGTAGGATCAAATGTCCAGTCAAAAGAGTATTCATCATCGACCAAGTAGTAGGTCAGCGTGAACGCAGATGCGTAATCACCCGACGCCTTACCGTCTACCCACGTCGAGCAGGTGGACGAAAGAGCACCATCGACCCCTTCATCACATTTGGCCAAGGCCGGCGATTCCAGCGCCTGTCCCTCGAAAAGCGGATCGGGGAACGGATCGTTCCCGCCTGAAACCGTGTCAAGATAAGTCGCAGCAGACGCAGCGACCGTCGTCATCAACAGCGCAGCAGCGCAGCCCGATGCCAGCCGTGCCGTTTTCTTTCCAATTGTCATCATACCCTCCACAGACCAAATCTAATTTGCAAACATGCCTATTCGCCACTTTACGAGTGAGAAAGTGCCAGACTTTCCCCCTGGTTTGAACACATTTCCGCCATACTTATTCAAATAAGCGCATGGGTTGAGTGTTTGTTTACACTTCAGCAAGATTCTCGCCTTTGACGCGTCGATTGTTCTAAAACCGGCACCGCAATCGCCATGTCCTGTCAAATACGGCATCGACGGAATGCCGAATTACCTGCCGGGACAACAGGTTGTGCACATGCGCCATTCCATGTCAGATCACGCTGAAATCACCCGTCTGGATACAATGCAACACTGGACCGAAACCCTGCCCGACCTCTCACCCGCTGCAGCCCGCCGTCTTGGTGCCCTGACCCCGATCCGGCTGAACCGCGGCACGGTATTGTTTCGCCCCGGCGATGCCGTTACCGGATTCCCGCTGGTGCTGTCCGGCCGCGTCGAGGTGTTCCTTACCGGACCTTCGGGGCGCGAGATTCTGCTTTATGCGGTCGAACCCGGGCAATCCTGCGTGCAGACCACGCTTGGCCTGATGGGAGGCGAGCCCTATTCCGCCGAAGCGATCACGGCCAACGACGCCGAGCTGGTTCTGATCCCCCGCCCGCTTTTCCTTGCCTTGATGGACAGTGACGCCGCCTTCCGCGCCCATTGCATGCAGACCTTTGCCCGCCGGATGCAGGATGTCACGCGGCTGCTGGAGCGGGTGGCTTTTGGCCGTATCGAAAGCCGTCTGGCCTTGGCGCTGCTTGACCTTGCCGAGGGCAGTCTGGTAACCGCGACCCAGGCCGAACTCGCCGCCCGCATCGGATCCGCGCGCGAAGTGGTGACGCGGCGGCTGGATGCCTTTGCCCGTGCCGGCTGGGTGGCCACGGACCGTGGTACGGTGCGCCTGCTGGACCCGCAGGCGCTGCGACATGTTGCCGCACGCCTTGAGTGATCAGGTCACAGACGCACCCTTCTTGGCAGGATAGGTGTGATCTGTCCTGGGGCCGTTCCGGCCCTGCATGACCTGAAAGGAAACGCCATGTTGAAAAAAAATGTCGGCGGCATTGACCGTATCTTGCGTATCGGTGTCGGGCTTGCCCTGATCGCCGGGTTCTTCCTGAACTCTGGTGGCACCAATAGCTGGCTGTATCTGATCGGCATCGTGCCGCTGCTGACCGGCATCTTCCAGACCTGCGCGCTTTACACGCTGCTGGGCATCAACACCTGCGACGTCAAGAAGTAAGCCGCTTCAGGCGGAAAAAGCGGCCCCCCCGGGGCCGCTTTTTGCTGCGCCTGTGATCAGGCTTCGCGGCTCCGCTATCACCATGACCTGACCCTGCCTGTGGTATGTTGGCAAAACGTCATGCTTTCCGTGGCTTACAGGTTGAAGATCACATCATTCCGCCGCATGGCGCCGCGGCTTCAGCATTTCGGCAAGGTAGCGCCCGGTATGGCTTGTTGATACCTTCGCCACATCTTCCGGCGTGCCTTCTGCCACGATCATACCCCCGCCATCGCCGCCTTCCGGGCCGATGTCGATGATCCAGTCGGCGGTCTTGATCACGTCAAGATTGTGCTCGATCACCACCACCGTATTGCCCTGTTCTACCAATTCATGCAGCACGTCCAACAGCTTGCGCACGTCTTCAAAGTGCAGGCCGGTGGTCGGCTCGTCCAGGATATACAGGGTGCGGCCAGTGGCCCGGCGCGACAGTTCCTTTGACAGCTTGACGCGCTGCGCTTCACCGCCCGAAAGCGTGGTCGCCTGCTGCCCGACCTTGATATAACCAAGCCCGACCTGACACAGCGCATCCATCTTGTCACGGATGCTGGGCACCGCCTGAAAAAATGCCTGCGCATCTTCACATGTCATGTCAAGAACATCCGATATGCTCTTGTCCTTGAACTTTATTTCCAGGGTTTCGCGGTTATAGCGATGGCCCTTGCAGGTCTCACAGGTCACGTAAACATCGGGCAGAAAATGCATCTCGATCTTGATGACGCCATCACCCTGACAGGCCTCACACCGCCCACCCTTGACGTTGAACGAGAACCGCCCCGGCTGATAGCCGCGGGCCTTGGATTCCGGCAGACCGGCGAACCAGTCGCGGATCGGGCCAAACGCCCCGGTATAGGTGGCAGGGTTGCTGCGCGGCGTGCGGCCAATGGCGCGTTGGTCGATGTCGATCACCTTGTCCAGATGCTCAAACCCGGTGATCGTCTCACAGGGCGCGGGCGTTTCGCGCGCGCCGTTCAGCTTGCCCGCCGCGGTCTTGAACAGCGTCTCGATGGTCAGCGTTGACTTTCCACCCCCCGAAACCCCGGTCACGCAGACAAACTTGCCCAGCGGAAAATCAACCGTCACGTTCTTGAGGTTGTTGCCGCAAGCCCCCACGACCGTCAGCTTTTTTCCGCTGCCCTTGCGCCGCACCGATGGCACCGCAATTGCGCGCGCACCAGACAGGTATTGCCCGGTCAGGCTGGCCGGATCCGCTGCCACCTGCGCCGGTGTGCCATGCGACACCACCTGCCCGCCATGCACCCCGGCCCCGGGGCCGAAGTCGAAGACATAATCCGCCTCACGGATGGCGTCTTCGTCATGCTCGACCACCAGCACGGTATTGCCGGCATCGCGCAGGTTTTTCAGCGTGGTCAGCAGCCGGTCATTGTCACGCTGGTGCAGGCCGATGGATGGCTCGTCCAGCACATACAGCACCCCGGTCAGGCCCGACCCGATCTGGCTGGCCAGCCGGATGCGCTGGCTCTCACCACCCGAGAGCGTGCCTGCGTTGCGCGACAGGGTCAAATAATCAAGGCCGACATTCACCAAAAACCCCAGCCTTTCGCGGATTTCCTTCAGAATCGCCCGGGCGATTTCGTTCTTCTGCACGCCCAACGTGTCTGGCACCGTCCCGATCCAGGCATAGGCCTCCTTGATTGACATCCGCACCACTTGGCCCGCGTGCAGCCCGGCGATCTTCACCGCCAAGGCCTCGGGGCGCAGGCGATAGCCACCACAGGCCCCACAATCGCGGTTGTTCTGATAGCGCTCCATCTCCTCGCGCGACCAGGTGCTGTCGGTCTCCTTGTAGCGCCGCTCCATGTTCGGGATCACGCCCTCGAACACCCGGCGCACCTTGTAGACCCGGCCGCTTTCGTCATAGGAAAAGTCGATCTCTTCGCCGTGGGATCCGTGCAGGAACACCTGCTGCACATGGGCGGGCAAGTCTTTCCATTTCTTTTTCTTGTCAAACTCATAGTGCCTGGCCAGCGCGTCGATGGTCTGGGTGAAATACGGACTTTTCGACTTGGACCACGGCGCAATTGCGCCCTGCATCAGCGTCAACCCCTGATCCGGCACCACAAGCCGTTCGTCAAAGAACAGCTCCACCCCCAACCCGTCACAGACCGGGCAGGCGCCAAACGGCGCGTTGAAGGAAAACAACCGCGGCTCGATTTCGGCGATGGTAAAGCCCGACACCGGGCAGGCGAATTTTTCCGAATAGGTGATGCGCTCTGGCTCGCCCTCCCCCTCGGCAGGCGCGGTTTCCACCACGGCAATGCCATCGGCAAGGTTCAGCGCGGTGCGGAAGCTGTCGGCCAGCCGCACCTCCAGACCTTCGCGCACCACGATGCGGTCCACCACCACGTCGATGTTGTGGCGAAACTTCTTGTCCAATGTAGGCGGGTCTTCCAGCTCATAGAACTGGCCATTCACCTTGACGCGCTGAAATCCCTGCTTGCGAAGCTCCAGAAACTCTTTGCGGTATTCGCCCTTGCGGTCGCGCACGATCGGCGCCAGCAGATAGGCGCGGCTGCCCTCGGGCATCGCCATCACCGCATCGACCATGTCCTGCACCTGCATCGCGGTGATCGGAAGGCCAGTGGCCGGGCTGTAGGGCGTGCCGACACGGGCAAACAGCAGGCGCAGATAGTCGTAGATCTCGGTCACTGTGCCAACGGTGGAGCGCGGGTTCTTGCTGGTGGTCTTTTGCTCGATGGAAATCGCCGGCGACAGACCCGAGATATGATCCACATCGGGCTTGCCCATCATGTCCAGAAACTGCCGGGCATAGGCCGACAGGCTTTCGACATAGCGCCTCTGCCCTTCGGCATAGATGGTGTCAAAGGCGAGGCTCGACTTGCCAGACCCCGAAAGCCCGGTGATCACCACGAACTGATCGCGCGGAATATCGACATCCACGTTCTTCAAATTGTGCTCGCGCGCGCCCCGCACTTCGATGAACTTCTGCTCAGCCATGGATCACCCCGTGATATCCCCCAACAGATAGGCGGTTCCAACCGAGTCTCCAACGAGAAATATGGAACATTGCGCGAACGTCCGCAAAACCGGCTTTACACATTCGGCTTTTCGAATGTATCCATGCCGCATAGCAGCACAGGTGCCCGCATGTTCAACTTCCTTCGCCCTGCGGCCCGGCCACCGCGCCTGGCCGTGGCCGATGTCATCGCCATGGTCGCCCGTGGCGAGATGACCTTGCTGGATGTGCGCGACATGGCCGAGGCGAAAGCCTCGGGCAAGGCCCGGGGCGCGGTGGTCATTCCGCTGTCGCTGCTGCCGCTGAGGGCCGATCCGTCCAAGCCGGACTGCCAGTTGCCGGCTGACAAGCCGGTCGCCATCTACTGCGCCACCGGTGCGCGGTCGGGCATGGCGGTGCGGATGCTGACCCGCTATGGCTACCCAGAGGTGCACAACATCGGCGGTCTGTATGACTGGAAATCCGGCGGCGGCCAGATCGACCGGGCCTGACGCTCCTTCCCCAGGCAAGCCCTCCGGTCTTTCTCTTTCTAGAAATATCCTCGGGGGTAAGGCCCGCAGGGCCGAGGGGGGCAGACAGCCCCCCGCTGCGGCAATCACATATGCAACGCCCGACCATAGGCATCCAGCACCGCCTCGTGCATCATTTCGGACAGCGTCGGATGCGGGAAGACGGTGTTCATCAGGTCTTGCTCCGTCGTCTCCAGAGCGCGGCCAATGACATAGCCCTGGATCAGTTCGGTCACTTCGGCGCCCACCATATGCGCGCCCAGCAACTCGCCGGTCTTGGCATCGAAGATGGTCTTGATCAGCCCCTCGGATTCGCCCAAGGCAATTGCCTTGCCGTTGCCGATGAAGGGAAAGCGGCCCACCTTGATGTCATGGCCTGCCTCGCGCGCGCGCGCCTCGGTCATGCCGACCGATGCGATCTGCGGCTGGCAATAGGTGCAGCCAGCGATGCTGCCGGGCTTGATCGGATGCGGATGGCCACCCGCGATCAGCTCCGCCACCATCACGCCTTCATGGCTGGCCTTGTGCGCCAGCCATGGCGCGCCGGCGATATCGCCGATGGCAAACAGGCCCGGCACCCCGGTGCGGCAAAACGCATCCGTCACCACATGGCTGCGGTCGATCCTGACCCCCAGCGCCTCCAGCCCCAGCCCCTCGACGTTTCCAACGATGCCGACGGCCGAGATCACGGTATCAAACTCGTGGCTTTCGATCTTGCCGCCCACCTCGATATGGGCGGTGACGCCCTGCCCTGGCTTGCGGTCCAACGTCTTGACGGTCGCCTTTTCCAGAATGGTCATGCCCTGCTTGACAAATTGCTTGCGAGCAAAGGCGCTGATTTCGGCGTCTTCCACCGGCAGGATGCGGTCCATCACCTCGACCACCGTGGTCTTGGCCCCCAGCGTGTTGAAGAAGCTGGCAAATTCGATCCCGATCGCACCCGAGCCGATCACCAGCAGGTTTTTCGGCATCCGAGGCGCCATCAAGGCGTGGCGATAGGACCAGACCAGATCGCCATCCGCCTCCAGCCCCGGCAATTCGCGGGCGCGGGCCCCGGTGGCCACGATGATAGCGGGGGCGGTCAGCTCGTCCACGCCCTTGTCGGTTGTCACCGACACCACCCCGGCCCGTGGCAGCGTCGCCACACCCATGAACACCGTGACCTTGTTCTTCTTCATCAGGTGACCGATGCCGCCCGAAAGCTGTTTGGCCACCGCGCGCGACCGCGCAACGACAGCGGGCAGGTCATAGCTGACGCCGGTGGCACCAAGGCCGAACTCCTTGGCGCGCTGCATCAGGTGAAACACTTCGGCGCTGCGCAGCATGGCCTTGGTCGGGATGCAGCCCCAGTTCAGGCAGATGCCGCCAAGGTTTTCGCGCTCGATGATTGCGACCTTCCGGCCCAACTGGCTGGCGCGGATTGCGGCGACATAGCCGCCCGGCCCGGCACCGATCACGATCACATCAAAGCTCTGGCCTGCCATAATTCCCTCCCCGGAAAGTAGTTCAGCCTTAAGCCATTATCTGCAATCAGGCAACGCAGCGAATGCCCGGCGGCTATGCGTCCGGCGCATGGCTTTTCATCGCGCGCACCAGCGCGCCATAGCCCCCGGCGTCCAGAAACGCCTGTTCCTCGGCGGTGGTGGCGCGGCCAAGGGCTGCGTTGCGGAACGGGAACCGGCCAAAGCGCGCAATCACCTCGCGGTGCGCGCGGGCGTGCAGCAACAATTCGGCGTCGCCCTCCATCCGTTCGGCCATCAGGGTCACGGCGCGGTCCTGATCGGCCATGTCCTCGGAATGCTCGAACGGCATGTAGAAGAACTGCCGTTCCGGCACCGGGGCCTGCATGTCCCAGCCTTCCTCCAGCGCGCGCTGTGCCGCGGCGCAGGCACGGGCATCGGTGGCAAAGGCCTCGGCCCTGCCGCGGTGGATGTTGCGTGAAAACTGGTCAGCCACAACAAGATAGGCAAGCGTGCCCACGGCACCATCCACCCAGTGTTCCAATCCGTCATTGTGCAAGGCCTGCCACAGTACGCCAAACCGCCCGGCAATCAGTGCGTCGATGTCTTCGCCACCGGCATACCAGCCCTCGGGCCCGATCTCGCCCAGCCAGAAATCCAGAACTTCGACCGGGTCGGACATCTGCACCTCCTGCTTTGCGTCAGGGTGGCAGGCCCGCACCGGAAAGGCAATTCAGTTCAGCCTTGCATCTTCGGCATCGACCATCGCCGCCGACTCGACCGTGACGATCGACGCCGTGGGTGGCACCGGCGTATAGCCCGAGGTCACGCTTGGGGTATCGCGGCGCTGTGTCATCCGCCATGCCGCGTAAACCGCCAGCAGGCCGAACAGTGCCGCCATATACAAAAAGAACCCCGATGGGCCGATCTGGCTGATCAGCCAACCGGTGATGACCGGGCCGGAAATTGCCCCCACGCCGTTGATGAACATCAACCCGGCCGATGCTGCCGCCATGTCGGCCTTGTCCAAATAATCGTTCACATAGGCCAGCAGCAGCGAATACAGCGGGTTCGAGACCGCGCCACTGATCGCCCCGATCGCCACCAGAACCGGAAAGGATACATCGAACAGCACCGGCACCATCAGGGCCAGCGCGCCAAAGGCCGCCAGCCCCAGAACCACAAAGCGCCGGTCAACCCGGTCAGACAGCCAGCCGATCGGGTATTGCAGCACCAGACCGCCGACATAGATCGCCGCCACGAAGATCGTCAGGTCCGGCACCGACAGCCCCGCCGTGGTGCCCCAGACCGCCGCCATGCCAAATTGCGCCGAAAACACGCCGCCCAGCAGGAACACCCCCACGCATCCCAAGGGCGAGGCTTCATACAGCCTGCGAAACGACAGGGGCTTGGTGGTTTCAAACGCGGGCGCTTGCGATGCGGACAGCAGGATCGGGGTAAAGGCCAGCGACACCAGAACCGACGGGATCACGAACAGGATATAGCCCGACGCGTCCCCGATGTTCAGCAAAAGCTGCGCCGAGATGATGCCGACCATCTGCACGATCAGATACAGCGACAGCGCCTGTCCACGGTTTTCATTGCTTGAGGCGTTGTTCAGCCAGCTTTCGGTGACGATATAGACGCCCGAGAAGGAAAACCCGATCACTACCCGCAAGGCGGCCCAGACCATCCAGTCAGGGGCGGCGGCATACAGGATCAGCACCGCCGAGATCAGCGAGCCAAGCGCTGCAAACACCCGCACATGGCCTACGCGCCTGATCATCTCGGGGGCCATCCGGCTGCCGAACAGGAAGCCAACGAAATAGGCCGACATCACGATGGACATCTGCAGGGTGGAAAACTGCTCGATTCCCCCCCGGATGCCCAGCAAGGTGCCCTGCATGCCGTTGCCCAGCATCAGCAGGCCCAGCCCCAGCAAAAGCGCCCAGGTGTTGCGCAGAACGGTCAGCATGAGGGATTCCTTCGGTCGGTGTTGCCAGACTAGGCTTGGCGGATAAAAATGTCATGTCGCAGGCGACGGTCTGTCGGGGGAAAGCGGCGGGGGCGCAAGTGTCCCCCCACCCCCATCCCCGCCCCACGGGGGGAGGGGAGCCGCGCAATTTCAGGTGCAACGCCCAGACCCCGAAAGGTGCTCAGGCCACGCACGAAGCACCACCCTCCCCCCTTTGTGGGGGAGGGATGGGGTGGGGGGGGGCCGCTTCACGGGATGAGCAGCGACGCGTCGCCATAGCTGAAGAACCGATAGCCCTGCGCAATCGCGTGCGCATAGATCCGGTCCACCCGGTCCTTGCCCATCAGGGCCGACACCAGCATCAGTAGCGTCGATTTCGGCAGGTGAAAGTTGGTGATCAGCGCATCGGTGGTGTGGAAGGCAAAGCCGGGGTAGATGAAAATATCGGTCGGCCCCTCCCAGGGTTCGACCCGGCCTGATCGCGCCGCGGTCTCGATCAGCCGCAAGGCGGTGGTGCCGACCGGAATGACCCGCCCGCCCGCCGCACGGGTGGCGTTTATCTGTTCGGCCGCCTGCGCTGTGACCTGCCCCCATTCGGCGTGCATCTTGTGGGTGGTCACGTCTTCAACCTTGACCGGCAGAAAGGTGCCGGCGCCGACATGCAGGGTCACCTCGGTAAAGCTGACACCCTTGTCTTGCAGCGCGGCCAGCAACGCGGCGTCGAAATGCAACGAGGCGGTGGGGGCGGCAACCGCGCCCTTGTGGCGGGCGAAAACGGTCTGGTAATCGTCATTGTCCTGCGCGTCGGGCGCGCGCCGGGCAGCGATATAGGGCGGCAGCGGCATCGCGCCCGCCTGTGCCAAAGCCGCGTCAAAATCATCCCCGGTCAGGTTGAACACCAGCCGCAGGTCGGTTTCGGATTTCTCGACCACCTCTGCCGACAGATCGGCAGAAAACGTGATGACCTCGCCCGGGTTCACCTTGCGCAACGGCTTGGCCATCGCCCGCCAGCCGGTTGCGGCAGGCTCCATCAGGGTGATCTCGACCCTCGCCGCGGCATCGCCACGACGGCGCTGCCCGGTCAGACGCGCCGGGATCACGCGGGTGTTGTTCAACACCAGCCGATCGCCGGGGCGAAACAGGCCGGGCAGATCGCGCACGTGCAGATCGGTGATCGTATCGCCTTGGGCCAGCAGCAGGCGTGCCGCTGAACGAGGCCGCGCCGGGCGCGTGGCGATCAGGCCTTCGGGAAGGTCAAAGTCGAAATCGGAAAGTTGCATCAGTTGCCTTTTCGCAAGACCGGGGCCGGGCTGCGAAAAATCTCGCGAAACATGCCGGGCGTCAGAATCGACAGCGGGTTGACCTGCACCTGCGGCGCATCGGCGGTGCCGCGCAAGTCATAATTGAAACCGAACAAACCTTCACCCCGCCGGGTCAGCATCGCGCCGATGCCATTGAACAGATAGACCGGCGACACCACACCCTGCATCGCCAGCCGCTTGGTCTGCGTGCCATAAACCCCCGCCAGTGACACGCCAAGGCTGGCGCCGATGGCCGATCCGCTGGTGATTTCTATCGCCTGCGGGGTGATGATGAAATCGGCCGCTGCATCCGAAAACGCCAGCCCTTCGCCATTCAACTGCTCCAGCAGGCCCACCACCGAGATCGCCGACAGCAATTCCGCCAGCACCGAGGCATTGCGCACCCGAAACCGCGCGATCTGTGCGCTGCCATCATAATGGCCTTTGGTGGCGCGCGGGGTCAGGGTCAGGTTCAGCGTGCCGCCGCGTGCCGATTGAAAGATACCCGCCGCCCGCAGCGCCGCCCCGGCATCGGTGGATTGCAGCCGCACCGCCGTGCCGTGGCGCGACGGCGCAATCACGCCGGTCACCGGCGCGGCCCCGTTGACGCTGGCGCGAAAGCTGCCGTTAAAGCCGCCACGCTGGGCAAAGTCACCCTGAAAGCCGGTCAGCACGATGCCGTCACTGACCACCAGCCGGTCCAGCGCCAGTGACAGGCCGCCCGCATCCTGCGCCGCCGTCTGCCCGCCCGGGGGCAGCGACAGCCGCCGCAGATCGACGGTGCCGCCGGGCAGGCTGATATCGGGCGCGCGTCCGGCCCCGCGCCCGGTCAGGGTAACGGGGCCATCCAGCCAATCGTTCAACTGCACACGCGAAAACCGCGCGCGGTCAAGGCCGCCGTCGGCCCGCACACTGATGTCGCCCTCGGCCGTCAGCCCCCCGCCCGACACGACCAGACGGCTGATCTGCGGCGGCTGGCCCAGGCTTGCCTCTACCTCCAGCGTGCCCCGATCGGCCGGGGATTTGCTCCAGCCGATCGCGGGCAGCGCCAGCCCGATTCCGGCCAGGTTCGAGGTCAGGCGCAGGGTGCCACCGCCTTCCCGCACCAGATCAATCTGCACCTGCGCCTGCCCTGCCCCGCGCAGCAGGCCGTCGGGCAGGCCCAGCCCGAATTCGGCAATCGTCTCAGGCGACAGCGTCAGTTGGCCTTCGATCCGGCTTTTGCCCGCGGCCGAGGCCCCAAAGCCCTGTATGAAGCTGACATTGAACGGCACCTTGCCGATGCGCCCCGGCCCGTCGATGATCAGGCCCTCGGGCGTGGCGGTCAGCGACAACTGCTCGGCGGTGACGGTCTTGCCCTTGACCAGCGTGTCGGAAGACAGGCCGCTGAGGCTGCCTTGCACCGTGTAGCGGACATCCTTCAATTCCACCCGCCGCACCATCGGCAGTGACAGCCTGGTATCCACCACCGCGTGGCCCTGTCCGATCTCGGGCGTGCGCCCGGCCTTGGCCATGAAGCCGAACGGCGGCAGGTCCAGCAAAGACAAGGCGGCGGTCAACGAGCTGTCACTGCGCAGCCGCATCTCGGCCATCGGCGGCTTAGCCGTGACATCCGGCACCCGGAACACCGAACCCGCAATGTCAATCGGCCCGCCAAGCGGCGGCTCGACCTGCCCGACATCCAGCACCACGGTATAGGCGTTGTCCTCGATCGACGACCGCCCCCTGCCTTGGGTGATCGGCGGCAGCGTGCGCAGCAAGCGCACCTCGGCATCGGCAAATTCATAGCCCAGCGACAGCCGTGTCTCAACGTTCGGCGCCACCCGCAGCGCGGCCTTGACATCGGTCAACAGGCCGCGAGCCACATTCTGCCCCACCCAGGCGCGGGTCTGCGGCACCGCCGTCTTTGGCCACAGTTGCAGCAAGCGGTCATGATCGATGGCATCCAGCCCCAGATCCACCGCCAAAGCCCAGCCCTCGTGCTGCACCTCGGCCCATCCACCCAGCGAAAGCCGTTGCCCGCCGTCTGCGATCAGCGACACCTGACCGATGTCCAGCCGGAACGGGTCCAGCGTCAGCCGCGCGTCCATCGCACCGCTGGTAAAGGCAAGCGGGCGTTCAAACAGGCCCTCGGGGTCAACCTGCGCCTCGGCCACGGCTACCTGCCCGACAAAGCCAGCCGGCAAGCGCCCGCCCAAAGGCCCGGTCATGATCGTGCCCGCGCCATCCAGCGGATAGGACTGGCCCGAGGCTTTCAGACGCAGGGTCGGGCTGTCCACGCTCAGGTCGCGGATCAGCACGCGGCCCTTGTCGGGATCATAGCCCAGGGTCAGGGCCGCACTGTCAAACATCAGCGCGCGCGCGGCGGGATCGGGGCGCAGTGCCCCTGCCCCAAGCGAGATCTGCGCATCCAGTGACATCAGGCCGGCATCGCTGATCTGCGCCGCGATCTGGCCCGACAGCGGCGCATCCAGCACGCCAAGCCAGCCCAGAACCGGGGTTTGCGCTGCCATGTCCGCGGCCGATATCCCCGTCACGCTGGCGGTCATCCGCACAGTGTCCTGCCCCTTGGGCCGCACCAGCGTGACCAGAGCCTGCGCCGGGGTCCCCCCGTCAGACACCAGCGTCAGCCCCAGTTCGGCGGCCAGCGCATCGGCGCGGTTCAAAAGGGTGATCCGGCCATCGCCCAGCGTCCAGACCCGGTTCAGCCGCAGATCCTGCACTGTCAGGCTGGTGGCTTCGGCCTTGATCCGGTCCAGCCGTGACAGCGCGGGCAGGTCCAGCGCCGTGTCGATCCGGGCCAGCAGGTCGGCCAGACCCAAAACGGGCGGGCCCGCATCGCTGCCACCGATGCCCAGATCAAAGCTGCCATCGACCTGCCGCCGCAAGCTGACAGCGCCCCCTACGATGCGCAGGCTTGCCGGGCGCAGCGCGCGTTCGCGGACAAAGGCGGTGGCGTCAAAGGTCAGCCGCAGATCGGGCAAGGTCAGCAAGGTGTCGCCCGCCCCTTGCATCAACCGGGTGTCTTCCAGCCGCAGGCTCGGGGTCCAGTCTTCGTCAAAGGCCACTTCGATCGCGCCCACTGACACCGAAGCCCCCGTCAGCACCCCGCGCAGCGCCGTGTTGGCGCGCATCTCGACCTCGGCCACCGCCCAGACCGGCAGCCGCAGCGGCTTGCCGGTCAGCGCAAGCACCGCCAGACCCGTGATCGCGGCCAGCACGGTCAGCACGACAACCAGCTTCAGCGTGACCCTCCCGGCATGATGGGCGCTGCGCCGCGCAAGACTGCGGCGCGGGGCGATTGCCTCCGCCTCTGCGTTCCGGTCCGGGTCGCCTTGCGCTGACGCTTCGGTCACTGCGCCGTGCTCCTCTTGCTCAAAACCTGACCCCATGCCTGCTTGTGGTGCAGACTTGTCTTTATCTTCGCGGATTGGCCGCTAAAACGCAAAGGGTCGTGATTGCCCTCAGCCCCATACAGCAAGGAGACGCCCATGCCCGCCCAGACCCCTGCTGCAAACCCTGCCGCAAACCCTGCGCCCGGCACCGATGCCCCCGATTTCAGCCTGCCGCGCGATGGCGGGGAAACCGTCACCCTGTCGGGCTTCCGCCCCGGCAAGGTGGTGCTGTATTTCTACCCCAAGGACGACACCCCCGGCTGCACGCTGGAGGCACAGGATTTTACCGCCCGTCTGGCCGATTTCACCGCCGCGGGCACCAGCGTGATCGGCATCAGCAAGGACAGCGTGAAGGCGCATGACAAGTTTTGCAAGAAGCACGGCCTTGGCATCATCCTTGTCAGCGACGAAGCGGGCCGGACCTGCGAAGACTATGGCGTCTGGGTCGAGAAAAGCATGTATGGCAAAACCTATATTGGCGTCGAACGCACCACGTTCCTGATCGACGGCGCGGGCAAGATCGCTCAGGTCTGGAACAAGGTCAGCGTCAAGGGCCATGCCGATGCGGTTCTGGCCGCAGCGCAAGCCCTGTGATGCAAACCCTGTCTGACATGGCGGTGGAGGTTCTGTCCACCGCCGACGGGCGCGCGAAATGTGCCCTTGGCCGCCGGCATGCGGCGGCGTGGCTTGCCGCCCGTGCGGCAGGCACCGCCCTGCCCATCGGCCACGCCACCCCGCCCGCGTTTCCGGCCCGGCCTGCCCTGCCCGAACTGCTGGACCCGCGCTGCGTGCCGCGCCGCCGTCCCGGCAGCCTGATCGGGCGGCAGGCGCTGCTGCACGCGGTGGCACATATCGAGTTGAACGCGGTCGATCTGCACTGGGACATCATCGCCCGCTTCGCGGATCAGCCGATGCCCATGGGCTTTTACGACGACTGGGTGAAGGCAGCAGATGACGAGGCCAAGCACTTCGGCCTGATCTGCGATTGTCTGGAAGCCATGGGCAGCCATTATGGCGCGCTGCCCGCCCATGACGGAATGTGGCGTGCCGCATCCGACACCGCGGGCGATCTGCACGGCCGTCTGGCAGTGGTGCCGATGGTGCTGGAGGCGCGGGGGCTGGATGTGACCCCCGGCATGATCGAGATTTTCAGAAAGGCCAAAGAGGCAGGCACCGTCGCCGCGCTGGAAGTGATCTATGCCGAGGAGGTGGCGCATGTCGCTTACGGCTCAAAGTGGTTCAACTGGCTGTGCGGGCGCGACGGGACAGACCCCAAGGACGTGTTCCATGCCCTTGTCCGGCGCTATTTTCACGGCACGCTGAAGCCGCCGTTCAACGCGGAAAAGCGTGCGGACGCAGGCTTGCCCCCCGATTTCTATTGGCCGCTGACCGAAGATCGCGCGCCGCAGAACTCGGCCTGAACCGGGGTTTCGGCCCGCGGATCGGCGGGAAATCGCCGAAAAGCCTGAGTTTCTGGCAAGATACCCGGGGCTCCGGTCATATTTGTTGCGACGTTGCGACCGCTTGGTTATCAAAAGCACACGTGTCTTTGCCCGGGTCCGGGCGGCGCAAATCCAATTTCAGTGCCCAACGGTCAAGAACGGAACGCCATCAGTGCTCACCCGCCTTTCCCACCGCATCAACCTTGGCTTCGAACGGTTCTTTCCCGAACGACGCCTGTTCCTGAAATCCGACAATGAAACCCGGTTCATCCGGCTTCGGCCCGTGACTCAGGCCCTTGCCGTGTCCGGCGCGGGCATCGCCCTTGGCTGGATGATCCTTGCCACCGCGATCATCTTGATGGACTCGATCAGCGCCGGGTCGGGTCGCGAGCAGACGCAACGCCAGCAAAGCCTTTATGAACAGCGTCTGAACGCGCTGAGCCAGGACCGGGACGCCCGCGCTGAAGAGGCCGCCCGCGCCCATGACCGGTTCAATCTGGCGCTGGAACAGGTGGCGCAGATGCAAGGCCGCCTGCTGGCATCAGAAGACCGCCGGCGTGAGTTGGAGACCGGGATCGACGTGATCCAGAACACCCTGCGCCGCACCATCAAGGAACGCGACGAAGCCCGCGCCCTGGCCGATCAGGCCAATGTGGCGCTGGCCTCGCAGGGCGGGGTGGCCAACACCGATGCCGGACGCGCCCGGGATGCCATGGACACGCTGGACATCATGGCCGACGTCTTGGCCGCCACCGCGCAGGAACGTGACCTGATGGAAGGCGCTGCCGAACAATCGGCCGAGCGGGTCGAAGCCGTGATGGCCGAGAAGAAGGCGCTGCAATCGCGCAACAACGAGATTTTTGCCAAGCTGGAAGAGGCGGTCAGCGTCTCGATGGAACCGCTGGACAAGATGTTCCGCGAAGCCGGCATGTCGCCCGATGATCTGCTCAAGGCGGTCAAGCGGGGGTATTCGGGTCAGGGCGGGCCACTGTCGCCCTTGGTGCTGTCAACCTCGGGGTCGGTGTCGAACCCGGATGAGCTGCGCGCCAACGCCATTTTGCAAGGTCTGGACCGGATGAACCTGTATCGTCTGGCCGCGTTCAAGGCGCCCTTCGCCATGCCGGTCAAGGGGTCGTTCCGCTGGACCAGCATGTTCGGCTATCGTCGCGATCCAAAGGGCGCCGGAACCCGGATGCATGATGGCGTCGATCTGGCCGGGGCTTATGGCATGCCGATCTATGCCACCGCCGATGGCGTGGTGATCGAGGCCGGCTGGGGGTCGGGCTATGGCCGTCTGATCAAGATAAAGCATGAGTTCGGGATCGAAACGCGCTATGCTCACCTATCGACTCTGCGGGTGAACGTTGGCGATAGGGTCTCGCGCGGCGACAGGATCGGTGATATGGGCAATTCAGGCAGGTCCACCGGGACCCACCTTCACTACGAAATCCGCATCGGCGGCAGACCCGTGAACCCGATGACCTTTATAAAGGCAGCGAACCATGTTTTCTAAGAGCCGTATCAATGAACCCGGGCCCAAGGCAGAGGACAAGCCGAAAGCCCCCGAAACCCAGGCTTCGAAACCCAGCATGGACTTTACGCCTTCCGCCCCCAAGGGCAAAGTTTCCGCATCCGTCCTGTCGTCCGATCTGACGATCGTCGGCAATCTGCGCACCACCGGCGACGTTCAGGTCGAAGGCACGGTTGAGGGCGATATCCGCGCCCATCTGCTGACCGTCGGCGAAAGCGCCACCATCCGCGGCGAGATTGTCGCCGACGATATCGTGGTGAACGGCCGGGTCATCGGCCGCGTCCGCGGCCTGAAGGTGCGCCTGACCGCGACAGCGCGGGTTGAGGGCGACATCATCCACAAGACCATCGCCATCGAATCCGGTGCGCATTTCGAAGGCTCGGTGCAACGGCAGGATGACCCGCTGGCCCAGGGCCGGCTGACCGCACCGCTGCAACAGGCCCAACTGGCCCCCCCCGCCACGCCCGCGACCAAGGCTCCCCCGGCGGCACATTCGGCCACCAAGCCCGCGGATGGCGTCTGACGGCTCACGCTATGAGTTAAGGATCAAGACGCGCCTTGGTGGCGCGTCTTTTGCATTCGGCGTCGCAAGGTGCGCGTCCGCTTGCGTGCATGGCCAACAGTGATTGCACGGCCCCAACCCGGCGCAAGACCACCGATCTGCCACGGCACGACACCCGACCGGGCCCGCGCCGCTGGCGCAAAGGACTAGCCTTCGTTGGCTTCGGCCCGGCTTTTGCCGGCGACATCCATCGCCAGCGTGGCCGCCATGAACTGATCCAGATCGCCATCCAGCACGCCGCTGGTGTCAGAGGTTTCCACCCCGGTGCGCAGGTCTTTCACCATCTGATAGGGTTGCAGCACATAGGACCGGATCTGGTTGCCCCAGCCAGCCTCGCCCTTGTTGTCATAGGCCGCGTTGATGGCGGCGTTACGCTTGTCCATCTCCATCTGATACAGCCGCGACCGCAGCGCGTTCATGCAGATTTCGCGGTTCTGGTGCTGTGATTTCATGCTGGAGGTCACCACGATATTGGTCGGCAGGTGGGTGATCCGCACCGCCGAGTCTGTGGTGTTGACGTGCTGGCCGCCCGCGCCCGACGACCGGTAGGTGTCGATGCGGATATCGCGGTCGGGAATGTCGATCTCGATGTTGTCGTCGATCACCGGATAGACCCAGACCGAGGAAAACGAGGTATGCCGCCGCGCGGCTGAATCATAGGGGCTGATCCGCACCAGACGATGCACGCCCGATTCCGATTTCAGCCAGCCATAGGCATTGCGCCCGGAAATCTTGTAGCTGACCGACCGGATCCCCGCTTCTTCGCCCGCGGTTTCCGACTGCATCTCGACCTTGTAGCCCTTTTTCTCGGCCCAGCGGACATACATCCGCGCCAGCATGCTGGCCCAATCGCAAGACTCGGTGCCGCCCGCGCCCGCGTTCACCTCAAGGAACGTATCATTGCCATCGGCCTCGCCATCCAGCAACGCCTCCAGCTCCTTGTCGGCAGCAAGCTTGGTCAGATCGCGCAAGGCGGCCTCGGCGTCGGACACGATCTCGGCGTCGCCCTCGGCCTCGCCCATCTCGATCAGCTCGACATTGTCGCGCAAGCCGCTGTCGATCAGCTTGTAGGTGCCGACCGCATCCATCAACGCCTGACGCTCACGCATCAGCTTTTGCGCCTTGGCCGGATCGTTCCACAGGTTCGGGTCCTCGATCATCGCGTTGAACTCTTCCAACCGGTGCGGGGCGGTGTCCCAGTCCATCCGTTGGGCCAGCAGTTTCAGCGATTTCTCAATGGCGGCTACGTTGTTTTGCGTCTCGGCGCGCATGGGTCTTGTCCTTCGGGCTGATCCCCGGCTGATAGCGAAAAGGCGGCGGCCCGGCAAGGGCATGCCGCCCCGCCAGCCGCCGCCCAAGGTGCATGGTCAATACAGCCCGCCCGAACTGAGCGTGCCGAAATCGGCCTTCTTTGGAATGGATTTGCGCGCGCCGGTGGCGGTGGTCACCGTGGCCGAACTTCCGGTATCGGTTTCACCGGCGGCAAACAGCGGCAGGTTGCTGCCCATGCTGAAGCCGCCATCCACCATCGCGCCAAGGCCAAATATCGGCTCTTCGCCTTCGCGGAAGTATTCGGCCACCACGTTGTCGCCCGTCGCCTCGTCGCCCAACCGCGCCCCCGAGAAACGGTCGATGTTGATGAAATAGCCGCCCGGCGGCACCTTGAACCTGGCCCCGCCGTATTTCCGGATCGCGGTGCGCATGAACTGTTCAAACACCGGGCCACAGAACCCGCCACCCGACGCGCCGGCCATGGTGCGCGGCTGGTCATAGCCCATATAGCAGCCCGCCACGATGTTGCTGGTATAGCCTATGAACCACACATCCTTGGAATCATTGGTGGTGCCGGTCTTGCCTGCCACCGGCACCGGCAGATTGATGCCGCGCGCCGTGCCACGCTGGACCACGCCTTCCATCATGCTGGTCAACTGATAGGCGGTGATCGCATCCATCACCCGCTCGCGGTTGGATTTCAGGTGCAGCCCCGCGCCGGGGTCAAGATTGGCAAGCTTGCAATCCGTGCACAGCCGCTGATCGTGGCGATAGACGGTGCGGCCAAAGCGGTCCTGCACCCGGTCGACCAGTGTCGGCTCTACCCGCTCGCCGCCATTGGCAAACATCGCATAGGCCGCCACCATCTTGAACAGCGTGGTTTCCTGTGACCCCAGCGCATTGGCCAGAAAGGCATTCATCCGGTCATAGACCCCAAACCGCTCGGCATAGGCCGCGACCGTTTCCATGCCAATCTCTTCGGCAATCCGCACCGTCATCAGGTTGCGCGACTGTTCAATCCCGGTGCGGATCGTGGTCGGGCCATAAAACTTGTTCGACGCGTTCTTGGGCCGCCACAGGCCCTGCGGCGTGTTCACCTCGATCGGGGCATCGACCACGATGGTGGCGGGGGTAAAGCCGCTGTCCAGTGCCGCGGCATAGACAAAGGGCTTGAAGCTGGACCCCGGCTGCCGTGTCGCCTGGGTTGCGCGGTTGAACACTGAATCCTGATACGAGAACCCGCCCTGCATCGCCAGAACCCGGCCGGTGACCACGTCCATCGCCATGAAGCCGCCCTGCACCTGCGGCACCTGCCGCAGTGACCAGCGCACGAAATCGCCGGTCTTGTCATCGGTGACAGCGCTCACCAGCACCACGTCACCGACATCGACCAGATCGCTTGCCCGCTTGGCCTTGTTGCCAAGCTTGCCACCCGGCAGCCGCTTGCGGGCCCAGGTCACATCGGCGGCCGGGATGAAGTGGCCATCCGCATCTTCGGCCTGACCCTCGATTCCGATCCGGGCCGAGGTGTCCCCAAGCTCCAGCACCACCGCCGGAAACCAGTCTGCCACATCGCGCGGCACCTCGACCTCTGACAGCGCCGCGCGCCACGCCGCCTCCGAGGTCAGCTGGTCGACCGCAATGGTCTTGCCAGTGCCGCGCCAGACCCCCAGCCCCCGGTCATAGCGTTCCAGCCCGCGGCGCAGCGCCCGCGCGGCGGCGGCTTGCAATTCGGGGTCCACGGTGGCGCGGATCGACAACCCGCCGCCGAAAAACTCTTCCTCGCCAAAGGTGCCCGAAAGCTGACGGCGAATCTCGTCAGTGAAATAATCGCGCGCGGGCATCGCTTCGCGATAAGACGGATAGTCGCCATTCTGCACCGTCTTAAGCGGCAGGGCCTTTTGCGCGTCATAAGTTGCCTGATCCAGATAGCCGTTCTGCCACATCTCACGCAGCACATAATTGCGCCGCTCGACCGCCCGGTCATAATCGCGCACCGGGTGCAGACCCCGCCCCGGCGACTTCGGCAAGGCCGCCAGATAGGCCGCCTCGCCGGGCGACAGTTCCAGCAGGGTCTTGTTGAAATACGACTGCGCCGCCGCCGCCACGCCAAAGCTGCGTTGGCCAAGGTCGATCTCGTTCAGGTAAAGCTCAAGGATCTTGTCCTTGCTCAGGGTTTCCTCCAACCGGCTGGCAAGGATCAACTCCTTGATCTTGCGCTCACCTGTCCGGTCGCCCGACAACAGGAAGTTCTTCATCACCTGCTGGGTGATGGTGGATGCCCCGCGCAGATTGTCGCCCCGGCTGACAATCGCATCACGCAAGGCACCGGCCATGCCGGTCACGTCATAGCCGTTGTGGGTGTAAAAATTCTTGTCTTCGGCGCTGATGAAGGCCTGCTTGACCAGATCGGGAATGTCCTCGACCGGCACGAACAGCCGCCGTTCCTTGGCGAATTCGTCGATGATGCGCCCCTCGCCCGAATAGATTCGGCTGATCGTTGGCGGGGTGTATTGCGCAAGCCGCTCATGGCTGGGCAAGTCACTGGAATACATATAGAAAACCGCGCCGACCGACAGGGCCGCAAACAGCACCCCCATGGTGACAAGGGTAAATATCCCCCCCAGAAATGAGCCTATGAACCGAACCAAGCCAGAACTCCCGTCGCATGTTGCTGTGTTATACCGGACGCATGGCATGGGGTCAAAACGATCCCCGCCCCCCCGGCGTGGCTTCGCGCAATGGTCACGACCCCGGCCTAGCGGCGGCGCAAGGCCGACAGGGCCGCATCCTCCGCCGCCCAGGCGCTGATGCCATCGCGCAGCGCCAGCGCCATGCGGGCCCGCCAGTCCGGATCGGTCAGCCGCGCCAGATCACGGGCCGAGGACAGAAAACCAAGTTCCACCAGCACCGACGGAATATCGGGGGATTTCAGCACCGAAAACCCCGCCGTCTGCCGGGGCCGGCGGTGCATCCTGACCCCCGCCGCCTTGATCGAGGCTTCCAGCGCCGCCGCCAGCCGGTCAATCCGCGGCTGGGTTTCGGTGCGCGCCATGTCCATCAGCACCGTCGCCACCAGATCATCCTGTGCGGTCAGGTCCACGCCGGACAACAGGTCCGCCCGGTCATGGCGTTCGGCCAGCGCCTGTGCGGCAGCGTCGCTTGCCTCTTCCGACAGGGTGTAAAGCGTCACCCCCACCGCCTCACCCTCGGCAAGCGCATCGGCGTGCAGGGACACGAACACATCCGCCCCCGCCGCCCGCGCAATCGAAATCCGCGCTTCCAGCGGCACGAAGATGTCTTCTTCGCGCGTCAGCACGGCCAGCTTGTCGCCATCGCGCAACAAAAGGTCCTTCAACTCGCGGGCAAAGGTCAGCACCAGATCCTTTTCAAAAAACCCGTCGCGTTCCGCCCCCGGATCAATGCCGCCATGGCCGGGGTCGATCACCACCACCAAAGGCCCCGCCCCGCGCGGCACCGATTGCGGCACGTTTGCCACCACCGGCAAGGCCCATTCGGCCGGTTCGGGCCGTGCCGCTGCGGCGGCAAAGTCAGCCGCCGTCGCCGGGACCAGCCGCAAGCGCACCACGGCCCCGGCCTCTTGCATGCGCATCTCGGCCACCTGCACCAGATGCGGCCCGGCCAGATCCAGCACCAGCCGCGACCAGCCCTGCCGCACCACGCCGGCCCGCAGGCCGACAATTGCCGCACTGCTTTTGCGCACCTCGGCCAGACCCGACCAATCGACCTCGCGCATGTCCAGCACCAGCCGCGGCGGCTGATCCAGCAGCCGCACCCGCCACGGCACCGCCTGGCTGACGACAAGGTCGACCGCCACCCCGCCGTCGTGATCCTCGATCGCCGAGGCCCCCGCCTGCAACCGTGCCAGCGCCGACAACTCTTGCCCCGCCACAACCACAGGCCACAGCAGCAGCGCCAGAACCAGCCCCCAAAGCCTCATGCCTGCCCCGCCGATTTCCTCTTGGCCCAAATACCCCCGCCGGAGGCGCACCTCGTCATCTTGCGCTCCCCTCCCCGAAAAAGCGCTGCAACCGTGCCAGGCCCTCGACAATATCCGCCGTCGCCCGCGCATAGGAAAACCGCAGGCTCTGCCGTCCGCGCACCGGGTCGAAGTCCACCCCCGGCGTCACCGCCACCCCGGTCTCGTGCAGGATCTGCCGGGCAAAGGCCAGGCTGTCCCCGGTGCGGTCCGAGACATCGGCATAGACATAAAACGCCCCATCGGGCGGCGCGATGCGGGCAAAGCCCGCGCTTGGCAGGCCGTCCAGCATCAGCCGGCGGTTTTGCGCATAGGTGGCGCGGTTGGCCTCCAGCTCATCCACGCAGTCCAGCGCGGCCAGCGCCACCACTTGGCTCGCGTGCGGCGGGCAGATGAACATATTCTGCGCCAGGCGCTCGATCAGACGCACATGGTCCTTTGGCACCACCATCCAGCCAACCCGCCAGCCGGTCATGCTGAAATACTTGGAAAACGAATTGATCACATAGCAGTCATCGCTGATCTCCAGCGCCGACACCGCACGGTCGCCGTAGTGCAGCCCGTGGTAAATCTCGTCCGAGACAAAACTGATCCCGCGCCCGGCACAATGGTCGATCAGCGCGGTCAGTGCGGCGCGGTCCAGCATGGTGCCGGTCGGGTTGCCGGGGGATGCGACGATCAGTCCCGCCATTTCAATGCCGGCCAGATCGGCAGGAGTGGGCTGAAAGCGGTTGGCCGGGCTGGTCGGTATCCCCACCGGCTGCAACGACAACGCGCGCAGGATCTGGCGATAGCTTGGGTATCCCGGCTCGCCCAGGGCGACCTTGTCGCCCGCCTCGAACAGCGCGGTAAAGGCCAGCAGAAATGCCGCCGACGACCCCGAGGTCACCACAACCCGTTCGGGGTCCAGCGTCACACCATACCAGCGCTGGTAAAGCCGCGCGATCCCCGCCCGCAGTTGGGGCAGGCCAAGAGCAACCGTATAGCCAAGCGCCCCGCTTTCCATCGCCCCGGCCAGCGCCGCGCGTGCCGCGCCGGGCGCCGGGGTTCCGGGCTGGCCCACCTCCATGTGAATGACCTGTCGGCCCGCCGCCTCAAGCTGGCGGGCCTCTTCCATCACATCCATCACAATAAAGGGATCAACCGCACCCCGTCTTGAACTTCGCATGCCCGCCCCTCTATGCTTTGCCCCGAAGTGTCCCGGTTCGCGGGGCAAGGTCAACCCCGACCCGACATTCAGGCCCCAAGGACGTCCAATGATCCGCAAGACACTGATCGGCATCACCGCGTTGATGCTTACCTCCACCGCCGCCCTGGCCGAAATGACGGCCGAGGAACGCGCGGCGTTCCGCGCCGAGGTCCGCGCCTTTCTGCTGGAAGAACCCGAGGTTCTGATCGAGGCCATGGATGTGCTGAACGCCCGCCAGCAACAGCAGGCCGCCAACCGCGACCTGCAAATGCTGCGCGACAACGCCGATCTGATCTACCGCGACCCGAACTCCTGGGCCGGTGGCAACCTTGAGGGCAACATCACCATTGTCGAGTTTGTCGATTACCGCTGCGGCTATTGCCGCAAGGCACATGACGAGGTGACCGAGCTGGTCAAATCCGATGGCAACATCAAACTGGTGATGAAGGAATTCCCGATCCTAGGCGAACAATCCACCCTGTCGTCGCAATTTGCCATCGCTGTGCGCCTGCTGCATGGCGACGACGCCTACAAGGCCGCGCATGACGCGCTGATCGCCCTGCGCGGCGATGCGACCCCGGAAACCCTGTCGCGGCTGGCCGCCGATCTGGGCCATGATCCGGCTGCCGTTGCCGACAAGATGCTGACCCCCGAGGTGCAGGCGATCATCGCCACCAACCACGCGCTTGGCAGCATGATGGACATCAGCGGCACCCCCACCTTCATCGTCGATGAAACCATGGTGCGCGGCTATGTGCCGCTCGATGGCATGCGCCAGATCGTCGCCGGTCAGCGCGCGGGCTGAGGTCCGCTCCCTCGCCCAAGCCCCCCACCCCATCCCTCCCCCCACAAGGGGGGAGGGAGGTGCCCTAACGGTTGCGGCGGGGAGAATGCCCCAACCACCTCTCGCCTCCCCTCCCCCTTGTGGGGAGGGGCTGGGGGTGGGGGGCATTTATGCGGTCAGCGACCCCAACACCCCCAACACCGACCGCGCCGCGCGTAACCCCGGGGCCTCGCCGCCGCGTCCCAGCCGCTGCATCGTCACCTGCATCGCCGCCCGTTGTGCCCCGCCACCCGCGGCCAGCAACCGCAAGACCTCGGGCGCGATCAGATCGGCACGGCAGCGCGCGCCGATGAACTCGGGAATTGGCCGGCTTTCCGAGACCAGATTGACCAGTGTCACCGTGTCGATCAGCGCCGCGCGCCGCATCAGCCACAGCGTCAAGGGGTTCATGTCATAGGCAATCACCATCGGGCAGCCGTTCGCGGCCAGTTCCAGCGACACCGTCCCCGAGGCCGCAATCGCCACATCCGCCGCTGCAAAGGCCGCGCGCTTTGTGGCGTCCTCTTCGAGGATCTGCGGCACAATCGGCCAATCGGCAGTCAGATCGCGCACCAGCCCCGCCACGCCGCGCAGCGTGGGCAAGGCCACCCGTGCGTCGGGATGCACCGCCTTGACCCGCGCCAGCACCTGCCCCAGCACCGGGGCCAGCCGTGATACCTCGCCCTTGCGCGACCCCGGCAGGGCAAGGATCAGCGGCCCCTCGCCCGCCATCATGGCGCGCTCGGCGGCGCTGGCCAAAGGCTCGGCCACCACCGGATGCCCGACGAAATCGCAACTCATGCCGGCGGCGGTCATATAGGGCGGCTCGAACGGCAACAGCGCCAGCACGTGATCGACCACCTTCGCCATCTTGGCCGCCCGGCCCGGCCGCCAGGCCCAGACCGAGGGCGCGACGTAGTGGATGGTGCGAAAGTCGGGCCGCGCGGCCTTGACGATGCCTGCCACCCGCAGGCAAAAATCCGGGCTGTCGATGGTGATCAGCGCCTGCGCGCCCGACTCCAGCACCGCCTGAGCCGCTTGGGCGATGCGGCGCTTCAGGGCGAAATACTTCGGCAGCACCTCGACCAGCCCCATCACCGACAATTCTTCCATCGGGAACAGGCTCTCCAGCCCTTCGGCCTGCATCAATGGCCCGCCCACGCCGGCGAAGGTCACCCCCGGCGACAGGGTTTTCAGCCCCGCCATCAAGGCCGCCCCCAAGCGGTCACCCGAAGGCTCCCCGGCGATCAGAAACAGCGTCAGCGCGCCCACAGGAACAGGCCCGCATCACTGGCGGCGCGCGTCATCTCGGGCAGGTCAAGGCAGATCACGCCGCCCGCCTGCCAGACAATGCCGCCCAAGCCCGCTTCGGCCACCCGCGCCACCGTGTCAGGGCCAAGCGTCGGCAGATCCACCCGCATGTCCTGCCCCGGTTTGGGGGCCTTGTAGAACAGCCCGCGCGTGCCAAGGGAGCGCAAAGCCACGGGCAAACCGGCCACCCCGGCCAGCATCGCATCGGTGCCCGGCAACGCCTCGACCGCCAGACACAAGCCTTGCGCCACCACACAGCCCTGCCCCACATCGACCGCGCCCAAGGCGGCAACAATGGCCGCGGCGCGGGTCGCATCATCCCTGTCGCGGTCCGACACCGCCCCGCACAAAACCCCCGCCCCCGGCACCAGACCGGGCGCAATCTGCGCCGTGCCCGCCACCGAAAAACCTGCCTCCTCGAACAGTGCAATCACCGCGCGCAAGGTGGCATCATCGCCCTGCGCCATCGCCGCCAGCAGCCGCGGCACCAGTTGCGCGGTGGCGGCATCAAACAGCGCCGGGTCCAGCCTTGGCCGCTGCACGGCCCCGGCAAAGGTCACCGTCGTGACCCCCGCATCCTCGAGCGCGCGAAACAGCGGCACCAGACGTTCCACCCGGAAAGCGACATCCACCGCCACGCCTTCGGGCGCAAAGCCATCCAGCGCACAGACCATCGGCCGGTCCAGCACCCCGGCCACGGCGGCAGGCAAACGCCCCGCCCCGGCGATGATGGCGGTTCGGGTCATTTCGGGGTCAGGAAACTGCGGTCCGAGGCGGACAGGATGAATTCGGTCATCTCGCGCACATGCGGGCTTTCGGTTTCTTCCGACAGCCGCCGCGCCCGGTCGACAAACGAGCCTTCACCCTGCGCCAGCATCTGATAGCCCGCGCGCAAGGCGGTGATCTCGGACCGTTCCACCCCGCGCCGTTTCAGCCCCACAAGGTTCAGCCCGTCCAGCACGCCACGCGGGCCTTGCACCAACCCATGCGGCAGCACGTCATTGGTCACCATCGTCACAGCACCAATGATCGCCCCACGCCCGATGCGCACCCATTGATGCACGCCCGACAGCCCGCCCACGATCACATCGTCGCCCAGCTGACAATGCCCGGCAATCGCCGCCTGATTGGCCAAAATCACCCGGTTGCCAAGGCTGGCATCATGGCCGACATGCGCGCCGGTCATCAACAGGCAATCGTCGCCCACCCGTGTCACCCCGCCACCGCCTGTCGTGCCGGTGTTCAGCGTGGCGCCTTCGCGGATCTTGCAGCGCGCCCCCACGATCAGCCGCGTGTGTTCGCCCTTGAACTTCAGGTCTTGCGGCACCTCGCCGACGCAGGCGAAGGGAAAGATCACCGTGCCTTCGCCAATCTGCGTCCAGCCGGTCACCACCGCATGCGATTTGACCACGACCCCCGCCGCCAGCGTGACCCCGGCCCCGATCATGGCAAAGGGGCCAACCTCGACGCCAGCAGCAATCTGCGCCCCGGCCTCGATGATGGCCGAAGGGTGGATGCGGGCAGTGGGGTCAACCGCCACGGCTCAGGCCTTTGGCACGTCGAACATGGCGGTGAAGGTGGCTTCGCAGGCCACCTCGTCCCCCACCATGGCGCGGCCCTGAAACCGCCAGACCTTGCCGCCGCTGCGCAGCGCGGTGACATGCAATTCCAGCACATCGCCCGGCACCACCATGCGGCGGAACTTGACGCCATCGACGCCCATGAAGAACACCTTGGCGTTCTTGTCGACCAGATCCATCGAGATGCCGACCAGAATACCGCTGGTCTGCGCCATCGCCTCGATGATCATCACGCCGGGAAACACCGGCATGCCAGGGAAATGCCCGGTGAACTGCGGCTCGTTCATCGTGACGCATTTGATGCCGACACAAGACTCGTTCACCTTGATGTCGCGCACCTTGTCCACCACCAGAAACGGATAGCGATGCGGCAATATCCGCTGGATCAAACCGATATCGGCTTCGGTCACGGCAGGCGGCACGGCATGGGTCATCGGGTCTGTCCCTGTTCTTGGGGCGGCGCCGGGACCGGCGCGCGCTTTGGCTTTGCCTGTTGCTAACAAGTCAAACCGCAAGGGGCAAGGGATGCGCGCCGTTTGCTCCGGCCTAGGGTGCAGGTTCGGGCAGCGGCTCTGGCGGCGGCGCGGGCGTGGTTCCATCGCCCAACACTGCATCCAGCCGGGCAATCGCCTGTGCGGTGATGTCGACCCGATCAAAGCTCAGGATCACGGCAGAGCGGTCTATGATCGCCACAGCGCCCAGATCTTCCATCAAGCCGGCCAGAACCGGGATGCTTGCCTTGAAAAACGCCTGTTGGTCTTCTTCGCGACGGCGGGTCAGCGACCGGCTCTTGCTGTCTTGCGCGGCGCGCAATTCCTCTACCCGTGTGTCAAACTCTTGCGCAAGGGCGCGAAACTGATCTGCGGGCATCGTGGCCCGACGCAGCGTCAACTGCCGCTCTTCCTCTTCCAGCGAGGCTTCCAGCTGACGGTTTTCTGCCAGCAACTCCGCCGAAGCTGCCTCATAGCGCTGCTCCGCCGCCTGCCCCATCAAGGAACCTGCGAAGAACCGCTCGCGATCCAGTGTGGCAAAGGACGCCTGCAGGTTTTGCGCCGGAACCATCGGCGCCGGTTCTTGGGCCGCCACCGGGGTCAGTGCGACCGCCACCAGCAGCCCGACCATACCGCCCGCAGCCCGCATCAGAATTTCGTCGAGATCGTCAGATCGAAGGACTGCTCCTTGTCGTAGTCTTCTTTCTGCAGCGCCTTGGACAGGTTAAAGCGCAGCGGCCCGATCGGTGCATCCCAAAGCACCGACAGACCAACCGCCGCGCGGGCGTTGAAGCCGGTGTCAATGGGCGTGCTTACCCCCGTGACCGGATCAACCGCGGTGTTTGCTCCCCCGTCCAGCCCCCAGACCGAGCCCACGTCAAGAAACAGCCCGCCCGTAATGCCATATTCCTCGGGCAGGCCCAGCGGGAAATCAGCCTCAAAGCGGGCCACGGCAAAGAAGTTGCCGCCAAGCGCGTCATCCGTCACCGTATCGCGCGGACCGATGCCATTGCCTTCAAAGCCACGGATCTTGCCGTTGCCAAAATATCGGTCAGTCAGGCGGGTCTTGTAATCGCCGACCGACGCAATCGCCCCAGCCTCGAAAATCGCCCGCAAGGTCACGTCTTCATTCAGGACCTTGCGCTCGGCCAAAGCCTGCACCTGGGTCTCGACATATTGCGCATCACCACCCAGACCGGCAAAATCCTGACTGAAGCGCAGCACCAGCGCCCGGTCCGGGCTAAGCCCGCCGGCACGGGTATCGTAGGAGTAGGAATATCCGATGGCCGAGATCAGCTCGCCTTCGCGCAACGCGTCGGCCTCGATGGTCGGGTCAAAAACCGTGGTGCCCCCAATGCTGACGCCGACGTAATCCTTTATGGTGTTTTCCGACAGCCCGTAGCGCAGTTCCATCCGGCTGATCTCACCCACCGGGAAAGACAGGCTGGCGGATACACCGGCGCTTGCGGTGTCGTAAATCGCGTTCTGCTGATCGGTTTCGTTGTAAAACGCCCCCAGCGACAGTGACAGGTCACGCCCCAGAAACGCCGGTTCGGTGATGCTGATCGACGAGTTGGCACTGTCAACGCCGGATGACAAGTTGACCGCAACCGCCTGACCACGGCCAAGGAAGTTGGTTTCGGAAAAGCCGATGTTCAGACCGACGCCCGAGTTGACGCCATAGCTGGCGCCAAAGCTCAGCGACCCGGTCGGTTGCTCTTCGACGTTCACGTCAACCACAACCTGATCGGCGGCAGACCCGGGGCGCGCCTCGACATCAGAGTTTGCAAAGAACCCAAGCGCCCGGATACGCTCGGCCGACTGGCGCAACTCGCGCGGGTTGAACGGGTCGCCTTCGGCGCTGCGGAACTGGCGGCGGATCACCTGATCAAGCGTCGTGGTGTTGCCTTCGATGTCGATCCGCTCGACAAACACCCGCTCGCCACGCACCAACGCAAACTCGACATCCAGCGTGCCGTCGCGGTCATTGCGGGTGATGCGCGGATCGACCCGGACGAAATTCAAGCCGTTGCGCAGGGCCAGATTTTCCATCCGCGCAATGGTGTTTTCAACCACCAGCGGCGAATAGACCACGCCCGACCGAACCTTGGCAAGCGCCTCATACTCGGCGGCGTCAACGCCGGCGACCTCGGACACCGTGCTGATGGTGCCAAAGCGGAACTGGCGGCCTTCGCGCAGCGAAAAGCTGACGAAAACCGCATCACGCTCGCGCGAGACCTCTGCCGAAGAGTCGGTCACCTGAATGTCGACATAGCCGCGGGCCAGATAGAAATCGCGCAACATCTGCTTGTCCAGATCAAACCGTTCAGCAACATAGGTGTCGCGTTGAATAAGGGTGCGCAGCAGGCCCGCCTGCTTGGTTTCCAGCACCTGCCGCAGCCGGCGGTCACTGAAGGCGCGGTTGCCGACAAACGACAGACGCTCGATCTCGGTCACGCGGCCTTCGGCGATTTCAAACGCCAGATCGACACGCCCCCCGCCCCGGCGGATCAGTTTGGGCGTGACCGTAGCGGCGATGCGGCCGCGCGCACGATAGACATCGGCGATCAGCGCGGCGTCTGCCTCGGCGGTGCTGGGCGAATAGACCCGACGCGGCTTTGACGTGATGATGTCGGCCAGTTCTTCATCCTTCAGGCGCTTGTTGCCTTCGAAGTTGATGGTGCTGACCATGGGGTATTCGGCGACCCGGATCAGCAACCGGCCGCCTTGTGGCACGATTTCAACCGTCTCGAACAACCCGGACCGGACCAGACCCTGATAGGCATCGTTCAGGCCACCTGTCGTCAGCACCTGCCCGCGCTTGATTCCCGCAAAGCCAAGGATCGTGGCATTGTCGACCAGAACGTTGCCTTCGATGGTCACCTGATTGAAGCTGTATTCCTGCGCGGACAGTGGCGTTAAGAAAGCCGCCGAAACCGTTGCTGTGGAAAGGAAAAGCGCGGTCAATGCCCGGCTGCGAAACGGCCACCCGTCACGTGCGGTTTTCACACGGCCACCCGCTGTATCGTGCATGACAACGTCCCATCCTCAACAAACTGTTGTGTTGTCACTAGCTTGAAGCGGTAGACTTGTCAAAGCGTTGCATGGTCTGGCGCGCAGCCCAGAGCCACACGTTGCAGCTTTGCAGCAATGAAAAAGCCGGGACCCTGCCAAGCCCGGCGCGCAGCCAGCCAAAAGCCTGCGCCGTTCAGGGCTGCATGATGGCCTGACCCAAATACGCCCCGGCCAAAAGCCCCGCGATCACAGTGCCAAGCGTGAAGATCCGGTCGGCATTGATCCAGACCAGAAACGACAGCTCTTCATAGCTCTTGACGACCATTTGCATCATGACACCTCACACGTTGCAAGCATCATCGCCAAAAAATACGGCTTATTTAAGGCATTCTGCCCCCGCCCGCGGTCAGGGGCAGAACAGGTCATTGGTCAGTGCAAACACCATCAGGGTCAGCAGCAGCGCCAGCCCGACGGCCATCATCATCCGCAAGGCCCGCTCGGCCGGTGGTTTGCCGGTCACGGCCTCCCATGCGTAAAACACCAGATGCCCGCCATCCAGCACCGGCACCGGGAACAGGTTCATCAACCCCACCGCCACCGACAGCATGGCGATGAACCAGACAAAGCTTTCGACACCCTGGCTGGCAGCGGCCCCCGAGCTTTCGGCAATGCCGATCGGGCCGCGCAGGTTGCAACTGGAAATCGCGCCGGTGACCATGTGCCATATGCCGGACAATGACGTGGTGACGATCCGCCAGGTCTGCTCGGCTGCGATCCCCACCGCTTCAAGCGGGCCGGGGGTGCGGGTCAAGGGCTCAAAGCCGATGCCACCGCTCAGGCCGATCAGCCATCGGGTTTCAAACCCGCCTTCCGGCAGGGGCAAATCCATCCGGCGCGGCGTCAAGGTGGTGTCAAAGGTCTGGCCTGCGCGCCAGACCGTCAGCGTCAGGCTGCGCCCCTCGGATGCACCGACAATGTCACGCAACTGCGTAAAGCTGACAAGCGCGGTGCCGTCGATGGCCAGGATCACATCCCCCGCCAGCAACCCGGCGTCAAAGGCCGCCGATTGCGGCTGCACCCCGCCCGCAAGCGGCGGATAGGGATAGGGGCCGTCAAACGAGACCCGCTGCCCGCCCCGTTCCACCACATAGCCCACCGAGGGGCTGGGCGGCAGCGACTCTGCCACCTTGGCCACTGCGGCCAGATCGGGTGTCGGCGTGCCACCAAGTTCGACGATACGGTCGCCGACCTGCAACTGCTGGCCGTCAAACGGCAAGGCCGGAACCTTGCCCACAATCGGGTCATCGGTCGCGATGCCTGTCCACAGCACAATGCCGGTGAAGATCACCAGAGCACTGGCGAAGTTGAACGCAGGCCCCGCAGCCACGGTCAGCGCGCGCGCCCACAAAGGTGCGCCGTGCATGGTGTGGCGCCGCTCGGACTCGGCCATGTTGCGGATTGCATCGCCATCAACGCCCGAAGCTGCGTTGCTGTCGCCCAGAAACTTGACATAGCCGCCAAACGGCAAAGCCGCCACCTGCCAACGGGTGCCGCGCTTGTCCACCCGAGAATACAGAACAGGCCCGAAGCCCAGGCTGAACACCTCGGCATGAATCCCGGTCCAGCGGCCGACGATGTAGTGGCCGTATTCGTGGATCGCCACGATGATCGAAAGCGCCACGATAAAAGCGATCACAGTCCAGACAAGGCCGCCGAAACTGGGGATAAGGCCGATCAGATCCAAGGGGTCTTCCTTTGTTGCATGCACCGCCGGGTGGGGCGGCCTCAGGTGTGGCGCGTCTGGCCCAGGGCCACGGCGGCTTCGGTCGCGCGCACCCGTGCAAGATGGTCCGCACCAAGGATGTCCTCAAGGGTCATCACGTCAGTTTCAAGGCAAAGATCGGATGAAAGCCGGGCAAGCGCGGTTTCGACCACGCCCGCCATGTCCATGAACCCGATTTCGCCGGAAAAGAAGTGGTCAAGGGCAATCTCCTTGGCCGCATTGAACCCGGCCCCCGCAAGGCCACGGGTGGCCATCACGTCGCGGCACAGCCGCAAGGCAGGATAGCGGCCCAGGTCCGGCGCGCGAAAGGTCAGCGTGGCAATCTGTGCCAGATCCAGCCGCGCCACCGGCAGGGGCGCGCGCTGCGGCCAGTTCAGGGCGTAGCCGATGGAATGGCGCATGTCATGCGCGCCGATATGCGCCATGATCGCGCCATCCTGAAACCCGACCATCGAGTGAATCAGCGACTCCGGGTGGATGATGACCTCGATCTTGTCGGGGTCTATGCCGAAATATTCGCGCGTTTCAATGACTTCCAGCGCCTTGTTGAACATGGACGCCGAATCGATGGTGATGCGCTGCCCCATCGACCAGTTCGGATGCGCCAGCGCCTCGGCCACCGTCGCCCGCGCCAGCGCCTCCAGCGGCCAGTCGCGCAAGGCCCCCCCCGACGCGGTCAGGATGATCCGCTCGACCGTGGCAATATCTTCGCCCACCAGCCCCTGAAAGATCGCCGAATGTTCGCTGTCCACCGGAAGGATGCGCGCGCCATGCTGTGCGGCGGTTGCCATCAGCAAGGGGCCAGCGGTGACCAGACTTTCCTTGTTGGCAAGCGCCAGCGTGCGGCCATGCCGCAGGGCGCGCAGACCGGGCACCAGACCGGCGGCACCGACAATCGCGCTCATCACCCAGTCGGCGGGGCGGTCGGCGGCCTCGGCAATGGCCTGCGCGCCGGCAGCGGTTTCAATGCCGGTTCCGGCCAGCGCCTCGCGCAGCGCGGGCAGACAGGCCTCATCGGCGCAGACCGCGAGTTCGGCGCGCAGGACTCGCGCCATCTCGGCCAGCCGCACCACATTGCGCCCCCCCGTCAGCGCCACCGTGCGAAAGGCATCGGCCCCGCCCGCGCGGCAGATCAGATCGAAGGTGTTTTCCCCGATAGACCCGGTGGCCCCGAAAATCGAAATCGACCGCATCACGCTCATTCCCCCACAGGCCCCGGCATCGGCACCGACGTGACCAGACCCAGCAGCATGATCAGCACAACCGCGCCAATCAGCGCGTCGAACCGGTCCAGAAAGCCGCCGTGGCCCGGGATCAGGTGCGAGCTGTCCTTGACCCCAGCGCGGCGCTTGATCCAGCTTTCCGCGATATCGCCCATCTGCCCGGCAAAGGCCACCAGAGGCGCCAGCACCACCACCAGCCAAGAGGCGTGACCGAAGGCGACAAAAACCAACGACACCAGCACCGCGCCAATCCAGCCCGCCACAGTGCCCGACCACGTCTTCTTCGGGCTGATCGCCGGCCAGAACTTCGGCCCGCCCAGCATGCGCCCGACGAAATACCCCGCCACATCCGACACGATCACGATCGCCACCAGCCACAGGATCGCGGGCATGCCGGGCGCGCGCAATTCGATGAACCCCCAGCCCGCCACCATGATCGCGATGCCATAGAGCGTGGCGATGCGACGGTCACGGCGCGGCGTCAGCGCCAGCGCAAACCCCGGCAGCATCAACAGCGCGGGCGCCAGATCATTGCGCAGCAGCACCGCACCGCTCAGGCAAGTCGCGGCAATGGCCGCCATCGCAAACGGCGTTGTGCCTTGTCCGGGGGCCGTCATGTTTGACAGTTCCCAAAACATCACCCCGGTCAGCGCGATCACCAGCATCAGGAACGGCACCCCGCCGATCCACAGATCCGCCACCCCGATGCCCAGCATGAAAAGCCCGGAAATCAGACGTTTGCGCAGGTCTTCCCAGCGGGCCACGGCTTGGGTCATCCGGCAGCCACCCCGCCAAAGCGCCGCTCGCGCTGACCAAAGCGCGACACGATCCGGGCCAGCTCGTCGGGCGTGAAATCGGGCCAGAGCGTTGGCGTGAATTCATATTCGGCATAGGCCGTCTGCCACAGCAGGTAATTCGAGGTCCGGGTCTCGCCGCTGGTGCGGATCACCAGATCGGGGTCGGGCAGATCGGCGGTGTCCAGATGCGATGCAATCAGCTCGTCGGTCACCTGTTCCGGGCGCAGCGTGCCCTCGGCCACCCGCGCGGCAATCGCCCGCATCGCCCGCGCAATCTCGTCGCGGCCACCGTAATTGATTGCGACGGTCAGGTTCAGCCGCGAAAACGGCGCGGTGCGCACCTCGATTCCGTCCATCAACCGGCGCAGGCGGCTGTCCAGCCGGGTCCGGTCGCCGATAAAGCGCATGCGCACGCCCTCGGCGGCCAGACGATCTGCCTCGCGCTCGATGTAGCGGGCAAAGATCGACATCAGGCCCACCACCTCTTCGGTAGAGCGTTTCCAGTTTTCGGTCGAAAAGGCGTAGATCGTCAGCCAGCGAATGCCCAGATTGGGGGCGCAGCGCACGATTTCCTTGACCCGTTCGGCCCCCTTGCGATGCCCGACCAGACGGGGCCAGCCGCGATTGGTGGCCCAGCGGCCATTGCCGTCCATGATGATGGCCACATGATCCGCGCAGCGGGGGGGGGTCGCATCTGCCGTATTGGAGGAAGCCAAGCCCCTACCCCTTCTCGTTCGTGCTCGGGCCTTGGCCCGATATCGTCAGCGTTCAAACCAGGATTGCATCGACTGCCGGTGTCAAACCTGCATGATCTCGGCCTGCTTGGAGTCAAGCGTGTGATCGACCAGCTTGATATACTTGTCGGTCATGTCTTGCACCTCGGCTTCCCAGAACTTCACGTCATCCTCGGACAACCCGTCCTTTTGCGCCTTCTTGATCTGGTCCATCCCGTCGCGGCGCAGGTTGCGCACCGCGACGCGGGCATGTTCGGCATATTGTGCCGCGACCTTGGTCAGTTCCTTGCGGCGCTGTTCGTTCAGTTCCGGGATCGGCAACATGATGATGGTGCCGTTGGTCTGCGGATTGATGCCAAGGCCGGATTCGCGAATGGCCTTTTCGACCTTGTTCACCATGCCCTTGTCCCAGACGTTGATCGTCACCATCCGGGGCTCGGGCACGTTGACGGTGCCAAGCTGGTTGATCGGCGTCATCTGGCCGTAAGCATCGACCTGAATGGGCTCCAGCATCGACCCCGAGGCGCGCCCGGTGCGCAGGCTGGCAAATTCGGTGCGCAGCGCGTTGATCGCACCATCCATCCGGCGCTCCAGATCAGCGGTATCCAGTTCAAAATCATCAGCCATCGTCTTCTTCCTTCGTCTTCCCCATGCGTGGCATCGAGACCTTGGCAGCGTCTATATGCGATGCAAGGCCAGCGGTATAGCCCCGCGCATTGCGGCAAACCATCAGTCATGCACAAGGGTATAGGTGCCCTGCCCTGCCATGATGCCGCGAAAGCCGCCGGGTTCGTTCAGCGCAAACACCACCAGCGGCATCCGGTTATCACGGCACAAGGCAATCGCCGAGGCATCCATCACCTTCAGGTTCCGCCGCAGCACATCGTCATAGCTGATGGCGCCATAGCGCCTGGCGTCGGGGTTGGTCTTGGGATCGCTGTCATAGATGCCATCGACATTCTTGCCCATGAAGATCGCCTCGCAGGCCATTTCACTGGCGCGCAGGGCGGCGGCGGTGTCGGTGGTGAAATACGGGTTGCCGGTGCCTGCGGCAAAGATGCAGACGCGCTTTTTCTCAAGGTGCCGCACGGCACGGCGGCGGATGTAAGGCTCGCAGACCTGATCCATCGGAATGGCGCTGATCACGCGGGTGTAGACTCCGATCGCCTCCAGCGCTGCCTGCATGGCAAGCGCGTTCATCACGGTGGCCAGCATGCCCATGTAATCGGCCGTGGTGCGCTCCATCCCCTGGGCGCTGCCTTGCAGGCCGCGAAAGATGTTGCCGCCGCCGATCACCATGCAGATCTCGACGCCCAGATCATGCACCGCCTTGACCTCACGCGCGACGCGTTCCACCGTGGGGGGGTGCAGGCCATAGCCCTGATCGCCCATCAGCGCCTCGCCCGAGATCTTCAGCATCACCCGCTTGTATTTCACGCTGCCGTCTTGGGCGGTTTCGGACATCGGCGTTCCCCGTATTTCGTTTTGCGGTTGGACTGCGGCGCAAAATGTCGCAAAACGGCGGCGGGTTCAACCTGTGACTGGCCCCGGAGCGGGGGTTTCACACCCCCGCACCCCCGTGGGGTATTTTTTCCAAGAGGAAACCAACGCGATGCAGGACCTTTCCGCTGTGTCCCGCGAAGCCCCAGTGCTGTTGGCCGGGCCGACAGCCAGTGGCAAATCGGCGCTGGCGATGGAGCTTGCGGCGCGCGATGGCCGGGTGATCGTCAACGCCGATGCGATGCAGGTCTATGGCTGCTGGCGGCTGCTGACAGCGCGGCCATCGGTTGCAGAGGAAGCCGCCCTGCCGCATGCGCTGTATGGTCATGTCGGGCGGGATCAGCCCTATTCGGTGGGGCATTGGCTGCGCGATGTGGCGGCATGGCTGGACCGACCGGTGGTCATCGTCGGCGGAACAGGATTGTATTTCAGGGCGCTGACCGAAGGACTGGCCGAGGTGCCCGCGATCCCGCCCGAGGTGCGGGCCGAAGGCGATGCGCTGCTGCGTGCCGACCCGGCGGCTATGCTGGCTGCGCTGGACGGGCGCACCGCGGCGCAGATCGACCTTGCCAACCCGGCCCGCGTGCAGCGCGCCTGGGAGGTGTTGCGCGCCACCGGGCGCGGGCTGGCTGACTGGCAAGGCCATACCCCGCCGCCGCTGCTGCCGCGGGCACAGGCCGAGGCGCTGGTGGTGCACCCCGAGGTGGCCTGGCTGAACGCCCGGATCGACCGGCGATTCGATCAGATGATGGCGCAAGGCGCGCTGGATGAAGTGCGCGGCGAACTGCCGACCTGGCAACCGACACGCCCCAGCGCACGCGCCATCGGCGCGCCGGAACTGGTGGCATACTTGCGCGGGCAAGTGCCGCTGGACGCGGCGGTGGACGCGGCCAAACTGGCCAGCCGGCAATATGCCAAACGCCAGCGCACCTGGTTTCGCAACCGGATGCGCGATTGGCAAAAGATCGCCCCGGGCTGAGCGGAGACCTGCCGACGGACTCGACTTATCCACAGGCCCCTGTGATCGCCTGTGGACAAGGTCATAATTCTGCTTGGGTTCAGAGGTATGACCGGCTTATCTGGCAGCCGACGTATCACTTTGGGATGGACATGACCGCGCAAGCCGCCTTGTCACAGTTGCGCATCGTTGCGATTCCCCGCCTTGCGGTCGGCGGGCGCTGGCGCGTGGAAGCGATGCGCGCGATTTCCGAGCCGCTGCTCTTGTGGTTCACCAAGGGCCAGGGCCGGATCACCATTGCCGGGGTGACACGCGGCTATACCGCCCACAACGCGGTGTTCATTCCACCCGGCGTGATGCACGGCTTTGAAGTCGGGCCGCAGGTCTATGGCACGGCGGTGTTCTTCGGGCGCGACAGCAACGTGACCTTGCCGGAAACACCCCAGCATCTGCGCATCCGCGAAGTGCATGCCCAGCAAGAGGTGAACGTGCTGCTCGACAGCATGCAGCGCGAGATGGACAGCGACATTCCGGCGCATGACCGTGCGACCGGGCACTATCTTGGGCTTTTGAGTGTCTGGCTGGAACGTCAGGCGATCAAGGCCGCCGTCGAGGCCCCCAAGCCCGATGCCGCGCGTCGGCTGGTGGCGCGCTATACCGCGTTGCTGGAGCGTGAGTTTCGCAACGGCACCGGGGTCGGAGAGTTTGCCACGGCCCTTGGCGTCACCCCCACCCATCTGACCCGGTGTTGCCGCATCGCCTGTGGCAAGACCGCAATCGAGGTGCTGCAAGACCGCCGGATCTTTGAGGCCCGCCGCCTGCTGAGCGAAACCGACCTGCCGGTGGCCAAGGTCGGCGAAGCGCTTGGGTTCACCTCGCCCGCCTATTTCACCCGGTCGTTCCAGCATCTGACAGGCCGGTCGCCCACCGCCTTTCGGCGTGAGGTTTAGGTCGGTTTTTCGCCCCGAAATGTCGGTTTCATACAGATCGCCGTTGCAAAACCTTCAAATTTAAGTCGCCGCTGGAGGTTGACCTTCCGGGCAAAATGTTGCGCTATAGGGCCATCGGCGCGCAGATGTGTGCGTTTGGATGCGGGCTTGCGGGGCCGCGATCGACGGTGCGCGACCGGGTAAACGCCCGAAAATACACAACAAGATGGCAATGCCACGCAGGGAGATGACAATGACAGACAGGATGATGACGGCTTACCCAGTGCATCGGGCAGCGCAAGCCTATGCCGATGAAGTGCGTGCAGGCAGCCTCAGCCGTCGCGAATTTCTGACCCGCGCCACGGCGCTTGGTGTCGCCGTCCCCAGCGCCTATGGCCTGCTGGGTCTTGCCGCCCCTGCGGCAGCGCAAACCCCCAGCATGGGCGGCACATTGCGCATGTCGATGGAAACCAAGGGCCTGAAAGACCCGCGCACATCGGACTGGAGCCAGATTTCCAACTTCACCCGCGGTTGGCTGGAATATCTGGTCGAATACAACAACGACGGCTCGATCCGCGGCATGCTGCTGGAAAGCTGGACCGCCAATGACAATGCCACCGAATACACATTGAAGGTTCGCCCCGGCGTCAAGTGGAACAACGGCGACGATTTCACCGCCGCTGACGTGGCCCACAACTTTGCCCGCTGGTGCGATGGCCGGGTCGAAGGCAACTCGATGGCGGGCCGGGTCGCAACCCTGTGCGATGAAATCACCGAGACGCGGCCCGACCCCGCCGATCCGACCAAGACCATCGAGGTCAAGGTGCTGCAACCGCGCGAAGGTGCCGTGATGGTGGTTGATCCGCTGACACTGGTGCTCAAGCTCAACGCGCCCGACATCACCATCATCGCCGGTCTTGCCGATTATCCGGCCGCGGTGGTGCACACATCGTATGACAATGGCGATCCGACCCAGACCCCCGGCACCGGCCCGTTCCTGCCCGAGGTGAATGAGGTCGGCGTGCGTCAGGTGCTGGTGCGCAATGCCAATCATGCCTGGTGGGGCACGGCCGTCTATGGCGGCCCCTACCTTGACCGCATCGAATACATCGACCTTGGCTCTGACCCCGCCGCCGAAGTGGCCGCCGCCGGTTCGGGCGAGATTGACGCCACCTATCAGTCTGTGGGCGAATTCATCACCGTGCTCGATGGTCTGGGCTGGGGCAAAGCCGAAGCCGTCACCTCTGCGACGCTGGTGGTTCGCTTCAACCAGCTGGCCGAAGAGTATCAGGATGTGAATGTCCGCAAGGCGCTGGCCATGGCGGTCGACAACAAGGTCGTGCTGGAACTGGGCTATTCCGACTTGGGCACCGTCGCCGAAAACCACCATGTCTGCCCGATCCACCCGGAATATGCCAAACTGCCGCCCTTGGTTGTCGATCCCGCTGCCGCCAGGCAGATGATCGCCGACGCCGGCCGCGCCGATTTCGAATTCGAGCTGATCTCGCTGGATGACGCCTGGCAAGCCGCCACCTGTGACGCGGTTGCCGCCCAGATCCGCGACGCCGGGATCAATATCAAGCGCACGGTTCTGCCGGGATCGACGTTCTGGAACGACTGGACCAAGTTTCCGTTCTCGGCCACCGAATGGAACATGCGGCCCTTGGGCGTGCAGATTCTGGCCCTTGCCTATCGCACCGGCGAGGCCTGGAACGAGACGGCGTTCTCGAATTCCGAGTTTGATGCCGAGCTGGCCAAGGCGATGGCGATTGCCGATGCCGACGCCCGTCGGGTGGTGATGGCGCGCATTCAAGAGATCTTGCAAGAGCAAGGCGTGATGATCCAACCCTACTGGCGCTCGCTGTTCCGCCATTTCGACCCCCGTGTGAAAGGCTGCGACATGCATGCAACCTTTGAACACCACCACTACAAGTGGTCGATTGACGCCTGATCCACCGGTCCGCGGCGCGTGCCCGACATCGGGTGCGCGTCGACTCTTTCGGCCAGATTGCTCCCTTGCCCCGATGGGAAAGGAGAACGATGCTTTTCTTCATCCTCCGGCGTTCCGGCGTCATGTTGCTGACGGCACTGGCGCTGACGTTCATCGTGTTCTTCATGACGAACCTGACGCCGAACCTTGAAAAGCTTGCCAAATCCGAAGCCTCGGTCCGCATGTCGGATGATCAGGTCGCAAGCTGGCTTGACAGCCACGGCTTCACCCGCCCGCTGCTGGCGCGCTATGGCGAATGGCTGGGTGTGGTGCCGGGCTGGACCCATACCGACGCGTCGGGCCGCGTGACCGGGCGCTGCATCGCACCCGACCGCACCACCGAGGCGGCACCTGCGCGCTGTGGCGTGCTGCAAGGGGAATGGGGCCAATCCACGGTGTTCAAGCGCCCGGTGTCGGAAATCCTCGCGCGCTCGCTCGGCCATACCGGCTGGCTGATGCTGTGGGTGATGCTGGTGATGGTGCCCACCGCCCTGCTGATCGGCGTGCTGTCGGGGATGCGCGAAGGCACAACCACCGACCGGGTGCTGTCGACCTTTGCCATCGCCACCACCGCCACCCCGGAATATGTCTCGGGCGTGATCCTGATCGTGCTGTTCGGCTCGGCCACCGCCGGGATATCGCCGATCCTGGCCGAATGGGGCTGGATTTCAGGCCGCACCCTGTTTCAGGGCACCGCCACCAGTGCGATGGACAAGATCACCTTTTGGAACTTTGGCCTGCCGGTGATCACCATCGCGCTCTATGGCATCGGCTACATTGCCCGGATGACACGGGCGTCGATGACCGAGGTGATGACCCAGCAATACATCCGCACCGCGCGGCTCAAGGGCGTGTCCTTCGGCCAGATCATCGTGAAACACGCGCTGCGCAACGCGCTGATCGCGCCTTTCACCGTGATCATGCTGCAATTTCCCTGGCTCCTGAACGGCGTGGTGATTGTCGAGACCCTGTTCAACTACAAGGGCTTTGGCTGGACGTTGGTGCAGGCCGCCAGCAACAATGACATTCAAATGCTGCTGGCCTGTTCGGTGGTGGCGGTGCTGGTGGTGCTGGTGACACAGCTGATCTCGGACATCGGCTATGTCTTCCTGAACCCGCGCATCCGGCTCAGCTGAAAGGCACGCAATGGACCCGCTTACCTGGCCCCTGATCCTTGCCAAGATGGCCGTGCAGTTCCTGCCGGTCTGGATCGCGCTTGGCCTGACCTTCGCGCTGTCATGGCACTATCGCCGCCGGCTTGGGCTCTATGGCAAGCTGTTTGCCTCCTCCGTCGGCATGATCGGCTTTGCCATCGTGATGTTCTGGGTGTTCACCGCGCTCTTTGCCGACCTGATCGCGACCCATGATCCGCTGGCCCAGCTTTCGGGCATGAAGAATGCCCTGCCCGGCACCCCGGTCAAAGGCGCCGAAGGAACATGGTATCTCTTGGGCGGTGACAACCTGGCCCGCGACGTGTTCTCGCGCATGGTGATGGGGGCACGCCGCGTGCTGATCATTGCCCCCGCTGCCACGGTGATCGCGTTCATGGTGGGCATCACCCTTGGCCTGCCAGCGGGATATTTCGGTGGCAAGATCGATACCGGCCTCAGCTTCATTGCCAATCTCGTGCTCGCCTTCCCGGTGATCCTGTTGTTCTACCTGCTGGTCACGCCCGAGATCCGGGTCACAGGCATCCCCACCATCCTTGCCGCCGTGCTGTTCCTGTTCCCGGTGATCTTTGTCGCGGTGCTGCTCAACAGCCGCTATTTCACCAACCCCGCCCGTCGCAACCTCTATGTCGGCGCATCCCTTGCGCTTGGCCTCTGGGCCTATTCGGGCCTTGCCTTCAACAGGGACCCGACCGGGCTGTGGTCGATGGACCCCAACATGCTCAACGTCTTTGTCTCGGTGGTCTTCGTCAACGCCCCCACCGTGTTCCGCATCGTGCGCGGCATCGTGCTTGACCTGAAGTCCCGCGACTACGTCGCCGCCGGCCAGACCCGCGGCGAAGGCCCGTGGTATATCATGCTGTGGGAAATCCTTCCCAACGCGCGCGGCCCGCTGATCGTCGATTTCTGCCTGCGCATCGGCTATACCACCATCCTTCTGGGCACGCTTGGCTTCTTCGGCCTTGGCGTCAGCCCTGAATCCGCCGACTGGGGCAGCACCATCGACGATGGCCGCCGCCTGCTGGCGATCTACCCCCACCCCGCCGTCGTCCCTGCCCTCGCCCTGATGAGCCTTGTTCTCGGCCTCAACCTGCTGGCCGACGGGTTGCGCGAAGAATCGATGCGCGACTGACTTTCTGTTTCCACAAGTATCCCGGGGGTGCGGGGGCTGCCCCCCGGTCCCAAAGCCTCCCAAAGGAACCAAACATGACCGAATGGGACCCCTCACAACCGATCCTTGAAATCGAGAACCTCTCGATCAGCTTTTTCACCCGCCTGCGCGAAATCCCCGCAGTGATGGATTTTTCCTGCACCGTGATGGCCGGGGAGTCGATGGGGCTGGTGGGCGAATCCGGCTGTGGCAAATCCACCGTGGCCCTGGCCGTGATGCGCGATCTGGGTCGCAACGGCCGCATCACCGGTGGCTCGATCCGGTTCAAGGGCCGCGACCTGACCCATATGAGCGACCGCGATCTGCGCCACATCCGCGGCTCGGAAATTGCGATGATCTACCAAGAACCGATGGCCAGCCTGAACCCCGCCATGCGGGTGGGCGAGCAACTGGCCGAGGTGCCGATGATCCACCGCAACATGGGCCACGCCGACGCCATGGCGCTGGCCCGGCAGATCATTTCCGATGTCCGCCTGCCCGACCCCGACCGCATCCTGCGCGCCTATCCGCATCAGTTGTCGGGCGGCCAGCAGCAGCGCATCGTCATCGCCATGGCGCTGATGGCGCGCCCGGCCCTGTTGATCCTGGATGAGCCGACAACCGCACTGGATGTGACGGTCGAGGCGGGAATCGTCGATCTGGTCAAGGATCTGGGGGCCAAATACGGCACCTCGATGCTGTTCATCAGCCACAACCTTGGCCTGATCCTTGATGTCTGCGACCGATTGTGCGTGATGTATTCCGGCGAGGCGGTGGAAACCGGCAATGTGGCGCAGGTGTTTGACCGCATGCGCCACCCCTATACGCAGGCGCTGTTCCGGTCGATCCCGCTGCCCGGCGCCAACAAGAACGACCGGCCACTGATCGCGATTCCCGGCAATTTCCCGCTGCCGCATGAACGGCCAAAGGGCTGCAACTTCGGCCCGCGCTGTGATTATTTCCTAAAGGGGCGCTGTGATGCCGCCGCCGTGCCGATGGCTCTGCTGCCCGATCAGCTGCGCCACGAAACCCGCTGCCTGCGCTGGGGCGAGATCGACTGGGCCGCCCCGCCCAAAGTCGGGCGGGTGACCGAAAAGCTGGCACCGGGGCGGCTGGTGCTGAAGCTCGAGGATCTTCGGAAATACTATGCGGTGTCGTCAGGCGCCTTTGGTGGTGGCGCGGAACAGGTGGTCAAAGCCAATGAATCGCTGTCCTTCGAGGCGCGTGAGAATGAAACCCTTGCCATCGTCGGCGAATCCGGTTGCGGCAAATCCACCCTTGCCAAGGTGCTGATGGGTCTGGAAACCGCGACCGATGGCCAGATCATGCTGTTTGATGAAAACGTGCAAGACACCCCTATTCAGGCGCGCAACCCCGACATGGTGTCAAAGTTGCAAATGGTGTTTCAGAACCCGTTTGACACGCTGAACCCGTCGATGACCGTGGGCCGCCAGATCATCCGGGCGCTGGAAATCTTCCGCCAGGGCACGTCCGACGCCGACCGGGTCGAGCGGATGCTGACCCTGCTCGACATGGTCAAACTGCCGCGCGCCTTTGCCGACCGGATGCCGCGCCAGTTGTCGGGCGGGCAAAAGCAGCGCGTCGGCATCGCGCGCGCCTTCGCCGGCGGGGCAAAGATCGTGGTCGCCGACGAGCCGGTGTCGGCGCTGGATGTATCGGTGCAGGCCGCCGTCGCCGATCTTTTGATGGATATCCAGCGCGAAAACCACACCACGCTCTTGTTCATCAGCCACGACCTGTCGATCGTGCGCTACCTCAGCGACCGGGTGATGGTGATGTATCTGGGCCATGTGGTCGAATTGGGCACCACCGATCAGGTGTTCAGCCCGCCCTACCACCCCTATACCGAGGCGCTGCTCTCTGCCGTGCCGATTGCCGACACCCGCGTGAAAAAACGCCGGATCGTGCTGGAGGGCGACATCCCCTCCGCGATGAACCCGCCCCCCGGCTGCCCGTTCCAGACCCGCTGCCGCTGGAAGACGCAAGTGCCGGGGGGCTTGTGCGAGCGGGAATTGCCCCCCGTCAAGGTGATGGCCGACGGACATCAGATCAAATGCCACCTTAGTGACGATCTGTTGCAGGGAATGGAACCCGTGATCACCATTGCCGCCGAATAGGCGCGGGGCGGGCGGCGGATGCGCTCCGCGCGGGAGTATTTTCAAAGCAGCAAGCCGCAAGGTCGGGTCAGCCCTTGACGCGGTCCACGGGAAGCAGGGCCACGGCGATGCGGCGGCCTTCGGACAAGAGCACATTATAGGTGCGGCAGGCGGCCGGAGAGTTCATCACCTCGACCCCGATACCCGACGCCTCAAGCAAGGTGCGAAAGGCGGCGGGCGGGTGCGCGATCTCGGTCCCCATGCCAAGAAACAGCACGTCGATCTGGCCCACCAGCGACAGCGGCGTTTCGGTATCTTCCAAGCCCCCCCAGGGCCCGGCATCCCAAGGCGTGATCAGGCAGGCCCCGCGCAGCACGATCCCGCCGATGCGGAAAAAGCCGGGTCCATAGCCTTCGATGGGCCGGGCGCTGCCATAGCTGATCTCGGTCAGGCGCATCGGATCACGCGTCGATATTGGCAAACTCGTCCGGCGCGCCCTTGTTGGGCTTGTCCGACCGGTCCAGCCCGATCGCCAGCACGATGTTCTTGGCGACATAGACCGAGGAATAGGTGCCGATGATGATGCCGAAGGTGATGGCAAAGACAAAGCCGCGGATCACATCGCCACCAAAGATCAGCATGGCGATCAGCGCAATCAGCGTGGTGCCGGTGGTCATCAACGTGCGGCTCAGGGTTTCATTGGCCGACAGGTTCATCACGTCACGCAGCGGCATGGTCTTGTATTTGATCAGGTTCTCGCGCAGGCGGTCAAAGATCACGACGGTGTCGTTGATCGAATAGCCCAGGATCGTCAGCAGCGCCGCGACGATGGCCAGATCGAACTTGATCTGGAACAGCGCGAAGACGCCGATGGTAATGACCACATCATGCACCAGTGCCGCGACCGCGCCCACCGCATACTGCCATTCAAAGCGCAGCCAGATATAGACCATGATCGCGCCAGATGCCCCCAGAACCGCCAGGATCGCGCTCCAGATCAACTCGCCCGACACTTTCGGCCCCACCGATTCGACGGACGGAAAGCTGATCGCCGGATCGATTGCCTTCAGCGCTGTTTCCATCGCAGCGATGGTTTCGGGCAGCACCGCCTCTGATCCGTCCTGCGGCGCGATGCGGATTTGCGCCACATTCTGATCGGCCCGGAACGTCGGATCGAACACTTCGGTGATCGACACATCGCCCAAGTCCAGCGTGCCAAGCGCGGCGCGATAGGCGCCAACATCCACCGGGGTCGAGGATTCGGTCCGGATCGTGGTGCCGCCACGAAAGTCGATCCCGAAGTTCAGCCCCATCACCAGCCACAGCGCGATTGAGGCCACCACCATGAAGGCCGACGCGCCCAGCGTGGCCCATTGATAGGCAAAGAAGTTGATATTGGTGTGTTCGGGCGCAAGACGCAGACGAAAGGCCATGGGTTTTGTCCCTTATACGACGATGGTTTTCGGACGGCGCCAGGAAAGCCACATCTCGACCAACACCCGCGTCACGTAAAGCGCGGTGAACACCGAGGTGATGATGCCCAGCCCCAGCGTGATGGCAAAGCCGCGCACCGGGCCCGAGCCGACGGCAAACAGCACAGTCGCGGTGATGAAGGTGGTGATATTGGCGTCGATGATGGCCGACAGCGCCTTTTCATATCCCAGCTCGACCGCCCGACCCGGCGATTTGGCGTGGCGCAACTCCTCACGGATACGCTCGAACACCAGCACATTGGCATCGACCGCCATGCCGATGGTCAGCACGATCCCGGCGATGCCCGGCAGCGTCAGCGTGCCGCCGATGGTCGCAAGCAGGCCAAACAGCAGCGCCACGTTGATCCCCAATGCCACCGTGGCAAAGGTTCCGAACAGCCCGTAGCTGGCGATCATGAACACCACCACCGCGGCCATGGCGATCAGTGCCGCCATCTTGCCCGCATCAATGCTGTCTTGCCCCAGTTCGGGCCCGATCGTGCGCTCTTCCAGAAACACCATTTCGGCCGGCAAGGCCCCTGCCCGCAGCAGCACCGCCAGTTTGGTGCTTTCCTCAACGCTGAACGACCCGGTGATGATGCCCGACCCGCCCGCGATATGGCTTTGGATCACCGGGGCGCTGATCACCTCTTGGTCCAGCACGATGGCAAAGGGCGCGCCGATATTGGCGGCGGTATAATCGCCAAACTTGCGCGCGCCGGACGGGTTGAAACGAAAGTTCACCGCCGGGCGACCGTTCTGGTCAAAGGCGGGCTGGGCATCAACCAGTTCCTCGCCGGTCACCACAGGGGTTTCCTCGACGATGTAATAAGTGCCTGCCTCGTCCATCGACGGCAGCAGCAGATTGCGCGCGCCGGCACTGGCGCCGGCATCGGTGGTGCGGCCCACCACCGGGTTAAAGGTCAGCTTGGCGGTGGTGCCGATCAGCGCCTTCAATTCCGCCGCCGAGCCGATGCCCGGCACCTGGATCAGCACGCGGTCGTCACCCTGACGCTGGATCGTGGGTTCGCGGGTGCCGACTTCATCGACACGCCTGCGAATGATTTCAAGGCTTTGCTGCAAGGTCCGGTCATCGGTGGCGGCCCGTTCGGCCTGCGACAGTTGCACCACAAGGTCCAGCCCTTCGGCGGTCACATCAATATCGTTCTGCCCCACCCCGGTCAGGCTGACCACCGGGGTGGCAAGGGCACGAACGGCCTGCAATGCCGCGGCCATACCTTCGGGGTTGGAAATCGCCACCCGCAGCGTGCCATCCGGGCTGGGCTGGCGGCGCACATTGCCGACCGCCGCGCGCTGGTCGCGCAGCGCGTCGCGCACCTCGGGCCACAGCGCATCCATCCGGGCCTTGTAGACGTCTTCCACCTTGACCTCGGCCAGCAGATGCGCGCCGCCGCGCAGGTCAAGCCCCAGGTTCACCAGCGCCGAGGGCAGCCAGTCGGGCCACAGCGCCCGCTCGGCCGCCTGTTCGACGGTTGCGGTGCCACCGGCCGCTTCAATTGCGGCCACGGCGTCATTGTGGCGCTCCACCGCCGTGTAGTTCAGGTTCGGAACAGCCGCGACGATCCCCCAGGCGCAAATCGCCAGAATGATCACACGCTTCCACAGCGGCATCGAGTTCATCGCGAAGGTTCCCTTCAGGCGGCGGCAGGTTCGGTCTTGTTCATCACCGATACGATGGTCGCCTTGACGACCTTGACCTTCACGTTGTCGGCGATTTCCACCACAACGGTGCCGTCCTCATTGACATGGGTGACCTTGCCCACGATCCCGCCTTGGGTCAGCACCTGGTCGCCCCGGCGCAAAGCCTCGACCATCGCCTTGTGTTCTTTCAGTTTTTTCTGCTGCGGGCGGATCAGCAGGAAATACATGATCCCGAAAATCAGGATCAGCGGCACAAAACTGGTGAACATCTCGGCACCGCCACCGGTGGCGGCCTGAGCATAGGCGGGGGTTGCAAACATCGGCATCCTCATCACTGTCGGGCGGGTGTGATCCCGCGTGTCATCGGCGCGCACCCTATAGACCGGGCTGCGCGGGCGCAAGCGGGGCACCCGTGGCCCCTTTCGGCGATATATGCGGGTCGGGCACGGAATGGTAGGGGCGCGGCCAGCGTTTTCGACGCGGCGTTTCCCGCCCCACTTTCGCCGCCCTTTCAAATCGGGCATAAGCCGGGGCGACAGCTTCAAGAGGCCCGCCATGCACGATATCAAAGCCATCCGCGAAAACCCCGCCGCCTTTGATGCGGCCCTGTCGCGCCGGGGTCTGCCGCCGATGTCGCTGGAGATATTGGCGCTGGACGCGGACCGCCGGTCCAAGATCATGGCGGCCGAGGCGGCGCAGGCCGAGCAGAACAAGGCCAGCAAGGACGTCGGCGCCGCCAAGGCCCGCGGTGACGAGGCCGAGTTTTCCCGCCTGCGCGCGCTGGTGGCCGAAACCAAGGCCGACATCGCCCGCCTGACCCTTGAGGCCGGGGCCGAAGATGACGCGCTGCGCGACATGCTGATGCGCATCCCCAACCTGCCGCTGGACGAAGTGCCCGACGGCCGGGATGAGGCGGACAACGTCGAGATCCGCACTTGGGGCACGCCGCGCAGCTTCAACTTTGCGCCGCGTGAACATTTCGACATCGAGGGCGTCAAACCCGGGATGGATTTCCAGACCGCCGCCAAACTCTCGGGCTCGCGCTTTGTGGTGCTGAAAGGCGCTGTGATCCGGGTGCACCGCGCGCTGTCGCAGTTCATGCTGGACACCCATATCCAAGACCACGGCCTGACCGAAATGTGGACGCCCGTGCTGGTCAAGGACGAGGCGATGTATGGCACCAACCAATTGCCCAAGTTTGCCGAGGACAGCTATCAGACCACCAACGGCTGGTGGCTGATCCCCACCGCCGAGGTGACGCTGACCAACTCGGTCGCCGGTGACATTCTGGATGAGGCCACCTTGCCCCTGCGCATGTGCGCGCATTCGCAATGCTTCCGGTCCGAGGCGGGGTCGGCGGGCAAGGACACCACCGGCATGCTGCGCCAGCACCAGTTCGAAAAGGTCGAGATGGTGACGATCTGCACGCCTGAGGCCGCTTTGGCCGAGCATGAGCGGATGACCCGCTGCGCCGAGGCGATCCTTGAAAAGCTGGGCATCCCCTACCGCACCATCGTGCTGTGCACCGGCGACATGGGCTTTGGCGCGCAAAAGACCCATGACCTTGAGGCATGGTTGCCCGGCCAGAACACCTACCGCGAGATCAGCTCGGTTTCCACCTGCGGCCAGTTTCAGGCCCGCCGGATGAACGCGCGCTATCGTGCCGCAGGCGGCAAGCCAGACTTTGTCGCTACGCTGAACGGGTCGGGCCTTGCCGTGGGTCGCTGCCTGATCGCCGTCCTTGAAAACGGACAAAAGGCCGATGGCTCGGTCGATCTGCCTGCCGTGCTGCACCCCTATCTGGGTGGCAAGACACGGATCGCAACCTCGGGCGTGTTGGAATAGAACCGTTTCTGGTTTCGGGAGTTGAACCGTCATGACCCTGCGCGCATTGCTTCTGATCCTTGTCACCATTGCTTTCGGCGTGGCTTCGTTTCTGACGCCACCCTTCACCGGCTTTGACCCGGCGCAATTCCCGGTGCAGATCGCCAAACCTGCGGTGCAGCCCGCGGGCTATGCCTTTGCGATCTGGTCGGTGATCTATCTGTGGCTGATCGTCCATGCGCTTTACGGCTTCTGGGCCCGCGCCCGCAGCATTGACTGGGACGAGGTGCGCATACCGCTGATCACCTCGCTTGCCATCGGCACGGTCTGGCTGGCGGTGGCGGGGCTGTTCCCGCTGCTGGCAACCGTGGGCATCCTGTTCATGCTGGCCACGGCGCTTGTCGCCTTTCTGCAAGCCGATGAATATTATGACCCGTGGCTGCTTTCGGCCCCGCTGGCGATTTACGCAGGCTGGCTGTCGGCGGCATCGGCCGTGTCGGTGGGCGTGGTGCTGGCAGGCTATGGCATCCTGAGTGACAGTCTGTCGGCCTTCGTGATGATCGGCGTGGTGGTCGCGGTGGCCAGTCTGGTGCAATGGCTGCGCCCCCGGATGCCGCTTTATGGCCTGACCGTGGTCTGGGCCCTTGTCGGCATCGTGGTGGCCAATCTGCAAGGCAACCTGATCGTGGCCGCGGCGGCGGGTGGGGCGGCGTTCACCATCGCCTCATTCACCTATCGGGAATGGCGCAGACACAACCCGTCGCTCTAACGCTTGACGTCCCCGCGCGGCTAAGGCAAGCCACGGCCCATGCTGCGCATCGAAGACATCACCTATAACGTCGAAGGCCGACCGCTGTTCGAAGCGGCCTCGGCCACCATTCCCACCGGCCACAAGGTTGGCCTTGTCGGGCGCAATGGCGCGGGCAAGACCACGCTGTTTCGCCTGATCCGGGGCGAATTGGCGCTGGAAGGCGGCACGATCACCCTGCCCACCCGCGCCCGCATCGGCGGCGTGGCGCAAGAGGTGCCCTCCTCCTCCACCTCGCTCATCGACACCGTGCTGCAAGCCGATGAGGAACGCACCAGCCTTCTGGCCGAGGCCGATCACGCCCACGACCCGCACCGCATCGCCGAAATCCAGCACCGCCTGTCCGACATCGACGCATGGAGCGCGGAAGGCCGCGCCGCCAGCATCCTTGCCGGTCTGGGCTTTGATGCCGAGGCGCAAAAGCGCCCTTGTTCCGATTTTTCCGGCGGCTGGCGGATGCGCGTGGCCTTGGCGGGCGTGCTGTTTGCGCAGCCCGACTATCTGCTTCTGGACGAACCGACAAACTATCTGGATCTGGAAGGGGCGCTGTGGCTGGAGGCCTACCTTCAGAAATACCCGCACACCGTGCTGATCATCAGCCACGACCGCGGCCTTCTGAACCGCGCGGTGCAGGGCATCCTGCACCTTGACAACCGCAAGCTGACCTATTGGCAGGGTGGCTATGACCAGTTCGCGCGGCAAGTCGCCGAACGCCGCGCCGTCCTGCAAGCCGAGGCAAAAAAGCAAGAGGCCCGCCGCGCCCATCTTCAAAGCTTTGTCGACCGCTTCAAGGCCAAGGCGTCCAAGGCGGTGCAGGCGCAAAGCCGGGTGAAAATGCTGGAACGGATGACCACGATCACCGCGCCGGAAGATGCCAAGAAGGTGGTCTTCACCTTCCCCGCGCCCGAGGAACTGTCGCCGCCGATCATCAACATGGAAGGCGCCGCCGTCGGCTATGGCGGCCCGGCCATCCTGAAGAACCTGTCCCTGCGCATTGATCAGGACGACCGCATCGCCCTTCTGGGCCGCAACGGCGAAGGCAAATCGACCCTGTCAAAGCTGCTGGCGGGCAAACTCGAAACCATGGCGGGCCGCATCACCCGCTCGTCGAAACTGCGGATCGGCTATTTCGCCCAGCATCAGGTCGATGAATTGTTCATCGACGAAACCCCGCTGCAACACCTGCAACGCCTGCGCCCGGCCGAGGGCCAGCCCCGCCTGCGCGCGCGGCTTGCGGGATTTGGCCTTGGCGCGGATCAGGCCGAAACTATCGTCGGCCGCCTTTCGGGCGGGCAAAAGGCGCGGCTCTCGCTGCTTCTGGCCACCATCGACGCGCCGCACCTGCTGATCCTCGACGAACCGACCAACCACTTGGACATCGAATCCCGCGAAGCCCTTGTCGAGGCGCTGACCGAATATTCGGGTGCCGTGATCCTCGTCAGCCACGACATGCACCTCTTGGGGCTGGTGGCCGACCGGCTCTGGTTGGTCAAGGGCGGCGCGGTCACGCCTTTCACCGAGGATCTGGAGGCCTATCGCCGCATGCTTCTGGCCGGGGACGAGGTGGAAAAACCCGCCGCGAAACCCGTGGAAAAGCCAAAGAAAGCCAGCCGGGATGAAATCCTCGCGCTCAAGGCCGAGGTCCGCAAATGCGAGGAACGGCTGGCCAAGCTGAACGACATGCGCGACAAGCTGGCGAAAAAGCTTGCTGACCCCGAGCTTTACGAGGCCGCCCGCGTGGGCGAGCTGGAAACCTGGAACAAGAAATACGCCGAGGTGATGAACGGCCTCGACAAGGCCGAGGCGCTTTGGCTGACCGCGCAGGAAAAGCTGGAAGCCGCCGCCGCCTGACGGTGCACGGTCCCGGCTACAGCCCCCGCCCCCCTCGTGGGGGCGGGATGGGGTGGGGGGCAGCCAAGCGCTGCCACACCAGCCCCCAACCACAAAGGCGGCACACGCCCGAACCAAATACCCCAGTCTGACGCGCCGCAGGGTCCAGGGCGCTGCCGCGCAAGGCCCGGCCCCAAACCCCACCCCCATTCACCGACCGCCCCCTCCCCCCTCGTGGGGAAGGGATGGGGTGGGGGGGGCGGCCCGCGACACCCCCAAAGTCTGAACAAACCGTTAATTTAATTCCTCAAGCCTATGCTTTTAAATGATTCCCTGTTTGTAACACAGCGAGACACCCGACCCGCCCCCTTGCATCGCAGGGCACAAAGCGGCTAGCCTCCCGGCCATGGACCTCGCCTTCCTCATCACCGGCTTTACAACCCTGTTCGTGGTGATGGACCCGATCGGGCTGGTGCCGATGTTCATCGCCCTGACCAGCGGCATGACCCCGGCCCGCCGCCGCACCATCGCCTTGCGCGCCTGCCTGATCGCCGCCGCGCTGCTCTTGCTCTTCGGCGTGGCGGGCGAGTCGATCTTGACCTTCATCGGCATCTCGATGCCCGCGTTCCGTATCGCAGGCGGCATCCTGCTGTTCCTGACCGCGCTCGACATGCTGTTTGAACGCCGCACCCAGCGGCGGGAAAACCAGACCGCAGACCCCGACCATGACCCGTCGGTGTTCCCGCTGGCCACGCCCTTGATCGCAGGGCCTGGCGCGATTGCCACGATGATCCTGCTGACCGGCCAGGCCGGCGGCGACTGGATGGCCACCGGGCTGGTGATCGGGCTGATGCTCTCGGTGGTGCTGGTCAGCTTTCTGTTCTTTCTGGCCGCCGCGCCGCTGGAACGTGTGCTGGGCCGCACCGGCAATCTGGTGGTGACCCGGCTTCTGGGCATGCTGCTGGCCGCCCTGTCGGTGCAATTCGTGATCGACGGTGTGCGCCAGACCGGGCTGATCTGACCCAGCCCCGATTGCATCCCCGCCGCCGCCACCCTAGCTTGCGCCCACCGACAGGAGGGGCGAATGGACAACGACAGCCTTGCACGACTTGCCTATCTGGGCCTGCTGCTGGCGGCGGTCGCGGGCTGGGTTCTGGTCGAATACCGCAAGCGCATGGGCGAGGCCCTGCGGGTCGCCATGGCCTGGGGGCTGATCTTTCTGGGCCTGATGGCGGGCTATGGCCTTTGGTCCGACATCCGCACCGATGTTCTGCCCCGTCAGGCGGTGATCGAGGGCGACGCCATTCGCCTGCCCCGTTCGGAAGATGGGCACTACTATCTGGTGCTCGAGGTCAACGGCACCAAGGTGCCGTTCATGGTCGACACCGGCGCAAGTGACATCGTGCTGTCACGCAGCGATGCCCGCCGGCTTGGCATTGATCCCGCATCCTTGCTTTATCTGGGTCAGGCAAACACCGCCAATGGCCTTGTCCGAACCGCCCGTGTCCGGCTGGAGACAATCACACTGGGCCCCCACACCGACACCGGCCTGAACGCCGTGGTGACCGAAGGCGACATGGACGGCTCGCTTCTGGGCATGGCCTATCTGCGCCGCTACCGGATCGAAATTGCCGATGGCCAGATGATCCTGCGGCGCTGATCTTGCGGCGCAGCACCCGGCCGCAGCCTTGGCACGCTCCGCGGGGAGTATTTGCAAAGCAGCAAATCCAAGGGGCGCGCGCAATGGCATTGCTGCTTTTGAAATACTCCCGCCGGAGGCGCAGATTTGCGGCACGCGACCCCGCTTCAGGTCTTTTCGGCCTTCTTTTCCCACTTGCCGCTGTCTTCCGACCAATATTGCGCGGACAATCCGGCGCCGGTAAGGCGCTTCCATTGCTCCCGCGCGTGCGACAGCCGGTCGGGGTTGGCACCATCGAACAGGATCCAGACCCGGTCCAGCGCGTGGGCCTCGGCCTCGGAGACCTCGGCGCTGTCGATCAGCATCAGGGCTTGGGCGGCATTGACAATCCCCCCGGTGCCCAACAGCACGGGCTGGCGGGCGTCGTCGGGCCCGCCCGCGCGGCCATGCGGCAGAAAGCTGCCCTCGGGATGCAGCCAAAGGCGCGCATCCAGCCGGTCAAGCGCCGCCGGATCGGTGCCGCGGATCATGACGCGCCAACCCTGCCCCAGCGCACGCGTCAGAAGCAGACGTGCCGTCTGCTCCACGTCAGAGCGTGTCAGCTGGTAGAACATCACGATGCCCATCGGGCGTTACTTCGCCTCGAACCGGTCGCGGATCAGCCGATTCAGCGCCATCACGCCCCAGCCGGTGGCGCCCTTGGGGGCCAGAGTGCTTTCGGCTTTCAAGAGCGCCGTCCCGGCAATATCCAGATGGCACCATGGCAGGTCGGGCTTGACAAAGCGCGCAAGAAACTGTGCCGCGGTGATCGCGCCGCCCTCGCGCCCGCCGACGTTCATCATGTCGGCAATGCGCGATTTCAGCTTGGCGTCATAGGCCTCACCCATCGGCATGCGCCAGGCCCCTTCCCCCTCGGCCTTGGCAGCCCTCAAAAAGGCGTCGCACAGCGCATCATCGTTGGAAAACACCCCGGCGTTTTCATGCCCAAGTGCGACGATGATCGCGCCGGTCAGGGTGGCAAGATTGATCATCGCGCAGGGTTTGAAGCGGTCTTGCGCATACCACATCACATCGGCCAGCACCAAACGGCCTTCGGCATCGGTGTTGATCACCTCGATCGTGTCACCCTTCATCGAGGTGACCACATCGCCGGGGCGCTGGGCCCGGCCATCGGGCATGTTTTCCACCAGACCGACGATGCCCACCACATTGGCCCGTGCCTGCCGCATCGCCAGGGTGCGCATGACACCTGCCACGACGCCTGCGCCGCCCATGTCCATCGTCATCTCTTCCATGCCCGCCGCGGGCTTGATCGAGATGCCGCCGGTGTCGAACACCACGCCCTTGCCGACCAGCGCAAAGGGCGCATCGCCCTTCTTGCCGCCGTTCCATTGCATGACCACCACCTTCGACGGGGTTTCCGACCCCATGCCGACGCCCAGAAGCGCACCCATGCCCAGCTTCAGCAGGTCGTCTTCCTCAAGGATTTCCACTTCCAGCCCCAGCTCGTGCATCGCGGCCAGACGGGCGGCAAAGTCGAAGGTGGTCAGCACATTGGCAGGCTCGTTCACCAGATCGCGGGTGAAGAAAACGCCTTCGGCCACCGCGGCCCCGGCGCGCGCTTCGGCGGCCACGGCCTCGGGCTTGGCAACCATCATCGTCACCGGACCGGGCAGCGTTTTTTCGCCGGTCTTGTGGGTGGTGAAATCGTAGGCCCGCAGCGCGAGGCCAAAGGCGATGTCGGCGGCTTGCGGATGCGCCTCGGCCACCACCAGCGTGCCTTTCGGCGACAGTGCGCGGCCCACGGTTGCCCCGGCCTTGCGCGCCTCGGCCACGGTCGCCTTGCGCGGCAGGCGGATCAGGTGCAGCGCCTCGGCCTGCATCCCCGCCGGAAAGGCCAGCTCCATCCCCTCACCGGGTTTCAGCCGAGCAAAGCTGTCCGATGCCACCGCCCGCGCCACGGCACCGCGGGTCAGCTTGTCAAGGCGTCTGGCAAGCGGCGGCAAGGTGCCGACATCGACCACCACCGCAACACGCCCGGCACACAGGGCAAGGGCTTCGGCGTCGGATTCGCGAAACTGGATGGGCACAGGGTGGGACATAGTTTCCTCGCATCGGGACTGGTGATGGGTCGTTGTTGCAACGGAGGCTAGCCCGCCCCCTGCGGATTGACCAGATATGAGTTTCCAATCCTTCACAAGTCGCCTAATCTTGCCCCGTTGCGCGTGAAGGAGCCGTTGAAGCCGTGGCAAGATTTGACAGATACCTGCTGTCGCAACTTCTTGCGCTGTTTGGCTTCTTTTCCCTGCTTCTGGTGTCGATCTACTGGGTCAATCAGGCGGTGGGCCTGTTCGACCGGTTGATCGGTGACGGCCAGTCGGCGCTGGTGTTCATCGAGTTTTCCCTGCTGACCCTGCCCAATGTCATTCGCCTGGTGCTGCCGATTTCCGCCTTTGTGGCGGCAGTTTATGTGGCCAACCGGCTGATCGGCGACAGTGAGCTGGTGGTGATGCAGGCCACCGGGTTTTCGTCCTTTCGTCTGGCGCGACCGGTGGTGTATTTCGGGCTGCTCGTGATGGTGATGATGTCGGTTCTGACGCATGTGCTGGTGCCCGCCAGCAGTGTCAGCCTTGCCGCCCGCAGCGCCGAGATTGCCGACAATGTCACGGCGCGCTTTTTGCGTGACGGGCAGTTCATGCATCCAGCCAAGGGGCTGACCCTTTATATCCGTGAGATCAGCAAGACCGGAGAGTTGCGCGACATCTTTCTGTCCGATGACCGGTCGGAAGGGCAAACCCGCACCTACACCGCCCGCCGGGCCTATCTGGCGCGCGGCGATCAGGGGCCCAAGCTGTTGATGTTTGATGGCATGACCCAGCAACTGACCCATGCCACCCGGCTGTTGTCGGTGACGCGCTTTGCCGATGTGACCTATGATCTTGCGGCCATGCTGGGCGACGACCGCGGCAACCGACGCAGCCTTGATGAGGTGCCGACGCTGCATCTGCTGCGGGCCACGGATGAGCTGCAAGACGAACTCGGCGTGTCCCGCGCAGCTTTGCAGCTGGAAGGCCACGCACGGATTGCGCAGCCGTTTCTGGCGGTGGGCGCTGCGATGATCGGCTTTGGCGCGCTGCTTCTGGGCGCGTTCAGCCGCTTTGGGTTGTGGCGGCAGATCGGGGTGGCGGTGGCGCTGCTGGTGCTGGTGCAATTGATCGGAACCCAGGGCGCGGGCCTTGCCAAGCGCCAAGAGGGTGCCTGGCCCGCTGTCTATGCAGCCCCGATCATCGGCATCGGTCTGGGCATCTTGTTGCTGTGGCTCTCACAGCGCCCGCGCTGGCTTGGGCGTCGGGCAAGGGATGGGGTGGCCGTGGCATGATCCTGTCGCGCTATATTGCCCGCAAATTCTATATGGCATTCCTGCAGGTCCTGGCCGGTTTCTGGGCGATCATGATGCTGATCGACATGGTCGAGCAGTTGCGCCGGTTTTCCGGGCGGGGCATCGGCACGGCCGAGGCGCTGCATCTGGCCGCAATGAACACCCCCGCCAGCCTGTATCGCATCCTGCCGCTGATCACGATTCTGGCGGCGATTGCGATGTTTCTGACGCTTGCCCGGTCGTCGGAACTGGTGGTGATCCGGGCGGCGGGACGGTCGGCGATGCGCTTCCTGCTGGCACCGCTTCTGGTGGCGCTGGTGGTGGGCGGCGTGGCGGTGGCGGTGTTCAACCCGCTGGTCGCGGCGACGCAAAAGGAATATGATCGGCTGTGGTCGGCGGCAGCAGATGGCGCGGTCAGCACCTTGTCGCTTGATGACAGCGGGCTGTGGCTGCGTCAGGGCAGCGACGCGGGTCAGACCGTGATCCGCGCGATGCGGGCCAATACAGACGGAACCGAGTTGTTCGGTGTGACCTTCCTTTTGTTCGGAACCGATGGCTTGCCCTCTGTCCGGGTCGAGGCCCAAAGTGCGCGGCTGGAACCCGGTGCATGGGCGTTGACGGGGGCCAAGCGATGGGACATGTCTGTCCCGAACCCCGAGCGCGAGGCCGTAACCCTGTCATCCGACGCCACCATCCCGTCGAACCTGACACGAGAGCGCATCCGCGACAGCTTTGGCGAACCGTCTGCCGTGCCGTTCTGGGACCTGCCCGACTATATCGCCGGGCTGGAGCGGGCCGGGTTTTCGGCCCGCGCGCACCGGGTCTGGTACCAGATGGAACTGGCGCAGCCTTTGCTGCTGGCCGCAATGGTGCTGGTGGCTGCCGGCTTTACCATGCGCCACGCCCGTTTTGGCAAGACCGGCGTGATGGTGCTGTTCGCCATTCTGGGCGGTTTCGCGATCTTCTTTTTGCGCAACTTCGCCCAGATCCTTGGCAACAACGGACAAATCCCGATCTTGCTCGCGGGCTGGGCGGCACCGCTGGCGGCGGTCTTGCTGGCGCTTGGCTTGCTTTTGCATCTGGAGGATGGCTGATGGCCCGGCTTGCCTTCCTGCGCAAACTGGCGATGGGTCTGGTCGCAGCGGGCCTCTTGGCCGCGCTTCCGGAGCATCGGCTGGCAGCGCAGGACATGGCAGCGCAGGACATGGACGCGCAGGACATGGCCGCACTGGTCGCCAATTCGGTGCGGGTCGATGCCGCCGGGCAGTTGGTGGCTGAAGGCGGGGTCGAGGTGTTCTATAAGGGCCGCACCTTGCGCGCCTCACGCATTGTCTATGACCGCACGCAGGATCGGCTGACCATTGACGGGCCGATCGTCATGGTCGATGGCGACACCGCGATCCTTGTGGCCCGTCAGGCCGATCTGTCGGCCGACCTGACCGAAGGTGTGCTGCAAAGCGCGCGTTTGGTGCTGAACCGCGAATTGCAGCTTGCGGCCAGCCAGATCCTGCGGGTGGGCGGGCGCTATACGCAGTTGGAAAACGCCGTCGCCTCGTCGTGCAAGATCTGTGCAGGGGCCAAGGCACCGCTGTGGGAAATCCGCGCCCGCCGTATCTTGCACGATCAGCAAGAGCGCCAGATCTATTTTGATCACGCGCAGTTTCGCGTCGGTGGCGTTCCGGTGATCTATTTCCCCCGTCTGCGGATGCCAGACCCGACCATTGCCCGCAGCAACGGCTTCTTGCTGCCGAGTGTGCGCACGACTTCGGGGCTTGGGGCCGGGGTCAAGCTGCCGTATTTCCTGACCATCGGGCCGCACCGCGACCTGACAATCACGCCCTACCTGTCCAGCAAGTCCGGCCGCACAGTCGAGTTGCGCTATCGCCAGGCCTTTTCCACCGGCGAGATCGAGTTGAACGGTGCGCTGTCGCGCGATGCCATCCTGCCCGGAGAGACCCGGCATTACCTGACAGCCATAGGCAGCTTCGATCTGCCGCGCGACTTCGAGCTTCGGTTTGATGGCATCGTGGTCAGCGACCCGTCCTATCTGCTGGATTACGGTCTGCCCGACTATGACCGGTTGCACAGCGAGGTCATGGTCAGCCGCACCCGGCGGAACGAATATATTGCCGGCCGCCTGATCGGGATCAGCTCGATCCGCGCCGATGAGGTGAACTCATCCTTGCCAACGGTGATTTCGGACTTCACCTTTCACCGCCGGTTTTCGGGCGGCGTTCTGGGCGGCGAAACGGGATTGCGGTTTCAGACCCACGCGCATTATCGCAGCTCGCAAGACCCCAATGACAGCGCCGCCGACCTTGACACGATAGCCGATGGCCGCGATGTCGCCCGCGCGTCGCTGCGGCTGGATTGGCGGCGCAACTGGACCTTGCCCTGGGGCATGGTCGCCAGCACGCTTGCCGAAGTAACGACGGATGCCTACCGGATCGCCGAGGATGCCAGATTTGGCGGCAGCACCACCCGCAGCCATCCTGCCGTGGCGGTGGAACTGCGCTGGCCCTGGGCAAAGACTGCGGCCAATGGTGTGGGTCACGTGATTGAACCCGTGGCGCAATTTGTCTGGTCGCCAAAGGGCACCGAGACCTTGCCCAATGAAGACTCGATCCTGGTCGAGTTCGACGAGGGCAACCTGTTTGCCCTGAACCGCTACCCCGGATCGGATGCGGTGGAACGCGGGGCGCGGTTGAACCTGGGCCTGGCCTATACCCGTGTCGATCCGGCCGGCTGGACCTTGGGCGCCGCTGCCGGGCGGGTGCTGCGATCCGATGATCAGGGCCAGTTCTCGGCGGCGTCCGGGCTGGATGGCAAACGCTCTGACTGGCTGATTGCGGCGCAGCTGACCCTGCCTCAGGGTCTTGGCCTGACCCAGCGCTTGCTGATGGATGATGATCTGTCGCTGACCAAATCGGAAACCCGGCTGAACCTGTCGGGCGAACGCTATGGCCTGACCGGGTCTTATGTCTTTCTGTCCGCCGATACCGCAGAAGACCGGCCCGCCGATATTGCCGAGATTGCCTTTGATGGCAGTTACAAGATGACCGAAAGCTGGACGGCAAGTGCCGGCGCCCGCTATGACATAGAGGCCAACCGCACCAACCGGGCGGCGCTTGGCCTGAGGTATCGCAACGAATGTGTCTTGGTTGATCTTTCACTCTCGCGTCGCTTTACATCCTCGACTAATGTGACACCGACCACGGATTTCGGCCTCTCCGTAGATCTGGTCGGCTTTGGATCGGGCGGGGTGGCAGGGCCTTCGCGTGTCTGCAGGCGTTAGGTGCAGGGCCGCGAAGACGACGGGATGCGACAGGATAAAGGGCGCAAGCAAGTGACGGCGAACCAGATGACGACAGCTTTTCTTTCTTCGCTTCGGGCCTTTGCCCGCACAGCCGCGGTTCTGGCACTGGCGGCGGCACCGCTGGCTATGTCTGCATGGCCCGTCCTTGCCCAAGGCACATCGCTGTTCGAGCCGGTGTTGAAGATCAACGGCATGGCGATCACCCGTTATGAGTTGGAACAGCGCAAACTGTTCCTGCGGCTGTTGCGCAGCCCCGGCGACCCCGAGACCGAGGCGCTGCGCGGCCTGACACAAGACCGCCTCGCCGCCGCCGAGGCCAAGCGCCTTGGCCTGCGGCTGACGCCGAGGCAGATGGCGGCCGGGATGGAAGAGTTTGCCGGCCGCGCCAACCTGAGCACCGAGCAATTCGTCGAAGCGCTGGCGCAGGCCGGGGTGCAGGCCGAGACCTTCCGCGATTTCGTCGGCAACGGTCTGTTGTTCCGCGAGTTGGTGCGGGGCCGGTTCCTGCCGAGCGTGTCGATCAGCGAGGCCGAGATCGACCGCGCCATCGAAACCGTCATCGGACAAAAGCCGGTCCAACTGCTGATGTCGGAAATCATCCTGCCGGTGGAGGGCGACCCCGCGCCGCAGCTTGAGGTCGCGCGTCGGCTGAAAGCCGAGATCAGCAGCGAGGCCGGTTTTGCCGCGGCGGCACGGCGCTATTCCGCCTCGCCTTCTGCCGGGCGTGGCGGACGGCTGGACTGGACGCCGGCCAGCAACCTGCCACCGCAGATCGTGCAGCTTGTGCTGCAACTGGGGCCGGGTCAGGTGTCCGACCCGATCACCCTGCCAAATGCGGTGGCGATCTTTCAGTTGCGCGACGTGACCGAAGACACTTCAGCCAAGGCGCGGACCATCGATGTAGAATACGCCGAATTCCTGCTGCCCAACACACCCGAGGCGCTGGCCGAGGCCGCGGCCTTGGGCAATCGGCTGGACAGTTGCAAAGACCTTTATGCCGAGACCCGCGGCCTGCCTGCCGATCGACTGACGGTGTCGACGCGGACCATGGCCGAAATTCCTTCCGACGTTGGCCTGCAACTGGCGCAACTGGATGCCGGGGAATACTCGTCCGCCCTGACGCGCGGTGGCTGGCGGGTTTTCCTGATGCTGTGCGGGCGCGCACCGCAACCCGAGCTGCCGCCTGGCGCGATCGGTGTGGCGGCGTCGGCCGACGATGCACCGGCCAAGCCTGCGATCAATCGCGCGGCGCTGCGCGAGCAACTGACCACGCAAAAGCTGACCGCCCTTGCCGAAGGTTATCTGGAAGAGTTGCGCTCGGAAGCCTTCATCGAGACGCCCTGACCCATGCAACCTCTGGTGATGAGTTGCGGCGAACCGGCTGGCGTGGGGCCAGAGCTTGCGGTGAAAGCCCGCGCCGTGCTGGGCGCGACTGTGCCCTTTGTCTGGCTGGGCGATCCGCGCCATCTGCCGCAGGGCAGCGCATGGCAGGCGGTTGGCTCGGCGGGCGAGGCCGTGGCGGTCGCGCCGCAGGTGTTGCCGGTGCTGCCACATGACTTTGCCGCCCCAACCACGCCCGGACTGCCCGATCTGGCCAATGCGCAAGGCGTGATCGACGTGATCGCGCGTGCGGTGGGTCTGGTGCAGGCGGGGGATGCCGCGGCGCTGGTGACCGCCCCGATCCACAAGAAGGTACTCAAGGACGGTGCGGGCTTTGGCTTTCCCGGCCATACCGAATATCTGGCGCATCTGGCAGGCGATGTGCCGGTGGTGATGATGTTGGCCTGCGATGCCTTGCGCGTGGTGCCCGCCACCATCCACATCCCGCTGGCCGAGGTGCCACAGGCGCTGACCGCCGCGATTTTGGAACAGACGATCCGGCTGACCCATGCCGGGCTGATCCGCGATTTCGGCATTGCCCGCCCGCGCATCGCTGTGGCGGGGCTGAACCCGCATGCCGGCGAAGGCGGGGCGATGGGCTGGGAGGATCTGCGGATGATTGCGCCGCTGGTGGCGCGATTACAGGCCGAGGGCATGGCCATTGTCGGCCCGCTGCCCGCCGACACAATGTTTCATGCCCGCGCCCGGGCGGGCTATGATGCGGCGGTCTGCGCCTATCACGATCAGGCGCTGATCCCGATCAAGACGTTGGATTTCGACGGCGGGGTGAATGTGACGCTGGGCCTGCCGTTCATTCGGACCTCGCCCGACCATGGCACGGCGTTTGACATCGCGGGAAAGGGCGTGGCGCTGCCGGACAGTCTGGTTGCGGCCTGCCGGATGGCGTGGCAGATGGCGGCGGCGCGCGCGCGCTAGGCGGCGCGCTTGGGGGATACCGCTGGGGGTTTCACACCCCCAGACCCCCGTGGGGTATTTTTGGAAGGAGAAAGCAGCCGGGATGGGAACGATTGACGGCTTGCCGCCCCTGCGGGATGTGATCCGGGCGCATGATCTGGTGGCAAAACGGCAGTTGGGGCAGAACTTTCTGCTGGACCTGAACCTGACCGCCAAGATTGCCCGGATGGCGGGCGATCTGTCGGCTTGCGATGTGCTGGAGGTGGGGCCGGGGCCCGGTGGGCTGACGCGCGGGCTGTTGGCCGAGGGCGCGCGGCGGGTGCTTGTGGTGGAGAAAGACCCGCGCTGCGTGCCGGCGCTGCAAGAGATCGCCGCGGCGCATCCGGGTCGGCTGGAGATTGTGCAGGGGGACGCGCTGGAGCTGGACGTGGCCGCACGGTTGACCGCGCCGATCCGGGTGGTGTCGAACCTGCCCTATAATGTCGGCACCGAGTTGCTGATCCGCTGGCTGTCGCCCGAGATATGGCCACCCTTCTGGACCTCGCTGACCTTGATGTTCCAAAAAGAAGTGGCCGAGCGGATTGTGGCCAAGCCGCGCGGGGCGCATTACGGGCGGCTGGCGCTGCTGGCGCAGTGGCGGGCCGACGCCCGGATCGTGATGCATCTGCCACCTGAGGCCTTTACCCCCGCCCCCAAGGTGCATTCGGCGGTGGTGCATCTGACGCGGCTGGAAGCACCGCGGTTTCCCGCCGATGCGGCGGTGCTGGGCCGGGTGACCGCGATGGCCTTTGGCCAGCGGCGCAAGATGCTGCGGTCCAGCCTGAAAGGCTTGGGTGGCGATGTCGAGGCGCTGTTGGACAAGGTCGGGATCGCGCCGACGCAGCGTGCTGAAGAGATTGGTCTGGAGCAGTTTTGCGCCCTGGCCCGGGCGGTGGCGGCCCGCTGATACCGCCTGCGGCACACACGAAAACCGCCGCCCGGTGCGGGGCGGCGGTTTTGCGCTGTTCAGTTTGAGAGTGCTCGATTTCAGCTTATTCGGCAGCTTCGCGCGGGGCCGGGCCGCCATCGTCGCTGTCTTTGGGCTTGCGCGGCGCGCGGGCGCGACGCGCGGGCTTGGCGGCACCCGCCTCGGTCGGGGCTGCCTCGGCCGGTGCAGCGGCGGCAGCCGGGGCCTCTGGCGCAGCAGGGGCCGCGGGTTCGGCGCGGACAGCGGCCTGATGGTCGGGGCGCGGCGGACGTGGCCCGCGGGGCGGGCGGTTTTCAGCGGCCGGGCGGTTCTCGCCGGGCTGACGGTTTTCGCCGGGCTGACGGTTTTCGCCGGGCTGACGGTTTTCGGTGGGCGGGCGCGGACGATCCCCCTCGGGACGATCGGCGCGACGGTTGCGGTCCTCGCGGCGGTCATCACGGCGGGGCTGATCGCTTGCCGCCTCACGCCGGGCTGGATCAATCGGGCCATCGCGACGCGACTCGGGGGTGTCTACAAGACCGGCATCGGCACCGCGCGGATCTTCGATGGCGGCCATATCCGGCTGGTCATCACTTCCGGCATCGGCACTGCGATCATCCCGCCAGGACCGCGCGGGATCGCGATAGTCACGCGCGCCGGTCTGGCCGTTCTGGCTGCCGTTCTGGCCACCATTCTGGCCGCCGTTCTGACCTGACTGTTGTTGGCGCGCCTCTTGTTCGGCGGCCATTTCGCGCTGCGCCTCCCCCAGAAGCCGGGTGTAATGCTCGGCGTGCTGCAAGAAATTCTCGGCCGCCACACGGTCATTCGACAGTTGCGAGTCGCGGGCCAGCAACTGATACTTTTCGATGATCTGCTGCGGTGTGCCACGCACCTTGCTTTCTGGGCCAGAGCTTTCGAAAACACGGTTGATGATGTTGCCGAGGGTGCGTGGGCGGTTCTGCTTTGAACGCTGACGGGACTTGGAAGAGCGCATCTTGTCCTTTGATCCAGATGATCCGATTTGTCCGCTGTGCTGCACCCGGATGGTGAGGCCCCAAAGGGGAATGACAGACAAGGTCGGGTTTCAGTGCTGTCGGGACGGAAGCCGGAATGCCAACCGCGCCGTGAAAGCGACTGGTTTCGAATAACCATGGCAGCATCAGGCTGACAAGACGATTCTGCACAAATTCGGCTGGATCGGTGCAAATGCGGCGATTATTCCATCCCTGTCAGCCCGGTTCGGGCAAATGCGCGGCCACCACCCGGTCACGACCATCCAGATCGGGCAGGATCTTGGTGGCAAAACCGGCCGCTTTCAGCAGCGCCGACACCCGATTGCCCTGTGTGGGGCCAATTTCCAGCAGCACCCTGCCCTTCGGCGCCAGATATGCGCCAAGCCCCGCGGCCAGCGCGCGATAGGCGGCCAGACCATCGCCGCCGGGGGTCAGGGCGATGTGCGGCTCATGATCGTGCACCTCGGGCGACAGGCCGGCCATCTCATCGGCGGCAATGTAGGGCGGGTTCGACACGATCAGATCAAAGCGGCCGGATACCGGGGCGAACCAGGTGCCACAGGCAAAGCTGGCGCGCGCGTCAAGGCCAAGGATGGCGGCGTTGGCCCGTGCCACTGTCAGCGCATCGGGCGACAGATCCACGCCCAGCCCGGTGGCATCAGGCCGCTCTGCCAGCAGCGACAGCAGGATGCAGCCCGAGCCGGTGCCAAGGTCAAGCACGCGGGAAAACGGGGCCGACAGCGCCGCTGCCACCAGCGTTTCGGTCTCGGGGCGCGGGTCCAGAACGGCGCGGGTCACGGCAAAGCGGCGGCCCCAGAACAGCCGATGGCCGATCAGGTGCGACACCGGTTCGCGCGCCACCCGCCGCTGAACCAAAGCGGCGAAGCGCTCAAGGACATCCGCACCGGCCACATCGGGCAGATGCAGGGTCAGACGGTCGGGCGCGATGCCCGCGGCATGGGCCAAAAGCGCGCGGGCATCGGGGACCGGATCAGGCACATCGGCGGCGCGCAGGCTGGCAATGGCGGCAGAAAGCGCCTGGGCCAAGGTTGTCATATCCCGGACTCGGCCAGCTTATGCGCCTGATCCTCGGCTTGCAGCGCGTCGATGATCGCATCCAGATCGCCTGCCATGACCTGCCCCAGCGAATACAGCGTCAGGTTGATGCGGTGGTCGGTCATCCGGCCTTGGGGGAAGTTGTAGGTGCGGATGCGTTCCGACCGGTCGCCGGACCCGACTTGCGCGCGGCGGTCGGCAGAGCGGGCGCTGTCGATGCGTTCGCGCTCCAGCTCGAACAGCCGGGCGCGCAGCACCTGCATCGCGATCTCGCGGTTGCGGTGCTGCGATTTTTCGGCGCTGGTGACGATCATCCCGGACGGCAGATGGGTGATCCGCACCGCCGAATCGGTGGTGTTCACGTGCTGGCCCCCTGCCCCGGAGGCGCGCATCGTATCTATGCGGATGTCGCTGGCGGGGATCTGAAGGTCCACCTCTTCGGCCTCGGGCAGCACCGCCACGGTGGCGGCGCTGGTGTGAATGCGGCCTTGTGCTTCGGTTTCGGGCACCCGCTGCACCCGGTGAACGCCGGATTCGTATTTCAGCCGGGCAAAGACGCCCTCTCCCTGCACATGGGCGGTAACCGATTTGATGCCGCCAAGGTCTGAAAGTTGCTGATCCAGGATCTCGAAACGCCAGCCCTTTGCCTCGGCGTAGCGCTGATACATCCGCAACAGATCAGCCGCGAACAAGGCGGCCTCGTCGCCGCCGGTGCCGGGCCGGATTTCCAGTATGGCGGGCCGGGCGTCGGCGGCATCGCGCGGCAACAACGCCAGCCGCAGCGCCTGTTCCATCTCGACGATGCGGCCCTTGATGTGCGGCACCTCATCCTCGGCCAGGGTCTTCATTTCGGGATCTGACAGCCAGCTTTCGGCCTGTGCCAGATCATCCAGCGCAGCCCGATAGGCATCAATCTGGTCGGCCACGGGTTTGAGGTCGGAATATTCACGGCTGAGCGTGGCAATCTCGGCCGGCGACGCCCCGGCATTCAGCCGGGCTTCGAGAAACTCGAAACGCTGGGTGATCTGGGCGAGTTTGTCGAGAGGGACCATAGCCGGGGGTTTGGCGTTTTGCGCAGCATTGGTCAAGGGGCGCCGCCGCCCGGGGGTTTTCCACCCCCGGACCCCCGGAGGGTATTTGTCCCCAAGGGGAAATCAAAGCTGCTCTAGCCACTCGGTCAGACGTTTGGCATTGACGCCAAGGTCACTTTGACCGAACCGCAGCCGGGCGCGGACATAAAGCCCGTCGTCACGCACCTCGGCGGTGGTGTAATCGGGAAAGCCCCACAGCGCCGAGCGGGTTTCCCAGGTAATGCGCCCGTCCTCAGGCGTGCCGGCCAGGCGGGTGGTGCGCGGCGTGGCCATCGCAATCGCATCCAGCCGTGCCAGCAGGTCACGCGGCGTGCCCTTGGCCGCCGAAAGGCGCAGCGTTGCGCCGCCGGTCAGCGGCACCACGCTGTCCCAAGGCCCGGTCTGATCGGGCACGGCCACATGCCATGCCTGCACATCGGTCGGGGCCAGCCGCACAAAGGCCCCAAGGCCCAAGGCCGCAATGATCAGAAAGGCGGTGAAAAGACCCATGTTGCGCACCCATGATTTTTTCATTTTAGTGTTTTTGCCCAATGATATAGACAGATCAGCTCATGTACGACATGCGCCCCTGCAATCGCCGTGGCCCCGGTGGTATCATAGGGCGGTGACACCTCGACAACGTCCCCGCCGACCATGTTGATCCCGGCAAGGTCACGCAAGGCCGCCGCCGCCTGCCAGGTTTGCAAGCCGCCCCAGACCGGGGTGCCGGTGCCGGGGGCGGCAGAGGGATCAAGGCAGTCGATGTCGAAGGTCACATAGCAGGGCCGGTCACCCACGATTGCGCGGGCGCGCGCCACCGCATGCGCCACGCCCGCCTCGTGCACCGTGCGGGCGTCGATAAACTCTACCCCCAGATAATCGTCGCACTGGGTGCGGATGCCGATCTGCACGCTTGCCGCAGGATCAATCACCCCGGTCTTCACCGCCTTGTAGAAAAACGTGCCGTGGTCGATGCGGTCCATGTCGTCGTCGGCCCAGAGGTCGGAATGGGCATCGAAATGGATCACCGCCATCGGGCCGTATTTTTCGGCATAGGCGCGCAGGATCGGCAGGGTGATGAAATGATCGCCCCCGAGCGTGACCGTGCCCACCCCGGCGGCAAGAATGGTGCGGATATGGTCGGTCAACAGACCCGGAAAGCTGGGGGTATGGGCATAGTCAAAGGCCAGATCGCCATAGTCGATGATCGACATCTCCTCCAGCGGGCTGGTGGGCCAACCATAGGGCGGATCAAAGGGTTGCAGCGCACTGGCCTCACGAATGGCGCGCGGGCCGAAACGGGTGCCGCTGCGATGGGTCACTGCCTGATCGAACGGCACCCCGGTGATCGCCAGATCAACCCCGGTCAGGTCCTTGGTATAGGTGCGGCGCAGAAAACTGGTGGCCCCGCCAAAGGCGTTCTCGTAAGCCAACCCACGCAACCCTTTGCGGGTAAAGGCGGTATCGACCTGCGATTTTGCATCTTCCATAGCCATGTCTGTGCGTCCGTTGGCAAAATGGTCGTCCTTCTGGCCCTCGGAGACGCGCCGGATCCGGAGCTTGCAACAAGACCCGACCCGCCCCGGCCTGTCAAGTCTGGCACAAAGCATCCGAGGGCTGTGGTCAATGACAAAAAGGGCAAAGCCCTGCCCACCGGACCTTGACCAGCCTATGCGATCCGCGCCAGCCGCTGCTGGGTGCTTGCCCGACGCGGTTGAACAGCCTGCGAGACATGATCCGCATCGTCCAGTTTTGCCAGATCCGGCCCCAATTCAAAATCAAACGGAATGTCGGCCAGCCCCGGATTGCAGCGCGCGATCAAGTCGAACACCGCAAAGCCTGACTTCCGATAGGCCTCGTCAATTGCCATCGCATGGCCGATCTGCCGTCTTCCATTGAAAGGCGACATATAGAACACCCGCGACATAGCCGGAAAGGAACAGCCAATGGTCGAACTGTAATAGATCTCCAGAAACATCAGATCGGTGGAATTTGCTTCGGCAAAAGGCGGCAGCGCCTGTCGCCATGCTTCATATCGGCCCTGAAACCGCTCAAAGGCGGATGTGTCAAACTCGGTTCGAGGCACCGGCATCAGACGTTTGATTTGCCACTGCGTGCGTCTGCGGGCCTTTGCGCCGATTTTATCAGAGAAAACTGCGCGCAGGATATCAGTCTGATGCCCGCGGAACACAACCACACCATCGGGCAGACGACGGATCAATCCGTTCGAGATTTCCCGAGAGGGCCGCATAGGAAAGCCAAGGCTGCGCAAGAACGCCTCTTCGTCCTTGCGCACCTGCTCTGGCACGGCCTTGTGACGCCGACGATCATGTATTTCGTGGTCGAGTCCGACCTGTGCCGCCATTCTCGCGGCAATTGACGCGTCAATTCTGCCCATGAAATTGCTGACATGGGTGAAACTGCGTTCAAGATTCTGGACCGCGGGGCCCGCCAAGGCCAGCAACAGGCGGCTGTCCTGTCCCCCGGAAAGCGCAAGCCACGTCCGGTGTGCCTGCGCGATGGTTGACATGACTGTCTGCGTCCGTTTGGCGAGCCAATCATATGTCTTGCTCAAGTCTTCATCGACCAATTTGATGCTGCCAAGACGTGGCCAGAATCGCGTTTCCGTGAAATCATTCAACGAAAGATAGCAGCTGGGGTTCATGCGTCGCGCTGCCTTGTCTCGCGTATCGAGGGTCGTATACAGGGCGCCGCGCTCGGCTACAGCAGCATGATCATAGTCATCCCGGTCCTGAACCGGTCGATCCAGACACAGTGCCAGGGATGAGGCCAGCCGCCGGGTCTTCGGATCATACACCGCGCCGATCATGCCGCTTGCATCGCTGTAGAACCGCACCTCCTTGCCGTCTGACAACACGCTGCCAAAACGCCCGTTGATGCCTTCGATCCAACGCTCCACCGCATCCCAACCATCACACGGGTCAGGTGCGCCATAATCCTCGCCCGCAATCAGGGCACCGTTACCATCCACTGCAATCCCGAAAACAAGCCCCATAGGCTTGCCGGTCTCGCGCCGCAATCGCGCCAATGGCAGGCCCACCCCCAGCTCAATCGTCCAGCCATCAATCGTTTCAACACGCTGATCGGCGCCACCCGACGTTGTTGGCGTAGGGGTGCGTTCTGAAATGCGATACTGATACCGGAATGCGATATCGTGCATAGGTGTGCGCCTGTGATCTGTCTTATTTTTATTGCTCGCCTCTGGTGAAACGTGCAGGCAGCCTGGGCAGCGGTCAAGAAATTATTAGCAATCTGCGCAGACTTGTGGCCTGATTGACAAACCGATGTTGCTTGCAGATCGCCCCTGCAACATCACAGGCCTGCGGGCCTTTCGGGAAAACATCCGCTTTCCCCCAATGGTGAATGCGCAATTCTGTGCGCAGTCCTAAGTGGACAGCGCGTCAAGTGCCCAGATCAGAGCGTCAAACATTCAGACCGATCATCGGAACCGCGTTACACGCAGCCCTTAGACCAAGGGCTGTGCGCGCTCGACCAACCGGGCAAAGAAACTGGCACCGATCGGGGCGGCGTCGTCGTTGAAGTCATAGGCCGGGTGGTGCAGCCCTGCCCCCGGACCGATGCCCATGAACAGATAGGCGCCGGGCCGGGCTTGCAGCATGTAGCTGAAATCTTCCGACCCCATCTCGCGCCCGGCCCGGGCGTCCACCGCCGCCTCGCCCGAGATTTCCACCGCCACCCCGGCTGCAAAATCGGCCTCGGCCGGGTGGTTGACCGTGGCGGGATAGCCCCAGTCATAATCGACCTCGGCCGTGACGCCGTAAGCGGTGGCATGGCCTTCGACGATCTCCAGCACCCGGCGTTTGAGCAAATCGCGCACCTCGGGCTTGAACGATCGGATCGTGGCGCAGAACGTGGCAACCTCGGGGATGATGTTGCTGGCCGTGGTGCCGGCGTGGATTTGCGTGACCGAAATCACCGCCTCGTCCATCGCATAGACGTTGCGCGGGATGATGGTCTGCACCGCCTGCACCATGCCGACCACCGCCACCACCGGGTCAATACACTCGTGCGGCGTGGCCGCGTGGCCGCCCTTGCCGGTGACCGTGACCCAGGCCGTATCGACCGAGGCCATCAGCGGCCCCGGCGTGGTCTGGAAATGACCCAGCGGAATGTTGGGCGCATTGTGGATGCCAAAGACGCGGGCAATGTCGAACCGGTCCATCATGCCCTCTTCAACCATCACATTGCCGCCGCCGCCCTCTTCCTCGGCGGGCTGGAAGATGAACGCGACCCGGCCTGCGAAATTGCGCGTCTCGGCCAGATATTTCGCGGCGCCCAAAGCCATGGTCACATGCCCGTCATGGCCACAGGCGTGCATCTTGCCGGGGATGGTGCTGGCATGGGCGGCCCCGGTTGCCTCTTCGATCGGCAGCGCGTCCATATCGGCGCGGATGCCGATGGTTGGCCCCGCACCGCGGCCGTTGATGATGGCAACGATCCCGGTTTGCGCGATGCCTTCGTGGATTTCATCGACCCCGATCTCGCGCAAACGCGCCACGATGAACGCGGCGGTGTTGTGGCAGGCAAACTCCAGTTCGGGATTCGCATGCAGATGACGCCGCCAGCCCTTCATTTCTTCGGCAAAAGCCGCGATACGGTTCAGGACAGGCATGGGTCTTCTCCTTCGGATTCCAGCCTTTGATCAAATCTGAAATCGGAAGGCTCTGCAATGCCCCCCATCCCCTTGCCCCGCCCTGAAAGCGACCGTCTGGTTCACGATCCCGAGGGCGGGTTGCCGCGCTTGCGCGAGATCATGGCCCGTCTGCGTGCGCCCGAAGGGGGCTGTCCGTGGGATCTGCAGCAGGATTTTGCCAGCATCGCGCCCTTTACGGTGGAAGAGGCCTATGAGGTGGCCGACGCCATCGAACGGCAGGCGTGGGGCGAGTTGCGCGGCGAATTGGGCGATCTGCTGTTTCAGTCGGTGTTCCATGCGCAGATGGCCGAAGAGGCCGGTCTGTTCGATCTTGATGATGTGATAAAATCCATATCCGACAAGATGGTGTCGCGTCATCCTCATGTATTTGGTGAAGAGATTACCACAAAGACCGCCGCCCAGCAGACCCTTGATTGGGAGGCGCAAAAGGCGCGCGAGCGCGGGCCGGCACGGGTGCTGGATGGCGTGGCGCTTGGCCTGCCTGCCCTGATGCGGGCGGTCAAGTTGCAAAGGCGTGCCGCGCGGGTGGGGTTCGACTGGCCGTCAACCGATCAGGTAGTTGCCAAGATCGCCGAAGAAGCCGCCGAACTGGTCGAGGCGCGTGACCGCCTGACTGCTGCCGAAGTGGCCGAGGAATTGGGGGATCTTCTGTTCGTGATGGCCAACCTCGCGCGGCATCTGGAGGTGGACCCCGAAGCCGCGCTGCGCGCCGCCAATGCCAAGTTCACCCGCCGGTTTCAGCGCATCGAGGATTGGCTGGCCGAAGACGGTCGTGCCCCGGCACAATCAAACCTGACCGAGATGGACGCCTTGTGGAACCGCGCGAAGGCCGAAGAGAAGGCAGGAAATAAACCTGACTAAATTACATACCTATTGACCAAAGTATTTTTGTCAGGTTTGTTGTGCTGGCAATTACTGACCAAAGGACTCAACCATGACCCTCCGCTTGTCGCTCGCCGCCCTCGCCCTGACCTCGGTGGCCCTGCCCGCCATGGCGCAAGAGATCAACGTCTATTCCCATCGCCAACCCGAGCTGATCCAGCCGCTGGTCGATGCCTTCACCGCCGAGACCGGCATCAAGGTGAATGTGGCCTTTGTTGACAATGGCATGGCCGAGCGCCTGACGGCGGAAGGCACGCGCTCGCCCGCCGATCTGGTTCTGACGGTGGATATCGCGCGGCTGACCCAGATCGTCGATGCGGGCGTGACGCAGCCTGTCACCTCGGCGGTGATGGAGGCGAACATCCCCGCCGCCCTGCGCGATGCTGGCAACCAATGGTTCGGCCTGACCTCACGTGCGCGCATCGTCTATGCCAGCAAGGACCGGGTCGCCGATGGCGAGGTGACGACCTATGAAGATCTGGCTGACCCGAAGTGGAAAGGCCGCATCTGCATTCGGTCCGGCACCAACGACTATAACGTGGCGCTGACCGCAGCGGTTCTGGCGCATCATGGCAAAGAGGCAACCAAGGCCTGGCTGGAGGGGCTGAAAGCCAACCTTGCCAAAAAGCCCAATGGCGGTGACCGTGATCAGGTCAAGGCGATTGCGGCGGGAGAATGTGACGTTGCCATCGGCAACACCTATTACATCGGCCAGATGATGAACGACCCCGAACAGCGCCCGGCGGCCGAAACCGTGCGCATCGTGTTCCCGACCTTCACCGATGGCGGAACCCATCTGAACGTCTCGGGCGTGGCGCTGACCAAGGCCGCCCCGAACAAGGACAACGCGGTCAAGTTCATGGAATGGCTGTCCTCGGACGCGGCGCAGGCGATCTATGCCGAAACCAACAGCGAATATCCGGTGAAACCCGGCGTCAAACGGTCCGATCTGGTGGCAAGCTGGGGCGAGTTTACCCCGGATTCGATGCCGCTGACCGAGGTGGCCAAGCTGCGTCCGGCGGCGCTGAAGCTGATAGAAGAAGTGAACTTCGACGGCTAATGCATTGATGGAAAGGAAAGGCCCCGGAAACCCTCCGGGGCCTTTCGCATTCTGCCGCTGCCATATCTGGACAAAGTCTGCACCTGACGATTGACTGCGGGCAAAACGGAGGCTGCGATGACACATCACCGGCGCAAGATCATCATCGACACCGACCCCGGTCAGGATGATGCCGTGGCGATCCTGCTGGCGCTTGCCAGCCCCGAGGATGTGGAGGTGTTGGGCATCACCGCCGTGGCCGGAAACGTGCCGCTGCCGCTGACCGAACGCAATGCGCGCATCATTTGCGAACTGGCCGACAAGCCCGACACGCTGGTGTTTGCCGGCTGTGATCGGCCCTTGCAGCGTGCCTTGGTGACGGCGGAACATGTGCATGGCAAGACCGGGCTTGATGGCCCGCAACTGGCCGATCCGGTGATGCCGCTGCAAGCCCAGCATGGCGTTGATTTCATCATCGAAACCCTGCGGCGCGAGGCGGCCCATACGGTCACGCTGTGCCCGCTGGGCCCGCTGACCAATATCGCCACGGCGATGCAGCGCGCGCCGGACATCACCGCCCGCATCCAGCAGATCATCCTGATGGGGGGCGCCTATTTCGAGGTCGGCAACATCACCCCGGCGGCTGAATTCAACATTTACGTTGACCCGCAAGCCGCGGAGATCGTTTTCAAATCAGGTGTTCCGCTGGTGGTGATGCCGCTGGACGTGACGCATCAGGTGCTGACCAACCGCAAGCGGATCGAGGCGTTTCGGGCGCTTGGCACCGAACCGGGGCGGATGGTGGCGGAATGGACCGATTTCTTTGAACGCTTCGACATGCAGAAGTATGGCAGCGAAGGCGCGCCGCTGCATGACCCTTGCGTGATTGCCTATCTGATCCGGCCCGAACTGTTTCAGGGCCGCCACATCAACGTCGAGATCGAAGCCACCTCCGAATTGACCATGGGCATGACGGTGGCCGATTGGTGGGGTGTCAGCAACCGCCCGGCCAACGCGCTGTTCATCGGGTCGGTCGATGCCGATGGTTTCTTTGCCGTGCTGACAGAGCGGATCGGACGGTTGTAGCGGCTATTCCAACGGCAAGAGCACGGTGAATGTGCTGCCCTTGCCCTTGGCGCTTTCAATCTTCAGCCGGCCACGATGGCGCTGGACGATGTGCTTGACAATCGCTAGGCCCAGTCCGGTGCCGCCCTTTTCGCGTGAGCGGTGGCCGTCGACGCGGTAGAACCGCTCGGTCAGGCGCGGCAGGTGCAGCGGGTCCATCCCCTCGCCCTTGTCGATCACCTCAACCCGCACCGCGGGCGACCGGGGCAGATAGTCTGCCGCCACCCGGACCACCACCTCGCCGCCGGCACCGCCATATTTCACGGCGTTTTCAATCAGGTTCTGGAACACCTGCACCAGTTGGTCGGCATCGCCCGGCAATTCGGTGGCAAGGCCAGGGGCCACCTCCAGCCGAAGCGCAACATTGGCCGTCTCGGCGGTGGGGCGCAAGGTGGCCATGGTGGATTTCAGGATATCCAGAAGGTCGACCCGGCTGGTCGGGCGCACCCGTTCTTCGGCCTCGACCTTGCTGAGGTGCAACAGATCGCGGATCAGGCGGTTCATCCGCCCGGCCTCGCGCTCCATGATGGTCAAGAAACGCTCACGTGCGGCAGGGTCATCCTTGGCCGCCCCTTTCAAGGTTTCGATAAAGCCGGTCAGCGCGGTCAGCGGCGAGCGCAATTCATGGCTGACATTGGCCACGAAATCGCGCCGCATTTGGCCCATCTGCTCAACCTCGCTCAGGTCTTCGAACACGCAAAGTGCCCCGGCCTGACGTGGAAGGGGCGTCACGGTCACCCGGTGAACCACGTCTTGCGACGGGCCGGGCACCACCTGCCGCGCCACACCTGCCCGCCCTTGGGTCAGCGCCGCCATCAAGGCCGTCTGCACCTCGGGATGGCGCAGACAGATGGCATGGTGCCGCCCCAGCATGTTTGACCCGAAAAACGCCTGTGCCGGGGCATTCATTGCTGAAAGCCGCTCGTCCGGTCCGACAATCAAGGCAGGCAACGGAATACCGTCCAACACCGCTGCTTCAACCATTTCGTACACCCACGCTTACTCTTGCGTCACGCCATAGCGGTTTTCTGCGACAAAGGCGAGATAAGGACTTGATACGGGCCGCATCACCTTTATAGGAAAATGGGGGGACGGTGGTGTGACGTTGCGTCAAGTAACCCGCTTGTGCGAGTTTTAGTGTCGCTTTTGCGCCAAGGAGAAACTCGGTGACTGTCTACAATTCCTTTCCCGACAATGGGTCGGACAAGCCACCCCAGAAAACCGGAACCGTCGGGCCGTTTGTCGGTATTGGTCTGCCGATACCCTTGGCCAAGGTGATTGCTGCCGATCGACCGATCCTGTCTCTGGATCCCGAAACGATCGGCAGTGCCGGGTTGAACCACCTGCAAGATGCGGTGGTGGCGTGCCTTTTGCTGGGTGGCAAGATGGATGCGCTGGATGTGATCGCGGCGCTTGTCGCCGCAAACTATCGCGGACCGTTGATGGTGGTGGCCCCACCGTTGCCAGACGGTCGGATGGTCGTGCGCGAGCTTGAGGCGGCGGGACCGGGCCTGAAAATCATCCTTGTGCAGGTCTAGCGGCCAGACCATCGCGAAAGCGGCGCGCGTTGGCGCGGTAGCCTTCCGCAGATTGCAGCAGGCGCAGCTGCCCCTCGGCGTCAAGGCTGCGCACCACACGGCCGGGGCTGCCCATCACCAAGCTGAAATCGGGAATATCCTTGCCTTCGGTGATCAGCGCGCAAGCCCCGATCAGGCAGCCGCGGCCAATCCTTGCGCCGTTCAGGATGGTGGCCCCCATGCCGATAAGCGTGCCATCGCCAATGCTACAACCATGCAGCATGGCGCGGTGGCCGATGGTGCAATTGGCACCGATGGTCAGCGGATAGCCGATGTCGGTGTGCAACACGCAGGCCTCTTGAACGTTCGAGCCTTCGCCGACGCGGATCTCTTCATTGTCGCCGCGCAAGGTGGCACCGAACCAGACCGAGGCCCCTTGCCCCAGCACCACCTTTCCGATGATGTTGGCATCGGGGGCGACCCAGGCGGTCGGGTCGATTTGCGGGGCGATACCGTCAAGCGCGTAAATCATCTGGCCTCAAACTCCCGGTTCAGGGTGCGCACGAAATCCGACAGGCCGGGTTGGCGGTCGCGGCGCATGCGTTCTGCTGTAAGAACGGTCAGCAAGTCATTGAACGTGCGATCAAGATCGTCGTTGACCAGCACATAGTCATATTCCGCCCAATGGCTGATCTCGTCGCGGCTTTTGGCCATACGCCCGGCGATCACCGCGTCGCTGTCTTGCGCGCGGCCGCGCAGGCGGCGGTCAAGTTCGGCAATCGACGGCGGCAGCACGAACACCGACACCACATCGCGCCCAAGCGCCGAGTTGCGGATCTGCTGGCCGCCCTGCCAGTCGATGTCGAACAGCGTGTCGCGGCCTTCGTGCATCGCGGTTTCCACCGGGCCGCGCGGGCTGCCATACAGGTTGCCGAACACCTCGGCATGTTCCAGCATCTGGCCCTCGGCCACCAGTGCCTCAAAATCGGCGCGGGTCTTGAAGTAATACTCGCGCCCTTCTGCTTCGCCGGGGCGTGGCGCGCGGGTGGTGGCCGAGACCGAGAACCGGATCGTCGGATCCCAGGCCATCAGGCGCTTGGCCAGCGTCGATTTGCCCGCGCCCGAGGGCGAGGACAGGATCAAAAGAAGGCCCCTGCGTTTGCCGGACGGCTGCATCGTCACTCCACGTTCTGCACTTGCTCGCGCATCTGATCGATCACGGTTTTCAGGTCAAGCCCGATCCTGGTCAGCTCAAGCGCCTGCGCCTTGGAGCACAGCGTATTGGCTTCACGCATGAATTCCTGCATCAGGAAATCGAACTTGCGGCCCACCGGGCCGGTCTCGGCCAGCAGGGAACGGGCGGCATCAACATGCGCGCGCAGCCGGTCAAGCTCTTCGGTGACATCCTGCTTGACCGCGATCAGCGCCAGTTCCTGCGCCACCCGCGCCTCATCGGCGCCATCGGCATGGTCCAGGATGCGGGCAAGTGCCTCGCGCAGCACGGCGCTTGCGGTCTGGCGGCGGGCTTCGGCATGGATCTGCGCCGTGACGGTCAGGGCGGCGATCTGGTCCAGTTGGGCTGCGATCACCGCCTGCAAGGCGGCCCCTTCGGCGGCGCGCATGGCGCTGAAATCGGCCAGCAATGCGGGCAGGTCGGCCAGTATGGCGGCGCGCAACGGCGCGGTATCGTCGTCGGTGGCACTGGTTTCCAGCACGCCGCGCACCGCCAGAACATCGGCGGCCGTGGCCTGGCCCAAGGTCACCCCCACCGCCATCGCCGCGTCTTCGACGTCGCGCAACGCCGCCAGAACCGCCGACAGCACGGGGGCATTGACGCGCAAACCGGCTTCGGCCTGCTCTGCCTCGCGGCTGACCCTCAGCGACAGGCTGACATTGCCGCGCGACAGCGCCTTTTGCAGCTCGGCCCTCAGTGCCAGTTCAAGGCCATCCACCCAGTCGGGCAGCCGCAGCCGCAGGTCCAGCCCCTTGCCGTTCACCGACCGGATATCCCACGCCCAGGTGAAGCCCGCGCCCTGCCCCTTGCGGGCGGCAAATCCGGTCATTGAAACGGTCATCCATGGTCCCCCTTTACGACGATTGTGGCGTTTACCATGCATCCAGATTCATGCCCATAGCCGATCCGGATTGGTGTAGATTAACACTTGCGTAAGGAATTCGGGACCGCGGCTTTGCCCATTCTTAACCCTTGCCGGGCTGTAGACCGGCAGGACATGGGGCAGAGAGGACGGGCGCGGCAAGCGATGCGGCCCTTGGCACAAAGGGACGGATCGGGCGACAGGGTGCAAGGAGTGACGGGTATGGGCTTTGGTTGGACAGGCCGCGACAAGGGTGGCACGGGACGCAGCGATGGGGGCATGATCAGCGAATTGCGCGCCTATTGGGAGGCGTTGCGTGACGGCGAAATGCTTCCCCGCCGCGACAAGGTGGACCCGCGCGGCATCGCAAACGCATTGGAGCACAGCTTCTTGATTGAACGCATCGCCCCCGGCATTGCCCGGTTTCGCATCGCGGGCATGGTCTATAACGATCTGATGGCGATGGATATTCGCGGCATGCCGATGTCTTGCCTGTTTCTGGGTGACGCGCGGGATCGCTTGCAGATCGAGCTTGAGCGCGTGTTCCGCACGCCCGCGATCCTGACGCTGGATTTGCTGGCCGAGCGCAGCCTTGGCCGGGGCAACCTGCGCGGGCGCATGCAGGTGCTGCCGATGCTGGGCGCGGGCGACACCAGCGATCTGGCGATCGGCTGTCTGGAGTTGGATGGCGAGATCGGTCGCGCGCCGCGGCGCTTTTCGATCAGCGATGCCCAACTGGAACGGGTGCGGGCAAGCCATCAGGCACCGCCATTGTCACAAGACAGTGCCCTGCCCTCACCCGCCATCGCCGCCCCGGATCTGCGCCCGCCACGGGCCCAGCCGGGCGTGCCGCATCTGCGGCTGGTGAAGGCCTGAGCGCCAAAGGGCGACACCATCCCGGTGCCGCCCATTTCACAACCAGACTTGGTTTTACAGCGCCACCCTGCGGCCCTCTTCGCGCAGCGCCGACAGTTCTTCGGCCACCAGAAACGCCAGTTCCAGCGATTGGCTGGCATTCAGTCGCGGGTCGCAAGCGGTGTGATAGCGGCTGGACAGGTCTTCATCGGTCACCGCGCGCAAGCCGCCGGTGCATTCGGTCACATCCTTGCCGGTCATCTCGACATGCACACCGCCGGGGATGGTGCGCTCGTCCTTGTGGATGGCAAAGAACTCGCGCACTTCCGACAGCACCGCGTTGAACGGCCGGGTCTTGAAGCCTGACGGCGACTTGATGGTGTTGCCGTGCATCGGATCGCAGGACCAGACCACATTGGCCCCCTCTTCCTTGACCGTCTTGATCAGGCGCGGCAGGTGTTCATGCACCTTGCCCGCACCAAAGCGCGCGATCAGCGTCAGGCGGCCCGGTTCATTGGCCGGGTTCAGCTTGGCCATCAGCACCTTCAGGTCCTCGGCGCTTGTCGAGGGCCCGCATTTCAGCCCGATGGGGTTCAGCACGCCGCGGCAAAACTCGACATGCGCGCCGTCAACCTGACGGGTGCGATCCCCGATCCAGATCATATGGCCCGAGCCTGCCACGTTCTGCCCGCTGATGCTGTCTACCCGGCACAGGGCTTCTTCATATTCCAGCAGCAGGGCTTCGTGGCTGGTGTAGAAATCGACCGTGGTCAGGGTATGGGCGGTTTCCGAATTCACCCCCGCCGCCGTCATGAAATCCAGCGCATCGGAAATGCGGTTTGACAACTCGCGGTAGCGTTCGGCCTTGTCATGTTCGGCAAAACCCAGCGTCCAGCTGTGCACGCGGTGGATATCGGCAAAGCCGCCGGTGCTGAAGGCGCGCAACAGGTTCAGGCTGGCGGCGGCCTGGGTATAGGCTTGCAACATGCGGGCCGGATCGGGGCGGCGGGCCTCTATCGTCGGCTCAAAGCTGTGGACGATGTCGCCGCGATAGCTGGGAAGTTCCACCCCGTCGATCACTTCGGTCGGGGCCGAGCGCGGTTTGGCAAACTGGCCCGCCATCCGGCCCACCTTGATCACCGGAACCTTGGCGCTGTAGGTCAGCACGATGGCCATTTGCAGCATGACGCGGAAGGTGTCGCGCAGATTGTCGGCGCTGAATTCGGAAAAGCTTTCGGCGCAATCGCCGCCTTGCAGAAGAAAGGCCTTGCCCTCGGCGGCAAGGGCGAGTTGCTTTTTCAGCTTGCGCGCCTCACCGGCAAAGACCAGCGGCGGATACTTGGCAAGCTGGGCTTCAACCGCCGTCAGCGCCGGCGCATCGGGATAGTCGGGCATCTGCACCCGCGGTTTCGCGCGCCAGTCCGATTTCTGCCAGCCTTTGGTCATGGCCTTCTCCCTCTCGTGTCCGGGGTCGTTTGTCGTGTCGCGGCGTTGTATACGGTCTGGGGCGCAGATTGCAAAGGGCGAAAGGGCAAAGGCCACGCCCCCGGATGGCCCCTTGCGGTGCGCCATGTTTCCTGTCGTAAATGCCGAAAAACCGACATATGCAGGTCGCAAGATGCACACCCCGCCCGCCCGCGCCCAGAAGAGCTGCGACCACGCCCCGGCGCGGCGCTTTGTCTTCGTGCTGCTGGACCGTTTCACCATGATGTCGTTTGCCGGCGCGATCGAGCCGTTGCGGCTGGCCAATTATGTCGCCGGCAAGCCGCTTTATACCTGGGTGCTGGCGGGCGAAGGCGGGGTTGCGGCCACCTGTTCCAACGGGGCGACGTTCAAGCTGGACATGGGGCTGGCAGAGGTGGACCGGGACGACACCATTCTGGTCTGCGGCGGCATCGACGTGCAGCGCGCCACCACGCGACCGATCCTGAACTGGCTGCGGCGCGAGGCGCGGCGCGGCACCGTGATCGGCGGCATGTGCACCGGCGCCTATGCCCTTGCCAAGGCCGGCTTGCTGGACGGCAAGAAAGCCACCATCCACTGGGAGAATCAGGACGGGTTCGCCGAAGAGTTCGAGCAGGTCAAGCTGTCGAAAGCCGTGTTCGTGATGGATGGCAACCGGCTGACCACCGCAGGGGGTATCTCCTCGATTGATCTGGTGCTGAAGCTCATTGCCGCCGACCATGGCAGCGATCTGGCGGCCAGCGTGGCCGACCTGCTGATCTATTCCAGCATCCGCACCGATCAGGACACCCAGCGCCTGTCGATCCCCACCCGCATCGGCGTGCGCCATCCCAAGCTAAGCCAGGTCATCCAGATGATGGAGGGCAATATCGAAGACCCGCTGTCGCCCGCCGATCTGGCCGATCAGGTCGAGATGTCCACCCGCCAGCTGGAGCGCCTGTTCCGGCGCTATCTGAACCGCTCGCCCAAGCGCTATTACATGGAACTTCGGCTGTCCAAGGCCCGCAATCTGCTGATGCAGACCGATATGAGCGTGATCAACGTGGCGCTTGCCTGCGGCTTTGCCAGCCCGTCGCATTTTTCCAAATTCTATCGCAGCCATTACAACACCACCCCGTATCGCGAGCGCGGCACCACGGGGCCGACGCCGCCGACACGGCTGTCGATCTGACCCGGTTTCCGGTCGTGGCCTTGGGGCCATGCCACAGGCCAGACGGCACCTGTCATCCGCCCCACCGCCCGCCGAGTCCGGCACCGGCACCCTGCCATCTGGTCAAGAGCCGTTCCTTCAGGGATTTTTCCATCCCGGCGGCGGTGCAAAGCACGCCAAAGCTGGTGCGGGACATGATCTGTTCTGGTGTGCAGGGCATTTGCGTCAAACAAGCCGGCCCGCCCCGAGCGCTGTTTTGCAGCCCTGCGCAACCGTGACGGGATGTAAGCCTTGCAGGCCCGCCAACCGCCGCACAGGCCGGCAAGAGCCGGGGCGATTAGGCGCTTTTCTTTTGCGCCGCGCCCCACTAATTTCCGCCGCAGGATTGCGATCCAACATGGGAGTCAAAAATGAAAAAGCTGCTTCTTGCCACGGCTGCTACCGCCCTTTTTGCCGGGGCTGTGCAGGCTGAAGATGTCAAGGTTGGCATCATCCTGGGCTTTACCGGCCCGCTGGAATCAATCACCCCGGCCATGGCGGCAGGGGCTGAATTGGCCATCAAGGAAGTCAACGACTCGGGCAAGTTCATGTCCGGCTCGACCGTCAGCGTCGTGCGCGCCGACTCGACCTGCATCGACGCGGCTGCGGCCACGGCTGCGGCCGAGCGGCTTGTCACCGCTGATGGCGTCAAGGCCATCATGGGTGCCGACTGTTCGGGCGTGACCGGGGCGATCTTGCAAAACGTGGCCCGCGCCAATGGCGTGGCGATGATCTCGCCCTCGGCCACCTCGCCGGGCCTGACGGATGCCGAAGATGACGGGTTGTTCTTCCGCACCGCCCCGTCGGACGCACGCCAAGGCGTGGTGATGACCGAGATCATTCTGGAAAAGGGCATCAAATCGGTCGCCGTGACCTATACCAACAACGACTATGGCAAGGGTCTGGCCGACAGCTTTGCCGCAGCCTTTACCGCAGCAGGCGGCAGCGTGACGATCTCGGCCCCGCATGATGACGACAAGGCCGACTACTCGGCCGAAGTCGGCTCGCTGGCATCCGCCGGTGGTGAAGCGCTGGTCGTGGCGGGCTATACCGACAAGGGCGGCAAGTCGATCATCCAGGCCTCACTGGATGCGGGCGCGTTTTCAACCTTCGTGCTGCCCGACGGCATGGTGGGCGAGCAGCTTGTGGCCGATATCGGGCCTGGGCTGAACGGGTCGTTCGGGCAATTGCCGGGGTCGGATTCGCAAGGCGCCGAGTTGTTCAAGGCGCTGGCCACGGCGGCGGGCTTTGACCCAAGCTCGGCCTATGCCGGGGAAAGCTATGACGCGGCGGCGCTGATCCTGCTGTCGATGGCGGCAGCGGGGTCGTCAGAGTCGAAAGCCTGGTCGGGCAAGGTGATGGATGTCGCCAATGCACCGGGCGAGCCGATCCTTGCCGGCGAATTGGGCAAGGCACTGGACCTGATCGCGGCGGGCACCGACATCGACTATATCGGCGCCACGGCAGTCGAATTGATCGGCGGCGGCGAGTCTGCAGGCAACTTCCGCGAGATCGAGATCAAGGACGGCAAGATCGAAACCGTCAAGTTCCGCTGATCAGCGGCACAGCCAAGCCATCGGCGCGGCCCGGGCGACCCCCGGGCCGTTGCCTTAGAAGAACTCCGCCGCACCGGAAAATGCCGGATGAAATGATGGCGGACCAAGGGGATACGGGATGATCGAGGTTGACAGCCTGCACCGCCACTTTGGCGGGTTTCGCGCCGTTGATGGCGCGTCCTTGCGCATTGAAACCGGCTCGATCACCGGGCTGATCGGCCCGAATGGCGCGGGCAAGACCACCTTGTTCAACGTGGTGGCGGGGCGGTTGAAGCCAACCAGCGGCACGGTGCGGATGGCGAGCGAAGACATCACCGGCCTGCCACCGCATGTGTTGTTTCACAAGGGTCTTTTGCGCACCTTTCAGATCGCGCATGAGTTCGGCTCGATGTCTTGCGTCGAGAACCTGATGATGGTGCCCGGCGCGCAAATGGGGGAAGTGCTGTGGAATGCCTGGTTCCGCCGCGCCGCGGTGCGGGCCGAGGAAGACCGCCTGCGCGACAAGGCGCATGAGGTGCTGCGGTTTTTGACCATCGACCATCTGGCCGATCAGAAGGCCAGCCAGATCAGTGGCGGGCAGAAAAAGCTGCTGGAACTGGGTCGCACGATGATGGTGGATGCCAGAATCGTCTTTCTGGACGAGGTGGGCGCAGGCGTGAACCGCACACTGCTCAACACCATCGGCGATGCCATCCTGCGACTGAACGCCGAGCGCGGCTATACCTTTTGTGTCATCGAGCATGACATGGATTTCATTGGCCGGTTGTGCAACCCGGTGATCTGCATGGCCGAAGGCAAGGTCTTGGCACAAGGCACGGTGGATGAGGTCAGGTCCGACGAGCGGGTGATCGAGGCCTATCTGGGCACGGGGCTTAAGAACAAGATGAAGGAGGCCGCCCATGGCTGACATTCGCGAGGTGGGGTCGGCCTTGGGGCTCTGCCCCAAACCCCGGGGTATTTTCACCAAGAGGAAAGGGCTTTGCGATGTCTGAGCCATTTCTGATCGGCGATGCCATGACCGGCGGCTATGGCGGGGCGGATATCCTGCATGGCTGCACCATCGCGGTGGAGAAGGGCCAGATCGCAGTGATCGTGGGCCCCAATGGTGCGGGCAAGTCGACCGCGATGAAGGCGGTGTTCGGCATGCTGACCCTGCGCCACGGAGCGGTGCGGTTGGCGGGTGAGGACATCACCGCGCTTTCGCCTCAGGCGCGGGTGGCCAAGGGGATGGCCTTTGTGCCGCAGACCCACAACATCTTTACCTCGATGACGGTCGAGGAGAACCTTGAGATGGGGGCCTTCCTGCGCCGCGACGACATTCGGGAGACGATGGAGCAGGTCTATCACCTGTTTCCGATCCTGCGCGACAAGCGCCATCAGGCGGCGGGCGAGCTTTCGGGCGGGCAGCGGCAGCAGGTGGCGGTGGGCCGGGCCCTGATGACGCAGCCGAGCGTGCTGATGCTGGACGAGCCGACGGCGGGGGTCAGCCCGATCGTGATGGACGAGCTGTTTGACCGCATCATCGAAGTGGCGCGCACCGGGATTTCGATCCTGATGGTGGAACAGAACGCCCGCCAAGCGCTGGAGATTGCCGACCGCGGCTATGTTCTGGTGCAGGGCGCGAACCGGTTCACCGATACCGGCAAGGCCCTGCTGGCCGACCCCGATGTACGCAAATCGTTTCTGGGGGGCTGAGCCATGGATATCCTCAACGCCCTTGTGGCCTTTCTGAACTTCGTCGTCATCCCCGGGCTTGCCTATGGCGCGCAGCTGGCGCTGGGGGCGTTGGGGGCGACGCTGATCTATGGCATCTTGCGGTTTTCCAATTTTGCCCATGGCGATACCATGGCGATCGGCACCGTGTTCGTGATCCTGATCACCTGGGGCCTGCAGGCGATGGGGATCGGCTTTGGCCCGCTGCCAACTGCCTTGCTGGCGCTGCCGGTGGGGATTGCCTTGACCGCTGTGCTGCTTTTGGCGACTGACCGGGTGGTGTATCGCTATTACCGTCGGGTCAAGGCGGCGCCGGTCATTCTGGTGATGGCCTCGCTGGGGGTGATGTTTGTGTTGAACGCCGCCACGCGATTCATCATCGGCACCGGCGATGTGGGCTTTGCCGATGGCGGGCGGTTCATCCTTACGGCGGGCGAATTCCGGGCGCTGACCGGGCTGCAAGAGGGCCTTGCGATCCGCACCAGCCAAGGCGTGACGCTGGGCGTGGCGGTGATTGCGGTGGCGCTGCTGTTCTGGTTCTTGCAAAAGACCCGCACCGGCAAGTCGATGCGGGCCTATTCCGACAATGAAGCCCTGGCGCTGTTGTCGGGCATCAACCCGGACCGGGTGGTGGCGGTGACCTGGATCGTGACGGCGGCGTTGGCGACCACGGCGGGCACCTTGTATGGTCTGGACAAGGGCTTTAGCGCCTTCACCTATTTCCAACTGCTGCTGCCGATCTTTGCCGCGGCGATTGTCGGCGGGCTGGGCAATCCGCTGGGGGCGATTGCGGGCGGCTTTGTCATCGCCTTTTCCGAAGTGATGGTGACCTATGCGTGGAAAAAGGTGGCGGTCTATCTGCTGCCCGACAGCCTGGCGCCCGAGGGATTGGTGCAGTTGATGACGACCGAATACAAGTTCGCGGTCAGCTTTGTGATCCTGATCATCGTGCTGCTGTTCCTGCCCACCGGACTGTTCAAGGGGAAATCGGTATGAGCGGGGCGCAGACCATGCACAGCCAGACCAACAGCCGCGGCCGCACGCTGGCCCTGGCGGCGGCGGTGGCGGCGTTGTTCCTGCTGACCGGCCTGTTCCAAAGCTGGAACCTTGCGTTGCAGATTTTGAACATGGCGCTGATCTCGTCGATCATGGCGCTGGGGGTCAACATCCAGTGGGGCTATGCCGGGCTGTTTTCCGTCGGCACCATGGGCTTTGTGGCGCTTGGCGGTTTGGCGGTGGTGTTGGTGTCATCACAACCGGTGCCGGGGGCCTGGGCTGCGGGCGGCACGGGCATCGTGCTGGGCCTTTTGTTCGGGGCGGCCAGCATCGCGGCGGCGGTTGCGGCCCATGCCAAGCTGCCAAAGGGGCGGATGCGCAACCTGGGGGTGGTGGCGATCCTGATCGGCGGGTTCTTTGTCTATCGCGCGATCTTAGATCCGGCGGTTCTGGCGGTCGAGGCGAACAATCCATCAAGCGCGGGCAACATCGGCGGGCTGGGCCTGCCGGTGCTGCTGGCCTGGCCTGCCGGGGGTTTGCTGGCTGCCGCAGCCGCCTGGGCGATCGGCAAGACCGCGCTTGGCCTGCGGTCGGATTATCTGGCGATTGCGACGCTGGGCATTGCCGAAATCATTCTGGCGGTGATGAAGAACGAAGACTGGCTGGCGCGCGGGGTCAAGAACGTCGTCGGCCTGCCGCGCCCGGTGCCCTATGAGGTGGACATGCAGAAATCGGCCGCCTTCCTGGACTGGACGGCGCGCTGGGGTCTGGACCCGCAGACCACATCGTCCATCCTCGTCAAGCTGATGTATGGCGCGCTGTTTGCCGCCGTGCTGTTGGTGCTGATCTGGTTGTCACAGGCCGCGCTGAACAGCCCCTGGGGCCGGATGATGCGGGCGATCCGCGACAATGAGGTGTCGGCCGAGGCGATGGGCAAGGACGTGACCCGCAGGCATTTGCAGATCTTCATCCTTGGCAGCGCGGTGATCGGCATTGCCGGCGCGATGATGACAACGCTGGACGGGCAGTTGACGCCGGGGTCGTATCAGCCGCTGCGCTTTACCTTTCTGATCTGGGTGATGGTCATCGTCGGCGGATCGGGCAACAACTGGGGCTCGGTCTTGGGCGGCTTTCTGATCTGGTGGCTTTGGGTGATGGTGGAACCCATCGGCTTGTGGTTGATGAACGTCCTGACCATGGGGCTGGAACCGGGACCGCTGAAAACCCATCTGCTCAACTCTGCCGCCCATATGCGCCTTTTGACCATGGGCGGGGTGCTGCTGTTGGTGCTGCGCTTTGCGCCTCGCGGGCTGATGCCGGGCCGCTGACGGTCTAAGTGACGGGCGAAGTAACGGCGGGGCTGTGTCCATCTGCGACATGTCCTGTCGCACACGGGCATGCCAGCCATCTCCTGCCCCGCCAGTCTGGGCCCCAAAGGCAGTGGAGCATCGCCATGAAAGCCCATACCCGCGTGGTCGTGATCGGTGGCGGCGTTGTCGGCTGTTCGGTGCTGTATCACCTGACCAAGCTGGGCTGGTCGGATGTCGCGCTGATCGAGCGGTCAGAGCTGACCTCGGGCAGCACATGGCACGCGGCGGGCGGCTTTCACACCCTGAACGGCGACACCAACATGGCAGCGCTGCAAGGCTATACCATCCGGCTTTACAAAGAGTTGGAGGCGATCACCGGCATGTCCTGCGGGCTGCACCATGTTGGCGGCATCACGCTGGCCGACAATGAGGCACGGTTTGAGATGCTGAAAGCCGAACGCGCCAAGCATCGCTACATGGGGCTGGATACCGAGATCCTTGGGCCAGAAGAAATCAACAAGCTGACCGATGGCATGGTCAACCTCGAGGGCATCCTCGGGGCTTTGTATGACCCTCTCGATGGCCACCTTGACCCGTCGGGCACCACCCATGCCTATGCACGCGCGGCGCGCATGGGCGGGGCCGAGATCATCTTGCACAACCGGGTGCTGGAGACGAACCCCACGAGAGACGGTTGGGAAGTCGTCACCGAAAAGGGCACCATCACCTGCGAACATCTGGTCAACGCGGGCGGCCTTTGGGCGCGGGAAATCGGGGCAATGGCCGGGGTTTACCTGCCATTGTTGCCAATGGCGCACCAATACATCGTCACCGACGACATCCCCGAGATCATGGACATCCTGAAATCGGGGCGTGAGTTCCCGCATGTGATGGACCCGGGCGGAGAGTCTTACCTTCGCCAGGAAGGCCGCGGCCTCTGCATCGGCTTCTACGAAAAACCCTGCGAGCCTTGGGCGGTGGATGGCACCCCATGGGACTTTGGCCACGAATTGCTGAACGAGCAGTTCGACAAAATCGAGGACTCGGTCACTTTCGCCTACCGCCGGTTTCCGGTGCTGGAACGCTCGGGCGTCAAGCGGGTGATCCATGGACCGTTCACCTTTGCCCCCGATGGAAACCCGCTGATCGGCCCGGTTCCGGGCTTGCGCAACTATTGGTCGGCCTGCGCGGTCATGGCGGGGTTTTCCCAAGGTGGCGGCATGGGTCTGGCCCTTGCGCAATGGATGATCGAAGGTGAGGTCGAACGCGATCCGCGCGGCTTTGACGTGGCACGCTTTGGCAACTGGACCTCGCCCGGCTATACCGTGCCCAAGGTCGTTGAGACCTATCAGATGCGGTTTTCGGTCAGCTATCCGAACGAAGAAGCCCTGCCGCGCGGCCCTTCCGCACCACCCCGATGTATGAGGTTTTCGACGGCTTGAACGCCGTCTGGGGCCAGCAATACGGGCTGGAGGTGGTGAATTACCACGCCCTGCCGGGTGAGGCGCGCCTTGAGACCCCCAGCTTCAAACGCTCCAACGCTTGGCAGGCCACCAAGGCCGAGGTGCTGGCGGTGCGCCATGGTGTCGGCATCAACGAAGTGCAGAACTTTGGTAAATACCGCGTCACTGGCGCGGGAGCCCGTGTCTGGCTGGACCGGATCATGGCCGGCCGCATCCCGCAACCGGGCCGCCTTTCGCTGACCCCGATGCTGGCCGACAGCGGCAAGATCGTCGGTGATTTCACCGTATCCTGCCTGTCAGAGACCGAGTTTCAACTGACCGCCAGCTACGCAGCCCAAGGCTGGCACATGCGCTGGTTCGACCAACACGCCGAACCCGGCGTCATGGTGGAAAACATCTCCGATGCGCGCTCCGGCTTTCAGATCGCCGGGCCAAAGGCGCGCGAGCTGCTGGCGCGCGTCACCCGCGCCGATGTGTCCCCTGAAGCCTTCAGGTTCATGGATGTGAAGCGCCTGACCGTCGGCATGGCCAACTGCATCGTGCAGCGCGTCAGCTACACCGGCGATCTGGGGTATGAGATCTTCACTGACCAGATGTCAGTCCGCCACCTGTGGGATGGCCTGACCCAGCACGGCACCGACCTTGGCATCCGCCCCTTCGGCATGCGCGCGATGATGAGCTTGCGGCTTGACAAGGGCTTTGGAAGCTGGGGCCGCGAGTTCACGCCCGACCACACCCCAGCTGAAACCGGGCTTGACCGCTTCATCTTCATCGCCTGGACCAAGCCCTGCAACTGGATCGGTCGCGCCGCCGCCCTTGCCGAACGCGCCACCGGCCCGAAATGCCGCCTTGTCACCTTCATTGTCGATGCCGCCGACGCCGATGTGGTGGCATGGGAACCGATCTGGCTGAACGAGACCGTTGTCGGCTATTGCACATCAGGCGGTTTCAGCCACACCACCGGCCAGTCGGTCGCTATGGGGTTCCTGCCTGCCGACGCCATAGCCGACGGCCTGCCGGTCGAGATCGAAATCCTCGGCCAACGCCGCCCCGCCCGCGTCCACCTTGCGCCCCTGTGGGACGATGGCGCTCGCATGCGGGCCTGATGCCCGTTCCTCTTGGCGAAAATACCCTCGGGGGGTGAGGCCGAAGGCCGAGGGGGGCAGACAGCACCCCTGTCGGTCTTTCGCAGAAAGACCGTGCCGCTACATCCCCCGCCAGCGCAGCCACTGGCCATGAAACCCCGCCCGGCCCAGATCGAACCGCGCGTCCCCGGGCCACAGCCGCAGGGTCAGTCCGGCGCCGTCGCCGCCATCCGCTTCCATCGCCAGCCAGGCCAACGGGGCCTGCGGTGTCGCCTGCGCGCCCGCCGCCTGCATCGCCCGGGCGATCCGGGCCTTGGTCGGCGCGGGAAAATACTGATGCGCAATGGTGTGACAAACCAGATGCAGATGCCCCGGCCATGGCGTCGCAAGCCGCGCCTCCAGCCAGTCTGCCGCATCGCCCGTGTCCAGACAGCCGCCTTGCGCCAGAGCAAGGGCCGCGCGCAACCGGGCCAGACGGTCGGTCTGATCGGGCCAGACAAAGGCCATCAACCGTATCTTGTCACGCAGCGGGTCCAGCGGGTTCAGGTCCACCCCGCGCCGCGCGGCCACCCGGATCGGCACCACGGGCGGGGACACCCCTGACCAGTCGGGCCGCAGCACTACCGTGCTTTCGGCTGCGCCCAACAGGCCAGCGGACCGGGGCGGACCGGGCAGGCGCAGTGCAAAGCGGTCGCACCACAGGTTCAACCCGGCACTCGCCCCCAGTTCCGACAGCACCAGTGGTAGGCCGAACCGCGCCGTCAGCTCTGCCGCCGCCGCCAGAAGCACGGCGCTGCGCCCGACCTCATTGGTTTGCGGCGCCGTGCAGATCCAGTCGCACAGCGCGGCGTCATGCCTGTGCAATGCCCGGGCCACCGCTTGCGCCAGACCCGTATCGCTGGCCTGATACGGCGGATAGACCGCCACCAGCCCCGCGTCCTTGCCCTCCAGCACCAACGCATGCAGGCCGCCTGCGATGCGCAACGGCAGCGAGGCCCCGCCGGGGCCAAGGTCGCCCGGCCACGCGGCAACGCGCTGTGCAAGGCCGGTGTCAGAGGGCCAGACCTCTGCCATGATCCGCATCAGCCGGGCGGTAAAGTCCGACCCAAGCGCTGCGCAGGCGGTTGCCTGACGGTCAAGGGCGGCATGCAGGCGGGCGTCCATGGCTTTTCCCGGTTTCGCTGGCGGCCATGCTGGTGCAGCGGCAAGGAAAGGTCAAACCCCTGACCCTCGCAACGGGGGCGTCGCGCCGGATGCAGGGCGCTGAACCACACTGCCGCGCGGGCGCGCGCCATGGCCCTGCCCTGCGGACATTGCCCGACCATTCTTGCCCCAGCGATCTGGACACATCCGAAGGCTGGGCGAAGACTGGGGCAGCGAGGCAGTCAGGCCGCGAACAGAACCTGCACCTCATGCGACTTCAGCGTGGCGCGCGCCGCCGGATAGGACAGCGGATCATCGGCAAGTTCGGGGAACAGGGTCAGAACCTCATCGCGTTGTGCCGCCGCCATGCCGGCCAGGATGGTCCCGCCCGGCTGAAAGCTTTCGGTCCAGCAGCCATCGGCCTGCACGATCTCGTGCTGGTCGCACATGATGTGAATGTAGCTGACCCCCTGCGGCACAGCCCGCGAAATACCGGGCCGCCCGACAAGGTGCGCTGCTGCAACCAGAACCTCGGTCTCGCCGAACAGGACCTCGGGCAAGCTGCCCTCGACCAGCATCCGGTGCTGCGGTGACACCAGCATGTCGCGGCACGGCCGCCCTGCCCCCAAGGCGCCTTTGCGGATCAGCACCGGGCGCAACGCGGGTCTGACCAGCAGGTCCACCGCGTGCAAATCGCGCCGCCCGACCCAGCGGATCGGTTGCAGGCCACTGTCGCGGGTCAGCACCAGATCGCCAATCTGCAGATCCTGCACAAGACGCGGCCCCTGCGGCGTGGTGATCCGCGTGCCGGGGGTAAAGCAGGGGATGACATTTTCAATGTCGGTAAAGGTGATCTCGCTGGCAATCGACCCGTCCGGGTTCAGAAACTGCACGATCCCGTTTTCGGGACCACCGAAGATGATGTTGGTGTTGGTCTTGCCAAAGGCGCGCAGGTCCAGCGTGTCAAAATCATCGCCGCCACTGCCGCCGTTGACACTGCCCTGAAACCCCGCACCCAAAATGATGGTATCGCGATCGTCGCCGCCATCAACCCCTTCAAAGGTGCCGCTGACGGTCAGGGTATCGTTGCCGGCCCCGCCATAAATGTCATCATCGGACGGGCCGCCCGTTGCGACAATGACATCGTCGCCATCGCCGCCATCAATCACCATGTCGCCGTTGACATTGGTGGCGATCAGCGTGTCATTTCCCGCACCGCCAAACAGCGCCGCTTCACCGTCGGACAGCGTGACCTCGATCCGGTCTGCACCCTCATCGCCATGAAACAGGCCATTGCCGCCGACAATCGTATCGTCGCCCGTACCGCCATAGACGGTATCGCGACCAGCCCCGGCGTCGATGCTGTCACCGCCGCCATAGCCGAAGATGGTGTCGTCATTGCCATCCGTGCCATCGATCTGGTCGCCCTGGGCATCGGCATAGCCCGGCCCCATGACATCCGCCGCCTCGGTGCCATCCACCGCGCCGACATAGCGGACGTTCTCAATGTCCGAAAACGTGACCGTGCCGCCGCCGAAAAAGGTGACCACGCCGGATTCGTTGTCACCGTCGGCGTAGGCAATGCTTTCGACCTGTGACCAGTCAAGATACATGACGTCCAGATCGTCGCCGGTGCCGCCGCCGCTGATGGTGTCGCCGGCCACGGCATAGAGGATGTCGCGGTCGGCACCACCGTCGAGGACGCTGCCACCGCCGCCCGATACCAGCACATCCTGACCCTCGTCGCCATAAAGCGCGCTTGCCACCCCGCCGTTCAGCGTGTCATTGCCCGCGCCGCCAAAGGTCACGCCGCCGGTGCCCTGCATGCTGACCAGATCATCGCCGTCGCCTGCGTCCACCGTATCGACGCCGGTGCCGGTGTCGATCGTGTCGTTGCCAAGCCCGCCAGAGGTCAGGTCATCGCCGCTGCCGCCAAACAGCGCGTCATCGCCGTCGCCGCCTGTCAGCGTGTCATTGCCGTCACCACCCAGCAAAGTGTCATTGTCGATGCCGCCATCAAGGCTGTCATCGCCAAGCCCGCCATCCAGACTGTCGGCGCCGTCACCGCTCGACAGCGTATCATTTCCGGCCCCGCCAAAGAGGCTGTCCTGCCCATCGTCCCCGAACAGCTGGTCATTGTCATCCTCGCCATAGATCAGGTCATCGCCCAGCCCGCCATAGACGGTGTCGGTGCCGCCACCTGACCAGACCGTGTCATTGCCGTCGCTTGCGTCGATCAGATTGGCACCGGGCAGGATCTGCCCCGGCAGGTCGTCGATCACATCATTGCCGGCGCCGCCGTCAACCGTGTCATCGCCCGCGCCGAAATGGATCGTGTCATTGCCGTCGCCGCCCAAACTCAGGTCGGCGTCGTCACCACCATCCAGGAAATCATCGCCAACACCACCGTCCAGCGTGTCACTGCCGGGGCCGCCCGAAAGCGCGTCGTTGCCGACCCCGCCCAAAATGCTGTCATTGCCGGCGTCGCCAGACAGCGTGTCGTCGCCAAGGCCGCCCTCGATCACGTCATTGCCATCGCCGCCATAGGCAAGATCGCTGTCGTTGGTGCCGAAATACCCGCTGTCCAGCCGGGTGGCATAGAGACCAGAGTTTGCATTATCGACGGTGCCCAGCGTGATCGAGGTGATCGGCTGCGAGGTCAGCAGCGCGCTGTCTGCATTGGTTTCGAACTCGGGGGCAAGAAACACTCGGCCGTCCGTCATCTGGATCACGACGGCGGTAAAGGTGCCGCTGCTGCCATCGGCAAAGGTGACGGTAGCGTTATAGACTTGGGTCGAATCCAGAAACGCCTGCTGGCCGTCGATCAGAAAATATTCGCTGGTCGGGCCGGCATCATTGTCGGCCAATATGTTGTCGCCGTTCCGGTCCACCGCCGTGGCGCGCACGATATGGTTCGACAGCGGGTCGCTGGACGAGCCATGGGTGATCGACAGGTTTCCGGCAAGCTCAGACACGCCGCCATCGGATTCGTTGGCGTCGACATCGGCATAGGTGCCCAGCAGGATCAGGTTATAGGTCAGTTGCTGGCTTTCGGTCGCGAAAATCCCGCCGTCATCGGTGCCCATCACCAGGGTATCGTTGCCTGCGGCCCCGAACACCGTGTCATTGCCCGCCCCGGCATCGACAAGGTCGTTGCCGTCGCCTGCGTCGATCAGGTTGGCGTCGTTGTTGCCGGTGATGGTGTCATTCAGCGCGGTGCCGGTGACATTCTCGACCGAGAACAGGCTGTCGGTGCCCGAAGTGGTGCCGCTGGCGTTGCCGGTGTTCAGGTTGACGTTCACCCCTGCGGCTTCAACCGCATAGCTGACCGTATCGCGCCCGCCCCCCCCATTGATCACGTCATTTCCGGCGCCGCCCAGGATCAGATCATTGCCCTCGCCGCCATCAAGCGAGTCATTTTCCGTCCCGCCATCGAGCGTGTCGTTGCCCGCGCCACCAAGCAGACTGTCGGCCCCCGCCTCGCCATAGGCGATATCATCGCCGTCCTGGCCGTTCAGCCTGTCAGCGCCGGTGCCGCCATAGACTGTATCATTGCCCAGACCGGCGTTGACCACATCATTGCCACCTCTGGCGTTGATCAGATCGTTCAGATCATTGGCGTCGATATCGCCGTTCAGGGTGTTGTTGCGGTTGTTGCCGTTGATGACTGCCATGGGTCGGAATCCACATCCTTTTATTAAATGTGGAATTACCTTTGGATAGGGGCGCGACTTTGGCCAAGCATGGCACAAAGGTGGCGGTGCCCGGGCTTGTTGCAGACTGCGGAACGGTCACTCCGGGGGCGCGCAAACCACAAAGGGGCCCCGGATGGAGCCCCTTTGCCGACGAACCGGGATGCTGTCGCGCACCCGATCCGCGCTGCATAAGCCGTCAGCGCGCCAACAGGCGGGCCTCGTGTTTCTTCAGGGTCTTGCGGGCCGCCTGATAGGCTTCCACCCCGTCGGGGGCCTTCAGCTCGGGGAACAGTTCCAGCAATTCCGACCGTTGCGCATTGCCCAGGCCCTTGAGCGTATAATCGCCGGGCTGAAAGCTTTCGGTCCAGGCGCCGTTCGACAGCACCACCTCGTGCTGGTCGAACATGAAGTGGTAATAGGTGGTGCCCACCGACTCTACCTGCTGCACACCTTTGCCACCGATCAGGTGCTTGGCGGCCACCAGAACCTCGTGTTCGTCGAAATACAGCGCGGTGCGGTCGTTGGCCACCAGCAAGCGGTGGTTTGGCGACAGCATCATGTCGCGTTCCGGCAGATCATTGCCCAGGGACCCAGCCTTGACCATGATCGGGCGCAGATGCGGATTGGCGGCAAAATCATGCCAGCCCATCGCCTTGGCCCCCATCCAGCGGATTTCCTGAATGCCGTTGTCACGGGTGATGACCTTGTCGCCGACGCGCAGATCTTCCACCGCCACCTCGCCGCGCGGCGTGGCAATCAGCGTGCCGGGCGTAAAGCAGACAATGCTTTCGATGTTGCTGAAGTCGGATCGACCAACAACAGCGCCATCCAAGTCAAGGTATTCGACATAGCCGTCGAAGCCGTTGCCGTCGCTGTCGACGTTGGTGCGCACCACGTTGCACGGCCCGGTCCCGCCCAGGTCCAGCGTGTCGAAATCATCGCCATCGGAACCGCCGAACACGGTATCGCCCGCGCCGACGCCAACAAAGGTATCGCGGTCCGCCCCGCCAAAGGCTTGATCGGCTGCACCATCAGGCGCGCCGGTCACGGCTTCGCCAAGGGCGATCAGATCATCGTCGGCCCCGCCAAACAGCGTGTCCGACCCGGTTCCGCCGATCAGCGTGTCTTGGCCGGCATCGCCAAGGATCAGGTCATTGCCGGTGCCGCCGTCGATCAGGTCATTCTGCGCACCGCCGTCGATGGTATCATCGCCAGCCCCGCCCGCAATGGTATCGTCGCCATCGCTGCCCAGCAGCACATCGTCGCCGTCGTTGCCGGCGAGGCTGTCGGCACCCAGGCCGCCATCAAGACTGTCGTCGCCGATGCCGCCGGACAGCACATCGTCATCGTCGTCGCCGGCCATGGTGTCGTCGCCGTCGTCGCCAAACAGCGTGTCGCGGCCTGCATCTCCATGCAACGAGTCATCGCCGGTGCCGCCGGACAGCAGGTCATCGCCATCGCCGCCGTAGACCAGATCATCGCCGTCACCTGCGGTCACTTTGTCATCACCCAGGCCCGAAAATACGGTGTCATTGCCGCCATAGGCCTGCACGATGTCGTCTTGCGGGCCCTCGCCAGGCAGCACGGCATCATCGTTGTCGATCCTGTCCCCATCCGGGTCGCCGGTATAGGCCAGATCGATCAGATCATCTGTCGCGGTGCCTTCCACGATCCCGTCGGGCGCCGGTGGCGGTGGTGGCGGTGGCGGCGGGTTCACCGTAAAGGTCACCGTGGCGCTGTCGGTGCCGCCTTTGCCATCGCTGAGGGTATAGGTCAGTGTGGTGTCACCGGCAAAACCGCTCTCGGGGGTGAACAGGATGGTGCCATCGCTGCCCAGCGTCGCCGTGCCGTTTGCGGGTTGCGTGATGCTTGTCACGGTCAGCGCATCACCGTCGGGGTCTGTGTCATTGGCCAGAACATCCACGATGATCGGGGTGTTCAGCGGGGTGACAAAGGCATCATCCACCGCATCCGGGACCTGGTTGGTGATGACATTGTCCACCGTGTCCGAGATCGAGAGATACTCGACCGAGCCGGGATAGAACGCATTGATGTTGCAGACCGAGCCGGCATTCACATATTGCTGTCCCGCCCCGACCAGCCAGTTCTGGTTGATGGACCCCTGATCCATGGTCAGGTGGTTTGGAACCGTGTCTTCAAAACTGTCTGCCGTGGTCAGGTTGGTGATCTTCACAACACCGCCGTCACCGCCCTGATCCCACGAATAGGACACCGCGATTTCGTCACCGGGGTTCTGAAAACCGCACTCAGTGCGATACACCACGGTCCCGGCCGGGCTTTCATGGGTGATCTGGATAATGCCATGCGGCAGGCTTTCGATGCGAAAGCCCCCCTCGGTAACGCCTTTGCTGTCGCGCGACAGGATCGTGCTCGGCTTGGTCAGGCAGGCGTCATCATCCAGGCTGAACTGGATTTCCAATGTGCCGCTGTCCAGTTGAAACGCCGGATCAGTGCCGATCTTGACCAGATCGTTGTTGCCATCCAGAACGGCGCGGCCGAGAACGGATCTTGCCCCGTTCAGGTAAAGCCCGTCTTGGGCACCGTCTGTCAGGGCACTGTCGATGGCCTTGCACGAGGGATCATCGAAATTGTACAGCGCGAAAACCGGCATCGTCATATCCTCACAGCACCAAATGGGACGCCATCGTGCCCACCGTCAAACCCACCATGCCGACCGATCGTCTGGCCGTCACATTGACGCATGTCGACGGGCGAATTCCCCCGACGATGCGCCACGCGGCCTTGTCGTTTGAGTGACAGAGATACCAGCCCGTTACAGGGCATGCCCTACGGGTGGCTTTGTATCAACGAGGGAGGACCGAGGCCTTTCAGCCGATGCCTTCCCTGTTTCCCTGTCCAGAATGCCTGGCAGCACACTGTCACAATACGACCGCCCCCACGGCCAATTGTCTTTCCCAGCAAGACATCCAGAAATTTACCCGGCATTAAGACTTACGGGAAGTGAAAAAAGGCGAAGATGCGGCAACCGATCGGTTGGGTCTGCCATGCCGAGCGTTTTGAGCCGCCTTTTCAGGGGATTTCCATCCCGTCATTGTCGCTGCACGTGAAACCCTTGCCGACATGAGCCTCAAATTTCTCCAGAAAATCTGCGGCCCATGGGTTTGCGTGCATCTCTGCGTTGAAATTTGATGCAGCCGCGGAAACAGGACAACAGTCAGTGACCCCATCTTAACCATCGCCACAGTTTTGCCATCGCTGTGGACAGATCTGGCCAAAATTGTTGCCGCAGACCCCACTTATGTCAGAAATTTACCATGATTGGTCGACGACATGCGAGAACGCCGTCCGAATCATTCCGCGGACTGTTCCATGACATGAAAAGAGGTGTGGTGCCCGAGGTCGGACTCGAACCGACAAGCCTTGCGGCGGCGGATTTTGAATCCGCTGCGTCTACCAATTCCACCACTCGGGCACTTTGCGTCGTTTAACCGCGCCAAAGCGCGGCGTCAACAGGGTGCTGTCGTCACAGATCATCCGTTGAAAAGGTGTCACAATCGGCGAGCTGCCCCGATTGCAGCCCGGTCATGAACCAGCGCGAGCGTTGCTCGGCGGTGCCATGGGTAAAGGTGTGCGGCATCGGACGCTGGCCTGCGGCTTTTTGCAGCGTGTCATCACCGATGCGCCGCGCCGCATCTACCGCCTCTTCCAGATCACCGCGGTCGATTGACCCAAAGCGTTGCGCCGCCGTGCGCGCCCAGACGCCCGACAGGCAATCGGCCTGCAATTCGATCCGCACCGAGATGGCGTTGCTGTCAGCCTGGCTGACCTGCTGGCGCGCCTGGTTGGCGCGGCCAAGGATGCCCAGCTCGTTCTGCACATGATGCGCGATTTCATGCGCCACCACGTAGGCGGCGGCAAAATCGCCCTTGGCGCCCAGACGGCGATCGAGCGTGGTGAAGAAATCGGTGTCGAGGTAAGCCTTCTTGTCCGCCGGGCAGTAGAATGGGCCCGTCGCCCCCGAGGCCCCGCCACAGGGGCTTTGCGTCACGCCCTTGAAAAGCACCAGCGTCGGCGGATTGTAGGTCCGGCCCAACTGGTCACGAAACACCTCGGCCCAGACCTCTTCGGTGTCAGCCAGCGTCACCGAGACAAACCTGCCGGCGTCACGGTCCGCTTGGGTCAATTCGGTGGTGCCGCCCGATTGCGCGCCGGGGTCTTGCAACAGCGGCGTGACATCAACGCCAAGGAAATAACCGATCAGCAAAACCGCAATGGCGCCAACGCCGCCGATGCCCCCCACCCGTGCGCCCATACTTGTGCGACGATCCTCGATGTTGCGGCTTTCCCGCCGTCCCCGCCATTCCATACCTGCACCCCAAAGTTGCCCGAGCCCAGCTTACCCGATCAGCGCGACGGACCCAAAGGGATTTCGCAAGGCGCTTGACCTTGCGCGGCGGGCATGGCCTTAAACGGGCGAAGATCAGGAGCGTGACGATGCTGAGAAAGCTCTACGACTGGACCTTGCGATGGGCTTCTTCGCGCCACGCGCCGGCGGCGCTTGGGGTGGTTACGGTCATCGAAAGCTCAGTCTTTCTGGTGCCCGCCGAGGTGCTGTTCGTGCCGATGGTGCTGGCGCAACCCGACCGGGCGATGCGCTATGCCTTGATTGCCAGTGTCGGCTCGGTGATCGGCGGCGTGCTTGGCTGGCTGCTGGGGTTCTATCTGTTCGACCTGCTGGCCGAACCGGTGTTGGCGTTCTATGGCAAGCTGGACGCCTTCGAGGCGCTGAAGGCACAGACCGGCGACGGGGCGATCTTGCTGATGCTTGTCACATCGGGGGCGGCACATCTGCCGCCGATGAAGGTGGTGACGATTCTTGCCGGGGTGATCGCGTTCAATCTGCCGCTGTTCATTCTGGCCGCAATCATTGCCCGCGGCGGCAAGTTCTTTGGCCTGGCCTGGGCGCTACGGCGGTATGGCGCGGCTGTCGTTGCGGCAATCGAGACGCGGTTCACGCAGGTGGTGGGCATCGGTCTTCTGCTGGTGCTGGCCGTCTACCTTGCAACCAAATTCCTGTGAGGCTGACGTGACGCGCATTCAACTGATCGGACTTGCGGCCGGTGGCTCGCTGGCGGTGCTGCTGGCGGCACTGGCGTTTCAGTATATCGGCGGGCTGGCCCCCTGCCCGCTGTGCGTCTGGCAGCGCTGGCCGCATTTTGCCGCGGTGGTCATCGGGGGGCTGGCCCTGACGGTGCGCGCGCCGGGGTTGGTGCGGGCATGGCCCGTGCTGGGTGCGATCGCCGCGCTTGGGGCGGCTGGCCTTGCCGGCTATCACTTCGGTGTCGAGATGAAGTGGTGGATCGGCACACCATCGTGCATGGGCGGCTCGATTTCCGGGGTCAGCGTCACCGACCTTCTGAACCCCGACGTCAGCGTCGCCCCCCCGGTGCGCTGCGACGAGGTGGCATGGTCATTTCTGGGCCTGTCGATGGCGGGCTGGAACGTGCTGGCCTCGCTGGGTTTTGCCGGGCTCTGGGCTTGGGCTGCTGCGCGCGACTGACGCCTAGGTCGGGAATTGCGGCCCGGCATGGGTTTCGATCAGCGCTGCCCCGCACAGCCTTGCATGTTCCTGAATGGCAAAGCGGTCAGTCATGCCGGCCACGTAATCGGCAATGGTGCGCGCCAGTTCGACCTGATCGGTGCAGGCCAGCACCGCATGTTCCCATTCGGCTGGCAAAAGCCGGGCGTCGGACATGAAGGCGGTGAACAGATCCTGCACCACCTGCGTCACCTTGGCCCGCACCTCCATCACCGAGGGCGCGCGATACATCCGGTGGAACAGAAAACTGCGGATCGCCTTCAGTTCCTGATACAGCGGCTTGGAAAACCGGATGATCGTGGTGCCCATCAGGCGGATGTCCTCGACCGATTGCGGCTGCGCGGCCTCCAGCCTGCCTTGGGCGACGGCGATCACATCCTCGACCATCCGGCCAAACACCCGGCGCAAGGCCTCGTGCCGCCGGCGCATCGGGTCAAGCCCGGGATAGAGCGCATCCACCTCGGCAAAGGCGGGGCCGGTGACCGGCAGCTCCATCAGGTCGTCAGCGGTGAACAGGCCCGAGCGCAACCCGTCATGCAGGTCATGGTGCGAATAGGCCACGTCATCGGCAATCGCCGCCACCTGCGCCTCGGCGCTGGCGTGGGTGTGCAGGTCCAGATCCCACAGCGCATTGACCTCGGCCAGGGCATAGGGCATCGGACCATCGTGCTTTTTGTCGGCATTGGGGCCGATCACCGGCCCATTGTGCTTGGCAATGCCTTCAAGGCTTTCCCATGTCAGGTTCAGCCCGTCAAAATCGGCATAATGGCGTTCCAGTTTCGTCACGATCCGCAAGGCCTGCGCGTTGTGATCAAAGCCGCCATAGGGTGCCATCAACTCGGCCAGTGCATCTTCGCCGGTGTGGCCAAACGGCGTGTGGCCCAGATCATGCGCAAGCGCGATGCATTCGGCCAGATCGGTGTTCAATCCCAACACACCCGAGATGGTGCGGGCGACCTGCGCCACCTCGATCGAGTGGGTCAGGCGGGTGCGGTAATAATCGCCCTCATGTTCGACAAACACCTGGGTCTTGTGTTTCAGGCGACGAAACGCCGATGAATGGATGATGCGGTCACGGTCGCGCTGAAACGCCGAGCGGAACGACGACATCGTTTCCGGGTAAAGCCGCCCGCGCGATGCTTCGGGAATACAGGCGAAAGGCGCAAGCATGGGTTGCCCGTTCTTGTTGAAATCAGCACCAAGGCGTATATTGCACAAAGATATGCAAGGATATGTGAAAAATCATGGACCTGACCCTTCCCCCCCGCGTGACCGACCGCGCTTTTGCCCGCTTGGCCCAGATCTCCCAGATGGCCGGCACACCAAGGGCGCTGCGGGTGGCGGTCGAAGGCGGCGGCTGTTCGGGCTTTCAATACGATATCCGGCTGGACGATCCGGCTGCCGATGATCTGGTGCTGGAAAAGGACGGGCAAAAGGTGCTGGTGGACGCGGTTTCGCTGCCATTTTTGCAAAATGCCGTGATCGACTTCACCGAAGAGCTGATCGGCGCGCGGTTCGTGATCGAAAACCCGAATGCAACCAGCAGCTGCGGGTGTGGCACATCGTTTTCGGTCTGACGGCTCCGGGTGGGGCTGCGAGTGCGACCCGACCCGCGATCACTCTGCCACGACCGGCGCAGGCGAGCCCACTTGGGCTGCACGAGCCAGACGGTCGATGCGGACCTGTTCCAGCAAGGCAATCGCCCCTGCCGCCATCACCATCAGCGCGCCAAAGACGGTCGTGACTGCGGGAACCTCGCCAAAGGCAACATACCCGACCGCCACCATCCAGACGAACTGGACGTTCATCAAAGGCAAGGCAACCGGCGCGCGCAGGCGCTCCATCACCAGAACCATCGACCAGCGCGCCAGAAACAGCAGCGTGGAATAAAGTGCAATCCGCCCGACATCAACCAGCCCCGGCGGTTGCCATACGGCGGGCAGCATCAAAGCCGCCGCCGCCGCCAGCGCAAGGTTGGGATAGAATACCTGCACCAATGTATTGACCTCGCGCCGCGCCATCAGACGCGACAGAACCAAGGACACCGTCCCCAGCAATGCCCCGCCAAAACCGGCAAGATGGCCCGCGGTGATGCCGGAAAACCCGCTGGGGAACAACATCACGATACCAAGCAGACCAAGCCCCAACCCGGCCCATGCGGTGCCATCCACCCGCTCTCCCAGCAAACGCTTGGACATCAGCGCCGACATCAGCGGCATCAGACCGACAAACAGAAAAATCTCGGCCAAGGGGATCTTGGCGATGGCATAAAAGAACCGCAGCGACGCCCCGACCGTGGCCACCGACCGCGCCGCCAGCAAGCCCGGCACCGTGGTTTTCAGACAGTTCGTGGTGAACAGGCCCAGCCCCGCCCCCGCGCGCGCCGCCATCAGGCTGAGCCCCGCCATGATCAGCCCCGACAGGAAGAACACCTGCGGCGCCTGCAATCGTTCGGACAGGTCTTTCACCGTGCCATCGGCCAGAGTGGCGGCCAAAGTCGAGGCAATCAGAAAGCCCACCCCGACGGTCACCGGGTGGCGAAGCAGCCTTGCCATCATTGCAACCTCGCCCGGGCAAAGCCCGCAAAGAACCCCTCAAACTCGGGCATCGTCTCCAGCACCGCAAGCCGGGACCGGGCGGCTTCGGACAGGCGCGGCCACAGCCGCCAGCGCATGCGCCCCCAATCGGGCAGCCGGGCCATCCCCATGTCAAGCAAGGCGACCGACAGTTCGCGCAAGGCCGCGCCCTGACGCGCGGGCTGACGGATCAGTCGCGCCTGTGACGGCACGCCCGCGGCGAACGCCTCGCCGCCGGACAGGCCAAGCGCCCAGTTCAATACCAGATACTGATGGTAGTCATCGTCGAATGGCCCATGGGCGTGGCCGGGCGCAAAGCTGACGGACCCGGCCCCCGCGGTGACAGCATCTGACCAGGCCTGTGGCACATCCTCGCCCGACAGGCGCAAGCCAAGCGTGACCTCTGCGAGCAGATCAAGATTGTCCTCCAACCAGGCCACCATTCCCACATACACCAAACTCAACCGTCGGTCGGCATTTCGCGCAACTTCAACGCGACCGTAATCCGTCGCGTGAAAAACGATATGCGTCAAATCATACGCCGCGCGACGGTTGGGCAGACAAAAGGCGCGCGCGTTGGCCGCATAGTGCGCCAACCTTTCGTCCAGCGCGGGGTCGCGGGCGGTGTCGTCGCCGGCCCGGCGCAGCAGCAACAACGCCTCGCCCCGGTGGGTGTCGGACAGCTCGACCGCCGGAAGATCGGCCGCGCGAATGAGGCGCACCATGGCTTCGACCGGCACATCGTCAACCCCGAGCGCACGCAGATCGACGGCGATGGACAAGAACATCCGATAATATTGCGGGAAAAACGCCAGTTCTTCCATCAATCCGGTTGCGCGCGGTTGCAACAGGGAAAGATCCAACCCCTGGCCTGCCCCCAGCGCGGCAAGGATCTGCAGCAGTTCGGCGTTTTCCTTCAGCCAGAACGCATCATGCCGACCCCGGCGGCGGGCGGCAAACAGATCAATCAGGCCCGGCACCGCAGGGTCATGGGTGGCACGTGGCATACGGCGCAATGACACCACATTCGTCATGGTAACCCCATCGGTCTGGCTGATTGAAAAGGCCGGGGGCAGGCCTGCATGGCGCGCCCGCCCCCGATCTGCATCAGATCTCGGCGACGCTGGTCATCAGGCAGGTGTCCATGCCGGCCAGCTTGCCTTCGGACGACCGCTCCAGCGCGACAGAGGTCATCGCGGCCGAAGCCACAGAGGTCATCATCGACGACGCAACAGAGGTCATCATGGAAGATGCCACCGACGTCATCATGGCGGAGGCGACTGACGTCATCATCGACACCGCTTCGCCGGTGGTCATATCGGCGGTGTGGCCTTCGGGCAAATCAGCAAGATCGAGATGTAGTGCATTGTTTGTGAACATTATATCTCTCCAGATTGCAGGAATACAGTGTATGCACGCTAACAACCGGAAAACGATTCGCCCAACGATATTCCCGTTCAGATTGTTTTATCCACAGAAACTTTCACGTCCCGCGGGCAAGCTGTCCGCCGCGCCGCGCAAGGATGCTTGCCTTGGGCAAAGCCATGACCGATAGCTGATCCATCGCAACGGAGGTCCGGCCCATGATGATCACCACGTTCAACATCAACGGCATCAAGGCACGGATCGACGCCCTGCCCCGATGGCTGACGCAGGCAAAACCTGACGTGGTCTGTTTGCAGGAAATCAAGTCGGTCGATGATGCCTTCCCGCGCGAGATCTTCGAAGACATGGGCTACCGCGTTGAAACCCATGGTCAAAAGGGCTTCAACGGCGTGGCGATCCTGTCACGGCTGCCGTTGGAGGATGTGACGCGCGGCCTGCCCGGTGACGACGACGACGAACAAGCCCGCTGGATCGAGGCGACGGTGATGGCGCCGCACCCGCTGCGGGTCTGCGGGTTGTATCTGCCCAACGGCAACCCGGCACCGGGGCCGAAGTATGATTACAAACTGGCGTGGATGGCCCGGATGGAGGCGCGGCTGCGCGCGCTGTTGGCGACGGAAGAGCCGTTTTGTTGCGCAGGCGATTACAATGTCATCCCGCAGGCCGAAGACGCCGCCAAGCCCGAAGCCTGGGCCACCGATGCCCTTTTCCTGCCGCAAACCCGCGAAGCCTTTCGCCGGATGCTGAACCTGGGGCTGCTCGATGCCTTCCGCGCCCGCGTGCCCGGCCCCGGCCATTACAGTTTCTGGGATTATCAGGCCAATGCGTGGGAACGCAACAACGGCATCCGCATCGACCACTTGCTGCTGTCACCGCAAGCCGCCGACCGGTTGACCGGCGCAGGCATCGACCGCGAGGTGCGCGCGGGCGACAAGCCGTCAGATCACGTGCCGGTCTGGATCACGCTGGACGATTGAACGCGCCGGCGCTGCCGCAGCATCGACACGGTGTAAATCACCAAGGCGGCCCAGATCATCGGGAAGGCAATCAGCCGGACCTGACCGAACGGCTCGCCAAAGACAAAGACCGCCGTCAGAAAGATCATCGTCGGCGCGATATACTGCATCATCGCGATGGTCGAAAGCCGCAAACGCTTGGCCCCGTTGGCGTAAATCATCAGGGGCACCGCCGTCACCACCCCGGTGCCGACCAGCAACAGGTCATCGCGGCCCACGCCTTGCAGAAAATGCGCCTGCCCTTGCGCCTGAGCCCAGACCAGATAGCCAAGTGCAAGCGGCGCCAGCAGCATCACCTCCAGCGTGAAGCCCTGATTGGGGCCAATCGGCAGCGACTTTTTCAGATAGGCATAGGCCCCCCAGGTTACCGTCAGCCCCAAGGCCACCACCGGCAGACGCCCGGCCTCGATGGTCAGCAGCGCCACTGCCGCCCCGGCCAAGGCGATGGCCGCCCATTGGGTGCGGGTCAACTGCTCGTTCAACAGCACCCGCCCCAACAACACGCTGAACAACGGGTTGATGTAATAGCCAAGGGCGGCCTCCAGCGCGTACCCGGCGCCAATGGCCCAGACATAAATCCCCCAGTTCACCGAAATCAGCGCCGCCGTCACCGCCGCCATGCCCAGCATCCGCGGCGTGCGCAAGGCCACGCGCAAATCCCCCGTGCGCCGCAGCCACAAGATCACCGTTAGCGCAATCGGCAAGGACCACAACACCCGATGCGCAATCACCTCGACCGGCGGCACATGCGCCAAGGCTTTCATATACAAGGGCAAAAACCCCCACAGCACATAGGCTGTCAGGGCAAACACAAAGCCCGGCAGGCTGTCTTCGTTCGTCGGGGGGGCCACATCGCTCATGCATCGGGGCTTAGCGTCAATCCGGCGGCACCTCCAATGCTAAGTTGTGACCGGAACAATCAGCGCGGCAAATCAAACTCCGGTTCGGCCAGCACAAAGCCGTCAAAGCGAAAACCGGGGCTGACGGTGCACGACACCAAGCTATAATCGCCCGTGGTCCGCGCCGCCTGCCAATGCTGCGCCGGCACCACGGCCTGCGGGCTTTGTCCGGCAAGCACATCGGGGCCGAGCAGGATATCCGTGGCGCTGTCGACCCCGATCGACAGGATCAACGGCGCCCCGGCATGCCAAAGCCAGATCTCGTCGGCATCCACCTTGTGCCAATGGCTGCACTGATCCTCCTTCAGCAAGAACAGGATCGCCGTGCCAGACGCCCGCCCCGCCGCCTCTGGCCCGACCCAGGTCTGGCGATACCAACCGCCCTCGGGGTGCGGGCCAAGGCTCAGGCGTGCAATGATCTGATCGGCCTCGGTCAAGGCGCACCCTCCGGCTTGCTGCTTGCCAAATACTCCCGCCGGAGGCATCCCGCAGGTGCGGCACGCCCGCCGGCGGCAGAAAGGATCAGCCCTTCAAGATCGACCGACCAGCATATTCCCCGGTCTCGCCAAGGATTTCCTCGATCCGGATCAACTGGTTGTACTTTGCCAGCCGGTCCGAGCGCGACAGCGATCCGGTCTTGATCTGGCCGCAATTGGTGGCCACCGCCAGATCGGCAATGGTCGCGTCCTCGGTCTCGCCCGAGCGGTGCGACATCACGTTGGTAAATCCGGCGCGATGCGCAATGTCCACTGCTTGCAGGGTTTCGGTCAGGGTGCCGATCTGGTTGACCTTCACAAGCATCGAATTGGCGACGCCCTTATTGATGCCTTCGGCCAGACGCAGCGGGTTGGTGACGAACAGGTCGTCGCCGACCAGTTGCAGATTGTGGCCCAAGGCGTCGGTCAGCAGCTTCCAGCCATCCCAGTCATCCTCGGAGCAACCGTCTTCAATGCTGATGATCGGGTAATCGGCGGCAAGCCCCGCCAGAAACTCAACGTTTTCAGCGATGGACAGGGATTTGCCTTCGCCTTCCATCTCATAGCGACCGCCCTTGAAGTATTCGGTCGCGGCGCAATCAAGGGCAAGGCAGATATCCTGCCCCGGCATGTAGCCCGCCTTTTCGATGGATTTCAGAATGAAATCAAGCGCATCGCGCGCAGAGTTCAGGTTGGGTGCGAAGCCGCCCTCGTCGCCGACCGATGTGTTGTGCCCGGCGAGCGACAATTCTTTTTTCAGGGTGTGGAACACTTCCGACCCCATGCGGATCGCTTCACGCATGCTGTCGGCGCCCACCGGCATGATCATGAATTCCTGAATGTCGATCGGGTTGTCGGCATGTTGGCCGCCGTTGATGATGTTCATCATCGGCACCGGCAGGATGCGGGCGCTGGTGCCGCCGACATAACGGAACAACGGCTGAGCGGTGAATTCCGCCGCGGCTTTGGCGACGGCAAGGCTGATGCCCAGAATGGCATTGGCGCCAAGCCGAGATTTGTTCGGCGTGCCGTCCATTTCAAGCATCGTACGGTCAATGCCGACCTGTTCGGTCGCGTCAAAGCCCACCAGCTCTTCGGCCAACTCGCCATTCACGGCAGCCACGGCATCCAGCACGCCCTTGCCATGGTAGCGGTCCTTGTCGCCATCGCGGCTTTCATGGGCTTCATGCGCGCCGGTCGATGCGCCTGACGGCACCGCCGCGCGGCCCATGGCGCCGCTTTCCAGCGTCACATCCACCTCAATGGTGGGGTTACCGCGGCTGTCGAGGATTTCGCGTGCGTGAATGTCGATGATCGTGCTCATGGGGATGCCCTTTTGGCGATGGGTGCTCTCGGTTTCGTCATTACTCTGCCCGTGCCCCCAAGGAAAGGGCGGATACGGGAGGCGCAGGACGCAAGCCGGGGACAACGGCGGTGAAATGGCTGACGGACTGATGTCTTCCCTAACCACCGCATGCAACAGCGAGGTGACGCCATCGCAGCGCATGAAGGCAAGCCGCCTGACCGGGCTTGGCTGACGCGACTGCCGAAGCAAGGTCATTGCGCGCCAGTTTACCCGTGCATGTCGGCCCGTGCATGTCGGCCCGTGCATGTCGGCCCGTTTATCAGGATTTCGGCGGTTTGCTGATCGGCACGCCCAACAACTCCAGCCGATGCCCGATCAGCCGATAGCCCAGCCGTGCCGCGATGCGTTCCTGCAAGGCTTCGATCTCGGGGTCGACAAACTCGATCACCTGACCCGAATTCACATCGATCAGATGGTCATGGTGATCACGCTCGGCATCTTCGTAGCGCGCACGGCCATCGCCAAATTCAAGCCGGTCAAGAATACCCGCCTCTTCAAACAGCTTGACGGTGCGGTAAACCGTTGCCAGCGAAATGCGCGGGTCCAGACGGGCGGCACGGGCATACAGCTCTTCGACATCCGGATGGTCTTCGGCATCGCCCACAATGCGGGCGACGATCCGGCGCTGTTCGGTCATGCGCAAGCCCTTGGCCTCGCAGCGGGCGATGATATCGGTCATGTCAGGTCAGTTTGCAGAGGGTTCCCCCTTTGGCAATAGCGGAGTGGCGCAGGGCGCGCCACCCCTTTGGTCCAGTTCAGGCATAAATGCGCGGCGCTTTCATGTGGTCGTGCAGCGCGTTCACCTCTTGCTGGTTCAGACCCAGCGCCTGCGCCAGTGTGTGCAGGTATTTCGCTTCGGCCTGCTCGTCCAGACGGATGGCCATGACCGAGGCCATGTAGACCTTTTCCTCCATCCCGCGGGGCACGTCTTTCAGCAGGTCTTCGACATCGACCGGCGCCGAAAGCTCGCGGTTGATGAAAGCGATCTCGGCCTTGCTGGCATCGCCCACCGAGCCCAGCAACTGTGCCTTTTCGGCCTCGTCCAGCTTGGCATCGGCCTTTGCAGCCATGATCATGGCACGCAACAGCACGGCGGCTTCGGCTTCCTGCTCGACTTCGGGCGTGATCTGGGGCCGTGCAATGCTGCCCGATTGCCCGCCCGATTGCCCGCCTGTCAGGGCGTCAGTCAATCCGCCAAGCGCGCCGCCCATGGCCCCGCCGCCCAGCACTGCGCCCAGCAGATCGCCGATGCCGCCTGAACCGGCTTGTCCCGACAACAGATCGCCCAGGCCGCCGCTTGGCGCGGTGGTCCGGCTGCGCTGGGTGCCCGATCCGATCAGCGAGCCCAGCAGATCCTCCAACCCGCCCGATGGTGTGGCCGAGCGCGTGGTTGTGCCGCTGCGGGTGGTCTTCCCGGCGCCAAGGATTTCTTCCATGATATTTCCCAACCCGCCGGCATCGGGCGCATAGCTGCGGCCCGTTCCTGCGGTGGCTGTTCCGGCCCCGGCGCGGCCCGAGATGTGCTGCACGCCTTTTGCCACCGCAATGCCGATGGCGACTTGTGTCAGTGTTTTCATCAAACTCATCGCTACCCCCAATGTCAGATCCACGCGGATCGCAAACAGCATTGGGCGATGTGCCCTTATCGTCAACGGGAAAGACGGGTCTCGCTTTCAACGGCGGTGCGCGCCGTGCTCGGGCGGGTGACGGGTGGCGACTCGGGCCGGGTGCGGCGGGGCGCTGCCTTGGGTCGGGCGCAGATTTCTGCGCCAAGTCATGGCAGCCAACCATTGCAGCAAAGCCACAGCGGCGGGTCGCACCCGGTGCAGGCCAGCCCGGCGGGGGAATCGGGGCGGGCATTGCGCGCGGCGCTGCCGGAAGGTCAGCACATATTCACACAGAATCTCAGTGATTTACGCCAAGTATCCAGACGGCTTGGTGAATTGCCCCCGCGCCACCGGGTGTTGCAAGCTTTGTCCCCGGCTTATCCCCATGTTTGCGCACAGCAAGGCGCGCGGGCCCGAGTCGGGCGCGGGCAGAGGCGGTGGTTCGGCGGCGTGAACGGTCAAGCCTGAAAAAATTGCCAAAGCGTGAAAATATCCGTTGATCCCGCCCCGCGATTACGACAGTTTGACCAAAGCGCCCGATGGGACACCAGATGTAGTGTCTTGCGGGAGGGGACAGACCTGAACCACTCAACCGGCGCCGTGCGGCGTTGACTGTCTTTCCCACGGATGTGGGCAAGACAGGGTTTTCTGTCGCCCCTTCCCCATCGGACCAGCAATTTGGGTCAAAAGGCCAGAGCCGGACAGCAACCGGGGCCGAAAAAATGAGGATGGGGCAGATGAAGATCGAGCGAAAGTTCACGACCGAAGCCAACGGTGCCTATGGCGCGATGGCCTTCACCACAACGGTGTCAGAGATTCGCAATCCTGACGGCAAGGTCGTGTTCCGCAATGACGCTGTCGAAGTCCCCGAAGGCTGGAGCCAAGTTGCTTCGGACGTGCTGGCGCAGAAATACTTCCGCAAGGCAGGCGTTCCTGCCGTGCTGAAGCGTGTGCGTGAAAAGGGCGTGCCTGCGTTCCTGTGGCGGTCGGTCGCTGATGAGGCCGCTTTGGCCGCCCTGCCCGAAGATCAGCGCATCATCGGCGAAACCAGCGCCAAGCAGGTGTTTGACCGGATGGCCGGGGCCTGGACCTATTGGGGCTGGAAGGGTGGCTATTTCACCACCGAGGCCGATGCCCGCGCCTATTACGACGAGATGCGCTTCATGCTGGCCCGTCAGATGGCGGCCCCCAACAGCCCGCAATGGTTCAACACCGGGCTGCACTGGGCTTACGGCATCGACGGCCCGTCGCAGGGCCACTATTACGTCGATCACGAAACCGGCGTGCTGACCAAGTCCTCCAGCGCCTATGAACACCCGCAGCCGCATGCCTGCTTCATCCAGTCTGTCAAGGATGATCTGGTGGGCGATGGCGGCATCATGGACCTGTGGGTGCGCGAGGCGCGGCTGTTCAAATACGGCTCGGGCACCGGCACCAACTTCTCGTCCCTGCGCGGCGAAGGCGAAAAGCTGTCGGGTGGCGGCAAGTCGTCGGGCCTGATGGGGTTTCTGAAAATCGGCGACCGCGCGGCGGGGGCGATCAAGTCGGGCGGCACCACGCGGCGCGCGGCCAAGATGGTGATCTGCGACATGGATCACCCCGATATCGAAGCCTTCATCAACTGGAAGGTGATCGAAGAGCAGAAGGTGGCCAGCCTTGTCGCCGGTTCCAAGCTGCACGAGGTGCGGCTGAACGAGATCTTCACCGCAATTCGCCAATGGGATGGTTCGGCCGAAGACTCGGTCGATCCGGCCAAGAACCCAGGCCTGAAGGCGGCGATCAAGGCCGCCAAGGCATCGATGATCCCCGACACCTATACCAACCGCATCCTGCAATACGCCAAGCAAGGGTATAGCAGCATCGAGTTTCCGACCTATGACGTGGATTGGGACTCCGAGGCCTATATCACCGTGTCGGGCCAGAACTCGAACAACTCGGTCCGCGTGACCGATGCCTTCCTCAAGGCGGTCAAGGACGATGCCGACTGGGCACTGGTGCGCCGCACCGATGGCAAGGTTTCGAAAACCATCAAGGCGCGCGAGCTGTGGGATCAGGTCGGCCACGCCGCATGGGCCTGCGCCGACCCCGGCATCCAGTTCCACGACACCGTCAACGCCTGGCACACCTGCCCGGAAGACGGCGAGATTCGCGGCTCGAACCCCTGCTCGGAATACATGTTCCTTGACGATACCGCCTGCAACCTGGCGTCGATGAACCTGCTGACCTTTTTTGCCAACGGCAAGTTCGACGCCGAGGCCTATATCCACGCCTCGCGCCTGTGGACCGTGACGCTGGAAATTTCTGTGATGATGGCGCAGTTCCCGTCCAAGGAAATCGCCCAGCGGTCCTATGACTTCCGCACCCTTGGCCTTGGCTATGCCAATATCGGCGGCCTGCTCATGAACATGGGCCTTGGCTATGACAGCATCGAAGGCCGCGCCATGTGCGGCGCGCTGACCGCGCTGATGACCGGCGTCGCCTATGCCACCAGCGCCGAAATGGCGGCAGAACTGGGGGCCTTCCCCGGCTACGGGCGCAACCGCGCGCACATGCTGCGGGTCATCCGCAACCACCGCGCCGCCGCCCATGCGACCGGCATTTACGAGGCGGTGAATGTAAACCCCGTCGCCCTGGATCACGTCAACTGCCCCGACCAAGGGCTTGTATCCCTTTCGAAATCAGCTTGGGACGAAGCCCTGGCCCTGGGCGAGGCACACGGGTTCCGCAACGCACAGACCACCGTCATCGCGCCCACCGGCACCATTGGCCTGGTGATGGATTGCGACACCACCGGCATCGAGCCCGACTTTGCGCTGGTCAAGTTCAAGAAGCTGGCGGGCGGCGGTTACTTCAAGATCATCAACCAGTCCGTCCCGGCAGGGTTGGAGGCTTTGGGCTATCCGTCGCACCAGATCGCCGAAATCGTGGCCTATGCCGTCGGTCACGGCTCCATCGCGCAGGCGCCCGCCATCAACCACACCGCGCTGATCGGCCATGGCTTTGGCCCGCGCGAGATTGAAAAGATCGAAGCCGCCCTTCCGTCCGCCTTTGACATCCGCTTTGTGTTCAACCAGTGGACGCTGGGCACCGATTTCTGCAAGGGCACGCTGGGCATCCCTGATGAAAAGCTGGCCGATCCGACCTTTGACCTCTTGCGCCACCTTGGGTTCACCAAGGCCCAGATCGACGCCTGCAACGACCATGTCTGCGGCACGATGACCCTGGAAGGCGCACCCTTCCTGCAAGAGCAGCACTATTCGGTGTTCGATTGCGCCAACCCCTGTGGCAAGAAGGGCAAGCGCTATCTGTCGGTCAACAGCCACATCACCATGATGGCCGCGGCGCAGTCCTTCATCTCGGGGGCGATTTCCAAGACCATCAACATGGCCAACTCGGCCAGCATCGAAGACACGCTGGCCGCTTATGAGCTGTCGCACTCGCTGGGGATCAAGGCCAATGCACTCTATCGCGACGGATCGAAACTGTCGCAACCGCTGGCGTCGGCCCTGATCGAGGATGACGATGAGGCGGAAGAAATTCTTGCCACCGGGTCGATTCAGGAAAAGGCTGTGGTTCTGGCCGAAAAGATCGTCGAAAAGGTGATCATCAAGGAAATCGTCCGCAGCCACCGCGAAAAACTGCCCGAGCGGCGCAAGGGCTATACCCAGAAAGCCATTGTCGGCGGGCACAAGGTTTACCTGCGCACAGGCGAATACAAGGACGGCACGCTGGGCGAGATCTTCATCGACATGCACAAGGAAGGCGCAGGCTTCCGGGCGATGATGAACAACTTTGCCATCGCGGTGTCGGTTGGCCTGCAATATGGCGTGCCGCTGGAAGAGTTTGTCGAAGCCTTCACCTTCACCCGCTTTGAACCGGCGGGCATGGTGCAGGGCAATGACAGCATCAAGAACGCAACCTCGATCCTTGACTATATCTTCCGCGAACTGGCGGTGTCCTATCTGGACCGCACCGATCTGGCCCATGTCAAACCCACGGGCGCGTCGTTCGACGACCTTGGTCGCGGCGATGACGAGGGCAAGCCGAACGTCGCCCCGGTCAATGACGCCGCTGCCAGCCGCGGGTTGGAAGTGCTGCGCCAGATTTCCTCGACCGGCTATCTGCGCAAGCGCCTGCCGCAAGAGCTGATCGTGCTGCAAGGCGGCATGGGGGCGACAGCCTTGGCCAATGGCACCGACCCGGTGTCGGTGCTGAACACGCTGATGCCCGAGGCGCGCCTGGCGGGGTTTGCGGAAAGCACCTCGGCCTATGCCATCGGCACCGCCAGCACCATGGACGCCCGCACCAAGGCCAAGATGCAAGGCTATGAGGGCGACCCGTGTGGCGAATGCGGCAACTACACGCTGGTCCGCAACGGTACCTGCATGAAGTGCAACACCTGTGGCGGCACGAGCGGGTGTAGCTGATCGCAAAGGGGGTTGCCTCTGCGAGGAAAGTTTGTCCCAAGGGCCCCTCGCGGGCCCTTGCTCAGTCTGTCGTGATCCGCGCAGGCGGCCACGGCTTGCACTCTGATCATGATGCCAACCTCTGGAACCAAGGTGGCGCAGCATTTGCCTGACGGCGCGGAAAACAGTCGTAGCTGGCAGAAATCCGCATTCCGAGTGGGTCCAGTGCGGACAGGGTGTATAGTGCGTGTGTCGGACAGTCCCTGTCAGGCTGGGGCGACCTTCGCTGCGAAGAATGCGGCGCGCCGGGCGAAGGGTTCGCTCCAAGGCGAGCCTTGCCGCTATTGCAAACGGTCACCGGAAAGGCTGCATTGGCGAGCTGCTTGCCGGGCACGTCAAGCCGCCCGCCTGAAAACCCAGTGCAGGCCAGCCCTCGCTTGCAGACCTACTTCAGCGTTGCCAGATAGGCTGCCATGTCATCGGCTGTTGATCGGCGCGCAATAGTGACCCCGCTACCGGGGTGATCGGCGTCCAAAAGGGACCCCTCCTGCGGGGCATGGGTCCATAGT
>JAFGXY010000042.1 GCA_016936395.1 Paracoccaceae bacterium | reverse complement strand
TAATGTGTCGCGGGAAGTACTTTTTCAGCAGTTTGTGAAAAGCTGTGTGCCTAAAGCCAGTCGCGCAGCACCGGAATCAGCGGCAAATCTGCCGGGGGCATCGGAAAATCGCGCAACTCTGAGGGTTTGACCCAGGCCAGACGCTGACCTTCGCGGCCGTGCACAATGCCCTGCCATTTGCGGCAGGCGAACAAGGGCATCAGCAAATGGAAGTCATCATAGCTGTGACTGGCAAATGACAGGGGCGCAAGGCAGCTTTTCCAGGTGTCGATGCCCAACTCCTCCTTCAACTCGCGAATCAGGGCGGCTTCGGGTGATTCGCCGGGCTCAACTTTGCCGCCGGGAAACTCCCACAACCCGGCAAGCGATTTGCCTTCGGGGCGCTGCGCCAAAAGCACGCGACCGTCGGGGTCGATCAGGGCAACAGCCGAAACGAGGACGATCTTCAAGACCGATAATCCGCGTTGATCTCGATGTAGCGGTCGGTCAGATCGCAGGTCCAGACCGTTCGCGCCCCCTTTCCAAGGCCGAGGCCGACCCGGATCACGATCTCGTCCTGCCGGAAATGCGCCGCGCCGTCTTCTTCCTTGTAGCGGGGATTGCGCCAGCCGTTCTGCGCCACAAGAACGTCGCCAAAGTGGATCTTCAGCAGATCGCGGTCCGCTGCTGCCCCCGACTTGCCGATGGCGGCGACGATGCGGCCCCAGTTCGGGTCTTCGCCGGCCACGGCGGTTTTCACCAGCGGCGAATTGGCGATTGCAAAGGCCACTTTGCCGGCATCCGCGTCGGTTGCGGCCCCACTGACCCGCACCTCAACCAGTTTGGTGGCCCCCTCGCCGTCGCGGACCACTTGCAGCGCAAGGTCGCGCATAACGCCATGCAGCGCCGACTCGAACGCCTTGGCAACGGTGCCTGTGACCTGGGCTGCCTCGCTCTGGCCGGTGGCCGCCAGCAGCAGCGTGTCAGACGTTGAGGTATCGCTGTCCACGGTGATGGAATTGAATGTGGCATCCACATTGCGCGACAGCATCCGCTGCAAGGGCGCCGGCGCGATCTTGGCATCGGTGAAGATATAAACCAGCATCGTCGCCATATCCGGCGCGATCATGCCTGACCCCTTGGCAATGCCCGCGATCTGAATCGGGCCGCCATCGCCCTGCACGGTGGCACAGGCACCCTTGGCGAAGGTGTCGGTCGTCATCATGGCATGGGCGGCCATTTCAATGCCAGCTTCGTCAAGCCCGTCAACCAAAGTTGGAATGACCGCCGTGATCCGGTCATAGGGCAGCGGTTCACCGATGACCCCGGTTGATGAGGAAAACACCCGTGACGCGGGCAGACCAAGCGCCTGCGCCAGGCCCGTTGTTACTGCCGACACCGCTTCATCGCCAACCTTGCCGGTGAAGGCGTTGGAGTTGCCCGAGTTGACGATGATCGCCGCACCCGCATCTGCCGGTGCCTTCAGCGCCAGCTTGGCCTGACAATCGCGCACGCAGCCCGACCGGGTGGAAGACCGGGTGAAGACGCCTGCCATCGCCGTGCCCGGTGCCAGACGGATCAGCATCACGTCCTTGCGGTGATGATACTTGATCCCGGCCTCTGCAGCGGCAAACGAAACCCCCTTGATCACGGGCAGTTTGGGAAATCCGTCTTTCGGGGCCAAGGGCGACACCGGCTTGGCGGGTTTCAGCAGGGTGGCGATCTGGTCGCCGACTGCGGCAACCTCGTCCATGATCTCGTCCGAGACATCCGCCACGGTGGTGCCGATCTGGTCCTTCAACCGCTTCAGCCTTTTCTTCAGCGATTTCGCTTCGGCCTTCCAGTCGGTCTTTGGCATGGCGTGCCCCTTTGGCTTTACTTGCTCAGCAACGAAACATCACGCAGCAGCTTGGGGTCAAGGGCTTCGCCGGGGCGCTGCACATCTGCCGTTTCGGTCAGGGCCTTGATGTGGGCCTCGACCGCCGCGCGCTCGATCTCGGTGGCCAGTTCGTCGCGCAACTCGTCCAGAGTGGGGGCGGCGGCGATCCGGGTTTCGGTGACAAGGATCAGGTGATAGCCGAAGTCTGATTTCACCGGCGCTGTAACCTTGCCGATCTCGGCGGCGACGACGGCCTCTTCAAACGGTTTGACCATCATGCCAAGCCCGAACCAGCCCAGACTGCCACCATTCGCGCCCGACCCGGTGTCGGTGGAATTGGCCTTGGCCAGCGTTGCAAAGTCGGCACCGCCATCAAGCTGGGCCTTCAGCTCGTTGGCCTTTTCCTCGGTCTCGACCAGAATGTGTGCGGCGTTGAATTCTTTTGCAGGTTCAGCATCCTTGAAGCGGGCGTCATAGGCGGCTTGCAACGCGGCGTCGGTGACAGCAGCTTCCACCACCGCCTGAAGCGCCACGCCCGAGACATAGCCGCGACGGTCATTTTCCAGCGCCAGCCGGTGCTTCAATTCCAGATCACCGATCGATTGTTCCAGCGTGGTCTGCTGCACCAACTGGTCCAGAATGCCCTTGAACAGCACGTCATCGGGCAGGTCCTGATACTGCTGCGGCAGGCTTTCGCGCAGCACGATCATATGACCCAGGGTGATGGCCGTGCCATTCACTGTGGCAACCACCGTATCGGCGGTGGCATCTTGTGCCATTGCAGGCGCGGCCAATGCGCCCATAACGGCAAACCCGGCCAGAATCCCGGTCCATTTCGTCATATTACCATCCTCCTGATTGGGCAAAGACCCTGCCAATCGTTGACTATGCCGGGCCTGTCCCTTAAATCGCGGGGGTCGCGTGCGACGGGGCCGGCCGGCCTTCTTGGGCTTTCTATGGAAGGCGCATCGGGCGGGCAAGGCCCTTGCTTCACACGATCCTGTCAGAAAAACCCACGGAGAGCACATGTTGGGTCTTGGTTATGTCGCGCGCAAGATTTTTGGAACGCCCAATGACCGCAAGGTCAAATCGGTTCGCCCGCTGATCGCAAAGATCAACGCGCTGGAGCCGGAGTTCGCCGCGCTGAGCGATGACGGTATCAAGAAAAAGACCGAGAGCCTTGCCAAGCGCGCGCAGTCTGGCGAAAGCCTTGACGCGCTGTTGCCCGAAGCCTTTGCCAACTGCCGCGAGGCCGCCAAACGCGCGCTTGGCCTGCGGGCCTTTGATGTGCAGCTGAAGGGCGGCATCTTCCTGCATCAGGGTAACATCGCCGAAATGAAGACCGGCGAAGGCAAGACGCTGATGGCGACGTTCCCGGCCTATCTGAACGCGCTGGCGGGCAAGGGCGTGCATATCGTTACGGTCAACGACTACCTGGCCAAGCGCGATGCCGAATGGATGGGCAAGGTTTACGGCGCCTTGGGTCTGACCACCGGTGTTGTCTATCCCTATCAGCCCGACGCTGAAAAGAAGGCCGCCTATCGCTGTGACGTGACCTATGCCACCAACAACGAGCTTGGCTTTGACTATCTGCGCGACAACATGAAGGGCAGCATTGAAGACATGTCGCAACGCGGGCATTTCTTTGCCATCGTGGACGAGGTCGACTCGATCCTCGTGGATGAGGCGCGCACGCCGCTGATCATTTCCGGCCCGTCGCAGGACCGGTCTGAGCTGTATCAGAAGGTGGATGCGCTGATCCCCAGCCTGACGGCCGAGCATTTCAAGCTTGACGAAAAGACCCGCAACGTCACCTACACCGACGAGGGCAACGAGTTCATCGAAGGCAAACTGCGCGAGGCCGGGATTTTGCCCGATGGGCAGAACCTGTATGACCCGGAAAGCACCAGCATCGTACACCATGTTACCCAGGCGCTGCGGGCGCACAAGCTGTTCACCAAGGATCAGCAATATATCGTCCGCGACGGCGAGGTGATGCTGATCGACGAATTTACCGGCCGGATGATGCGGGGCCGCCGCCTGTCGGACGGGTTGCATCAGGCAATCGAAGCCAAGGAAGGCGTGCAGATTCAGCCCGAAAACGTGACGCTGGCATCGGTGACCTTCCAGAATTACTTCCGCCTTTACGAAAAGCTGTCCGGCATGACCGGCACCGCTGCGACCGAAGCCGAGGAATTTGCCGAGATTTATGGCCTTGGCGTGGTCGAAGTGCCCACCAACCGCCCGGTTGCGCGGAAAGATGAACACGATCAGGTCTATCGCACTGCGCGCGAAAAATACGAAGGCGTGGTGAAGTCGATCAAGGAGGCCCATGAAAAGGGACAGCCGATCCTTGTTGGCACCACCAGCATCGAAAAGTCTGAGTTCCTGTCGGGCCTGTTGAAGGCGGCGGGCATTCCGCACAATGTGCTGAACGCGCGTCAGCATGAACAAGAGGCGCAGATCGTGGCCGATGCGGGCCGCTTTGGCGCGGTGACCATCGCCACCAACATGGCCGGCCGCGGCACCGACATTCAGCTTGGCGGCAACGTCGAGATGCAGGTGATGGCCGCCATCGCCGCCGATCCGCATCTGCACCCCGATCAGGTGCGCGCCAAGATCGAGGCCGAACACGCCGACGAAAAAGCGCGGGTTCTGGCGGCAGGCGGGCTTTTCGTTCTGGGCACCGAGCGCCACGAATCGCGCCGGATCGACAACCAGCTGCGCGGCCGGTCAGGCCGTCAGGGTGACCCGGGCCGGTCGTCGTTCTTTCTGTCGCTGGAAGACGATCTGATGCGCATTTTCGGCTCGGACAAACTGGATTCGCTGCTGTCGAAGTTGGGCATGAAGGAAGGCGAGGCGATTGTTCACCCTTGGGTCAACAAATCGCTTGAACGGGCCCAGGCCAAGGTCGAAGGCCGCAACTTCGATATCCGCAAGCAACTGCTCAAATTCGACGACGTGATGAACGATCAGCGCAAGGCGATTTTCAGCCAGCGGCTTGAGATCATGCAGGCCGAAGACGTGGCTGAAATCACGCAAGACATGCGGGTGCAGGTGATTGACGATCTGGTCAACAGCCATTGCCCGCCCAAGGCCTATCACGACGCCTGGGATGTCGACGGATTGCAGCAGGCGGTCCGTGAAAAGCTGAACCTTGATGTGCCGATCAAAGCCTGGGCAGCGGAAGAAGGTGTCGATCAGGACGTGCTGAAAGACCGTCTGGAAGAGGCAACCGCCAAGGCGATGGCCGACAAGACCGAGGCCTTTGGCCCCGATGCCATGCGGTCGATCGAAAAGCAGATCTTGCTGCAAACCATTGACGCTAAATGGCGCGATCACTTGCTGACGCTGGAGCACCTGCGCTCGGTCGTCGGTTTCCGCGGCTATGCGCAGCGCGACCCGCTGAATGAATACAAGACCGAAAGCTTTGCGCTGTTCGAGACCTTGCTAAACTCGTTGCGGCAGGACGTCACGCAGAAGCTGTCGTTGATCCGTCCGCTGAGTCAGGAAGAACAAGAGGCCATGATGGCGCAGGTTCTGGCCCAGCAAAAGGCCGAGGTGGCAGCACCCGTGCCCGAAATGGCCATGGCGGATGATGCCCCCGCACCCCGGGTCGCCGGGTTTGACGCCGCCGATCCGTCCACATGGGGCGACCCGGGCCGCAATGATCCCTGCCCCTGCGGATCGGGCGAAAAGTTCAAGCATTGCCACGGGCGTCTGGTCTGATCTGACAGCATCCGATCTGCCGTCAGGGCGGCCAAGCCTGCCGTATTTTCGCCGCGATGTATGGAAACATTCCTCGGTGGTGCCACGGATTGGCCGGTATTCACGGCCAATGATACCGCCAGACAAAGCTGGCGGAGGCGATGATGAACCTGCAACGCAAATTGACTTTGGCAGTGGCGACCGGGGCGGTCGCGCTGGGGGCTGGACATTTCGTGCAGAACAAGGCCGCAAACCGCATGGCAGGCGATCTGCCGACGGTCAAGGTGTCGTCCGTCGTGCCGGTTGCCGCAGGGCCAGCAGACCTTGCCGCACGTGTTCCCGATGTGCATCCCCCCGTCGTGCACGTTGCAACTGCGCCGGTCAGCACGGTGACCGCGGGCGTGATGCCGGTGCCAGACGATACGACCCCGGAACGCTTTGCCCCCGAGGTTTTGGCCGCGGTCGAGGCGATGGAAAAGTCACCCCCGCTTACCGCCGAACCCCTGCCCGCCGCTGTGGATGACTGCGCGGTGCAGTTTGATCTGGCAGCCCAACCCGGTGCAATGGTCGGCCTGTCGCTTCTTGCGCCTTGCCAGCCCGACCAGCGCGTCGTGTTGCGCCATGCCGGACTTGCCGTTACAGGCCGGACCTCGGCCAGCGGGGCGCTGTTTGCAGCCCTTCCGGCGCTGACAGATGTGGCCGAGGTGACGGTCGCCTTTGGGTCGGGGCAAACCGTGGTCGGAATGATATCAGTGCCGGATTTTGCAGGGGTCCGTCGTTTTGCGGTGCAATGGCAGGATGCCGATGCCTTCCAGTTGCACGCCTTAGAAAATGGCGCGGGATATGACCAGCCGGGCCATATCTCGGCGGCGTTCACCGGAACCTTCGGCGAAACCGGCGTGCTGACGGTGTTGGGCGATGCTTCTACCGCTCTGCCATTGCTGGCCGAGGTTTACACGTTTGGCCCCGATGCCAACGCCGAGATTGTGGTTGAGGCTGCTGTCACCGAAGACACCTGTGGCCGCGAGATCCTGGGCGAGACGATCCTTGCCGGCGGCGGCTCGGTTGCAATCACCGATCTGACGCTTGCGATGCCGGGCTGCGACGCCGTGGGTGACATTCTGGTATTGAAAAACCTTGCGCAGAACATGACACTGGCCCTTGCAAACTGAAGGGGCAGTCGGGGGGTCATGCGGGCAAGGTATTGGCGCGCGGCGGTTTTCGCCGCGTTTTTTGTCCCCTTGGCTTCCGGGGCGCAGGACGTAACCCTGACAGCCCGCGAGGGCGGGCTGGAAATTGAGGGCACGCTGCAAGGCTTTGACGGCGAGTTTTATCGCATCGACAGCGCTTATGGGCTGTTGACGGTGGATGCCGCTGGTGTGCTGTGTGATGGCCCAGCCTGCCCCGACCTGACCGCACCCTTGGCCCAGGTTCGGATCGTTGGCCTGTCAGGTGTGGGCGAGGTGCTGTTGCCCCCTTTGCTGCGGGCCTTTGCCGAGGCGCGCGGCCTGCGCTATGCCGACACGGTCGATGCGGGGTATTCGGCCCGCGTGACCGATCCTGTCAGTGGCAAGACCCTGGCCGAGATCGCTTTCACCGCTGTGGCACCTCAGGCCGCGCGGGCCGATCTGTTGGCGGGGCGGGCCGAGTTGATCCTGTCGGCGGCAACCGAGCCTGATCTTGGCGCGCGGGTGGTGGCGATGGATGCGATGATCCCGATCGTGGCCCCCGACAACCCGCTGCCCGAGATCAGCACGCGCGATCTGGCGCGGGTTCTGGCGGGTGAGGTCGACAATTGGGCGGCGCTGAACGGCCCCGACATGCCGCTGGTTCTGCACGGTCTGGCCGAGGGCAGCGCGTTGCAACAGGCGCTTGCAGCACGGTTGGGGCGCGATGTGGCGGCGGCTGTCGTGCATGCCGACCTTGCCGCCATGGGCGCGGCGGTTGCGCGCGACCCTTGGGCAATTGCCGTCACCCTGCGGGCCGGGGTGCAGGGTGCGCGGGCGTTGCCGCTGACCGACAGTTGCGGCTTTCCGCTGTTGCCGTCTGCGCTTGCCGTCAAGGCCGAGGATTACCCCCTGTCGCTGCCGATCTATCTGCTGACCCCCAAGCGCCGCCTGCCGCTGTTCGTGCGTGAGTTTCTGACATTTCTGGCCACGCCACAGGCGCAGGCGGTGGTGGCCCGGACCGGGCTGATCGACCGCCAGCCGGAGCGGCGACCGCTGACCGGCGATGGCCTGCGCCTGATCAATGCCATTCAGGGCGCGGGCGAAGAAACCACGCTGGCCGATCTGAAACGGTTGGCCGATGCGATGGACGGTGCCGACCGTCTGTCGCTGACCTTTCGGTTTCAGGACGGGTCCAGCCAGTTGGACGCGCCTTCGCGCGACAATCTGGCCGATCTGGCGCGGTTGATCGAGGTCGGGGTGTTTCGGGACATGGGGCTGGTTCTGGCCGGGTTTTCCGATGGGTCGGGGGGCGGCAAGGCCAATCTGGCGCTGAGCCAGATGCGCGCCGAAGGGGTTCTTGCGGGCCTTGCCAAGGCGGGCGTGGCCGAGTCGGATTTGCCCAAGGTGATCGCCTTTGGCGAAGCGATGCCGATGGCCTGTGATGAAACCGCGCCCGGGCGGCGGCTGAACCGGCGGGTCGAGGTCTGGTTGAAACCGATGTTCACAAATACCCCGCCGAACGGAAACTGAGTTCACGGTCTTTGCCGATGATCAGATGGTCATGCAAGGTGACGCCCAGCACCTGACAGGCATCCTGCACCTGTGCCGTCATCGCAATGTCGGCGCTGCTGGGGGTGGGGTCGCCGGACGGGTGGTTGTGAACCAGGATCAGCGCCGAGGCGTTCAACTCCAGCGCGCGCTTGACCACTTCGCGCGGGTAGACCGGCACATGGTCGACCGTGCCCTTGGCCTGTTCCTCATCGGCGATCAGGGTGTTCTTGCGGTCGAGAAACAGGATGCGGAACTGTTCGGTGTCGCGGTGTGCCATGGCGGTGTGGCAGTAATCCAGCAGCGCATCCCATGATGACAGCACGGGTTTGTGCATCACCCGCGCCCGCATCATGCGTTGTGACACCGCCTCGAACAGCTTCAATTCGCACACCACGGCATCGCCGACGCCCTTGATCGCCTTCAGGCGCGGGACAGGCGCGGTGATCACGCGGTTCAAATCGCCAAAACTGTCGAGCAGCAGACGGGCCAGCGGTTTGACATCCTGCCGGGGAATGGCGCGGAACAGCAGCAGTTCCAAAAGCTCATATTCCAGCATCGCATGCGCGCCGCCCTTCATGAACCTTTCGCGCAGGCGTTTTCGGTGATCTATGATGTAGGACGGCAGCTTTTGCGGCAGGGCGACGGGCACTGCCTCATCCTCATCCCCGTCGGGGGCGAAGAGCGGGAGCATGCCATCCTGAAAACCTTGTCGTGCCATGGGCGGCAGCGTGGCAGCGGATGGTGAAGAAAAGGTTAATTCGGGCTGGGGTGCAGGCACGGCCGTCGGGCCACGCCTGCAAGTTATTCGGCGGCCTCCAGCGGTTTGATCCGCTTTGGCCCGGCAATCGCTTCCAGCCGGTCGCGCAGGTCGCGCTGTTCGGCGTCCAAAAGCGCGATACGCTCGGCCAAGACATCGGCGGCGGGCATCTCGGGCTCTTCCTCTTTCTTGCCGACAAGGCCGGAAAAGACCCAGCCGATCAGGCGGCTGAGGTCATCCATGATCAGATAGAAGGCCGGAACCACGACCAGCGACAGCGCGGTGGACACGATGATGCCGCCGATCACCGCCGTGGCCATCGGGGCGCGGAACGACCCGCCTTCCCCTACGCCCAGGGCTGACGGAAGCATCCCCGCCGACATGGCGATCGAGGTCATCACGATGGGCCGCGCGCGTTTGTGCCCGGCCTCCATCACGGCGGCAAACTTGTCCATGCCGCGCACCCGCATTTCGATGGCAAAGTCGATCAGCAGGATGGCGTTCTTGGTGACAATCCCCATCAGCATCAGGATACCGATCAGCACCGGCATCGAAACGGCAGATCCGGTCAGGATCAGTGCCGCCGCCACGCCGCCAATTGCCAACGGCAACGAGAACAGGATGGTGAAGGGCTGGATCACCGATTTGAACAGCAAGATCAGAACGGTCAGCACCAGCATCAGGCCCATGATCATCGCATTGCCAAAGCTGGCCATCAATTCGTTCTGCACCTCGGCATCGCCCGCCTCTTGCACCCGCACCGATGGCGGCAGTTCGACCGAGGCCACGATTTCGTTGAAGCGGTTGGTGGCGGTGCCAAGGGCCACCCCCACCGGCAGGTTCGCGCCAATCGTGGCGCGACGCTCTCGGTTCAGGCGGTTCACGGTTGATGGCCCTTCGGCAATCGCCACATCGGCCACCGCCGACAGCGGCACCACACCGCCCGAGGCCGTGGTCAGCTTCAAGGCGGCAATCTGGCTCAGATCCTCGCGCGCCGAGGTGGTCAACTGCACCCGGATCGGGATCAGCCGATTGTCGATCGACAGCTTGGCAAGGGCGGCATCGACATCGCCAATGGTGGCCACCCGCACCACTTCGGCGATCTGCATCGTGGTGATGCCCAGACGCGCCGCCTTATCCATCCGGGGGCTGATCTGAATCTCGGGCCGCGGCAGGGCCCCTTCGGATGCGACATTGGCCAGAAGCGGGTCGCCCGACAGGGCCGATTCCAGCCGGGCCACGGCAAGGTTCAGGTCGGCTTCGTTCGACGACAGGATCGAGAACGACAGATCGCGTTGTCCCCGATCGTTCAGCTTGAAGGCGCGCACATCGGGCACGGCGGCGAGCCGTTCAAAAATCTGCGCTTCGATCACGTTTTGCGGCACTGTGCGCCCGGTATTTTCCACCTCGGGCACCAGCGGGCCTATCACCGGGATCGACCGCCCGATCTTGGACAGTTTCAGCAGCAGTGAATGATCAAGCCGGGTCAGCAGCACCGTCACCGAGGCGCGGCGGATGTCGCGCTCGCCCGTGGGCGATGACCCGCCAAGGATGAACACATTGTCCACCCATTCCACCTCTTTTATTGCGTCCAACATTGCCTGTGTGGTGCGGTCGGTTTCCTCCAGCGTGGTGCCGGGGGGCAGTTCGACCGAAATCGGGATGCGGCTGACATCTTCCGGCGGAATGAACGACCCCGGAATTTGCAGCATGAAATATACGGAAACCACCAGCACCCCGATCGCCGCCACCAGCGTGACATACCGAAAGCGCAGCGATTGCTTGATCACCCGCAGATAGTTGCGCATGACAAAGCCGTCTTTGGTGCCTTCGTCATGCGCATCCTTGTCGCGCATCAGATAGGCGGCCATCATCGGCGTGATCAGACGCGCGACCAGCAAGGAAAACATCACTGCAATCGCCACGGTCATGCCGAATTGCCGGAAATACTGCCCCGGAATGCCGGGCATGAACGACACCGGCACAAAGACCGCAACGATGGTGAAGGTGGTGGCAATCACCGCAAGACCGATTTCATCGGCGGCTTCGATCGCGGCGCGGAACGGGGTTTTGCCCATCTTGATGTGGCGGGCGATATTCTCGATCTCGACAATCGCATCGTCCACCAAAATCCCGGTGGCCAGCGTCAGCGCAAGGAACGACACAAGGTTCAGCGAAAAGCCCAGCAGGTCCATGATGAAAAATGTCGGCACCGCCGACAGCGGCAGGGCAACGGCGGCAATCATCGTGGCACGCCAGTTCTTCAGGAACGCAAGCACCACCAGCACCGCCAGAATAGCGCCCTCAATCAGGGTGTGCAGGGCAGATTCATAGTTGCCATAGGTGTAGAACACCGTCTCATCGACCAGCGTGATCTCGACCTCTGGGTGCGTGGCGCGGATGGTGTCAAGCTGGGAGTTGACCAGTTCGGCCACCGAAACCTCGGAGGCGCCGCTGGCACGAAATACCGCAAAGCTGACCACCTGTTCGCCGTTCAGCCGCGAAAAGCTGCGCAGTTCTTCGTAGGTGTCGATCACCTGCCCCAGATCGGACAGGCGCACCTGCCGACCCGAGGGCAACGCGATCATCGTCTCGCCCAGCCGGGCCACGGTTTCGGCATCGCCCAAGGTGCGGATCGCCTGTTCGCCCGACCCAAGCTCTGACCGGCCCGAGCCAAGGTTGGCGTTGGTGGCGCGGACCTGGCTGTTCACGGCGGCCGCGCTGATGCCAAAGCTGCCCAGCTTGACCGGATCAAGCTCGATCCGGATTTCGCGGTCAGCGCCGCCAAAGCGCGAAATCTGGCCAATGCCGGGGCGGCCTTGCAGGTTGCGGGTGATCACGTCATCGACAAACCACGACAGCTCTTCCAGTGACAGGTTGGGCGCGGTGACCGCAAAGGTCATGATCGCCTGACCCTCCACCTCGATCCGGCTGACGATGGGTGCCTCGATCGACGCGGGCAGATCGCCGCGGATCTGGTCGATGGCGTCCTTGGTATCCTGCACCGCCTTGTCGGTGGGCACTTCCATGCGGAATTCGACCACCGTGGTGGATATCCCGTCATTCACCGTGGAATTGACGTTCTTGACGCCGGTGATGCCTGCCACCGCATCTTCGATTTCCTTGGTGACCTGACTTTCCATCTCGGCGGGGGCCGCACCCGGTTGTGCCACCGTGATGCCCACCAGCGGCACGTCGATGTTGGGAAATCGGGTGATCGGCAGGCTGTTGAAGCTTTGCCAGCCCAGCATCATCAACATGAAGAAGGCAAGGATCGGCGCAATCGGATTGCGGATGGACCATGCGGAAAAGTTCATTTCAATGCCCCATCAATTCGTGGCCGGAACCGGATTGATCCGGTCGCCATCACGGACAAACGCGCCTGCCTTGGTCACCACCACATCACCCGCGGCAAGGCCCGTCAAAATCTCGACCCAGCCGTTGTCGCGGATGCCGGTCTTGACCGCGACCCGCTGCACAGTGTTGCCCATCACCTTCATCACCGATGCGCCATCGGGGCCGGACCCCACGGCAGTGACCGGCACCGCCACGGTTTCGCGCTGGGTCACCAGTATTTCGGCCTCGACAAACATGCCCGACCGCACGCTTTCGGTATCGGCAATGGCAATCCGCACCCGGCCCAGCCGGGTTTGCGGATCAATCGTCGGCTCGACCAGCCGGACGGTGCCGGTCAGCGGCGCACCGGCTGCCACCAGCCGCAGGTGCGCGGTCTGGCCGGGGGCAAGGCGCATCAGGTCTGCCTCGGCCACATCGGCGATCAGTTCCAGCGCATTGTCGCGGATCAGGGTGAACAACGGCTCGCCGGCCGCCGAGGCAATCGCCCCGACCCGCGCCGTGCGCCGGGTCACCTCGCCGGCAACCGGGGCCTTCACCTCGGTCCGGCTCAGTTGCAGATCGACATTGGCCAGTTGCGCCTCGACCAGCGCCACCTGTGCGCGCGCGGCCTCCAGCGACTGCACGGCCACGGTCACGCGGGCGGTGGCGGAAATCGCGTTGGATTGCGCGGTGTCGGCAGCCGCTTGCGACGACGCGCCCTGTTTGCGCAAGGCCGCGGTCCGTTCACTGACGCGCTGCGCCTCGTCGGCCGAACTGCGGGCATCCAGCAACTGCGCTTCGGCCTGGGCAATGGTTGCCCGCGCCGAGGCCAGCGAGGCGGTGAACTGGCTTTTCTGCAAATCCAGCGTGGTTTTCGACAGAACCGCCAGCACTTGCCCGGCCTGCACCTTGTCACCGATATCGGCCAGCAGGGTCTCGATCGGCTGACCTTCGATCAGCGGGGCAATCTGCACGGTTTCCAGCGGTGCAATCAGGCCCGTGGCAATCACCCGGTCGCGCAGCGGGCGCATGTCGACCGTCGAGACGGTGATCGCGGGCAGGGTGGGGGTGGCGGCCGGGGTGCCATCGGTTGCCGCAGTTGCGGTTTCGGCAAGGGCGGGCTGGGCCAGACCAATGGCAAGCATCAACAATGAGACAACGAAAACGGGACGCATGGATCAGCCTTTCACGGCAGCAGACGTGGAAATTTCATCAAGGGTTCTGTCGATGTTGCGCAGCACAAGCTGTGTCAGATCATCGGTAACCGGACTGTCGGGGCGCTGCATGGCACAGGCCTTGACCATCATCACCAGAAGATGCGCATGGGCCGACCAGCGACGCTCGGCCTCGGCCATGCTTGCACCCGTCGCCCGGGCGAAAACGGTGGTCAGATGGCCGGCAATTCCGGCTTCCATCCGGCAGGCTGCGGCCCCGATTTCGGGTTTGCGCAAGGCGGCGGCGGTGATTTCGGCCCACAACTGGCCGTCGCCCTCACACTTGGCTTCGGTGATCCGATGCGCCACGGTTTCGCGCAGGGCGGCAAGCGGGTCTGGATGTTCCAGAATGGCCGCAAAGTCCTGCTCCATCTCGGCCATGTCCAATTCGATCAACGATTCAACAATCGCGGCTTTTGATGGAAAATAGCGGTAAAAATTCCCCACGCTCATTCCGGCCTTGCGGGCGATGTCTTGCATCGACGCGCCATCAAAGCCCTTTTCCGCAAAGGCACGGCGGGCGCTGTCCAGTATTTCGGCTGTCCGTTGATCTGCCAGCGGAACGGTTTGGGCGGTGTTCATGGCTCTCCCGAGGTGAAGAATGAATATTCATTCAGCAGATAGAGAAGCCTCCGGAAAGGTCAAGGGCCGAGATTTGAAATTCAGCGCACCGGTCCGTGCGTCCCGCATTTTGCCGATAAATTTGCCCATGGAATGCTCAGGCAGGCGGATTGGGCCGGGGCGATGAAAGACGGCGTCATAGGGATGAAGCCATGGCAACGACCTGACCTGTCAGAAAAAAACAGCCCTGATCGCCCACACCCAAAAGGCCGCCCCGCCGATGACAGAAGGCAATACCCACCAGCCCGATACAAGCTGACACCCGTCATGCATCTGCGAGTCGGAAATGATCTTGCCGTCATTGCCCGTCAGATCGGAAGGAATGCCTAAGGTATCGCGGGTTGGAGTGCGGGGCATGAGGGCTACCTTTTAAGCTATGGCCGCGATTTTTGCCTGCGATCCGTTGCCGATGTGTTAACGGCAGCGGGTGAGCGATCTCTTGCTGTGGCCTGTGCCCCCGGGGCGTCCTGCGTCTGTCTTGCTGTGCCTTGACCGAAGCGTAACGGGCCCCGACGCCAGGTTTGCGGTGAAACATTAACCGCCGATGTCGTGCCGCCCGGGCTTTGCGACAGCAACATGACATCACGATTGACAGCGATGCGCGAAAATTGCCCAATCGGTCAAAGATTTTGGCCGCGAATGAGCCGAGTCGTCGAACAATGAAAACCACAGGGAGACTTGAAATGATCACAAAGCATGGGGCAACCCGCGCCGTGGTGCTGGCCGCGCTGATGGCTGGCACCGCACCTGCCGCACTTTATGCCGCCACGCCGGCCGATACCTTGGTGGTGGCCGACGCGATTGATGACATCGTGTCGATCGACCCGCATGAGGCCTTTGAGTTTTCGGGCGTTGACCTGAACAACAACCTCTATGACTCGTTGGTGGAACTTGATCCGACCAAGCCGGGCGAGCTGGTGCCCGGTCTGGCGGAAAGCTGGTCGGTGGCCGAAGATGGCGTGACCTACACGTTCAAGATGAAACCGGGCATCACCTTCAGCAGCGGCAACCCGGTCACGGCAGAAGATGCTGCCCTGTCACTGCGCCGTGTGGTGAAACTGAACAAGACCCCGGCGTTCATCCTGACGCAATTCGGCCTGACGCCGGAAAACGTCGATCAGATGATTACTTTTGACGGCGACACCGTCACGATGAAGACCGACAAGCCCTACGCGCCGACCTTTGTCTACAACTGCCTGACGGCAGGTGTGGCCAATATCGTCGACATGAAGACCGTCATGGCGAATGAGGTCAACGGCGACATGGGCAACGAATGGCTCAAGTCGAACTCGGCCGGGACCGGCGCCTATGTGCTGCGGTCGTTCAAGCCGAATGAGGGCTATATCATCGAGGCTCGCGCCGGCCATTGGCGCGGCGATGCCCCGATCAAGAACGTCCTGATGCGGCATGTGCCCGAAGGCGCCACCCAGCGCCTGCTGTTGGAAAAGGGCGATATCGACATCGCCCGCGAAATGACGCCGACCGACATCGCCGGGGTCGAAGGCAATGCCGACATCAAGGTGCAGAACGACGTGGGCGGCCAGATCTACTATCTGGCGATGAACCAGAAAAAGCCCGAACTCGCCAACCCCAAGGTGCTGGAGGCGATGCGTTGGGCCATCGACTACAAGGGCATGACCGACACCCTGCTGAAGGGTCAGTGGGTCGTGCATCAGGCCTTCCTGCCGCGCGGCTTCCTTGGCGCGCTGGAAGAAACCCCCTACGGCCTTGATCTGGAAAAGGCCAAGGCCGCCTTGGCCGAGTCGGGTGTGACCTTGCCGCTTGAGGTGTCGATCACCGTGCGCAACAATCAAGAACGCATGGATATTGCCCAGTCGATCCAGAACACCTTTGGCCAAGTCGGCATCAACGTCACGCTGGATGTGGGTGACGGCAAGCAGGTGCTGGAAAAGTATCGTGCCCGTCAGCATGACATCACCTTGCAGACATGGGGCCCCGATTACCCTGATCCGCACACCAACGCGTCAACCTTTGCGATGAACCCCAACAACGCCGATGAGCCGAAATCGACCGGTTTTCTGGCATGGCGCACCGCGTGGGAACCCGGCCCGCTGCATGCGATGACCGAAGCCGCCGTGGCAGAGCCGGACGCTGAAAAGCGCAAGGCAATGTATGAGGAAATCCAGCGCACCCACCGCGACACTTCGGCCTTCGTGCTGATGTTCCAGCAGGCCCGGCAGGATGCGCTGCGCGCCAATGTGACCGGCTTTCATGCCGGTGGTGCGACGGATTCGGCCAGCTACTGGACCGTGACGAAGTAAGGCACAGGGCCGCCGCGTGGATGCGTGCGGCGGCCCGTCATTTGCATGACCGATCATCCCCCCGACACCGCGCCGTCGCGCCTGTTCACCGTTGCCAGGCGTCTTGGCACCGAGATGTTCACGCTGGCCATCACCTTGCTTGGCCTTCTGGCCATGACTTTTCTGATCGGGCGGGTGGTCCCGATTGATCCGGTGCTGTCGATCGTAGGCGAACGCGCCACGCAAGAGCAATATGATGCCGTGCGCCTTGCCTTGGGTCTGGATGAACCCCTGTGGAAGCAGTTTGCGATCTATGTGGGCGATGCGGTGCAAGGCGATCTTGGCACCTCGATCCGCACCCGCGAACCGGTGCTGACCGAGATATCGCGCTACTTCCCCGCCACGCTGGAGCTTGCCACGCTGGCCACCATCATCGGGGTTCTGGTCGGGGTCCCTGCGGGGGTGCTGGCGGCGACACGGCCGGGCACGCTGGCCGATCAGATCGTGCGGATCGTTGGCCTGATGGGCTATTCGATGCCGGTGTTCTGGTTGGGTCTTGTCGGGCTGCTGGTGTTCTATGGCCAGCTTGGCTGGGTCGGTGGACCGGGGCGGCTGGACGCGAGCTACGAGATGATGATGGAATTCACCATCACGCAATATACCGGGATGATCCTGATCGATACGGCATTGAACGGCAACTGGCCGATGTTTGCCAATGCATTCAGCCATATCATCCTGCCTGCGGGCCTTTTGGGTTATGTCTCGATGGCCTATATCAGCCGGATGACCCGCAGCTTCATGATGAACGAGCTTGGGCAGGAATACATCACCACGGCGCGGGTCAAGGGCATGCCGGAATGGCGGGTGATCTGGGTCCATGCCATGCGCAACGTGCTGGTGCCGCTGATCACCGTCATCGCCCTGTCCTATGCCTATCTGCTGGAAGGGTCGGTTCTGACCGAAACCATTTTCGCGTGGCCGGGCCTGGGCAGCTACATCACAAATGCGCTCTTTGCCGCCGACATGCCGGCCGTTCTGGGCGGCACGGTCGTGGTGGGGGCGGTGTTTGTCGCGCTGAACATGGCATCCGACATCCTCTATCGCCTTGTCGATCCGAGGGCGCGCTGATGGGGGCCTTGCGCGCATGGTTGGCCGACCCGAACCCCGGGTCGCGCAGGCAGGCCCGGCTGGGGCAATGGTGGCTGGGCTGGCTGCGTCTGCGGCGCAATCCCTTGGCGATGTCGGGGCTGCTGATTGTGGGGGCGCTGCTTTTGATTGCGGCGCTGGCGCCATGGATCGCGCCGCATGACCCGGTAACACAAGACCTGTCCCGCCGCCTGTTGCCCCCCGGCACTCCGGGTAACTGGCTGGGCACCGATGACTTTGGCCGCGATATCCTCAGCCGTATCCTCTATGGCGCGCGCATCACGCTTTATATCGTGTCGCTGGTGGCGCTGACCGCCCCGGTTCTGGGCCTGCTGATGGGCACGGTGGCGGGCTATTTCGGTGGCTGGGTCGATTCCGTGCTGATGCGGATCACCGATATCTTTCTGGCCTTTCCGCGTCTGATCCTTGCGCTGGCGCTGGTGGCCGTGCTTGGCCCCGGCATTGAAAACGCGGTGCTGGCGATTGCGCTGACCGCATGGCCGCCCTATGCCCGCGTCGCCCGCGCCGAGACGCTGACGGTGCGCAATTCCGACTACATCGCCGCTGTCCGCCTGCAAGGGGCGGGTGTTGCGCGCATCATCGCGGGCCATGTGGTGCCGATGTGCCTGCCATCGGTCATCATCCGGGTGACGCTGGATATGGCGGGTGTGATCCTGATCGCGGCTGGCCTTGGATTCCTTGGCCTTGGCGTGCAACCGCCGATGCCGGAATGGGGGCTGATGATTTCATCCGGGCGCAAATACCTGTTCGAACAATGGTGGGTGTCCACCATGCCCGGCCTTGCCATCTTCATCGTGTCGCTGGGGTTCAACCTGCTGGGCGACGGCTTGCGCGATGTGCTTGACCCCAAGAGTGCGCCGAAATGAGTCTGTTGTCTGTAAAGAACCTGCGGGTGACGTTCGAGACCGAAACCGGCCCAGTGCAGGCGGTGCGCGGCGTGTCGTTCAGCCTTGGCCGCGAACGGCTGGGGATTGTCGGCGAAAGCGGGTCGGGCAAGACCATGACCGGCCGCGCCGTCTTGCGCCTGATCCGGCCGCCGGGGCGGATAGAGGCGGATGAGATGCGCTTTGATGGCATCGATCTGATGGCCGCGTCCGAAGGCCAGATGCGCGCCCTGCGCGGCCAGCGCATTGCGATGGTGATGCAAGACCCGAAATACAGCCTGAACCCGGTAATGACCGTGGGCCAGCAGTTGACCGAAGGCCTGCGGCAGCGTGATCGTCTCGGTAAGGCCGATGCGGTAAAGCGGGCCCTCGCCGCGCTGGAGGCGGTGCAGATCCGCGACCCCGAACGGGTGATGACCGCCTATCCGCACGAATTGTCTGGCGGCATGGGTCAGCGGGTGATGATCGCGATGATGCTGATCCCGGAACCCGACCTGCTGATCGCGGATGAGCCGACCTCTGCGCTTGACGTGACGGTGCAGGCCGAGGTTTTGTCGATCCTTGATGCCTTGGTGCGCGACCGGGGCATGGGGCTGATCTTCATCAGCCACGATTTGCGGCTTGTGGCGCGGTTCTGCGACCGGGTGCTGGTGATGTATAAAGGCCGCGTGGTCGAGGAACTTGCCGCCAGCGACCTGATGGCGGCGCAGCACCCCTATACCCGTGGCCTGCTGAACTGCCTGCCGCGCATCGGCGGCAGCCGCGGGCCACTGCCGGGACTGGACCGCAGCGCGGATTGGGCGGTGTAACATGGGTGGTGCGCTTCGCTTTGTGCCCCCCACCCCCTGCCCCTCCCCACAGAGGGGGAGGGGAGGTGTTGAGCTTGCTGCCGTTGGATTGACCTCAACCGTTGCAGGATGCGCGGCACGGCCTGCACCTCTCGCCTCCCCTCCCCCTTGTGGGGAGGGGATGGGGGTGGGGGGCCGCGCCCATGCACAAACCCCGTATCGACAGACAAGGAACGCGGCATGAGTCTGATCGAAGTGGATAACCTGTCCGTCACCTACAGCGCCAAGGGCCGCGCGGTGCGCGCGGTGCAAGAGGTCAGCCTCTCGGTGGCGCATGGCGAAAGCTATGGATTGGTCGGGGAAAGCGGATCGGGCAAGTCCACCATTCTGCGGGCGATCTGCGGGCTGGCCCCGGTGTCGGGCGGCAGCATCCGGATCGGCGGCGAAGAGGTGCCTACCCCGCGCGGGAAACGCTTTGCGTCGCGCGTCCAGATGGTGTTTCAAGACCCCTACGCCAGCCTGCACCCGCGCCACACCATCGACAGCATCCTGTCCGAGCCGCTTGCGATACATGGCATGGGCGATTCCGACGCGCTGGTGCGGCGGGCCTTGTCCGATGTCGGTCTGCCCGCGAATTTTCGCTTTCGATATCCGCATCAGTTGTCTGGCGGACAGCGGCAGCGGGTGGCGATTGCCCGCGCGTTGATGCTTGCGCCGCCGATCCTGTTGCTGGATGAACCGACCAGCGCGCTGGACGCATCGGTGCAGGCCGAGGTGTTGAACCTGCTCAACCGCCTGCGCGCGGAACGGAACCTGACTTTCCTGATGGTCAGCCACGACCTTGCCGTGATCGACCATATGTGTGACCGCGTTCTGGTGATGCAGCATGGCCGCGCGGTGGAAGAACTGACCCGCGACGCGCTGGCCCGTGCTGAGATGACAACCGCCTATGCCCGCAGCCTGTTTGACGCCAGCGCGGACCGGATGCTGGGCGCGCTTTGAAGGACAAAGAACCGATGATACCCGTGATTGATGGCCACAACGACATCTTGCTGCGCCTGCTGGAAGCCCCGGAAAACCGCGATGCGATCTGGCTGACCGATGAAGGCAAGGGGCAACTTGACCTGCCGCGGATGCAGGCTTCGGGCTTTGCGGGCGGGTTCTTTGCGATCTATCTGCCCTCGCCCATGCCGCATGATGCGCCCGATTACCAGGCGCAGATGGCCAATCCGCCTTATGCCCTGCCCTTGCCCGATCTGATTGACGCAGGTGCCGCCCTGCCGGTGGCCTTTGCCGCCGCATCGCATCTGCTGTGGATGGAACGGGCGTCGGCCGGGCAGTTCCGCCTGTGCCGGACGGCGGCCGATATGCGGGCCTGTCTGGCCGATGGGGTGATCGGCGGCATCATGCACATGGAAGGGGCCGAGGCGATTGACGAAAGTCTTGATGCGCTGCACGCTTTCCATGCCATGGGCTTGCGCAGTCTTGGCCCGGTCTGGAGCAGGCCGACGATCTTTGGCCATGGCGTGCCCTTTGCCTTTCCGGCCTCGCCCGATACCGGGCCGGGGCTGACCGATGCGGGCAAGCGTCTGGTGGCGGAATGCAACAGCCTTGGCGTGATGATCGACCTCAGCCACCTGAACGAGGCCGGGTTCTGGGATGTGGCGCAGCTGTCGCAGGCGCCGCTGGTGGCGACCCATTCCAATGCGCATGCGGTCTGCCCGTCCACCCGCAACCTGACCGACCGCCAGCTTGCCGCGATCCGTGACAGTGACGGCATGGTCGGGCTGAACTTTGCGGTGGGCTTTTTGCGCGAAGACGGCAAGAAGATCGAGGCCACTGGCTGGGAGCCTATTTTGCGCCACCTTGACCATCTGATTGCGCAGCTTGGCGAAGACCGGGTGGGGTTTGGGTCGGATTTCGACGGCGCCGCCACGCCTGAGGTGATCGGCGACGTGACCGGCCTGCCGCGCCTGCTTGATGCACTGCGCGCCCATGGCTATGACGATGCGTTGCTGGCGCGTCTGGCGCATGGCAACTGGCTGGCGTTGATGGAGCGGACGTTCGCGGCCTGAGGCCTTTTGCGCAGGCTGCGGCACCTTCGGCTTTGCACCGGGGCAAGCAATGTGCTGAATTGCCGCAAATCAAGAACCACAGTCGCAACAGGAGTCCGGGTATGAAACTGAAATCGGGTCTGATGGGCACCATCGCCGCGCTGGTGATGGGCCTTGGCGCAGCGCAAGCCGAAGGCGTGAAGGTTGGCATGATCACCACCCTGTCGGGCGGCGGGGCTGGTCTGGGGGTGGATACCCGCGACGGTTTTCTGCTGGCGTTGAAGCAGGCAGGTGAGGCCGGCAGCAAAGTTGATCTGGTGATCGAGGATGACCAGCAAAAGCCCGATGTGGCGGTGCAGATCGCCGACAAGATGATCCAGTCCGACAAGGTTGATGTGCTGACCGGCATCGTCTGGTCAAACCTTGCCATGGCGGTGGTGCCCAGCGCCACCGCGCAGGGCAAGTTCTACCTGTCCACCAACGCCGCCCCGTCGCAACTGGCCGGTGCGGGCTGCAACGCCCGGTATTTTGCGGTGTCCTATCAGAATGACAACATGCACGAAGCCGCCGGGGCCTATGCCAAGGGTGCAGGCATCGGCAAGGTCTTCATCATGGCCCCGAACTATCCGGCAGGGCAGGACTCGCTTGCCGGGTTCAAGCGGTTCTATGACGGTGAGATTGCCAGTGAAGTCTATACCCAGCTTGGCCAGACCGATTATGCCGCTGAAATTGCCCAGATCCGCGCCTCGGGGGCCGAGGCGGTGTTCTTCTTCCTGCCCGGCGGCATGGGCATCGCCTTCATGAAGCAATACGCCGCGTCAGGCGTGGGCATCCCGCTGATCGGCCCGGCCTTCAGCCTAAGTCAGGATATCCTGCCCGCGGTGGGTGACTCGGCGCTTGGCATCAAGAACACCTCAAGCTGGTCGCCCGATCTGGACAATGCAGCCAACAAGACCTTTGTCGATGGCTTTCAGGCTGAATACGGTCGCCTGCCCTCGCTTTATGCTGCGCAGGGTTATGACACGGCGAACCTTTTGCTGTCGGCTGTGGCCAAGGCCGACGTGACCGACGCCGAAGCTTTCCGCGCGGCGCTTGCAGCGGCAGATTTCGCCTCGGTGCGCGGCAAGTTCCGCTTCGGGCCGAACCAGCACCCGGTGCAGGACATCTATGTGCGAGAGGTGGTGAAGGTGAACGGCGTGCTGACCAATGCCATCGTCGGCACCGCGATGACCGACCGCGCCGATGCCTATGCCGACCAGTGCAAGATGTAGCGCAAGGCGCAAAGCAAGAGCCGGGCCTTGGGTCACTCAAGGCCCGCATGGTTTCCAAAGGACATTGCCGTGGTGCTTTTCATCGAGCAGGCCCTGAACGGTTTGCAATACGGCATGATGCTGTTCCTGATGGCCGCCGGGCTGACGCTGGTGTTTGGCGTCATGGGGCTGATCAATCTGGCGCATGGCTCGCTGTACATGGTCGGGGCCTTTGCCTGCGCATGGGTGGCGGCGGCGACGGGGTCGTTCTTTCTGGGGCTGGTGGCCAGCCTTGTGGCGGCGGCCGTGGCAGGGGCGCTGGTCGAGGTGGTGGTGATCCGCCGGCTTTATCACCGCGACCATCTGGATCAGGTGCTGGCGACATTCGCGCTGATCTTGGTGTTTTCCGAAGGCACGCGCTGGCTGTTCGGGTCGTTCCCGCTGTATCTGACCTTGCCGCCGGTGCTTTCGGGTGCGGTCATGCTGCCCGGCGGATTGCAATACCCGCTGTTCCGGCTGGCCATCATCGGCATTGGCGCTGTGGTGGCGCTGGGGCTGTTCTTCCTGATCAACCGCACAAGGCTGGGTATCCGCATCCGCGCTGGCGAGGCAGACCGCGAGATGATTGCCGCCTTGGGGGTCAATATTGAACGGTTATACACAATCGTCTTTGCGCTGGGCGCGGCACTGGCCGGGTTGGCGGGGGCCTTGGTCGGCACCATCCAGTCGGTGCAGGTCGGCATGGGCGAGCCGGTGCTGATCCTTGCCTTTGTGGTGATCATCATCGGTGGCATCGGGTCGATCAAGGGCGCGCTGATTGGTGCCCTGCTGGTGGGGATGACCGATGTTCTGGGCAAGGCGCTGCTGCCGGGGCTGTTTGCGCGGGTCATGGTCGGGTCAGACGCGGCAACCGTCGGATCGGCACTGGCGTCGATGCTGATCTACATCCTGATGGCGCTGGTCTTGCTGGTGCGGCCGCAGGGCCTGTATGGGCAAAGGGGTTAAGGGCATGGCGCGCGAAACCCTGCTGACCCTGGCGATCTTGTCGGCGCTTTTGGGCACGGTGATCGTGGCACAGATCACGGGCGAAGGCTTTGTCATCACCCTTGCCACCAAGGTTGCGATCTTTGCGCTGGCGGGCGTGGGTCTGAACCTTGCGCTGGGCTATGGCGGGTTGGTGTCGTTTGGCCATGCCGCGTTCTTTGGCATTGGTGGCTATGTGACTGGCATCCTTGCCAGCCATGCCGGGGCCGGAACAGCGGTGACCACACTGCCCTTTGCCCTGATGGGGTCGAACGAGATGCTGGGCATCTGGCCAATGGCGATGCTGGCCGCCGGTGCGGCGGCGCTGCTGATCGGGGCGCTGAGCCTGCGCACCAGTGGCGTTTACTTCATCATGGTCACTTTGGCCTTCGCGCAGATGCTGTTCTACTTTGCCATCAGCTGGCCGCGCTATGGTGGCGAAGACGGGCTGAGCTTTTATGTGCGCAACAGCTTTCCGGGGCTGAACACGCTGGTTCCGGTGCAATATTTTGCGATCTGCATGGCGCTGCTGGTTCTGGCGCTGATCCTGTCGGCGGCGCTTGTGCGGTCGCGCTTTGGCCTTGCCCTGCAAGCCGCACGGCAAAACGAGCAGCGCGCGGCGGCGGTGGGCATCCGGCCCTATGCCCTGCGTCTGGTGGCCTTTGTGATTTCCGGCATGATCACCGGGCTTGCCGGGTCGCTGTATGCCGACCTGAACCGCTTTGTCAGCCCGGCGATGATGTCGTGGCACATGTCGGGCGAGATCATGGTGTTTGTCATACTGGGCGGCGTGGGGCGGTTGGCGGGTCCGGTGGCAGGGGCGGCGGTGTTCATTTTGCTTGAGCATCTTTTGGGCGGTGTCAGTGAGTATTGGAAGGCGCTGCTGGGGCTGTTGCTGTTGGCCATCGTGCTGTTTGCCCCCGGCGGCCTGATCGGTCTTGTGTTGCGGCGCGACCGTCATGTCTGATGCCGTTCTCCGCCTGTCCCATCTGCGCAAATCTTTCGGGTCGCTGGTGGCCACCGATGACGTGTCTCTTGACCTGCGCCGGGGCGAGGTTCATGCCCTGATCGGGCCGAACGGAGCCGGAAAATCGACCCTGATCAAGCAGATTACGGGTGAGTTGCGGCAAGACGCAGGCACCATCGCGTTTGAGGGCGAACGGATCGACAGCCTTGATACCGCCGCCCGCGCCCGTCGCGGTCTGGCACGCAGCTTTCAGGTGTCGTCGGTCATTCCAGCGTTCACCGTGCTGCAAAATGTCATGCTGGCGGTTCTGGGGGCAGGGGGTGGCGTTTACCGCTTTCTGCGCCCGGCGTTGCGCGCTCCGGGCTTGACCGAACCGGCCCGGTTTCACGCCGAACAGGTCGGGCTGGCGGATCGCCTGACCACCCGTGCCGCCGCGCTGTCACATGGCGAGCGGCGGCGGCTGGAACTGGCCATGGCGCTGGCCCTGCGCCCGCGCGCGCTGCTGCTGGATGAACCCATGGCCGGCCTGGGGCTGGAGGGCGCGCGGCACCTGACCACGCTGCTGTCAGACCTGCGGCATCAGGCACCGATCCTGCTGGTGGAACATGACATGGACGCCGTCTTTGCCCTTGCCGACCGCATTTCGGTGCTGGTCTATGGCCGCATCATCGCCACCGGCACGGTTGCGGAGATCCGCGCCAACGCAGAGGTGCGCCGGTCCTACCTGGGTGAGGGCGCATGACACCGCTGTTGCACCTGCGCGACGTGACCGCCTTTTACGGCCCGGTGCAGGCGCTGTTCGGCGTCACCTTGAATCTTGCCGAGGGCGAGGTTCTGGCGCTGATGGGCCGCAATGGCATGGGCAAGACCACGACAATCGCCACCGTCCTGCGCTTGCTGGCCCATTCCGGCGGCGAGGTGCGGTTTGCCGGCGTTGATCTGCACGCAATGCCGTCGCATCGTGTGGCGCGTCTGGGCATTGGGCTGGTGCCCGAAGGGCGGCGCTGCTTTGGCCCGCTGTCCGTAGCCGAAAACCTGACCGTTGCCGCCCGCCCCGGCCCGTGGGACATGGCCCGCATCTGCGCGCTGTTTCCGCGTCTGCAAGACCGCATGGCACAACCTGCCAAAACCCTGTCGGGTGGTGAGCAGCAGATGCTGGCCATCGGCCGCGCCCTGATGACCAACCCAAGGCTTCTGGTGCTGGACGAGGCGACCGAAGGTCTGGCCCCGATCGTGCGTCAGGAAATCTGGGCCGGTGTGCGGCACTTGCGGGCGGCGGGGCAATCCATCCTGGTGGTCGACAAATCCCTGGCCGAGCTTGCGGCCATCGCCGACCGCGCGGTGATCCTGGAGCGCGGGGCGACCGTCTGGTCGGGCAACTTCGCCGATCTGACGCCCCAGATTGCCAATCGCTATCTTGGGGTCTGACCCCTGTCAGGGCGCCATGTGGCCGCCCTGCGAAACATCAAAGACAAGTGGGTGACCCAGCTCTTTTATGGTCAGCGCTTCACGCTGGCGGTGACATAATTCACCGACAGGTCCGTGGCCGACAGGCTCCACGACCAGCCCAGCGGATTGAACACCATCCCCTTGCGGTCCACCGGGTCAAGGCCCGCCCGGCGGATCAGGTCATAAAGCTCGTCCGGGGTGACGAACTTATTCCAGTCATGCGTGCCCTTCGGCAGCCAGCGCATCACATGCTCGGCCCCGACAATCGCCATCAGGAACGATTTCGGATTGCGGTTCAGGGTGGAACAGATCATCAGCCCGCCGGGGCGCAGCAAGGTCTTGCAGGCGGTCAGATAGGCCAGCGGGTCGGCCACATGTTCAACCACCTCCATGTTCAGCACCACGTCAAACTGTTCGCCCGCCGCTGCCAGATCTTCGGCGGTGGTGTGGCGATAGTCGATGCTCAGCCCCGATTGCGCCGCATGCACCTGCGCCACCGGAATGTTGCGGGCCGCTGCATCGGCCCCCACCACATCGGCGCCCAGACGCGCCATCGGTTCCGACAAAAGCCCGCCACCACAGCCGATGTCCAACAGCCGCAAGCCCGCAAACGGCAGCGGTTTGGTCAGGTCGCGGTCAAACTCGGCGGCGATCTGGGTGGTGATGTAATCCAGCCGGCACGGGTTCATCATGTGCAGCGGCTTGAACTTGCCGTTCACGTCCCACCATTCGGCCGCCATCGCCTCAAACTTCGCCACCTCTGCCGGATCGACCGTTGTTTGTGTCTGCATGACATTTTCCTTCTGTTTGATCTTTGGCACCGGCATCAACGACGTTATATAGGCTTATGATGGATCAGAGATCAGGCCAAAAGCGCGCAGTGGAATACCTTTATCCGCCGATCGACATTTTCGATCAGCGCAACCTTGCGGTGGGCGATGGCCATACCGTTTATGTTGAACAATGCGGCAATCCCGATGGTATTCCGGTGCTGGTGCTGCATGGCGGGCCGGGGGGCGGCTGTTCGCCCGCGATGCGGCGGTATTTTGATCCGGCAGTGTATCGGATCGTGCTGTTTGATCAGCGCGGCTGCGGCCGGTCACGCCCGCATGCCAGCATTCAGGCCAACACCACCTGGCACCTTGTCCGCGACATTGAAACCATCCGGCAGACGCTGGGGATTGACCGCTTTATCCTGTTCGGCGGCAGTTGGGGCGCGACGCTGGCGCTGGTCTATGCCATCACCCACCCCGACCGGGTGGTGCATCTGGTGTTGCGTGGCGTGTTCCTGATGACGCAGGCCGAACTTGACTGGTTTTATGGCGGGGGGGCTGCGGCGTTCTTTCCCGACCTTTGGGCGCGCTTTGTCTCGGCCATTCCGGCAGGCGAACGGCGCAACCTGATTGCCGCCTATAACCGCCGCCTGTTTTCGGGCAACCTGATGGAGGAAACCCGCTTTGGCCGGTTCTGGGCCAACTGGGAAAACGCCCTTGCCTCGGTTCACCATGACGGGCCCTTGGGCGAAAGCCCCAGCGAATATGCCCGCGCCTTTTCGCGGCTGGAAAACCATTACTTTCAGAACGGCGGTTTTCTGGAAGAGGATGGCTGGATCCTGCGTGAAAAACACCGGATCAAGCACCTGCCTGCTCATGTGGTGCAGGGCCGCTATGACATGATCTGCCCGCCGGTTTCGGCGTGGAAACTGGCTGAAGGTTGGGATCATTGCCACCTGAATCTGGTGTCGATGTCCGGGCATGCCCTGTCGGAACCCGGCATTTCAGCGGCTTTGGTGCAGGTGATGGATCAGTTGCGCCCCTGATGCCCGGTCCCGCAAAACCGCCGCCGGAACTGACGCTGCGGGGCCTGCGGGTGTTTGTGGCGCTGGCCGAGGCCGGGTCGGTGATCGGGGCGGCCACCCGAATTGGCGGTTCTGCCTCGGGGGTCAGCCAGCATATCACCGCGCTTGAGGCGGCAGTGGGCACGCGGCTGTTTGACCGCAAGGCCAAGCCGGTCACATTGACCCCGGCCGGGCAGGTCTTGCGCCGCCATGCCCACAAGCTGCTGGCAGCGCTGTCTGACGCGCAGGCCGATCTGGCCGAGATCAGCCTGGCCGGCCTGCCGCAACTGAACCTTGCCATCATCGACGATCTCGATGCCTCGTTGACCCCGGTGTTGGTGTCGGCGTTGCAGGCGCGGTTGCAGGGCTGCTTTGTTCATGCGTTTTCGGGCCGGTCCGATCATGTGCTGGACCGCGTTCTGGCGCGTGAGGCCGATATCGGCGTGACCGCCCTGTTGCCCCCCGACAGTGCGGCGTTCCGGGTGCTGCCGATCCTGAAAGAACCCTTCGTGCTGGTCGCGGCCAAAGGCGTGATCGGGCGCGATGTGCGGGTGGCGCTGGAGGTGCTGCCCTTCGTGCAATATTCCGAAACCCTGCCGATTGGCCAAAGGATCGCCCGGCATCTGGCGCGGGTGCGGCTGAACCCGGACCGCCGGGTGGCGCTAGAGGCGACGCGGTCGGTGCTGGCGATGGTGGTGCAGACCGGTGGCTGGGCCATCACCACGCCGCTGAACCTGATGGACGCCGAGCGCTTTATCCCCGATCTGGATGTGCTGCCCTTGCCGTTTGCCGGCGAGGCGCGGCGCGTGCATCTGATCGCGCGGGTCAATGAGCTGGGCCGCCTGCCCGAAGACCTTGCCCGCGATTGCCGCACACTGGTGCGCGACCGTCTGGTGCCGCGCTTTGACGCCATCGCGCCCCTGCTGGCCGGGGTGATCGAGGTGGCAGCGGAAGACTGACCGCGACGACGCGGCCCCTACGAAGGGTCGGAGTGTCAAGGACTTGGCAACAACGCGCCTTGCGCAAATCCCACAACCGCGCTCACCAGACAATCCAGACTGTCGGTTAAGGGGGGCTCGATGGCCCCGGTCAGCAGCGACAACTCGGTGCAGGCGACCAGCAGATGATCGCAGCGCGCTGCAATGGCATCGGCCAAATGCGCCATCCCGGCCAAGGCCTGCGGCCCGCTGTCGCCCGCCTTGACCCGGCGGATCAGCGCAAGCGTGGCGCTTTCGTCGGATGGCCAGACCATCGTCAGCCCGGCAGCGGCAAAGGCCGCGTCAAACGCCCCCGTCAGCCGCACGGCGGGCGAGGCAAGCATGCCGATCCGCCCGCGCGGCAAGGCTGCAACCGTGGCGCGGCGCATGTCCAGAAACGGCAGCGGCGTGGCAGCAATGATCTGCGGCGCATAGGCATGGGCAGTGTTGCACGGCATGGCCAGCGCCTGCGCGCCCGCCGCCTGCAGATCGCGCGCCATCTGCGCCAGAACCGGGCCGGGGTCGGCCCCGGCGCCGTCAATCAGCCGCGCAATCCGACTGGGTACAGCGGGGTTCTGGTGCACGATCAGCGGGATATGGTCGGCATCATCGCGCGCTGGAACCGCGCGCAGCAGCTTTTGCATCAGCAGAATGGTCGCCTCTGGCCCCATTCCGCCGATGATGCCAACCGTCCTCATGCGTGGGGCAGAACGTGGGTATAGCCGGTCAGGCCGATGGCGCCGCCGGTGTGCAGGAACACCACCCGTTGCCCCGGTTTGAAATGCCCTTTGCGGATCAGGTCGATCAAACCGGCGGCACCCTTGCCGGAATAGACCGGGTCCAGAAGGATGGCCTCTTGCCGCGCAAACAGGTCGATCGCTTCCAATGTGCTGTCCGCCGGGATGCCGTATCCCTGCCCGATATAGTCACAGTTTGCGACCACATCCTCACGCCGCACCATGCCTTGGGTGCCCAGCGTTTCTTCGGTGGCTTGCGCCAGACGAAAGACATTTGCCTCTTGCACCTCACGCGGGGCGCGCACCCCGATACCCAGAAGCGGCAGTTGCGCGTTCAGCGCCTTGAGGCCGACAATCAGCCCGGCATGGGTGCCCGCCGAGCCGGTGGCGGTGATCATATGGTCAAAGCTGAGGCCGCGATCCACCATCTGGCCCAACAGCTCCAGCGCGCAGTTGACATAGCCCAAGGCCCCGGTGGGGTTCGACCCGCCGCCCGGAATGGCATAGGGACGGCGACCCTTGGCGCGGAAGGCTTCGGTCACCGCCAGAAGTTCGGCCTGCATGTCCAGCCCCGGACCACGGTGTTCAATCGTGGCACCATGCAGCACATCCAGCAAGACGTTGCCGTTCATGCGATAATTCGGCTCGTTATAGCCCGTGCGGTCTTCCAGGATCAGGTGGCAGTCCAGCCCAAGCCTTGCCGCCGCCGCCGCCGTCTGCCGGGCATGGTTGGATTGGGTGGCGCCTTGGGTCAACACCATGTCGGCGCCCATCGCCACGGCCTCGGCCATCAGAAACTCAAGTTTGCGGGTCTTGTTGCCGCCGGTGGACAGGCCGGTGCAATCATCGCGCTTGATCCAGATCTCGGGCCCGCCCAACAGGGCCGTCAGCCGTGGCAAGGGTTCCAGCGGGGTGGGCAGATGGCCAAGACGGATGCGGGGGAAGCGAGACAGGTGCATTTTGCGGGTCTTTCTATTGGGGATGCGTCCGGGGCTCTGCCTTTCGGGTGCAAGAACCGGGGCTCTGCCCCGGGCCCCGGGGTATTTGGGCCAAGAGGAAACGGGGGTCAGGGAAGACAATCGCCGGGTTTGGCAAGGCTCGCAAGCCGAATGTCGGCGGTGCGGGCGTGGCCTTCCATGCCTTCGAACCGGCTGATGTTGGCGGTGACGGCAGCGAGGCGGGGCAGGGCCTGTGCTGTGACCTGTTGCCAGGTGACGATTTTCAGGAACTTGTGGACCGACAGGCCCCCGGTATAGCGGGCAGCACCCGAGGTGGGCAGGACGTGGTTGCTGCCCGAGGCCTTGTCACCAAAGGCCACCGTGGTCTGGGCCCCCAGAAACAGCGAGCCGTAACTGGTGAGCCGTGCCTTCCACCAGTCAAGATCAGCGGCCTGCACATGCAGATGTTCGGGGGCGATCAGGTCGGCGCGTTGCGCCATGTCTTCGCGGCTGTCGCACAGGATGATCTCGGCAAGGGTGGCCCAGGCGGTTTCGGCGGCATGGCGGTTGGGTTGCGGCAACTCGGCTGCGCAAAGCGGGGCAAGGCGGGTGACTTCGACGGCGAGACAGGGACAATCCGTCACCAGCCAGACCGGCGAATTGGCGCCATGTTCGGCCTGACCGATCAGATCCCAGGCGACGGTCAGCGGGTCGGCGGTGGCGTCGGCGATGATCAGGGAATCGGTCGGGCCTGCCACCATGTCGATGCCGACGCGGCCAAAGAGCTGGCGCTTGGCCTCGGCAACGAACGGGTTTCCGGGGCCGACAAGCATGTCGGCGCGCGGCAGGCCGAACATGCCGAAGGCCATGGCGGCAATCCCCTGCACGCCGCCAAGTGCCAGAATACGGTCGGCGCCGCACAAATGCAGCGTGTAGACGATCGCATCGGGCACACCTGCGGCGGCGCCGATCCGCGGCGGCGAGACGGCGGTGACATGCGGCACCCCGGCGACACGGGCTGTGGTGGCGGTCATCAGCGCGCTGGCGATGTGGCTGTAGCGCCCGCCCGGCACATAGCAGCCCGCCGATTGCACCGGAATCAGCCGTTGGCCAACCGTCAGGCCGGGGCGCAACTCGACCTGGGTTTCGTGCAGGCTGTCGCGCTGGGCCTGGGCAAAACGGGAAATGTTTTCATGGGCATAGTCGATATCATCGCGCAGGGCTTGCGGCACGCGGGCGCAAGCTGCCGCGATGGTGTCGGCAGACAGGACGATGTCACCTTCGTATTTGTCCAGATCGCGGGCCATCCGTCGCGCCACAGCCTCGCCGCCTGCCTCAAGCTCGGCCAGCATGGCGGCCACTGTGGCGGACAGGTCGGTTGCCTGTGTGCTGTCGGGGATGCTGCGTTTGACGTGGGTTGCGGTCATTCCATGTCCCTTGTGCTGCAAGGACAGTCAGCCGTCAGGGCCGGTTCTGGCAACCGTCAAGCGCCATATTCACGCAATTGGAACGTGACGTTTGCAAGACGTAAAGCGGTGGCCGGTCAGCTTTCGCTATACAAGTGGCGGCGATTGGGCTATTGGCCATTCGTCGGCCCGAGGATTCCGGGGGCATGCCGGGCGAGGAGGCCCCGCAGCCAAAAGGGAAAGAAGGCGCCGCACAGGGCTTCACGGGTGCATGGGCACCCCCCTTTTGGACATGGATATGAACGAATTCAACGTGGCCGCGCCGCTGGCGCAGGCTTTGGCAGCTAAGGGCTATGAAGCCCTGACCGCCGTGCAATTGGCTGTGATCGCCGAGGGCGTCGAAGGCCGCGACCTGCTGGTGTCGGCGCAGACCGGGTCGGGCAAGACCGTGGCCTTTGGTCTGGCGATCGCGCCCGAAATCCTTGCCGGGTCGGACCGTCTGCTTTATGCCGACATGCCGATTGCGCTGGTGGTGGCACCGACGCGCGAACTGGCGTTGCAGGTGCACCGCGAGTTGGAATGGCTGTATGGCGTTGCGGGCGCGCAGATTGCGTCTTGCGTCGGCGGCATGGACTATCGCACCGAAAAGCGCGCGCTGGACCGGGGCGCGCACATCGTTGTCGGCACGCCGGGCCGCTTGCGCGACCATATCGAACGCGGGTCACTGGACCTGTCATTTGCCCGCGCCGTGGTGCTGGACGAGGCCGATGAGATGCTGGATCTGGGCTTTGCCGAGGATCTGGAGTTCATTCTGGGTGCTGCGCCGAAAGACCGCCGCACGCTGATGTTTTCGGCCACCGTGCCGAAAGAGATCGAAACGCTGGCCCGCACCTTTCAGCGTGATGCCATGCGGATCATCGCCAAGGGCGAAACCAAGCAGCATGCTGACATCCAGTATCGCGCCATGTCGGTGGCGGCGCGCGACCGTGAGCATGCGATTTTCAACGCGTTGCGCTATTACGATGCGCCGACTGCGATCGTGTTCTGCAAGACCCGGATGAACGTCAACCATCTGATGGCCCGGATGAGCAACCGCGGCTTTCAGGTCGTGGCGCTGTCGGGGGAATTGTCGCAGCAGGAACGCACCCATGCGCTGCAATCGCTGCGCGATGGCCGGGCGCGGGTCTGCATTGCCACCGATGTGGCGGCGCGCGGCATTGACCTGCCGGGGCTGGAGCTGGTGATCCACGCTGACCTGCCGTCAAATTCGGAAACCCTGCTGCACCGGTCAGGCCGCACCGGCCGGGCTGGCAACAAGGGCGTGTCTGCCCTGATCGTGCCACCGGCCGAGGCGAAAAAGGCCCAGCGGTTGCTGGCCGGGGCCAAGGTTGTGGCCGAATGGGTCAAGGCCCCCAGCGCCGACGAGGTGCAGGCCAAGGATGACCAGCGTATTCTGGAGCATCCGGCCTTGGCCGAGGCTGTGGGCGATGAGGCGGCCATGGTCGGCACGCTGATCGAGCGCTTTGGTGCGCAGCAGGTTGCGGCTGCCTTTATCCGGTTGTGGCGCCAAGGCCGCTCGGCCCCCGAGGTTTTGTCCGACAGCCTGGCGCCACCACCCGCCTCTGCCCCGCGCGAACGGGGCGAGTTCGGGCCTTCGGTCTGGTTCAGCCTGACGGTCGGCCATTCGGGCCGGGCCGAGGCGCGCTGGATCTTGCCGAAAATCTGTGATGGTGCCGGAATTTCCAAGGATGGCATCGGCGCGATCCGGGTCAAGGAAGATGTGACCTTTGTGCAGATTGCCGAACCGCTGGCGGGCCGCTTTGGGGCGCAACTGGAACTGGAACCCGGTCTGCTGATGCAGCGTATCGAAGGCGAGCCCAGCCTTGACCGGCCCGAACGCACATCGGAACGCGCACCCGCCCGTGCAGCCCGCCCGGTGCGTGAAGATCGGCCCGCCTACACGCCCAAGCCGTCGCGCATTGTCGAGGATGAAGCGATCGTCGCGGCTGCCCCTGTCCGCAAGGCCTACCCGCCGCGCGACGATGTCGAAAGCCCAGCCGACGCCCCGCGCGAAGCCCCGGCCCGCAAACCCTATGCGGCGCGTGAAGCCGCTGAACGCAAACCCTATGCGCCCCGCGACGGTGCCGAGCGCAAGCCCTACGCCCCCCGCGAAGGCGCTGCACGCACGCCCTATGCCAAGCGCGACGATGCCGAGCGCAAGCCCTATGCCCCGCGTGCCGCCGAAGGCGACGCGGCCAAGCCGCGCTGGAAGGCCGATGACCGTCCGGCAGCTGGGGCCAAGTTCAAATCGGCGGGCTTCAAGTCGCATGGCGGCAGCGCCGACAAACCGGCCCGCTCGACCGGCTTCAAAAGCCATGCCGCCGAAGGCACCGGCTTCAAGCCGAAGGCCGAAGGCGACCGTGCCGAGAAGCGCACCTATGCCCCCAAGGGCGACGAGGCGCGGCCTTATGTGAAACGTGAGGGCAAGCCTGCGCCCAAGGCTGGCGGTTTCAAGTCTGCGCCGACCGATGGCAAGAAGCCCTATGCCCGCAAGACCGATGCCCCGGCCCGCCCGCGTGCCGATGCCAAGGACACCTCCAAGCGGTTTGTGCCGCCGAAAGGTGCCAAGCGCTAAGCGCCAAGGCGCGACAGGATTGCGCCATGAAGCGCCGGGTTGGTGGCAATCACCCCCGGCGCTTTTGCATGTGGGCTGTTGAACCGGATCGCAGCGCCGTGCCGGTCGGTCACCCGCGCCCCGGCACATTCGCAGATCAGCGCCCCGGCGGCGATGTCCCATTCCCAGGTGTCGCGAAAGCTGATCATGCCATCATGGCGCCCCTCGGCGGCCAGACACATGCGATAGGCCAGCGAGGTGCGGAAACTGCGCTTCAGGTCGGGCACGCCGCCTGGCCAGTGGCTTGCTTCCATGTTGCTTTTGGTGGCCAGAATGTCAGCCCCGGTCAGATCATCCCGCGCGCTGGTCCGGATCGGCAGGCCGTTGCAGCGCGCCATGCCGCCGGTTTCACCGGAATAAAGCCGGTTCTTGGCGGGCAGCGTCACCACGGCCGCAACAATCCGCCCGGCTTCGGCCACCGCTATCGACACCGCGAAATTGTCTTCCCCGGCGATGAAGGCACGGGTGCCGTCGATCGGGTCGATGATGAACACGCGATCCGCCTGCAACCGGGCAGGGTCGTCCGGGCTTTCCTCGGACAGCCAGCCATAGTCGGGACGCGCGCCCAGCAGCATGGCCTTCAGCAGGTCATTCACCGCCAGATCGGCCTCGGTCAGCGGGCCCTGATCGTGATCCTTGTGCCAGACCTGTGCATCATGCCGCCAAAAGCGCATCGCGATGGCGCTGGCGCGCTGCGCGGCCTCGGTCAGCAGGACAAGATCAGGCCCCGGCAAGGGTCATCCCATCAATCAGGACCGACGGCACCCGGGTGGACAGATGCGCCCGCGCGTCATTGGCCGGGATGATCCGCAGCAGCATGTCGCGCAGATTGCCCGCGATGGTGCATTCGTTGACCGGATACATGATCTGACCATTCTCGACCCAGAAGCCAGATGCGCCGCGTGAATAATCGCCCGTGGTCGGGTTGATGGTGGACCCGATCATCGAGGTGACCAGCAGTCCGGTGCCCATCTGGGCGATCAGGTCGGCGCGGGAATATTCTCCCGGTGTCAGGTCGATGTTCGACACCGAAGGCGAAGGCGGAGCCGATGTCCCGCGTGAGGCATTGGCGGTGGAGGGCATCCCCAGCTTGCGCCCGGTGGCAAGGTCCAGCGTCCAGCCGGTCAGGATGCCATTTTCCACGATCATCCGGCGGTGGGTGGGCAACCCCTCGCCATCAAACGGCCGGCTGGCACTGATGCGGGGGCGGTGCGGGTCTTCGATCACCGACAGATGCGCGGGCAAGACCTGCGTGCCCAGAGCATCGCGCAACCATGACGCCCCGCGCGCGATGGCCGCGCCGTTGATGGCCGAGGTCAGATGCCCGATCAGGCTGGACGCCACCCGTTCGTCAAACAGCACCGGATAGGTGCCGGTCCGGGGTTTCACCGCACCCGCGCGCTGCAACGCCCGTTCGGCGGCAAGCGCGCCAATGCCTTCTGCACCCGGCATGTCGGCGGCAAAGATGCGGCCTTCGGCAGCCCAGTCCCGCTCCATCGCGGTGCCTTCCCCGGTAAAGGCGACGGCGGAAAGCGAATGCGACGTGCGGCCATAGCCGCCGGAAAAGCCGTTGGTCGCCGCTAGATGCAAGGCCCGGCGTGAATAGCTGGCCGAGGCTTCGACCTGTGAGATGCCCTTGCCCTGCATCGCCGCCTCCTCCACCGCGCGGGCGGCAGCTTCCAGCGCGGCGGCACCGGGCTCAGCGCTGGGGTCAGCCAGCTCCAGCGCGGCCAGATCCCAGTCGCGCGCAATCTGATCGGGGTCGGCCAGACCGGCATGGGGGTCTGCGGGGGCCTCTGTCGCCATCGCCACCGCCCGTTCGGCAAGGCGCTGGATCGTGGCATCCGATGTATCTGACGCCGATACACAGGCCTGCCGCCCGCCGATCAGCACCCGCAGCCCGATCTCTGCGCCTTCCGACCGTTCCGCCTGCTCCAGCGCCCCGGCGCGAATGTCGATCGAAACCGAGGTGCCGTGCATGGCCAAGGCATCGGCCGCGTCCGCCCCGGCGCGGCGCGCGGCGGCAAGCAGGGCATCGGTCAGGCGCGAAAGGTCGGTCATGGGAATTTCCTTGCTGTGTCTGCACCGAGGTAGTCCGACATGGCGCAGCCTGCAAGACAAGACAAAGGCCCCCGCTTGCGGCGGGGGCCTTGAAGGGGCCGACGGGCTTGGCAGATCGGGTTACTTCAGGCGGGTTCCGTTCACGAAAAGCCCCTTGTCCTTGAACTCGACCTGCGAGGTCAGAACGTCTGGCCCCTCACCCGGCTTGGCGAACATGGCCAGCATCATGCGCAGGCCCATGACCTCTTGGTCAGGGATCAGACCCATGCTTACCAGCTTGTCGATCAGGCCATTCGCCCCGGTCATCGTCACATCAACCGTTCCGGTCGGGGCGGGCAGACCGTCAAAGGTGACCAGATCGGTGTTGTCGAATGTCACCGACCCCGCGCCTGTGACTGCGGCACCAGCGACCCGCAGGACAAGGCTGGTCAGATCAAGGCTGTTGATTTCCCCGGCCGGTGCAGTCCCGGCGGCCTCCATCGCCTCGGCGTCAACGATGTCTTGCTTCAGCGTGGCCGTGCCCTTGCTTGCGATGATCAGCGTTGCCGGGTCGCGCGGCAGGGCGACAGTGGGGTCGAACATGCCCCAGATCTCATCCGACACGGTCAGATCGACAATCCGGGTGCCAAAGGCAAAGGGTGTCGGCGCAAGCGTCCTCAGCACCGGCATCGTCAGGTCAAATCCCGCCTCGGCATAGCTGATCTTCAACTCGGGGAAGGGAATCTCGCCGCCCGAAACCGTCATTACCACCCCGGTGCCACCGGCGTTGTAGGTCAGGCTGTCGCCTGCCAAACGGAACAGCAGGGTGCCGGTCTGGTTTGTCGCCGCCACCTTGACCGGCCGTCCCTGATCATCGCTGGCATTGAACCGGAAATCACCGGCCCCATAGGAAAAATCCAGCGTCGTGCTGAACCCGTCACGCAGGGCTTGGGCCACGTTTTCCATCGCCGCGGCACCCAGGAAATCGCCCGCGGTGGAGACCTTTAGCGCAGCCATCGTGCCCGCCATGTCAAAAGGCTGGCCATCGCTTTTGCCGGTGGCAGTGAAGGCGACGCCTTCGATGGTCACGTCGCTGTCCAGTGTGCTTTTGCCGCCGTTTTGCGCCAGATTATAGGTGCCGTTCACATTGCTGAAGGTTGCGTTGATATCGGCCAGCTTTTCGCCGTTGCGCCCGGCCTGCATGGCTAGGCTCGTGTTGGGCGCGACGATGGTATAGGCGGTGTGCGTTGCACTTCCGCCCGCGATCATTCTGATACCCGGTTGGCTGATGGTGATCGCCAGCTCTTCGGTTGCCCCGTCTTCGCCCGGCATGGTCATGGCAAGCGGATAGGTTTCCGACATCGTCACCTCGACGGTGCCATCGCCCAGGTCGCGAAACCGCACCTCGTCCAGCGTGCCGCTGATCTTGGCGCCGTCCTGATCCATGCTGACCTGCATGCCACTGACCACCAGCGTGTCGCCCTGACGGGTCACGCTGTCGGCCGTCAGCGCCTGACCATAGGTCGCTCCCATTTTCTGCCAGCCCTGCCACACCTCTTCGGGGGTCACCTGCGCCTGTGTCTGGGCAGCGATCAGCACCGTAAAACAGGCGGACAATGCCGCGACGGAAAACCGGTTCATAATGCACCTTTCACAAAAATAGAGGGTTCGCGACAGTGTCCTATCCGATTGCGGGTCGGTCAAGGCTTTCCGAACCGGGTGGCCGTGGGATAACTGGTTTTTGTCAGACCAGCGAAAGGGCGCGGAATGGACAGCAAAGTGGTGGCAATCACCGGCGCAAGCCGGGGCATCGGCGCGGCGGCCGTGCGTGAGTTTGCACGGGCGGGGTGGCGCGTGGCGATGCTGGCGCGCAGCCTGGACCAGATGACCGAACTTGCCGCAGACATAGGCGAGGCCGCCATGGTGCAGCCCTGTGATGTGGCCGATTGGGCCAGCGTGCAGGCCGCGGTGCAGGCGGTGCACGCGCGCTGGGGGCGGTTGGATGCGCTGATCAACAACGCCGGCGTGATCGACCCGATCGCCCGGATCGAGCAGGTTGACCCCGCCGCCTGGGGCCATGCCGTCGATATCAATCTGAACGGTGTGCTGCATGGCATGCGTGCGGCGATACCGCTGATGAAGGCCGCGGGCCGCGGCACCATCATCACCGTCAGCTCGGGTGCCGCCAGCAACGCGCTGGAAGGCTGGAGCAGCTATTGTGCCGCCAAGGCCGGCGCGGCGATGCTGACCCGCGTCGCCCATCTGGAGGAAGGGCCGAACGGTTTGCGCATCATGGGGCTGTCGCCGGGCACCGTCGCCACCGACATGCAGGCAAAGATCAAGGCCAGCGGCATCAACCCGGTGGCAGCCCTGCCTCCGGGCGCACATATCCCCGCCGACTGGCCCGCCAAATGCCTGCTGTGGATGTGCGGGCCGGGGGGCGATGCGTGGTTGGGCAAAGAGCTAAGCCTGCGTGATGCCGAGGGGCGCCGCGCCATCGGGGTGCTGCAATGATCACCGTCAGCCTTGCAGGCCGCCTGCTGACCCTGACCCTGAACCGCCCCGAAAAGGCCAATTCCCTGACGCGCCTGATTCTGGAACAGGCCGATGCCGCACTGGCGCAGGCCGATACGCAAGGCGTGGGTGCAGTAATCCTGACTGGTGCGGGGCAGGTGTTTTCCGCCGGTGCCGATCTGGACGAGGCCCGCGCCGGGCTGGCCACCGACCCGGTCTGGGAACGGCTTTCGGCGCGGATTGCCGGGCTGCCCTGCCTGACGATTGCGGCGCTGAACGGCACTTTGGCCGGTGGGGCCATGGGCATGGTGCTGGCCTGCGATCTGCGTCTGGCGGTGCCCTCGGCCAAGCTTTTCTATCCGGTGATGAAACTTGGCTTTCTGCCACAGCCTTCCGACCCACGGCGGTTGGCGGCGCTGATCGGTCCGGCGCGTGCCAAGATGATCTTGATGGCCGGCGCGCGGATCACGGCGGCCGAGGCGTTGGACTGGGGCCTGATCGACCGGATCAGCCCGCCCGAAACCCTGCTGCAAGACGCGCAGGCCCTTGCCGCTGATGCGCTGAGCGCTGCGCCCGACCATGTGGCGGCAATCAAGCGCTTGGTGCTGATCGGGTGATCATGCGGTGCGAATGGTGTCGCCGGGTTGCAACGTCGGGGTCAGTTCAATGATCTGACCCGCCGCGCCACCTTCGCGCTTGCCTGCCACGATTTCTGCTGCCACCCGGCCAATCTCGGACCGGCAGGCATCCATCGTGGCAAGGCGACGGGGCAGGCCGACCAGCAAATCGACCCCGTTGAAACCGGCAAGGCCCAGCCTGCCGGGCACATCCATACCCTGCTCAAGGCAATACAAAAGCCCGCCCGCCCCGATCATGTCATTGGAGTAATACAGGAAATCGACATCCGGGGTGCGAGTCAGCACAGCTTGGGTCATCTCGCGGCCCTTCAGCAAGGCCGATCCGCCGCAATAAAGCTCGCGGTCCACCAGCCCCAGCCCGGCCCGCGCCAAAGCCTCTTCAAACCCGGCAAGCCGCTTTCTGGCGCGGTGGTCATCGGGCATCTGCGTGCCCAGAAAGGCGATGCGGCGATAGCCTGCCGTGACAATCGCCTCGGCCATCTGCCGACCCGCGCGCCGGTGCGAAATACCCACCGCGCTGTCGATCGGCGTGCCGTCGATGTCCATGATCTCGACCACGGGAATACCGGCCTGCGCCAGCATTGCATGGCTGGCGGCAGTGTGCTCGAGACCGGCCAGAATGACGCCCGAAGGCCGCCAACTCAGCATTTCATACAGCACCCGCTCTTCCCGGTCGGGGCTGTAATTGGTAACCCCCACCATCGGTTGCAGGCCGGTATCGTCCAGCGTGCCTGACACCCCGGCCAGCACATCGGGAAAGACCATGTTCGACAGGGACGGGATGATCACGCCCACCAGATTGACCCGCTGGCTGGCCAGCGCCCCGGCGATCTTGTTGGGCACGTATCCCAGCCTGCGCGCCGCTTCCAGCACCCGCAGGCGGGTGGGGGCCGAGACATCGCCGCGCTGACGCAACACCCGGCTGACGGTCATTTCACTTACGCCCGATGCCTCGGAAACGTCACGCAGCGTCAGGGTGCGGCGTGGATCGGAAAAAGGCGGCTTGGCCAAGGGAAACGGCCCTCTGCATCGGGGTGTCCGTTCTTGTTAGCGCCAAACATCGGCTGTGTCCAAGCCCGTTTTCGGCTCGGCGTGACCGCCACCACCTGGCGATCAGGCGGCCGGCAACCCAAGCATCGTCGCCAGTGGCGCACGGGCTGCAGGCAAGCGTGGGCCGATACAGCGCAGTGACATTTCTTTTCCAGACCCGTCTTGAAACAGCGTGCGCTTTTGCACCATAAAGCAGGGGGGTCCCGTGGCTCAACTGGATAGAGCAGCCCCCTCCTAAGGGGCAGGTTACAGGTTCAAGTCCTGTCGGGATCACCACATTCAAAGCAAATTCAGGTGGTTGCGGCCCGGCCTGGTGATCATTTTGCCCATGACAAAGCGGTTTGCGGTTCGGGACACGGCCTTTTGGCAGATTTCGGGTCAAAAATCCCGGCAGGGTCTGTTGCGCTGTTGCTGGTTTCAGCCTTCCCTGGCCGCGCCCTGCATGGCGTCCGCATCACAGATCAGGGCCAAGCGTCAGGCATGGTCACCGACATCTTCCGGCCTTGTGACCAAACCGGTCGCAAGGCCCTTGCATTTGGGGGATAGCCCCCCATATACCATCCACACGGATGGTATATGGATGCCAAGATGACGAAAACTGCACTACCTGCGCCAGCAAGGCCGCCAGAGTCGGAAAAGATCACCATCAACCTTGGCTTCGTCGATCTGGGCCAGATCGATCTGTTGGTGCGGGAAGGTTTCTACTCCAACCGCAGCGATTTCATTCGCACGGCCATTCGCAACCAGATCGAGCGCCACGCCGAAACCGTGCGGCAGATTGTTATCCGCAAAAGTGTTGAACTGGGCCTGCGCCACATCACGCGCGAGGAATTGCTGAAGGTTCAAGCGGCGGGGCAGATGCTCGATATTCGGGTTCTGGGCCTTGCCGTCATTGCGCAGGACGTTCCCGCCGATCTGGCCCGCGAGACGATTTCCGCCCTGTCCGTTCTGGGCACGCTCAAGGCCCCCGATGCCGTCAAGGCGGCTTTGGCAGACCGCATTTCCTGATTCCCTTACCCGAGAGCCCCCATGAACACCCCCTTCGCCCGCGGATTGGCCAAAGCCACCGAATTGACAAAGTCAGGCAATCTGAAAGAAGCGACCGCGCTGATCCAATCCCTGTTGCGGCCAGCGCCGGAAGCCGCGGCCCGGCCAATGGCCGATGCCGACGATGTCATCGAGGGCACCGCTACCCGCATCGACGATCCCGCCGCCAAACCCACCCAACCCGTTGAAGCCAATGCGCCCCGCGCCGCCCGGATGGGGTTGGGGGCCACGCTGCGCGGCTTGGCTGAACGTGCGCTTGCGCGCAGCGCAGGGTCCGTCGCGCCGCCAGACGTGCCCCGGGGTGCGCAGTTCCTGTCGCTCAGCCATCGCAGCGCGCATGGCATCCGGGATTACCGGCTGTATGTTCCGGCCAGCCACCGGGCGGATGTGCCAATGCCGTTGGTCGTGATGTTGCACGGCTGCACCCAGTCGCCGGAAGATTTCGCCACCGGAACCGGCCTGAATGCTCTGGCCGAAGAGTATGGTTGTCTGGTCGCCTGGCCCCAGCAGCCGTCAAGCGCGAATGTGAACAAATGCTGGAATTGGTTCCAGGCCGAGGATCAGGCAGAAGGTCGCGGCGAACCCGCCCTGCTTGCGGGCATCGTGACCGATATCTTGCGCAGTCATTGTGCTGATCCGGCCCGGGTCTATGTCGCGGGTCTGTCTGCGGGTGGGGCCTCTGCCGCAATCATGGGGGCCGCCTATCCCCGGATTTTCGCCGCGGTCGGGGTGCATCCCGGCCTGCCCGTGGGCGGCGCCACCGATATTCCTTCGGCCTTTGCGGCCATGCGCAGTGGATCAACCGGCACGGTCCAGAAGACCGCCGTTCCGACGATTGTCTTCCACGGTCTGGACGATACGACGGTCCACCCGAAAAACGGCGAGGCTGTCGTGACCCAGGCCTTGCAAGCCACGCCCGGTCTCAGGCCGGTGCGCAGATCCGGGGTGTCGGGCATGGGGCGAAAATACCGTCAGACCCGCCACCTCGACGCCTTTGACCGCAGCGTCGTTGAACATTGGGAGATCGAAGGTGCGGGCCATGCCTGGTCCGGCGGGATGCCCGGCGGCAGCTTTACCGACCCCAAGGGCCCTGCCGCATCGCGCGAAATGATGCGGTTCTTCTTGCAGCATCGCCAAGGGGTGTTGCCTCCTCAAGCCTGATGCCAACGGCGCGTTACAAAAGCCGTTGGTGTTGTGGAAAGTGGTGGTTTCGGCCTTGTGGCGGGTTTGCCAGTTGCGCCGCCAGATCAGCACGGCCCTGATGGTCTTGAAGAGGGTGAGGTGAAACAGAAAACAGTCCAGTGGACTGTTTTGCCGACAAAAAGCGGCGGCATTGTCGTGACAGTTTCCCTTGCCGACCCTGCCGCCGTGGAAGCGGCAGCCCTTTGGCGGTGCCCGCAAGGCCATGGCCATCTGCCAGCCCAAGCCGCCCAACATGAAGCAGACGTTGCGTCAAGCATGCCACATGACTGGACACCCATCAAATTATCCCGCACGTTCATGCACAGGGGTATCCTGCGCGCTTGACCAGCTTTGACTCAACCCACGGTACGGAAGGCTTTGAAGCGGTGAATGACACATGACCATCGTGCTTGAGGCTCGTGGCCTGACCAAGGAATTCAAGGGTTTTTTCGCTGTCAACAAGGTTGATCTGCGGGTCGAAAAGGGCTCGATCCATGCGTTGATAGGACCGAACGGGGCGGGAAAAACCACCTGCTTCAATTTGCTGACCAAGTTTTTGCAACCGACCTCTGGCACCATCATCTACGATGGTCGGGACATCACGCGCATGGCTCCGGCCGAAGTGGCGCGGCTGGGGCTGGTGCGGTCGTTCCAGATTTCGGCGGTGTTCCCGGAACTGAGCGTGTTGCAGAACGTCCGCGTTGCCTTGCAAAGAAAGCGTGGTGAAAGCTATGATTTCTGGCGGTCGGAAACCTTTCTGCGCCGCTATGACGACGAGGCGCGCCACCACATCGCAGAGGTCGGCCTGTCGGAATTTGTCGATCATCGTGCCGCCGAATTGTCCTATGGACGCAAGCGCGCACTAGAGATCGCCGCGACCCTTGCGCTGGACCCCACCATGCTGTTGCTGGACGAACCCATGGCCGGCATGACACAGGCGGATGTGGAACGTATCTCGGCGCTGATCCGACGGGTGGCGAAGAAATGCACCATCCTGATGGTGGAACACAACCTGTCGGTTGTGGCCAATCTGTCCGACCGCATAACGGTGCTGGCCCGCGGCGAAATTCTGGCCGAAGGTGATTACGAAACGGTCTCGAAATCCCCCCAAGTCATCGACGCCTACATCGGAGCCGGTCATGCGTGATACAGCCGCCCCCGCACCGTTGCTGAGCGTTGCCGGCCTGCAAGGCTGGTATGGCGAAAGCCACGTCTTGCACGGTATCGACTTCCACGTGAACGAGGGTGAGGTCGTCACACTGTTGGGGCGCAACGGTGCGGGCAAGACATCGACCATTCTGGCCATCATGGGAATTCTGCCGCGAAGGTCAGGATCGGTGCGGTTTGGCGGAGTCGAAACGGTTAACCTGCAGCCGCGCCAGATTGCCCGTCTTGGCATTGCCATATGCCCCGAAGAGCGCGGGATTTTCGCTTCGCTTTCGGTTGAGGAGAACCTGATGCTGCCACCGCGCATTCAGGATGGTGGCCTGTCGGTGGACCGGATTTACCAACTGTTCCCGAACCTGAAGGAACGCAGTCGCAGCCAGGGCACCAAACTGTCGGGCGGTGAACAGCAGATGCTGGCCATTGCCCGCATCCTGCGCACCGGGTCACGGTTCCTGTTGCTGGACGAGCCGACCGAGGGCCTGGCCCCGGTGATCGTCCAGCAAATCGGACGAACCATCCAGCAGTTGAAGAAAGAGGGATTTACCATCGTCCTGGTGGAACAGAACTTTCGCTTCGCCGCTTCGGTGGCAGACCGTCACTATGTCGTGGATCAGGGCCGGGTGATCGACATGATTCCCAATGCAGATCTCGACGCAAATATCGACAAGCTGCACGCCTATCTGGGCGTGTAGACCTAACCAACCGGCGCAAAACGCGTCAATTCCAGGGAGGAATACCATGATCAGAACACTTGCAGTCGCCACAACGCTGGGCGCGCTGACCGCGACCACAGCACTGGCTCAGGGGATCGATGTCAAGCTGGGCGTCTTGAACGACCGCTCGGGCGTTTATGCCGACCTTTCGGGCGAAGGCTCGGTGGTGGCGGCGCGCATGGCGGTCGAGGATTTTGACGCCGCCGCCAAGGGCCTGAACGTCACGATCATCTCGGCCGATCACCAGAACAAACCCGACATTGGCAGCAACATCGCGCGCCAGTGGTATGACGCCGATGGCGTGAACGCGATTCTTGACGTGCCCACGTCTTCGGTGGCTTTGGCCGTGGCCGACATCACCGCCGAAAAGAACGGCGTGCTGATCAACTCGGGTGCCGGTTCCACCGCGCTGACGCGCGAACAGTGCAAGCCCACAACCATCCACTGGACCTATGACACAGCGGCGCTTGCCAACGGCACCGGGGCGTCGATGACCAACGCGGGCGGCAAGAAGTGGTTCTTCCTGACCGCCGACTATGCCTTTGGTCATTCGCTGGAGGAGAACACTGCCGCAGTCGTCAAGGCGAGCGGCGGCGAAGTTGTTGGCACTGTCAACGTGCCCTTCCCGGCACAGGACTTCTCGTCCTTCCTGCTGCAGGCGCAAGGCTCGGGTGCTGATGTGATCGGTCTGGCCAATGCCGGGGGCGACACGGTCAACGCCATCAAGCAGGCATCAGAGTTCGGCATCACCCAGGCCGGGCAGAAGCTGGCCGCCTTGTTGTTCTTTGTCACCGACGTTCATGCGCTTGGGGCGCAGACGGCGCAGGGCCTGTCGCTGACCGAGGCATTCTACTGGGACCAGAATGACCAGACACGCGCCTGGTCCGAGCGGTTCATGGCCATCCACGGCAAGCAGCCGACGATGGTGCAGGCCGGCGTCTATTCCGGCACCATGGCCTATCTGGCAGCGGTTCAGGCGGTGGGCAGCGCCAAGGACGGTGCGGCGGTTGCTGCCAAGATGAAGGAGGCTGACATCGAAGACCCGCTTTTCGGCACGGTCAAGGTGCGCGGCGATGGTCGCGCCACCCACAACATGTATCTGTTTCAGGTGAAATCGCCGGACAAGTCCACCGGCGAATGGGATCTGTATGAGCAGATCGCGACGATCAGCGGGGAAGATGCCTTCCTGCCAATGCTGCCAGAGTGCGACTTTACCAAGAAGTAAGGTATTGCCGCGTCGTGCCCGTCCCCCCGGCAACTGCCGCGGGGGCGGGTTCGCCACATAACCACCGAGGCCATGATGTTCGAGCTTCTTGGAATACCGCCGCAGGTCTTGTTGGGACAGTTGCTGCTGGGGCTGATCAACGGATCGTTTTACGCCGTGCTGTCGCTTGGGTTGGCGGTGATTTTCGGGTTGCTGAACATCATCAACTTCGCCCATGGCGCACTTTACATGATGGGGGCCTTTGTGGCCTGGATGCTGCTGAATTACTTCGGCATCGGCTATTGGTGGGCACTGATCCTTGCGCCGGTAATCGTTGGCGGCTTCGGCATCGTGCTGGAACGCACGATTCTGTCTCGGCTTTACAAGCTGGACCATCTTTATGGGTTGCTGCTCACCTTCGGACTGGCGCTGATCATCCAGGGGCTGTTTCGGAACTATTACGGCATTTCGGGCCTGCCCTATCAAATCCCGGCCGAGCTTGCGGGTGGCTATAACCTTGGGTTCATGTATCTGCCGAACTACCGTGCGTGGGTCGTCATCGCCTCGGCCGCGGTCTGTTTCGGGGCCTGGTTCCTGATCGAAAAGACCCGTCTTGGTGCCTATTTGCGCGCCGCCACCGAAAATCCGACTCTGGTCGGCGCCTTTGGCATCAACGTGCCGCTGATGGTCATGTTGACCTATGGCGCTGGCGTGGCCTTGGCCGGGTTTGCAGGGGTGCTGGCGGCGCCGATCTATTCGGTCAATCCCAACATGGGGGCTGATTTGATCATCGTTGTCTTCGCCGTCGTCGTCATCGGCGGCATGGGGTCGATCCTGGGGGCGATCCTGACGGGATACGTTCTGGGTCTGGTCGAGGGGTTGGCCCGGGTGTTCTTTCCCGAAGGCTCGGCGGTGGTGATCTTTGTCATCATGGCGATTGTCTTGCTGGTCAAGCCCGAAGGCCTGTTCGGGAGGGCCAACTGATGGTGCCGGAAACCGCTGGCATGACCAGGCTGCACCTGGCGATCTTTGCCGTGCTGCTGGCCTTTCTGATCATCCTGCCGTTCTTCGTCTATCCGGTGTTTGCGATGAAGGTGATGTGCTTTGCGCTGTTCGCCGCCGCCTTCAACCTGCTTCTGGGCTTTGGCGGGCTGTTGTCCTTTGGTCATGCGGCCTATTTCGGCGGGGCAAGCTATGTCGCCGCCCATGCCGCCAAGGTCTGGGGGTTGACGCCGGAACTGGCGGTGCTGTGCGGCACCGCGGCTGCGGCCTTTCTGGGTCTGGTGATCGGGTCTTTGGCGATCCGTCGGCAGGGGATCTATTTCGCGATGGTGACGCTGGCCTTTGCGCAGATGGTGTATTTCCTTGCGCTGCAATTGCCGTTCACGGGCGGTGAAGATGGCCTTCAGTCCGTGCCCCGCGGTGACCTGTTCGGGGTCTTCTCGCTGCAAGATAGCATCCCTCTATATTTCTTCGTGCTGACGATCACCTTCTCTGGAATCCTGTTCCTGTACCGCATCGTCCATTCGCCCTTTGGTCAGGTGCTGAAAGCCATACGTGAGAATGAACCACGCGCGATCTCGCTTGGCTATGACGTCAATCGCTACAAGCTGATGGTCTTTGTGCTGTCGGCCACCTTTGCGGGGCTGGCGGGGGCGGTGAAAAGCCAGGTGTTCCAACTGGCCTCGCTGACGGACGTGCACTGGGCGATGTCGGGCGAAGTGGTTCTGATGACCCTTCTTGGCGGCATGGGCACGATCTTTGGCCCGCTGGCCGGCGCGGCAATCGTCGTTACCATGCAGAACTATCTGGCCACTTTCGGTGCCTGGGTCACCGTGATTCAAGGCGTGATTTTCGTGCTGGGCGTGCTGTTGTTCCGCAAGGGGCTGATTGGGGTTCTTGCGCAATGGCTCAAACGCCCGCTTTGACAACGAACCGGGGCGCAGCGGGCGGCCGGTTCGCCGCGACCGGCGGATGCAACAAACGTGCTGGCCGCACATGAGGTCAAGACCCGCATGGACGGCCAGAAACTGTGGTGCGTTTATGGGCCTGCACTGGTTCCTGCAGCGTGATCAGATCACGGCCACGGGTCAGTTTTCCTGCATTTCTATGCCGATCGAAACCTCGGAATACCAGTCGGCAATGCTGCGAATGTCGGTATCGGTCAAGTCCTGCGCGATGGGCGACATGATCTCATGCACCCGTTTGCCTGTGCGGAATGCCTTCAACTGCGTGTCGATGTAGATGTTGGACTCGCCCGCAAGATTTGGGGCATCGGGGATCTTGGCCAAGCCTTCGGCCCCATGACAGGCGACGCAAGCCTCGGGGGCATTGGCCGGATCGGCGGTCAGGTCCACCGACACCTGATGGCCCGAATACCATGCCGCCAGATCAAGGATTTGCTGGTCCGTCAGCGAACTTGCCACAATCGACATCATCTCATGAACGCGGCGACCGTCGCGGAAGGCGGTCAGTTGATGGATGATGTAGTCGACCGGCTCGCCGCCGATATGGGGCGCGATCGGTATCCGCGCCTTGCCTTCAAGGCCATGGCAGGTGCGGCATTTTCCGGCCAGTTCCTTGCCTGCTGCGCGGTCACCCGTGGCCTCGGCCAAGGCGCCCCCGGCGAGGAAAACCCCGCCGAGAGCCAGAAGAAGCGTCAATACCTTCATTCGGTCGCAGTGCCCACATAGGCAATCCGCCAGATCGCACCGGCGAAATCGTCAGACACCAGCATCGACCCATCGGGCAGGAAGGCAATGTCCATCGGCCGACCCCGGTATTCGCCGGTTTCCTGGTTCAGCCAGCCTGACGCAAAGACCTCGGTTCCTGCGGCATTGCCTTCGGCGTCAACCTTGGTGAACATCACTTGCGCCCCAACCGGAACCGTGCGGTTCCACGATCCGTGCTGGGCCGAAAAGATGCCATTGCGATACTCTTCCGGGAAAGAGCTGCCGCGATAAAAGCTCATGCCAAGGTCGGCGGCATGGGCCTGCATTTCCACCGCTGGCGGCACGAACTCCACGTTCTCGGGCCGTGGCACATCGCGATAGTCGGGGATGGCAATGCTGGACCCGCCCAGCCAAGGATAGCCGAAGTGCTGGCCCGGTGCAGTCTGGCGGTTCAATTCGCCGGGGGGTATGTCATCGCCCAAACCGTCGGTCTGGTTGTCGGTCCACCACAGATCGCCATTGGCAGGGTTGAAGTCGTGGCCAACCGAGTTGCGCACACCACGGGTAAACACCTCGCGTCCGGTGCCATCGGTGTTGATCCGGATGATGCCGCCGATCCCAAGCTTGTCATACATCTCAAGCTTGTCGAGCGGTTGCACGTTGTGCGGCTGACCCAGCGAGATATACAGCTTGCCATCCGGACCAACACGGCAGACCCGCGCGGTGTGGTTGAAGCTTTCTTCCTCGGCCGGGATCAACTCGCCCTTTTTGACCACCTCGCCCACCGCAGGGTCCGGGCCTTCAAAGAAGAACTCGGCAGCCGGGAACACCAGCACGCGGTTGCGTTCGGCGATATACAGGAATCCGTCGCGCGAAAAACACGGGCCATTCGGAATATCAAAGGTGATCGAGGGCGCAAAATCCATCACCTGATCGGCCACCCGGTTGCGGTCACGGTCCACCACGGACCAGACCTTGTCCTTGCGGGTGCCGACAAAGACCACCGTGCCCTGTGGTGCGACCGCCATCGACCGCGCATCGGGCACGACCGCGTAAAGGCTGGCCTCAAATCCTGCGGGCACCTTGATATGCGGAACGATGGCCTGCAAAGCCTCGGCCGTCGGGCCGGTCTGGTCGATCATCGTGAAGGTAGCATCGGTGCGCTGCATGTTTGTCAGCTTGTCCATGTTGTCTTGTGCAGCAAGTGGTCCGCACAGCGCCGTGGACAGCGCAAGGCCTGCAAAAAGTCTAGACGTCATCGTATCCTCCCTGGGGTTTGTCGTTCTCTGGACGGGCCTCCTCCTCTGACGCCCGTCCATCGCAACCGTGATCAGATCGTGCCGCGGCTCATTTCACCGGCGATGTGGTCGGCCTGCCGGATGGCAAGCGCGACGATCGTCAGTGTCGGATTTTCGGCGGCACCGGTGGTGAACTGGCTGCCGTCCGAAACAAACAGATTGGCGATGTCATGGCTTTGACCCCATTTGTTGACAACGCCATCTTCGGGACGTTCCGACATGCGGTTGGTCCCAAGGTTGTGGGTGGAAGGGTAGGGCGGGGTCGGGAAGGCCCGTGTGGCCCCCACCGCCTCATACATCGCGATGCCTTGCTTGTAGGCGTTGTTGCGCATGGCGATGTCATTGGGATGTTCATCGAAATGCACATTGGCCACCGGCAGGCCGTGCTGATCCTTGGCGTCAGACAGCGTCACGCCATTGCCAAGCTGCGGCATATCTTCGCCCACGATCCACAGACCGGCCATGTTTTCGTAATGATCCAGCGCCGTGGTAAAGCCGCGCCCCCAGCCGCCCGGGTTCAGGAAGGCCGCCATGAACGGCAGGCCCAGCGACAGCGTCTCCAGCTCATAGCCGCCGACAAAGCCGCGTGACGGATCGTGGCGGGATTCATCCTGCACGATCCCGGCCATGGTGGTGCCGCGCCACATCCGAACCGGTTTGTCGAAGATCGCATAGACCGACCCCGTGGTGTGGCGCATGTAATTCTTGCCGACCATGCCCGACGAATTTGCCAGACCGTCGGGAAACAGGCTGGAGGCCGAGTTCAGCAGCAGACATGGGCTTTCAATGCTGTTGCCCGCAACGGCCACGATCCGGGCCTTTTGCATCTGAAGGATGCCCTGCGCATCAAAGTATTCGACGCCCGTCACCTTTCCCGCATCATCGTGCAGGATGCGGGCCACGTGGCTGCGGTCGCGCACTTCCAGATTTCCCGTCGCCTCGCCCGCCGGAATATCGGTATAGGCGGCTGACCATTTCGCGCCCCACTTGCAGCCCTGAAAGCAAAACCCCGTCTGGTGGCAGGCCATCCGGCCATCGGCCTCGACCGAGTTGATCGCCATCCGGCCGGTATGCACGTCCTTGTAGCCAAGCGCCTCGGCGCCTTTTTCGAAGACCTTGTAATTGTTGCTGCCCGGCAAACCCGGCCGGTCGCCGGTGCGGGTCACGCCCAGCTTGGCTTCGGCCTTGTCATACCACGGCGCCATTTCCGCGCCATCAATGGGCCAGTCCAGCAGGTTCGCGCCGTCCACCGCGCCATAGGTGCTGAGCGCCTTCCATTCGTGGTCCTGAAACCGGATCGACGCGCCCGCCCAATGGGTTGTCGTGCCGCCTACGGCCTTGACGATCCATGCGGGCAGGCCGGAAAAGTCCTTGGCGATCCGCCAGTCACCGCTGGTGGTGCGGGTGTCCAGCCACGCCAACTGGGCGAAACTGTCCCATTCATCGTTGACGAAGTCTGCCGGAAGGTAGCGCCCGCCCGCCTCAAGTGCGACGACCTTGATGCCCTTTTGCGCCAATTCGTTGGCCAAGACCCCGCCGCCCGCGCCGGTGCCGATGATGACGACCACAGAGTCGTCGTTCAGATCAAACGTTGCCATCTGCCGCCCTCCCTCAAAGCCAGTCGATGTCGTCAAAACCGTGGTCGATATAGCCGCCCTGGCTGAAGGACTCGCCTTCATAGCCAAAGATCGGCCAGATATCTTTCTGGTTGTAGAGACCCGTCACCAATCCGGCCCGGATGGTCTGGAAGAACACCGATTGCTCGACTGCTTGCAAAACCTTGACCCGGTCTTCCTCCCAACCGATGGACAGATAGTCGGCATGGCCCTGCGCCCGGGCCGCAGCGTCCAGGTCTGCGATGCCAGTGTCGATCAGTGTCTTTTTATCTTCGGCATCATAGCCTTTCACAGACACGGCATAGAATCGGTCCGGCACTTGATCGTGTGGATAGACATCTCGCGCCATCTGCATCAAGGTGGCCATCTGCGCGGGCGAGACCACTGACACCTCCATCGCCCGGGCGGCATCGGGCGCGGCTATGAACCCCGCGCCCGTCACGGCCATCGCGCCCGCGGCAACTGCCCTCCCAAGCAATGCCCGGCGCGTCAGGCCCGTTTCTTCAACCTTCATCGTCCTCTCCTCCCCAGAAGAATGAACTTCGCCAGGTGCTTACATGAAACGCCCGGCCCTTTGCAGAACCTCGATCTGATACCCGTCGGGATCAGCGACAAAGAAGAACTTCGCCACCCGCAGACCATTGTTCTGAAAATCAACCACCTTGCGTGGCGCCAACCCCGCCGCTGTCAGCCGGGCGTGTTCGGCCTCGACATCCGACACCGACACCGCAAAATGACCATAACCGTCGCCCAGGCTGTAGGGTTCGGTCCGTCCCTTGTTGACGGTCAGTTCCAGCTCAAACCCGCTTTCGGAATTCGACAGATAGACCAGCGTGAAACCTTCAAAGTCCAGCCGATCCGCAACCTTCAACCCGAAAGCCTCGCCGTAGAACGCGACGGATCGTGACTCATCCAGCACGCGGATCATCAAGTGTATCGCCTTGGCCATCTCCCCCCCAAGCATGCGCGGCTTTGGTAAGGTTATCGGACCAATTTCAAGGGCAGGTAGTAGCCGAATACTACACTGGCATTTTCTGCCTATTCGGCAGCAATGCGACCGGGCGACTGCGGAACCTGATCCAGCTCACCCAGATGGATCATGCACGCACAGCGCAAAAGCGAGGTGAAATTGGTGGTTTCACCATGTTGTTCAAGCACTTCAGAGTGCAGTTTCGACAGGAATGCCGGTGTTGTGCATCCATCCTTCTCGGCCATCTGGTCAAGGATCCCCCAGAAGGCCCGCTCCAACCGGATGCTGGTGGATTGCCCGTTCAGTCGTAAACGGCGGGTGACGTATTCATAGCGGGCAGGATTCTGCCCTGCGAACATTTGGCACATGGTATTTCCCCCCCCTAGTCTTTTCAGCGTGGCGGTGAAAAACAGAATCGTCAACGCACCTAAAGTTTATGATGCGAGTCACCGCCTGCTGCCCGCTGTGCGGCCAAACCACGCGAATCGGCAAAAGACGTGGCAACCCTTGAAGATGCCTGTTGATCAGGAACGGATCCCACATGCCTTGACCAGGGGGGCTACGGGGCTTCTGCGTTCCGACCTGCGCCATCCGCCAGATCGCAGCTCCGGTCGCCGTTCGTCTTTCGCGGTGAAACTGAAACGGGCCACAGCATCCTTGGCCGCGGTCAGAACCCGGCGACGTGAACGCAGGCTCAGACCCAAAGCTCCGGCTGCCGGGCATAGCCTATGTAAAGCGGATGCTTTGGCTGCCCGGCAGCCGTCAGCCCAAGGTGCCACAGCGGTTGCCCCGTGCCACGCAGCAGGGCCTCAACCGCGATGCCGCGTCTCAGATGCGCCCCATGCGCGCCCCAGGCGCAGACAACACGGTCAGGCCGCCAATCCAGCACGCTGGCCAGAATCGCCGTGTCATTGCCGGGCCCCACCGGGTCTGACTCGGCCCGCATCACCCTTGGGTCGGTGGCACGGAAGGCAAAGATGTTCACCACCCGAAACGCGCCAAAGCCCAAGGCCCGCGCCCGCCGCTCACAGCGTTCCACCGTCGGATCGTTCTGCACCTCGGTTGCGGTCGACGGGTTCAGCATCACAAACAGCGCTCTCTGGCCCGCAGTGTCCCAGACCCGCGTCAGCAGATAGCGATAGCGTTCGCAGGGTGAATACACCGCCTCTGATTGTGCATCGCCTTTCAGATGCCGCCGAACCACCATGCCGGACCCTTTGCCTTGCTGCTTTCCGAAATACTCCCGCCGGAGGCATCGACATGTCCACCCGCGATCCGCCCTGCTATGCCATCCGTGGCAACGCCGGCCTGCGGGGCTCGATGCCCCGCAGGCCGGCCCCTGTGCTAAAGATTGAACACCCGACTGGGATGCAACTCGCCCGCCTTGTAGACCCCCACCGCCACAGCACGGCCCTGATGGCTGGCCCAGGCCTCGTCGCCCCATCCCACGCTGGACGCCATCACCATACCGGGGTTGCCGTTGCGCAGCCTTGCCGCGCCTTCCGGCGTGGCGGGCAGTTCCGGCAGGTCGGTCAGGCCCAGCTCCAGCGGGCGCAAGAGGCTGTCAATCGCCTCGGTCCGGGCCAGGCGTTCGATGTCTTCCATCGTTACCGCACCCGTCGCGTCAAACGGGCCGGACCATTCACGGCGCAGCCACGCCACATGGCCAAGGCAGCCCAGAGCCCGCCCCAGATCGCGGGCAATCGACCGCACGTAACCGCCCTTGCCGCAGACCATCTCCAGATCGACATGGTCGGCATCGGGCCGGGCCAGCACGGCCAGCCGTTCCACCCACAGCGGGCGGGCGATCAGGTCCATCGCGATGCCTTCGCGCGCCAGATCATAGGCGCGCTCGCCCTCGACCTTCACTGCCGAGACCTGCGGCGGCACCTGGAAGATATCGCCGCGAAAGGCGGTCAGTGCAGCTTCGATCTGATCATCGCTCGGGCGGGCCTCGCTTGTGTCCAGCACCACGCCTGACGCGTCATCGGTGCTGGTGGCCGCGCCGAAGGCCACGCGAAAGCGATAGCATTTCAGGCTGTCGGTCACGAAAGGCACGGTCTTTGTCGCCTCGCCCAAGGCCACTGCCAGAACCCCGGTGGCATCGGGGTCAAGCGTGCCGGCGTGGCCAGCCTTTTGCGCCTGAAACGCCCATTTCACCTTGTTCACGATGGTGGTTGACCCGATCCCGGGGGGTTTGTCGATGATGACCCAGCCATGCACGGCCCGGCCCTTTTTCACGCGGCCCATGCCGTCACTCCTTGTCCACGACCGTGCCAACCATCGGCCCAAGGGCAAAGCCAATGTCATTGCGGCCCACGGCGGGCGCATAAAGCCGCGAGATCTTGCCATCGAAATACAGCGCATCGGGCAGCCCCAGCCCATCGCGAAACAGCCGTGCGAAGTGGTGAAAGTTCACTGGCTGGTTGGTGATGGCGAACACCGCGCGGCTGCCATCGGCGCTGACGCCTACGCCGTTGCGGATATACAGGCTGTCACTGCCGGGCAAAAAGCGCGGGTGCAACTTGCCCTTGATCACCAGCATCGGCCCGGATTGGGTGGCATCGTCGCAGGCCGGCGGCGCCGCCGCATAGGCCCGGCTTTCCACCACGGCGAACCGTTTGCCGATACAGAAGACGCCGTTGGGCAGCAGGCCGAAATTGCCCGGACCATCGCTGGTAACCAACGGCGACAGATCCCGTCCGGCCTCGCGATACAGCCCCACGGGCGCGCGGTCGTCGTGATACATGCCTGCGTTCATCGCAAAGCCCAGCGTCTTGCCTTCAGCCGCCAAAGCCTCATTCACCGCCGCAAAGCTGCGCAGTGGACCGTTTGGGCCGGAATGGAACAGGCGCAGGTCTTCGGTCGCCGACACTTCGCAGGTGGTGACGGACACACCGTCAAACGTCAGGTCGCGGCATATGCTTGCCGCCACCGCCTGCGGCAGCAGGGCGGCGCAGAGGGCCACCAGCACACGCATGTCAATCGTCCTTGGCATCGGACGCATCGTCCGGGCCTGCCGCAAGGTCGCGCACCACGGCAGGGTCGGCAAACAGGCGGCGTGTTTCGTCCAGCCGGTCAAAGGTCTCATCCGGGCGAAAGCGCAGGTCGGGAGCGTATTTCAGCGTCAGCTGCGACGCAACCCGGTGTCGCAACTCGGCCTTGTTGCGGGCAAGGGCGGCAATTGCATCTTCCACCGGCACCGAACCCATCAGCGGCATGACATAGACCGTCGCCACCTTGAGGTCGGTCGAGCACGATACCTCGCCCACCGTGATCGACATGCGATTCAGATCGGGGTCGTGAATCTCGGCCCGGTTCAGCACATCGGCCAAGGTCCGGCGGATCAGTTCGCCCACCCGAAGCTGGCGGTGATTGGGGCCTTCGCCCGAAGAGGTGCGTTTGTTCGACATGCGCTGCCATGTAAGCTGTTTTTGCGCCTCCCGCAACGGCGGGCTTTTGCACGGGGCCGCAACGCGCTAAACCGCGCCTGCACAGGACAGGGGGCCATCATGCATGCTTTGCCGGGAATTGTTGTCACCGGGGCCTCGGGCCGGATGGGGCAGATGTTGATCCGCATGGTTGCGGCGTCCGAGAAGGCGCGGCTGGTCGCCTGTATCGAACGCGAAGGCCATCCGTGGCTGGGCCGCGATGTGGGGGCCTGCATGGGTGGGGCCGATCTTGGCGTGACCGTGACCGATGACCCGCTGGAGGCGTTTGCCCGGGCGCAGGGCGTGATCGACTTCACCGCCCCCGCCGCGACTGTGGAATTTGCGGCACTGGCCGCACAGGCCCGCGCGGTGCATGTGATCGGCACCACCGGGCTTGAACCGGGCGATCTGGCCCGGATCGAGGCCGCCGCGCGCCATGCGGTGATCGTGCGCGCGGGCAACATGAGCCTTGGGGTCAACCTTCTGGTGCGGCTGACGCGAAAGGTGGCGCAGGCGCTGGATGCCGATTGGGACATCGAGGTGGTCGAGGCGCATCATCGGATGAAGGTCGATGCGCCCTCGGGCACTGCGCTGATGCTGGGGCAGGCTGCCGCCGACGGGCGCGGCGTGGCGCTGGATCAGGCCATGGTATCGGGGCGCGATGGCATCACCGGGGCGCGGGCGCGGGGCAGCATCGGTTTCAGTGCCATTCGCGGTGGCGACATCGTGGGTGAGCATGACGTGATCTTTGCCGCCGATGGCGAGCGCATCGTTCTGCGCCACATCGCCACCGACCGCGCAATTTTCGCCCGTGGCGCGCTGCGGGCGGTGCTGTGGGGACAGGGCCAGAAGCCGGGGCAGTATGACATGATGGATGTCTTGGGTTTGTGATCCGGGGGCAGTGAACCAAATCCTGCCCTGCCGCGTATAAGCCCGGATCAACCAGAACCGGGGGCTGAAATGCGTGCCATTGTCTTTGCCGTCTGCCTTGCCTGTGTGCCGGCCTTCGCCCATGCCAACGGGTTTGAACCGATCCGCGACAAGGGCCGGTTCCTGAGCCTGATCGACGGCAAGGAATTGCGGATCGGGTTGTATAACCTGACACTGAAGGTCCTTCCCGATGGCCGGATTTCCGGCACGGCCCTAGGCTGGGGCATCACCGGCAAGTGGAACTGGGAGAACGGCTATTTCTGCCGGGACATGGATTGGAGCGGCTATGCCATCCCGCGCAACTGCCAGTTGGTCGAGGCCAATGGTGACCGCGAGTTGCGCTTTACGGTCGATCAGGGCAGGGGCAAATCGGCGTCGTTCCGGCTGCGCTAGGCCCTAGAAGTCGATCGCGATCCCCTTCTTCTCCCAATCGCCGTAACGCACCGGCTCGGGCCCTTTGCGGCCACCCAGCTCGGGCGGCAGCGTCACGGCTTGCGCGTTGCGCCTACGCTCTGCGGCTTCGGCAAGGGCGCGGATGGCCTCGGGCGGCAGGTCTTTGTGGTCTGGATCATCGGTCATGGTGGCTTTCCTGTGGGTTACAATTGATATACGGCCCGTGTCCAGCAAGACAAGCAGCAGGGGCGTCGCAGCATGAAGGCCGGAACGGAAACTGTCAGCGCACGCGAAGCCGCCGTGGGGTTGCTGAACGCGGTGCTGGGTGACGGGCAGATGCTGTCGCAGCTTTCGCCGCCCGATGGGCTGTCGGGGCCGGACCGGGCGCGGGCCGAACGTCTGGCGGGGCAGGTCTTGCGACAGTTGGAGCGGATCGACCGGGTGCTGAAGCCGCTGTTGCGCAAGGCACCGCCGCTGGCGGTGCTGAACATCCTGCGGCTGGCGGTGGCCGAAATTGACGGCGGGGCTGCGCCCTACGGCGTGGTGAATGAGGCGGTGGCGCTGACCCGCAAGGGCCGGCGCACGCAGCATCTGTCGGGGCTGGTGAACGCGGTGCTGCGCGCAGTGCCCGACCCGGTCGGCCTGGCAGCACTGCCCGCGCCGCTGATGCCACGGTGGTTGCGCCAGCCCTTGGTGCATGCCCATGGCCGCGAGGTGGTGGCGGCGATTGAAGCGGTGCAGGCGCAAACCCCGCCGGTGGATGTGACGCCCAAGGCAGGGGCGGTGACGGTGCCCGAAGGTATTGCCTTGCCATCGGGCAGTATCCGGCTGGCTGCGCCGGGGCAGATCACCCATCTGCCGGGCTATGACACCGGCGACTGGTGGGTGCAGGATGCCGCCGCCGCCATGGCGGTGCGGCTGCTGGCCCCACAAACCGGCGAAGACGTGCTGGATCTGTGCGCCGCTCCGGGGGGCAAGACGCTGCAATTGGCCGATGCCGGGGCCACGGTCACCGCACTGGATATCTCGGCCCCCCGCATGGCGCGGGTGCAGGAAAACCTGACCCGCACCGGGCTGGGCGCCCGTCTGCTGGTGGGCGATGCGCTGCATTGGCAGCCCGAGGCCGCCTTTGACGCCATTCTGCTGGATGCACCCTGTTCAGCCAGCGGCACCCTGCGACGGCACCCGGATCTGCCGTTTGTGAAGGACGGGTCGGAAATCGACGGTCTGGTCGCGCTGCAAGCGGCACTTCTGGACCGGGCGCTGGGCTGGCTGAAGCCCGGCGGTCGGCTGGTGTTCTGCACCTGTTCATTGCTGCCGGCCGAGGGGGAAGATCAACTGGCGCGCGCGCTGGTGCGTCACCCGTCGCTGACGGTGCAGCGCCCGGATGCTCCATGGATCGACCCGGCGTGGATCACCCCCCAAGGCGGGTTGCGGTTGCGGCCCGACCTGTGGGGCAACACTGGCGGGATGGACGGCTTTTTCATTGCCGTGCTGCGCGCGCCCTGACGGCTGCTATTTGCGCGGCGCAAAGATCGCGTAATAGGCCCAGTCGGGCAGGAATTGCGACAGACGGAAGAACCATGAAAACACCATGGGAAAGCTGCGCTTGAAGCTGTCGGTGTTCATGTGGTCAAACATTTCTTGCGCGGCGCCTTCGGGTTCCATCAGGAAGGGCATCGAGAAATCGTTCTTGTCGGTCAGGCGGGTGCGGATAAAGCCGGGGTTGGCAACCTGCACCTGAATATTGCTGCCGCGCAGATCGGCATAAAGACACTCGGCCAACGACATCACCCCCGCTTTCGACGCGCTGTAGCCTATAGAGCCGGGCAGACCGCGAAAGCCCGACAAAGAGCCGGTGATTACCACATGGCCCGCGCCGCGCGCCACCATGGCGGGCAGCACCGCGCCGATGACCCGGGCGCAGCCGGTGAAGTTGATATCACACATCGCCTCGACCTGATCGGCGTTCCAGTCTTGCGCGCGTGTCGGCCAATAGACCCCGGCCAGAAACACCACGCCATCCAAGGGACCGGCAGCTTCGGCTGCGGCCCGCACCGACGCGCTGTCAGCCACGTCGCAGGGCAGAGCCATGCTTTTGCCCGGCAGGGTTTCCACCGCGGCCTGCAGCCGATCGGCGGACCGCGCCGACAAGATCACCTCGGCCCCCGCGCGCGACAGGATTTGCGCCAGCGCCAACCCCAGCCCTTCGGAAGCGCCCACCAGCCAATAGCGTTTGCCTGTCCACGTTTTCATAGCCGCCCCCTGTTCATGCCGGAACTTGTCGCATCGTGGCCACCAGCTCGGCCACCTTGACCCCAAACTTGTAAAACTGGCTGCGGTTCATGATGGTTCCATTTTCCATCAGATACATCCAGTCCACCACATCCAGCACATGCCCGCCCGCCTCGGGTTCCAGCCTGATGCGATAGCGCATTTCCACCGCTGGGCCCATCGCCTGCCCGGTGCCGGTGCCCACCACATCGGCGGCTTCGGCGCGGATTGACCCGTCATTGCCAAGTGTCAAAGTCCACGCCCGGTTCTGCACCACGCCGCTGTCATAGCGAAACACCTCGGTCAAGGTGCCGGTGTTGCCGCTCCATGTGCCCTGCATGTCGGCGACAAAGCGGCTGGCGACGCGGCCCGTGGGCCCATAGATCACGCCCTCGCACAGGATCGGCCCGTTCAGATGCTGGCGCAGATCTAGGCGCGGGCCACGCGCGGCCAGATCGGCGGGGCGTTGCGCCCGAAAGCCGTTTGCCCTTTGCAACAGGGCAAGCGCCACCGCCCCAAGGATGATGCCACACAGGATCAGCGGCGCAGGCGTCATTCCCTACCCCTTTTCTACATCGGTCAAGGCCAGCAGGCCCATGGCAAACAGCTTCAGCCCGCAGGGCAGGGCAGCATACAAAAGCGACAGCGCCAGCAACGCTTGGGCGGTGTTGGCGGCACCGGGTGCAAAGCCTGCGCTGGCCAAGGCGGGCAAAAGCGTTGCCGCCGCGATGGCCAGCGACAGCTTCGACACGAACGACCACAGGCCAAAGGCGGCCCCTTCGCCGCTGCCCAAGGCGGCAAGGCGGCGGGCAAACAGCGCGGGCAACAGCGTCAGGTCCGCCCCAAGGGCCGCGCCAGAGGCGGCGCAGATCAGCGCGAAGGCAGCTGTGTCGCCTTCGCGCAGGGTCACGGCCCAGAGGAAGGCGGCGATGGCAAGCGCCATGGCGCCCAGCAGGCTGCGCTTGGCGCCATAGCGGCTGGCCAAGCGCCCCCACACCGGGGCCGAGGCGGCGGCCGACAGGAAGAACAACAGCAGAAGTGGCCCTTCCCAGCCCGGCGCAGCAAGGCGGCTTTCGACGAAGAACAGGAACAGGGTCGAGGTGACCGCCACCGGGGCGGCGTTCAACAGCGCGATCAGCAGCAACCGGCGCGACAGGGCGTCGGACAAGGCCGGGCGAAACACCGCCCAAGGGTGGCCAAAAGCGGTGACAGACAGCACGCGCCCGCTGCCCCGCCATTCGTGGCGCATCAAGACCGCAGCCAGCACGGCCAGCGCGCCAAAGCCGATGGCGAATGCGGTAAACGGCTTGTCGGTCAGTGCAGCCAAGGCCACCGGGGCAACGGCCGCAAGCGAGACGCCGACCAGCGATCCGGTTTCGCGCCAACTGGCCAGCCGGAAATGGCCGCCCGTCCCAAGGCTGGCCGCCTTGGCAACGCCTTGGGCGTAGAACACGATGGTCAGAAAGGAAAAGCCACTGAACAGCAGCGTCAGGCACAGCGCGAACCACACCAGCGGCGCCACCGGCGGGGTAACCGCGAACAGCCCCAGCATCGCCAACGCCATGACCATAGCGGCACCCCAGACCAGGGCCGCGCGCCAGCCCTGCGCCACTTCGGCCAGCCAGCCCAGCAGCGGGTCTTGCACCACATCCACCAGCCGCAAGGCGGCAAGCGTCAGGCCAAGGGTGGCCAGGCTCAGCCCATATTCATCGACATAGAACTTCGGCGCATGGATATAGATCGGCAGACCCGCCGCCGCGATCATAGCCGCAAACAGCGACCAAGGCAGCAAGCTGGCCCCCGGTGCGGTGGCGGTGGATGCGGCGGCGGTGCCGGTCATCGCGTCACGTCTTCGGGCGGCGGCACCGGGCGGCTGCGGAACTTGACCCGCTTCAGCGCCAGTTTCGCGGCCTGCCAATGGATCAGCGCCAGCACGCGGCGCGACCCCAACGGCCGGCGCACCGCAGCGCGCAGGATATCGGCATTGGTCAGCGGCACCCGGGGGCCGATCAGATTGGTGAACAACCCGCCGCCATCTTCGGTGCTGTAGTCGATCCAGATGCCAACCCGCGCATCGGTGATGTCAAATCGGAACCGATACTCGCCCAGCACTGGCTGAAATGGCGAGACGTAGAAGATCTTTTTCGCCAGAAGGGTGTCCTCGCGGGTGATCGGGCCATGGTTGTCGTGATGCGCAAGGTAGGAGTGCCGGTCGCCATAGGTGTTGTTGACTTCGGCGATCACCGTGCGCAGCGCGCCGTCGGCATCGTGGCACAGCCAGAACGACACCGGGTTGAACACATGGCCCAAGACGCGCGGCTGCGCCATCAGGACAATGCGGGCGGGGGCGGGCAGGTCATGTTCGGCCAGCACCTTGCGCACCCAAGCCGCGCCCGTGCCCTTGCCGGGTTGGCCGCCGTGATCGGTGTCATGCACCGCTGTCACATTGCGGCGGTTGCGCGAAAACAGCGACGGGCCGTTCACCGGACCCTCGGCCTCCAGCGCCACATAATCCACGGTATAGCGAAAGCTGTTTTGCACAGCACCTTTGCGCCCGTGATAGGTCTCGCCGCGGATCAGGTCGACGGTTTCCATCACACCACCTCGCGGGTGCGCATTGCCTCGACCACATCGGCGGCGCTGCCGATGCCGTCTTCGTGAAAACCGTTCTTCATCCACGCACCACAGAACCATGTGTTTGCGGTGCCATTCATCCTGCGGATGGCCCTCTGTGCCGACAGCGCCGCCGTATCATAGACCGGATGGCGGAAGGTCACCTGATCATAGATGCGGTCTTCACGGATCGTTCGGTTGCTGTTCAGCGTCACGAAATGCGGGTCATCCTTCGGTATCGGTTGCAGCCGGTTCATCCAATAGCTCAGGTCGATGCGGTCGCCCGGCCCCCCCTTGGGCTCGACATAGGACCAGCTCGACCATGTCTTGTGCAGCGTTGGCATCACGCTTTCATCGCAGTGCAGGATCGCCTCGTTCGGCTGATAGCGCACCGCGCCCAAGGCCTTCGTTTCAGCCACCGACGGGTCGGACAGCAGCGCCAGCGCATCATCGGAATGGGTCGCGAAGATCACATCGTCAAAGGCTTCCCAGTCCCCTCCGGTGGCACGCACATGCACGCCATCGGCCATCCGCCGCACCCCGGCCACGGATGCCGACAGCCGGATATCGACGCCTTGCTTTTCCATCACTGCCTGCAGGCGCTGCACGTATTGCACCGACCCACCGCGCACCGTGTACCATTGGTGCTGGCCGCTGGTGGACATCAGGCGGTGGTTTTCAAAGAACCGGATCATCGCATCGGCGGGAAAGTCCAAGATGCCCTTGGTGGGTGTTGACCAGATCGCGCCCGAAAACGGCGTGATGTAATAGTCGCGGAAGTAATCGCCGGTGCCCAGGGCGGCCAGCAGGTCGCGGATCACCATACCGGGCTTGGCCACCGCCGCCGCCTGCTTGTTGAACTTCAGGATATCGCGGATCATGCCAAGGAATTTGGGGTTCAGCAAGTTCTTGCGCTGCGCAAACAATGTATCAAGGCTGTCGAGCGCATATTCGATCCGCCCGCCATCGACGCTGGCACAAAAGCTCATGTCGCTTTCAGTGACCGGCACCTCAAGCTTTTCGAACAGCCTTACCAGATGCGGATAGTTGACCCGATTGAACACAATGAACCCGGTATCAACCGGCTGATCGCCGCGCTTGCCGGCCATCACCGTGCGGGCGTGGCCGCCCAGACGCGGGTCAGCCTCAAAGAGCACGACCCGGTGGTCATCGGCCAGCATGTGCGCCGCCGACATGCCGGATATTCCGCCGCCGATCACGGCGATCCGACGGGGCGGGGTGCCGAGCGTTTCAAAGGGCATGACAGGCCTCATGTTTGTCTCTGAAAATACTACGCACGTCTAAAGCCGTTGGATCACACTGTCCATTTTTACTGGCAGCATTGGATCGGGCGACAAAAAATGCCGCAGGCCTGAACATGTTGTGATCCAACCCGCAACGGGACGCGTATGAACTTGCATGATGTTTGATACCATGTACGCGCAGAATGCAGGTGGACCTGACGGGTTGCAGCCTTATGTTGCAAGCGTTGGCCACAGTATGCGCCGCAAAGGAAAACCGCGGGTGACAGCGGACATGGAGCAAACGGATTGGGCCGCGCTGGTGATGCGTGTGCGCGATCATCAGGACCGGGCGGCCTTCGCCGCGCTGTTTCGGCATTTTGCGCCGCGCGTGAAGGCATTCCTGATGAAATCCGGCGCGTCCGAGGCCCTGGCCGAAGAATGTGCGCAAGATGTGATGGCGACCCTGTGGCAAAAGGCGATCCAGTTTGATCCCGAACGGGCCTCGGTTGCGACATGGGTTTTCGCCATCGCGCGCAACCGCCGGATTGACGCGCTGCGCAAATCGCGCCGTCCCGAACCCGAAGACCTGACCTGGGGGCCGACGGCGGAACCCGATCAGGCCGAGGTGTTCGAGGCGCAGCAAGATACCGAACGGTTGGGGGCGGCGCTGTCGCAGCTGCCGCAAAAGCAGCGCGCGCTGATCGAGCGGGCCTATTACGGTGACCTCTCGCACAGCGAGATTGCCGCCGAAACCGGCCTGCCCCTAGGCACGATCAAGTCGCGGATACGATTGGCGCTGGAGCGGCTGCGCCACCAGATGGACGTGAAGGCACCTGTGAAATGACGATCAAACACCACCTTACCGAAGATTTGCTCATGGCCTATTCGGCAGGCAATCTGCCACAGGCGATCAGTCTGGTGATCGCGGCGCATCTTTCGATGTGTGACGAGTGTCGCGCCCGCGCCATGGCCTTTGACGCGCTGGGCGGTGCCGTGATCGAAGACGATGTGGCCCAGATGTCGGACGGCAGCCTTGAGGCTTGCCTTGCCCGGATCGAGACCCTGCCCCAAGCCAACGCCCGTGCGCCGCGCCGCGCCGATGGCATTCTGCCCGCGCCGGTGTTTGAATGCATCGGCGGCAGTCTGTCGTCGGTGAAGTGGCGGCCGATCGGGCTGGGTGCGCGGCAGGCGATCTTGCGCAGTTCGGACGGCGAGGCCACGGCGCGGCTGCTTTCGATACCCGGTGGCGCGGCCATGCCCGACCATGGGCACAGCGGGCTGGAGTTGACCCTGGTGCTGCAAGGTGCATTCCATGACGGGGAAAAGGTGTTTGGACCCGGCGATATTGAGGTCGCAGATGCCTCGATCGAGCATACCCCGGTGGCCGAAGCCGGTAAGGTCTGCATTTGTCTTGCAGCAACCCAAGGTCCGTTGAAGTTCAACACGATGATGCCACGCCTGATGCAGCCGATTTTCCGGATCTGATCACTCTGCTGCCTGCGGTCCGATAACCGGGGTGGCCGGTGCGTCGGAAAGCTCTTCAAAGTCGAAATTATCCAGCCGGCGCGCGCGTTTGCCAGCCTTTTCGGCGCTGACCTTGATGTCCTCGATATCCTTGGACGCCTGCCCAAAATGCCGGTCAAGGCTTTCAACCCTTTGGCCCAGCCGGTCTACATCGCCATAAAGCAGCGCCAGTTCGCGGCGGATCGCCCCCGCCTGTTCGCGCATCCGCGCGTCTTTCAAGACCGCGCGCATGGTGTTCAGCGTGGCCATGCAGGTGGTGGGCGACACGATCCAGACACGGGCGGCAAAGCCTTCGCGCACCACATCGGGAAAGTTGGAATGCAGCTCGGCATAGACCGCTTCGGACGGCAGGAACATCAGCGCGCCATCGGCGGTTTCGCCTTCGAGGATGTATTTCTCGGCAATCGCCTTGATGTGGTGGCGCACCGCCCCGCGCATCAGGCTGGCGGCTTCCTGCGCCTGACGCGGGGTTTCGGCGCGGCGGATCGCTTCATAGGCTTCCAGCGGAAACTTAGCGTCCACCACGATGGGGCCGGGCGGGTTGGGCAGGTGGATCAGACAATCGGCCCGCTTGCCGTTGGAAAGCGTGGCCTGCATCGTGTAGGCGTCTTTCGGCAGCGCCTTTTGCACGATGTCATGCAACTGGATTTCGCCAAAGGCGCCACGGGTTTGCTTGTTTGACAGAATGTCTTGCAAGGACAGCACGTTGCCCGACAGCTTTTCGATATTGGCCTGTGCCTTGTCGATGGTTTCCAGCCGTTGCTGCAATTCGCCCAAGGACCGGGCGGTGCGGGTGGATGTGCCGTGCAGGCTTTCACCCATCTGGCGCGTCACTTCGGCCAGACGTTGTTCCATGACTTGAAGCATCGCGGTCTGGCTGACGGCTTGCGCCTCGGAGACATGGTGCAAGCCACCCGCCAGCCGTTCCTGCCCGTCGCCCAACTGCTGCACGCGCTGCGAAAGCCAGCCCAGTTCGCGCATCAAGGGGTCTGCCATGGTGGCTGACCGCCCGGCTGCGCGCAGGATCAGGGCAAGAAAGCCCAGCAGCACCAACGCGGCCCCGCCAAGGATCAGAACCTCGGGGTCGTCCCATTGAAATGTCTGTCCAAACAGCGTGATCATCGGCGTCCGAACAACCGTTCGATATCGTGCAGTTTCAGTTCCACATAGGTGGGGCGGCCGTGGTTGCACTGTCCGGACATCGGGGTTGCCTCCATCTCGCGCAGAAGCGCGTTCATTTCCTCGGCGCGCATCTGACGGCCCGACCGGACCGAGCCATGGCAGGCCATGCGCGACAGCACGGCGTCAATCTTGGCACGCACCCCGTGGCTTTGGCCCGTGTCGGCCAATTCGTCTAGCACATCGCGGATCAGGGCTGCGGCGTTGACGGCGCCCAGAATCGCCGGGGTTTCGCGCACCGCAACGGCTGAGCCGCCGAAGGGCTCAACGGTCAGGCCAATTTCTGCCAGCATTGGGGCAGCGTCCAGCAGGCGGGCGGCGTCGGAGGGGGAAAGGTCGACGATCTCGGGGATCAGCAGCGCCTGCGCGGTGATCCCGGTTTCCGCCATCTGGCGTTTCAGGCGTTCATACACCAGCCGTTCGTGGGCTGCGTGCTGATCGACGATGACGATGCCGCTGGCGGTTTGCGCGATGATGTAGTTTTCGTGCACCTGCGCGCGGGCCGCGCCAAGAGGGTGGCTTTCCTCGGGCTGCGCGGGCAGGTCTTCGATGCGGGCTGTAGGGGCCTCGGCAAAGCCGGGCGTATGGGGGGCCTGAAAGGTGAAGGCGCGGGAGAGACTCGCCTGCGACGGGCGGTCCATCTGGTAGACGGGGCGTTCGGGGCGCATCGCGGCAAGGGTTTCGGTTCCCACGGTCGTTGACGCGCGATGCCCCGCGCCGGAAAGCGCCGTGCGTAGGCCCGTGATGATCAGGCTGCGCGCGGCTTCGGGTTCTCGAAAACGCACCTCGGATTTGGCGGGATGGACGTTCACATCCACCCTTTCCGGGTCAACCGACAGGTTCAACACGGCAGCGGGGTGACGGTCGCGCGACAGAAAGTCGAAATACGCCACCCGCAGCGCGCCCAAAAGCATGCGGTCCAGTACCGGGCGGCCGTTGACGAACACATACTGCCGCGCCGACGAGCCGCGCGAATAGGTGGGCAGCGCCGCGTATCCGGTCAGGTGCAGGCCATCGCGCGCCACGTCGATGCGCAGGGCGTTGCTTGTGAAATCGGCACCAAGGATGCCGGTCAGCCGCCCGTGAAGGGCCGCGAAGAAATCGCCCGATTGCGGATCGGCACGCAGCAGCGTGCGCGCCTCGCCCCCCGACATCTCGGTCAGGGTAAAGCCGACATGGGGTTCCGCCATCGCCAGACGGCGCAGCACATCGGCAATCGCCTGCGCCTCGGCCCGGTCAGAGCGCAGGAATTTCAGCCGGGCCGGCGTGGCGTAGAACAGGTCGCGCAATTCAACGACCGTGCCACGGGTCAGGGCGGCGGGGCGTACATCGGCCACGCGCCCCCCGGCGACGGTGATCTGCGCCGCGTCGTGCCCCGCCGCGCGAGAGGTCAGCGTCAGCCGCCCGACCGCGCCCAAGGACGCAAGCGCCTCACCCCGAAACCCGAAGCTGTGGATGTTCAGAAGATCTGAGCCGTCGATTTTTGAGGTGGCATGGCGGGCCACGGCCAAGGGCAGATCCGCCCCGGTCATGCCGCAGCCATCATCTGTCACCCGGATCAGCGTCTTGCCGCCATCGGCAAAGTCTACTGCAATGCGGGTGGCCCCCGCATCCAGCGCGTTTTCCACCAGTTCCTTCACGGCCGAGGCGGGGCGCTCGACCACCTCACCCGCTGCGATGCGGTTGATCGCGGCCTCATCCAAAGGCCGGATCATTGGGCGGTCTGCGGATATGTTGGGTTTTGGGGCGTTCATACCCCTAATTCTAGCACCGCGCTGCGGCAAGAGCCATAGATTCGGTCAATCCGTGGCGACAATGCCTTCGGGCTGGCCCACCACGACAAAGCGCAGATCATCAGGTTTGAACAGCCGCGCGGCGACGCGTTTGACATCCTCCATCGTCACCGCATTCACCTTGTCATTGCGGGTTTTCGGATAATCCGCTGACAGCCCGATCATCTGCATGCCAACCAGCATGCTGGCAATCTGGCCGTTGCCGGCAAAGCGCAGTGGGTAACTGCCGGTCAGATAGGTCTTGGTGGCCTGCACCTCGGCCTCGGTCACGCCATCAGTGGCAATCTTGCGCCATTCGTCGCGGATCACCTCTATCGCCTGGCCTACGGTGCCATTGGCCGATGAAAATTGGCCCATCAGCAACTCAGCCTGATCGTAGCCCACCAGATAGCTGCTGATGCCATAGGTAAGGCCGCGCTTTTCGCGCACCTCTGTCATCAGGCGGGCGCTGAACCGGCCACCGCCGAGGATCTCGTTCAGGATCGAGGCGGCAAAGAAATCTGGGTCGTCGCGTTTCAGGCCGTCCTGCGCAAAGATCACGGTGGATTGCGGGCCGGGAAAATCCTGCACGGTGATACCGCCTGTCAGCTTCATCGGGGCGCGGGGCGGCAGGGCGGCACCGGTGGCAGGCAGACCCTCCAGCAGGTGGTCGATCAGCAGGCCCAGATCTTCGGCGGAAATGTCGCCTGCGGCGGCAACATAGACCCGGTCACGCGCAATCGCCGCCTTGTGGGCTGCGACGATGTCATCGCGTGTCAGGGTCTGCACCGTGGCTTCGGTGCCGTCGCCCTTGCTGGCATAGGGGTGGTCGCCAAACGCCAGTGCGCGCAAGGTTTGTCCGGCCATGGCGTTCGGGTCTTTGGCATCCTGCCGCAACCCCGCCAGAACCTGTCCCCGCACCCGGTCAATCGACGGCTGGTCAAAGCGCGGCTCGGTCAGGGCGCGGCGCAGCAGGTCAACCGACGCCTCGCGGTTTTCGGTCAGGAAGCGGGCCGAGACCGAGATCGCGTCTTCATCCGACCCAAAGCGAAAGCTGGCGGCCAGTGAGTCCCGCGCGCGGGCGAACCCGGTGCTGTCCAGATCGCCGGTGCCTTCCTCGATCAGCGCCGTCATCAGATTGACCGCCCCACGCTTGCCCTCGACGTCCAGCGAGGTTCCGCCACGAAAGCGGATTTCCAGTGCGGTGAAGGGAATTTCCGGCTCTTCGACCAGCCAGGCGGTGATTCCGCCGGGCGAGGTGATGGTCTGGATCGCAATCTCGGCCCGTGCGGGCAGAGCAAAAGCGATCAGCAGCGCTGCAATCTTGAACATCTGCATCATGCAGGGTCCTTTTCGGGCATCAGCCAGCCGGTCACGGCACGTTTGCGATCCAGCACTTCCCGCGCGGCCTCCATCACCTGTTCAGGCGTTACCGCGTCCAGCACGGCTGGCCAGTCCTGCACATCCTGCACGGTCAGGCCTGTCGCCAAAGCCTCGCCATAGCGGCGGGCAACGCCATCGACATTGTCGCGGGCATAGATCTGATCGGCGCGGATTTGCGTCTTGATCCGGGCAAAATCTTCGGGGTCGGGGCCGGTTTCCAAAAACCTGGCAATCACCGCATCCATGGCGGCTTCGGCGCGGTCCAAGGCAACGCCCGGCATCGGCACCACGATCAATCCGAAGGTGCCATCATCCAGCGTGGTGGAATCGTAGAATGCCGACGAATAGACAGCGACCGGATCAGCGCCGAACTGCAAGCCTTGGGCGAGCAGCGAAGTGGTGCCCGACCCGCCCAGAAGTTCGGCCAGAATGGTCAGGGCTGCGGCTTTGTCCTGATCGCCGGGGTCACGCTCGGGGGCCAAGTAGCTGCGCATGACGTAAGGTTCCGACACGCGCGCGTCCGACAGCGTCAGCCGCCGTTCGGCAAGCTGCGGTGGTTCGGCAGGGCGCTTGCGCTCGGCAATGCCGTCCGAGGGTTCCAGCGGGCCGTAATGGGTTTCGGCCATCGCCCTGACCGCAGCGGGGGACACATCGCCCGCCACGACAAGGATGGCATTGTTGGGGGCGTAATAGCGGCTGTAGTGATCAAAGGCGTCCTGACGGCCCAAGGCCTCGGCCTCATGCTTCCAGCCGATGATGGGCGTGCCGTAAGGGTGGTTCAGGAACTGTGCCGCGCGCATCTGTTCTTGCAACAGGGCGCCGGGGCTGCTGTCGGTCCGCTGCTTGCGCTCTTCGATGATCACGGCACGTTCGGTGACAATGTCGTCGTCCAGCAGTTTCAGATCGCGCATCCGGTCGGCTTCCATCTGCATCATCAGGTCAAGCCGGTCTGCCGCGACGCGCTGGAAATAGGCGGTGTAATCGTAACTGGTAAAGGCGTTGTCCGATCCGCCCTGCGCTTCGACGGTGGCGGAAAATTCACCCGGCTCCAGATCATCGGTACCCTTGAACATCAGGTGTTCCAGAAAATGCGCGATGCCGGACCGACCGGGCAATTCGTCGGCGGAACCTGTGCGATACCAGACCATATGGGTGACAACCGGCGCGCGATGGTCTTCGATCACCACCACCTCCATCCCATTGCCCAACTGGAACGTGCTGACATCATCCGCGACCGCCGGAGCAGCCGCCAGAACCGCAAGCAACCCAATGAGTCGAAGCATAGCACCACCTTTTGACCGAACGCTGCAAAACTATCCGATGTGGGGCGCGGTGCAAGCCCTGCAAACGCGAACGTGACCTATTCGTCTTTTTGCGGTGGCGGCGCAGAGGGGGTTTTTGCCCCGCGCCCGCGCCAACGCCACAATTCGGCGTGCTGGTCCAGCGACATGTCTTCGTAGGCGCGATAATAGACGTTGACGTTGAACAGGCGTTCCAGAACGCGGCCATTGTTATCACGCCGCCATTCCAGATCTTCCGAAGCCAGCGTCTGCCGGATGCCGGAGGCCACACCATAGCGTGAGGCGTGGTTCATCAGACCCGCATCCGCCCCGGCCCCTGCACCCGGACGCCCACCCAAGGCGGCGATCGCATCGGCTTCGGGCGTGGGATCGGTCAGGTTGGTGCCGCCCGGCGTGGGTTCGGGCAACTGCGCCATATCCTTGGGCAATTCCAGTGGCTTCGGCGGCAAGATGCCGAACTCGTCAGGGCCTGCCGTGCTGGACTGGATATTCATCAGCTGCGGGGTCTTGTCGCCATTGCCACAGCCAGCCAGCATCGCCGCGACCAACCCCGCGAGGATCATCCGTGCTGCCTGCATTCTTGCCTCCACCAAGCCCAACTGATTTCTTCTAGCGCAATCAAGGCGCGGCGTCACGGGGTCTTTCTGCGCCGCTTGTGCGGCTGTGGCCGGTCCTTGCCATTGTCGGAACACAGCACCAATCCCGCTGCCCCCGCAAAGATGGCGATATCGGCCACATTGAAAGCATAGGGATTTTCGATCCCGCAACAGGACATGTTCAGAAAATCGGCCACCGCGCCGTAAAGGATGCGGTCAATCACATTGCCAAGTGCCCCACCGACCAGAAGACCCGCCGACACTTGCGCCCAAGCCCCCGGATTTTCGCGCCGCACCCAGAGCCAGACCCAGACCGAAATTGCCAGTGCCACCGCAATCAGCGCCCAGCGGGTGACATCGGCATCCCCGGCCAGAAGGCCAAAGTTGATCCCCCGGTTCCACGCCATGCGAAAGGTCAGGAAGGGCGGCGCGACCTCGATCACGCCGCGGGTCATCAGGTCCAGTCCCTGCACCACGGCCAGTTTCGACGCCTGATCCAGCGCAAAGGTGGCCATCGCGGTGATCAGCGCCAGCCGCATCGGTCAGTGCCGGAAATGGCGCATGCCGGTAAAAACCATGGCAAGCCCGGCCTCGTCCGCCGCCGCGATCACTGCCGCGTCATTCATGCTGCCGCCGGGCTGGATCACCGCGGTTGCCCCAGCCTCGGCCGCTGACAACAGGCCATCGGGAAACGGAAAGAACGCGTCCGACGCCACCACCGAGCCATGGGTCAGCGGCGCGGCCAGACCCCGCGCCTCGGCCATGTCCTCGCTCTTGCGGGCGGCGATACGGGTGCTGTCCACCCGGCTCATCTGGCCGGCACCCACGCCGACGGTGGCACCATCCTTGACATAGACGATGGCGTTCGACTTCACATGCTTGGCGACTTTCCAGGCAAACAGAAGATCGGCAAGTTCCGCATCGGTCGGGGCGCGTTTGGTGACAACCTTCAGATCGGATGGGTTCAGCCAGCCATTGTCGCGGTCTTGCACCAGCATCCCGCCCGACACCTGCTTGAACGCCAGACCGCCGATGCGCGGGTCGGGCAGGCCGGCGGTTGTCAGCAGGCGCAGGTTTTTCTTGGTGGCAAAGATCGCCTTGGCCTCGTCGCTGGCCCCCGGCGCGATCACCACTTCGGTGAAGATCCTGACGATCTCTTCTGCGGTTTCGGCATCCAATGCCATGTTCAGCGCCACGATCCCGCCAAAAGCCGATGTCTGGTCGCAGTGATAGGCGCGCAGATAGGCGTCGCGCAGGCTGTCCGCCCGGCCCACACCGCAGGGGTTGGCGTGTTTGATGATGGCGCAGGCCGGGCCCTGCTCGGGGGCAAACTCGGCCACCAGTTCAAAGGCGGCGTCGGTGTCGTTGATGTTGTTGTAGGACAACTCCTTGCCCTGCCATTGCCGCGCGGTGGCCACGCCGTCGCGCCGTGACCCATCGACATAGAAGGCCGCCGATTGGTGCGGATTTTCACCATAGCGCAGGGTTTGCGCCAGCTTGCCTGCGAAGGACCGATGGCGCGGGGCCTTTTCGTCCAGCGCGCCGGCCAACCATGTGCTGACCGCAGTGTCATAGGCCGCCGTCTTGGCATAGGCCGACAGCGCCAGTTTTTGCCGGAATGTCAGCGTGGTTGCGCCATCATGCGCCGCCATCTGATCCAACAGCGGCTGATAATCGGCAGGGTCTGTCACCACCGCCACGAATTTGTGGTTCTTGGCCGCCGCCCGGATCATCGCCGGGCCGCCGATGTCGATATTTTCAATGCAGGTGGCATGGTCCGCGCCCTTGGCCACGGTTTCCTCGAACGGATACAGGTTCACGATCAGCAGGTCGATGGGTTCAATGCCGTGCGCGGCCATCGCCACCAGATGCTCGTCATCATCGCGCAGCGCCAGCAAACCGCCATGCACAAGGGGGTGCAGTGTTTTCACCCGGCCATCCATCATTTCGGGGAACCGCGTTACCTCGGATACATCGCGCACCGACAGGCCAGCCGTGCGCAGCATGTGGCTGGTCCCCCCGGTCGAGATCAACTCGACCCCCATCGCGCACAAGGCACGGGCAAGGTCCAGAAGGCCGGATTTGTCAGAGACGGAAATCAGCGCACGGCCGATTGGCACTAGGTTGGTCATGGGCAGCCTTCACGTCAAATTGGGGTCGAACGGATCGTCGCGGTCCAGATCGCGAATGGCAAGCGGAGTATCCTGTGCCTTCGACAAGGTCCAGCCAATACGGGTCTCGATCTGGGCGGCAAAGCCCGAAAGGATGATCTGCTTGGTCGCACGCGGGCGCAAGCGACCTTTTTCCAGATAAACCGAAGGTTCAAGCGCCAGTGTGGCGTTGCTGTCATGGCGAAAGACCCAGATCTCGCCCGACCTGAGCGCCACAGAGATTGCATTGCCGCCCATGTCCAGTGTGGCATCGGCATCGGGATGCAGGTGAAAACGGATGGCAAATCCCACGCCCTTCAGCCCGGATGCGGTCAAAACCCGCTCAAACTGCGCACGGCCCTGCGGGTTCAGCGCGATCAGCAGATCGACCCCGGCGATGTGGCGGCCATCATGCGACAGTGCCAGATCGCGGGCATGGGTCAGGCCGTGGGTCTGCGACCAGCCGTCATGGGCACAATGCACCGCATGGCCCTTGTCGGTGTCCATCTGGCGCAGGGTCAGGACGTGGGCCCGGTCCTCCAGCACATCGCCGCCGGTGCGACCAAAGCGTGACGAGGACACCCCGTCAAGGCACAGCGTCGAGTGTGACGGGGTCGCCCGCCCGGCCCGGCGCCATTCACCGCCAAAGGGTGCGCCCGATCCGCAGTTCACCACCAAAGGCCGCCGCCCTGATGTCACCTCAATCGCCAGAGTCGAGGCATGGCCAGACCGTCCGGCCCGCCCGCCCGGGGGGGCGGCCGCGTCCATGATCAGCGATGTCCGGCCGGCTGCAAGCCGCACAAAGCCCATGGCGGGCGGGATGCCATGCCCCCGATGCGGGGCCGGGCGCACGCCGGCGCTGGCCAGGGCTTGATCCAGCCGCCCTTCGTCACCCGTGCCGCCGCCATGAAACCGGGCCAGCCCGCCATCGGCATGGCGCAGCGTGCGCAATGTGGGGGCCATGCGCTCCATGGCTGCCAGATGGGCCTCGGGAACGGTCCGCCCGGTTTCGGTCAGGGCCTGTGCTGCCCAGTTCAGCAGCGTGAACACCTCAAGCAGCTCTTCGGGGTTGCGGGTGGCAATGCCGCCGCTGGCATCGACCTCGCGCCCGGCCTCTTCGGCCAGGGCCGCGGTGGCCGGGCCAACCAGCGCCTCCATCCCCAGCAACGACAGGCCAGCATAGATCAGCCCGGTCAGCGCCTCGAACCTTGGCAGACCGGGCGCTGCCTTGGGCCAGTGCCGGGCCAGATAGCGGGTCTGCACCGTCAGCGCGGCGTAATAGGCGGTATTGGCGCGCTGGTCGGCGCCGTTGAGCAGAAAAAGGGCGTGATTTATCCAGCGGATGACCCTCCGCCCGGTCAGATCGGGGGTCCAGCCCGGCCCGCGCCCGCGGCCAAACCGTGCGATCCAGTCAGCCGTCCAGGCCTGGGCTTTGGCGCGGGCCTGCGCGTCGCCCAAGGCGGCCAGATCATCCAGCCAGACAAAGCCCTGAAGTTCGGCGGCGAAATCGGCATCGGGCGGGTCAACTTCCCACAGCGCGGTCCCCGGTGCTTCGATCAGATGACCGGCGAACAGGTAATTGCCCGCCACCAGTTGACGGCCGCGGGCAAACATCCCGATCGACCTTGGCTCGGGCGAGGACACAAAGCCCTGTGCCACCGGGCCGCGCGACGCCCGCCAGACAGCAAAGCGGGCGGCCAAACCCCCACCCGCGCCAAACCCGCCCTTGCCCGCGCGTGTCGATGCCATGACCTGCCGCCTGCCCTGCCGCCCGGATTCCCGGTGCGTTACCCTAGTGATGATAGCCGCAAAGCCGGTGCGCTGTCACCCCGCCTTGGTCGCCCGGCTCAGGGCCTTGCGCCAAAGCTCAACCCATGTTGGCACAAGTCGTCAAAGTCGGGCGAGGTGGCGGTCGAACTCGGCCCGCGCCCGGCCCCAGACGCCGGCATCAAGCGCAGTCAGCGCCAGCAGGCTGGGCAGCAGTTGCGCGGCGTAATCCTCGCTGCTTTCGACCGGCAACAGCGACGGAAGGTTGTCGATGGCCATCACATCCAGCGGGGGGGTGTCGGCGACGCGCCGGGCCGGCGCACCCCAATCGGTGGCGCGGTCATAGACCTTGATCGGCGAGAAATCCGAGGTCGGGTCGCAGGCGATATCCCCGATCACCGTCAGCGCGCGCGACTCGCTCTTCGCCGATGCGGGCACGAAGACCGGGCAGCCGGGACGGGCGAGGATGCAGTTCAGCAAGATCTCGTGCTGCAACACCTGCGGGAATGGCCCGCCATGGGCGGTTTCGGTGATGTCCCATCTGGTGACATGCACCCCCAACGCCTCGCACAGGTCACTTGCCCCGGTGCCGACCCGGCCCAAGGCGCCGATCACAAGGGCGCGGGGGCGCGGCAGTGTGTGCATCTCGGCGGCCAGATCGTCCAGCAGGGCGGTCTTGCTGGCATAGGTGGCGATCGGGCCGACCAGCCCACCCCGCTGCTGCGCGGCCCATGTCTTCAGCGAGACCGCAGCCCCGGCATAGCCCGCCCAATAGCCAAAGGCGGCAACCCGGCGGCCATCGTCATTCACCAGATATTCCAGATCATACAGTATGCCGCCGCCAGCCTTGAACCGAAGCAGAAGGTCGCGACCGGCGGGCTGGCCCTTGTAGGCATGGCCGAACATGATGTGACGGTGGGTCAGTGGCGTGCCGTCGTCGGGCAGTTCCTTGAGCCCGAAGATGATCGCATCGGCGGGGGCGTGGGGCCAAAGATTTTCGGCGGCAATCTCGCAACCGGCGGCGGCATAGCCGGCAATCGGGATCGCGCGGGTGGCGGAGGCCTCGACCGTCACCCGCAGCCCGGCCTGCACCAGTCTGGCCGCGCCATCCGGTGTCAGGCCGACACGGTCTTCATTTGGCCGCTGCTCGGCCCGGACCCACAGATGTGTCATGCTCTGGCACCTTGCGCGGTATAACCACGCCGCTGCGCCCGTCTGCGCCAGCGTTCGGCGGCAAGGCAGGCATCGCGCAGGTTGGAAAACCATACCAGCATATGACGCCCCTTGCGCCCGGCTTGCCCCCATTCGCGCACCACCGAATATTCGCCAAACAGGTTGTAGACGACATCCACCCGATAGAACCGGCGGCGCGATGGTGCGGTTTGGATCAGCAGAAAGGTCAGCAAAATGGCGGCTCCATCTGGTGTTATGCAACAGGAGTTACCAGATTGTCGCGCGAGGAACAGGGCAGAATCGAAATCGGGGGGCGCAGATGCGCAAGGGTCTGATTGCGGCGTTGATCGCGGTCGTGGCGGGGGCCGGATGGGCAGCGCAGCGCTGGGGGCAGCCCCAGCCACTGACCGCCGCTCAGGTGGTCGCGCAATTGCCGCCGCTTGTCGCCCCCGCTGGCCCGATGTCCACCTACCACCTTGGCCACAGTCTTGTGGGCCGCGACATGCCCGCGATGTTGGCGCAATTGGCCGGGCACGATCATGCCAGCCAGTTGGGCTGGGGCACCAGCCTGAAAGATCACTGGACCGGCAGCATCGCCGGGTTCGACACTGAAAATGCCCACCCCAGATACCGTGCGGCGGCCGAGGCGCTGGACAGTGGCAGCTATCCGGCGGTGGTGCTGACCGAGATGGTCGAGATCCGCGCTGCCATCCGCTATCACGACAGCCCGCGCTATCTTGCGCAATGGGCTGCACGGGTGCGCAAGGCCCGTCCCGATGCGCGCCTGTATCTTTACGAAACCTGGCACCCTCTGGATGACCCTGCGGGTTGGCTGGTGCGGCTGGACGCCGACCTTGATCGCTATTGGGTCGGCACCCTGCTGGCAGGGGCGATGGCACGCAACGGGGTGGGGCCGATCTACATCATCCCCGGCGGGCAGGTCATGGCCGCCACGGCCCGCGCGATCGAGGCGGGCAAGGTGCCCGGCCTTGCCACCCGCGAAGATCTGTTTGCCAAGGCCGAAGATGGCACGACCGACGCCATTCATTTCAATGATCTTGGCGCCTATCTGATGGCGCTGACCCATTACGCCACCCTGTATCACCGCAGCCCGGTTGGCCTGCCGCATGACTTGACCCGTGCGGATGGCAGTCCGATCACACCCTTCGCCCCGCAAACCGCCGCAGCGCTGCAAAGGATAGTCTGGGACACCGTCTCGGGCTATGCTCTGTCGGGTGTTTCAGGCGGTTGAAGGGGGGATGTTCGTGGGTTTTTTGCCGTATCTGGCGGATATCCTATTTGTCGCAAGCGGCCTGATCGGCCCTGACCTGCCCGCGCTGGTGGAGGGTGGGTTGCGCCAGATGCAGGCACCGGCAAGCGTGGTCGCCCAGATCACGACCGGCGCGCCATTGCGGTTTGGTGGGCCTGCCGTGGCCATCGCCCAGGGGGTGGATGCAAAGGCCCAACTGGCCAAGGGCGAAACCGATGTTCTGATCGTGACCGAGGCCATCCCCCTTGCCGAGACGCTGAAATCGAATGACACCCCTGGCCAGATTGCAGCCTTTGCCGCACTGGCCCAAGCGGCAAACCCGAAGGTGCGGGTGCTTTTGCATGAGACGTGGCACAGCCGCAAATCCGGCCCCGGCACGGTGATTGACGGTGACGCGGGGTCTGGCACTGCATGGCGCGACCGGCTGACCAACGACCTTGCGCTGTGGGAAGCTGTCGTGCGCAGCGCGCGCGAACGGGGCGCAAATGTCTCCCTTTTGCCCGCTGGTCAGGCGATGGCGCGACTGGCCGATGCGGTGGCGGCGGGCAAGGTTCCCGGCATTTCCAGCATGGATGATTTTTTTGCCGACGACATCCACCTGTCCGACAAAGGACAGTATTTCATGGCTCTCGTGCATCTGTCTGCGATCACCGGCGAGACGCCGCAAGGCCTGCCGGCCAAGATGATGCGCCAGTGGAAAAGCCGCGATGCGGTGATCCCGGATGTCTTGGCGACCGCGCTGCAACGCATCGCGTGGGAGGCGGTCAGTGCCTACGTGCCTGCCCCCGCAGCAGGTGCCGTGCCTCCCAAAGCGAGGCCGGAGGTCAACCCGGGCGCCACGGTGACCCCCGCTACGGAAACCGTGACGGCGAAACTGCCCACCAGCGCACAGGTTCCGTTTCCCCTACGCCTGATCGATCAGACCGTGCTGACCCCGATCAGCAACCCGAACCTTGCGATGGGGCTGAATGGAATTTCCGATTGGTCGGTGCAGCAGCCGTTCTTGAACCTCATGAAATCGGCCCGCGACTGGACGGGGCATTTGCCTGGCCAGTATGGCGGCTGGGACCACGGCCGCCTTGCCGCCGCCGGGGTGCTGGATGAAAACGGCTGGCTGACGGCGATCCCGGCGGAAGTGACGGGGGTATCCACCTTGCTGCTTGTTGACCTGCCCGCCACCGCCGGGGGCATGGCCGGGCGCTATGTGCTGACCCATGACGGCAGGGGCGATCTGCGGATCGAGGGCCGGGTGCAGAACGTGCAGCAGGCCGCAAGCCGGGCCGTGTTCGATTTTACCCCCGGTGAGGGCGCGGTTGTGCTGACCATCCTTGCCACCGACCCGGCCGATCCGATCCGCAATATTGTGGTGGTGCGCGAAGACCGTGCGGCGCTTCTGGCACAGGGCCAGATCTTCAACCCCGACTGGCTGGCGCGGTTGCGCGGCGTGAAAACCATCCGTCTGATGGACTGGATGCATACCAACAACAGCCCGCTTGCGCGGCTGCAAGACCGGCCAAAGCCCGACGATTACACATGGACGCGGCTTGGCGCGCCGGTGGAGATCATGGTGGCGCTGGCCAATGAACTGGATGCAAACCCATGGTTCACCTTGCCGCATCTGGCCGAGGATGACCTGGTGCGATTTTATGCCGAAGCCGCGCGCAATGGGCTGGAACCGGGGCGGATCGCCCATGTCGAATATTCCAACGAGGTGTGGAATTGGCAGTTCGCGCAGGCCGCATGGGCAGAAGACCAGGGCCGCGCCCGTTGGGGCCGCGACAACACTTGGGTGCAATACTACGCCCTGCGCGCGGGTGAGGTTGCCAGCATCTGGGCGGATGTCTTTGGCGAGGCGGGCAAGGACCGGCTGGTGCGTGTGATCTCGACCCAGACCGGCTGGGTGGGGCTTGAGGAGCAGATCCTGAACGCCCCCGACATTCTGGCCGAAGGCAGGCCCGCCCCTGCGACGCTGTTTGATGCCTATGCCGTGACCGGCTACTTCAGCGCGCTTCTGGGCAGCGATGAAAAGGCTGCGGTCGTGCGGGGCTGGATCCGGGACTCGGAAGCTGCCGCCCGCCGCGGGGCTGAGGCGCTGGGCCTGTCCGGGGCAGAGGCTGAGGCCCATTTCGTTGCGCACCGCTATGACACTGCGGTCGAATTGGCGGCCTCTGAGCTGGACCGCGGCGCCATCACTGGCAACCCCAGCGACAGTGTCACCGATCTGTTGACCCGTGTCTTGCCGCATCAGGCCAAGGTGGCACGGGCGCACGGCCTGCGGCTGATGATGTATGAAGGGGGAACACATGTGGTCGGGCAGGGTGCGCAGGTCGACGACAGCGATCTCGCCGCGTTTTTCATCCACTTGAACTACACGCCCGAGATGGCGGCACTGTATGACCGGCTGATGCAAGGCTGGTCCCGGCTGACGCCCGAACCGTTCAATGCCTTTGTCGATGTCGCCAAACCCGGAAAATGGGGAAGCTGGGGCGCCTTGCGCCACCTTGGCGATGAAAATCCGCGCTGGCGGGTTCTGGCCAAAGGGTGCCATCCGTGCTGAGCGTGATCATTCCGGCGTCGAACGAAGCGGGTTATATAGGCCGGTGCCTGACCCATCTGTGCGCGTCAGATGCCAGGGCGGTGCAGGTCATTGTCGTGGCCAATGGCTGCCACGATGCCACCGCAGACACAGCCCGCGCGACACTTGGGCACTGCCTGCCAGAGGGCTGGACCAGCACGGTGCTGGACCTGCCGCAGGGCTCCAAACCCGGGGCGCTGAACGCTGGCGATGCGGTCGCTGTTCATCCGCTGCGGGTTTATCTTGATGCCGATGTCACGGTCTCGGCGGGCCTGCTGACGGCCTTGGAGCGGACTCTGGACACCGATACCCCCCGCTATGCCAGCGGCACACCGGTCGTTCCGCGGGCGCGCAGTGCTGTCACCCGCGCCTACGCCCGGTTCTGGCAGAAGCTGCCCTTCAATCAGACCGCAGCGCCCGGCTATGGGCTGTTTGCTGTCAATGCGGCGGGGCGGGCGCGCTGGGGAACTTTTCCGTCAATCATCTCGGACGACACCTTTGTTCGGCTGCAGTTTGCGCCCGACGAACGGGTGCAGGTCGCGCAAACCTATGTCTGGCCGATGATCGAAGGTTTCGCTGCCCTGAGCCGCGTCCGACGCCGACAGGACGCCGGGGTTAAGGAAATTGCGTCGCTCTATCCGGGCCTGCTGGCGCGCGAGGGCAAACCCCCCCTTGCCGCGCTGGAGTTTGCCCGCCTTGCGCTGTCAGACCCGGCAGGTTTTGCCACCTATATCGCCGTGTCTCTGGCGGTGCGGCTGGGGTCTGGCGGAGCCGGTTTCACGCGCGGAAGGTGAGGCGTCAGGTCGCCTTCAAATCGGCGATCAGCGCGTCGATGTTGCCTCTGCGTTTGTCCAGCATGGCGCCGATCTCGGTGCGTTCCGAGGCCAGCATGTTCACACCTTCGATGATCAGGTTGAAGAACAGATGCTTGCCCGATTTGTCCGACACATGCCAGCGCAGATCAAAAGGGGCCTGACCCCGCAGTTTGGCGACCGAAATCACCTCGAAATAGGATTTGACGGCGCGCGCGCCGGTCACCTCGATCTGGCCGCCGATGAAATCACGGAACCGGGCACCGTATTTGCGCGACACATAGCGCTGATAGGCCTTGGTGAATGCTGCCAACTGGGCCGACGACGCAGACCGGGCCGCCGGACCCAGCGCCGAGCGGGCAATCACCGGCACATCGGCGTAGCGCGCAAAAATCCGTTCGAAATCATCATACATCGCACTGGCCGGTTTGCCCGAATTGATCGAGGCATTCACATCGGCAATCGCCTTGCCCACCAGCGCATTGGCTTGCTCGACCGTCAGCGCCACAGCCGGGAACGGCAGGGCAAGGCTGGCAGCGCCGCCAACAAGGCCGATGCCAAAGCCGCGGCGGGTGATGATCAGCCTGTCAGTTGCCATAGGTATCCTCATACGGGTCAACAAAGGCATCGTCGCCGGCATCACCGGCAGTCTGCCCCAATTCGTAGCGGCGGTTTTGCAGATACGACAGACGCGCCTGCGCATAACCGTCTGCACTGTCATATAGGACCGAATCCACCGTTTCGGAATAGCGGGCCCGATCACCAAGCCTTGAGGCGAACTTTGCCACGGTCGGCACATTCGCCTGATCGGCGGGCAGGACATAGCGCAGCGGGTTCAGCCCCAGATCGACAAAGGCGCCGAACAGATCGCGTTCGGTGGTCGGGCCAAGCAGCAACACCTCGATGTAATCGCCTTCGCCTGCGCCCCAGACATGCAGGGTTTCGCCAAAATCCGTCGGCTTGCCCGCCACACCCATGGCCGTTGCCGGGTCGAACAACCCGCCAATGCCGATGGTGGTGTTCAGCGCAAACCGCAAGGTGTTTTGCAGTGCCGGCCCGGGCCGACCTTGCAGCAGATTGTTGACCACATCGCTGGGCGCATCAAGGTTCCGGGCAAAATTCTGCACCCCTTGCTTGACCGGCGCAGGGATCGACGAGCCATAGCCGCCGGACAAAGGCCGCAAGACAGTGCGGTCGATGGCCCGGTTGATTTCATGCGTCTGACGGTTGTTCGCTTCATGCGGGTCGGCAAAGCCTTGCGGCACAGGGGCGGGCCCGCAGGCGGACAGCCCCAAGGCTGCCACCAGCAAAACCGATGCCCAAGGCCTCAAGCGCGCGGTGCCGCACGTCTTGGCGCGCAACAGGGCGGTTTGGATACGTCGTTTCATGATGATGATTTTCCCAGCCAGAAGCTGGAAGCCAGCCACCCGATGCTCATAGCCTTTGTGATAGCCTTGGCCTGCGCGGATTACAACGAAAGCTTGTTCATCAGCTCGCAAACCGGCAGGTTCCCCCGCCGGTTGGGGTCTTAGCCGGGGTCTGGCCGGTTCTGGAAGCGGCGCCAAAGGCTTTGCGCGAGGGGTATGGCTTTGCGCGACGATACGGCCCAGCCGGACACGCTTGCCCCGGCCCGGCTCTGCGGCTAGCGTCTGGGCCAAACCAACACAGGGGCTGACATGTCAAGAATCGAAACCCGGCTTGCCGAATTGGGCGTGGTCCTGCCCGAAGCCCCGCTGCCTGCCGCCAATTACGTGCCTTGGGTGGTGTCTGGCGAAATGGTCTATATCTCGGGCCAGATCAGCCAGAATGCCAGCGGCATGATCAAAGGCAAACTGGGGGCCGATCTGAGCGTGGAACAGGGTGCCGAGGCCGCAAAGGCCTGCGCCATCTCGCTTTTGGCGCAACTGAAGGCGGCGACGGGTGGCGAGATCGACCGGGTGCTGCAATTGGTCAAGCTTGTGGGTTTCGTGAACTCGACGCCGGATTTCACCGATCAGCCAAAGGTCATCAACGGCGCGTCCGATTTCATGGTGGCGGTGCTGGGTGATGCCGGGCGGCACGCGCGCTCGGCGGTGTCGGCGGCGTCATTGCCGTTTGGCGTGGCCGTGGAAATCGAAGCGGTGTTCCAGATCGACTGAGGGCAAAACGATGCTGGTCGCCTTGCCAGACGGGTTGCGGCGCCTGCCGGTGGCGCATCGCGCTTTGCATGATCGCAGCATGTGGCGGGTGGAAAACAGCCCCGCTGCCATCGCGGCTGCGATCAAGGCAGGCTATGCCATCGAAATTGACCTGCAGCTGTCGGCAGACGGGCAGGCGATGGTGTTTCATGACGAGACGCTGGACAGGCTGACCGACGAGAGCGGCCCGCTTTGTGCCCGCACGGCCACGGAGTTGGGCAGCATCCGGCTGAAGGACAGCACCGACACCATCCCCAACCTGCCACAGGTCTTGGCGCAGGTTGCAGGCGCGGTGCCGCTGCTGATCGAGATCAAGGATCAGACCGGCTCCATGGCTGACACCGACGGGCGGCTGGAGGCGGCGACGGCGGCGGCGCTGCAAGGCTATGGGGGCGAGGTGGCGGTGATGTCGTTCAACCCGCACGCCATCGCCCATATGGCGCGGTTGGCCCCGGCTGTGGCGCGCGGGCTGACAACCTCGGCCTTTGCGCCGGACGATTGGGCCCCGCTGGCCCCGGCCATCTGCGACCGGCTGCGTGACATTCCCGATTTTGACCGGGTGGGCGCCAGTTTCATCAGCCATCAGGCCAATGACCTGACCCGCCCGCGCGTGGCGGCCCTGCGCAAGGCCGGTGTGCCGGTGCTGTGCTGGACAATCCGCACGCCCGAGCAAGAGGCGGCGGCCCGGCAGCTGTCGGATAATGTGACGTTCGAGGGCTATCTCAGCCCGTTGCCCGCTTGACCAAACGCTGCATCGGCCCACTCTTTGGCTGGAACGTGGGTCGCGACAATCGGGCAGGGCATGGCTGACATCAAGCTTCACGACGCAATGGCCGAGATCCCGGCACAAGACTGGGATGCCATTGCCGCGCCCGAACAGGCCGCGGGGCGGCCGTTGGACCCGTTCACCACGCACCGCTTTCTTGCGGCGCTGGAGGCCTCGGGTTCCGTCGGCACCGGAACGGGCTGGACCGCGCATCCCTTGACCTTGCACGACGGTGGGCGTCTGCTTGCGGCGACACCGTTATATGCCAAGGGTCACAGTCAGGGCGAATACATCTTCGATCATGGTTGGGCGCAGGCCTATGAGCGGGCGGGCGGGCGCTATTACCCAAAGCTGCAAATTGCCGTGCCTTTCACCCCGGCTTCGGGGCGGCGTTTTTTGGGCCCCGCCGAGCATCGCGCAAGCCTTTTGCGCGCGGCGATTGCCGTGGTGGCGCAGAACCGGCTGTCATCGCTGCACGTCACCTTTTGCACCGAAGAGGAGGCCACGTCCCTGGCCGAGGTCGAAGGCGTGCTGCACCGCGTGACCCAGCAGTTCCATTGGGAAAATGTGGGCTACAAGACCTTTGATGATTTCCTTGCGCATCTGTCCAGCCGCAAGCGCAAGATGATCCGAAAGGAACGCGAAACCGCGCGGGCGGCGGGGCTGACCATCCGTGCGCTGACCGGAGATGATATCGAACCCGCGCATTGGGATGCGTTCTGGCAGTTCTATCAAGATACCGGCGCGCGCAAATGGGGCACGCCCTATCTGACCCGCGCCGCCTTTGACCGCCTTCACGACACCATGCGCGCCGACATGCTGCTGGTGCTGGCCTTTGATGGCGACCGCGCTGTGGCGGGGGCGCTCAACTTCATCGGGCGCGACACTTTGTTCGGGCGGTATTGGGGCTGCATCGCCGATTATCCCTGCCTGCATTTCGAGCTGTGCTATTATCAGGCCATTGACTGGGCCATTGCCAACGGGTTGCAGCGGGTCGAGGCCGGGGCGCAGGGCGAACACAAGCTGGCGCGTGGCTATCTGCCGACCCCGGTGCATTCACTGCACTGGATCGCTGACCCCGGGTTTCGCGATTCCGTGGCCCGCTTTCTGGCCGAGGAGCGCCGTGCAGTGGATGAAGAGATCGAGGTGCTGACGCAATATGGCCCGTTCCGCCGCGTGACATCTGAAGACTGACCCGCCCAATATTATCGCGATACCGATTTGAAAGAGACCCGGCCATGCCTGTTGAAAAGCTCAAAGACCGCTCTGCCCTGCTGCCGCTTATTGCGACTGGCTGGGCCGAGGGTCAGGACCGCAACAGCCTGAGCAAGACCTTCTTGTTCAAGGATTTCGTCGAGGCGTTCGGGTTCATGACCCGCGCCGCGCTGTGGGCGGAAAAGCTGAACCACCACCCCGAATGGTCGAATGTTTATCGCACGGTTTCGGTGACGCTGACCACGCATGATTGCCAAGGGCTGTCGGAACTGGACGTGAAACTGGCCACGCAGATGGACAAACTGGCAGGGTATTGACCCGTGGGCCGTGTCGCCGATGCAGCAAGCCCGGCGATCCCTTGGTTCCGGTCCAGACAGGGGCCATCTGTCGTTTACCACCGACCCAAAATGGCAGTCTGTCGGCAGGCGGACAAGGTGGCAGGGATTGGATGTGGCGGGTGTGGTTGTGTCGCCTTTGCAAATTGCTTACTGCTGACCGGGTGAAGCGGCGTTGATCGCAAGTCCGCCACCACCTCGGGAAAAGGAACGACGCCGTGCACAGCCGCCGCACCATCGAGGTTGACGCGATGTCCGTCGCCGCCCGCGTGCTTAAGATCGAAGGCACGGCGCTGCTGGAATTTGCCGCGTCGCCGCCGCCCGACCTTGCCGCCGCCGTGGCGCAGATACTGGCGCGGCATGGGCGGGTCATCGTGTCGGGCATCGGCAAGTCCGGCCATGTCGGGCGCAAGATCGCGGCCACGCTGGCATCGACGGGAACGCCGTCATTCTTTGTTCACCCGGCCGAGGCAAGCCATGGCGACCTTGGCATGATCACGCCCGAAGACACCTGTATCCTGATCTCCAACTCGGGCGAAACCACGGAACTGGGCGATATCATCGCGCATTGCGTGCGGTTCGGCATTCCGATCATCGGCATCTCAAAGCGGCCCGACAGCACGCTGATGCGGGCGGCGCGGATGCGGCTGACGCTGCCCGATGTGGCCGAGGCTTGTGCTATTGGCCTTGCCCCCACCACCTCGACCACGCTGACGCTGGCGCTGGGTGATGCGCTGGCCGTGGCGCTGATGGAGGCCCGCGCGTTCCGGCCCGAGCATTTTCAGACCTACCACCCCGGCGGCAGGCTGGGCGCACGGCTGGCATCGGTCAGCCAGTTGATGCACGGCGTGGCCAGCCTGCCTTTGGTGACCGAGGACCAGCCGATGGCCGAGGTCATTCTGACGATGACATCAGGTGGCTTTGGCGTGGCCGGGGTGGTGGATGCGCAAGGTGTGATGACCGGCGTGATCTCGGACGGCGACCTGCGACGCAATATAGACGGGCTGATGGGCTTTGCCGCGCGCGATGTGGCCACCCGCAGCCCGGTGACAGTGACCGTGGACACGCTGGCCGCCGAGGCTTTGGCGATTATGAACAAGCGCAAGGTGGGCGCGTTGTTTGTGATTGACGAGACCGGCAGGCCCATCGGTATCTTGCATCTGCACGATTGCCTGCGCACCGGCGTTGCGTAAAAGCTCCGGCGCGGATTGGACCAAAGGACCACAATGACACAGCATATCGTCACCATCGGCGGCATCCCTTTCGGCGGGCAAAACCCGATCGCCCTGATCACCGGGCCGTGCCAGTTGGAAAGCCTTGATCATGCCCGGATGATGGCCGAAAAGATCGCCGAGGCCTGCGCACCCAGCGGCACCCGGTTCATCTTCAAGGCCAGCTATGACAAGGCCAACCGCTCGTCCTTGGCCACGACGCGCGGGCTTGGGCTGGAAAAGGGGCTGGAGATTCTGGGCCGGATCAAGGCCGAATTCGGTGTGCCGGTGCTGACCGATGTGCATGAAAGCGGGCACTGCGCCATCGCGGCCGAGGTGTGCGATGTGCTGCAGATTCCGGCGTTCCTGTCGCGCCAGACCGATCTTTTGTTGGCCGCTGGGCAGACCGGCCGCGCGGTGAACATCAAGAAGGGCCAGTTTCTGGCGCCGTGGGACATGGCGAATGTCGCGGCCAAGGTCGAATCAACCGGCAACCGCAATATCATGCTGTGCGAGCGCGGCACGTCGTTTGGCTATAATACGCTGGTCACCGATTTTCGCGGGCTGGCCAAGATGGCCGAAACCGGATGGCCGGTGATCTTTGACGCCACCCATTCTGTGCAGCAACCGGGGGGCCTTGGCGGCGCGTCGGGCGGGCAGCGCGAATATGTGCCGCTACTGGCGCGGGCGGCCTGTGCGGTGGGCGTGGCCGGGCTGTTCATCGAAACGCATCAAGACCCGGATCATGCGCCGTCCGACGGGCCGAACATGGTGCCGGTGGACCAGTTGGCCGCCCTGATCGCGCGGTTGCGGGCGTTTGATGCCTTGGCAAAGCAGGGCTGAGGCATGTCTGATACGGTCATCATCATTCCCGCCCGCTATGCGTCAACCCGCTATCCGGGCAAACCGCTGGCACAACTTGTGGGGGCCAGCGGCACGGCACGCAGCCTGTTGCAGCGGTCGATCCTTGCCGGCCGCAAGGCGGTGGACCTGATCGGCGGCGGCGCGGCGCTGTATGTGGCAACCGATGACGACCGCATCGCGGATCATGCCCGCGCGGCGGGGGCCGATGTCATCATGACATCTGACTCGTGCCGCAACGGCACCGAGCGGGTGGCCGAGGCCGTGCGGTGCGCGGGCATCCCGGCGGACATTGTCGTCAATCTGCAAGGCGATGCACCGCTGACGCCACCGCATTTTGTTGGTGCGCTGATCGCCGCGATGCGGGCCGACCCGTCGATGCAGGTTGCAACCCCGGTGCTGCGCTGTGACGAGGCCTCGGTCCGGAACTTTATCGCCGACCGGGCTGCGGGCCGGGTCGGGGCGACAACGGTGGTGGCCAACCTGCTGGGTCAGGCGCTGTATTTCTCGAAAGAGGTGATCCCGTTCACCAACGGCCAAGGTGTTGTGGGCGGTCAGGTGCCGGTGTTCCACCATGTTGGCCTTTATGCCTATCGTCCGGCGGCGTTGCAGCGGTATGTCGGCTGGCGACCGGGGCCGCTGGAAACCCTTGAAGGGTTGGAACAACTGCGCTTTCTGGAACACGGCTATCCTGTTCAGGTGATCGAGGTCACAGCCCCCGGCGCCAAGTTCTGGGAATTGAACAACCCGTCGGATGTGCCGCTCATCGAAGGCTATCTGTCGCAGATGGGCTGGGATTAGGATCTGGGTCGGCTGTTTTTCCGGGCGTGCTCCTTGCGGCACCTATGTGTTGCGTCGGGCAAAAAAGCGACCGTGGCAGAAAAGCGCATCCGTCCGGCTGCAGTCTGGGGGCTCGGGTTGCCTTTGACTGCGGATCAGATGCGACGGGCCACTGTTTCTTGACCTCTGCCTCGGCCGGGCGATTGAGCGAAACACGAAACATCACCTTGGCTGATCGCAATCATCTTCCTGTCACTTCGGGCGGGTCAAATCATGGCACGTCAACCCGGTGCATGCCGCGATTCGAGGGCGAAACGGCCCGGTGCCCGTGTGACCAAAGCCGCGCAATCTTGGTGTCGTGCGCCGAAATTGCACGTTTCGGTCCGGATTACGCCACTATTGGAAACAATGCTATGGAACGAATCGGCTGTCTCTGAAAGGTCCTCTCCCATGCCAACGTCCACATCGACGCCCAGCGACTACGAACAGTTGCTTTTGGAATTGACCAACCGGGCGCGCAGCAATCCGCAGGCCGAGTTTGACGCCTTGATCGCCAATGCAGCGACCGGCACCGGAGTGCAGGCCAATATCACCAGTGCGCTGAAATATTTCGGGGTCGATCTGGCGGCGTTCCGCAGCCAGTTGGCGGGCCTGCCTGCCGTGGCGCCATTGGCGTGGAACGCGGCGCTTGCCGATGCCGCCGCTGCCCACACCGCGGCAATGATCTCTGCCGACGTGCAAAGCCACCAGTTGCCTGGAGAGGCCACGTTGGGAGAACGCGTAACGGCGGCTGGTTATGTCTGGTCCAGCCTGCGCGAGAACGTATTTGCCTATGCCTATGATATGGTTTTCGGCCATGCCGGATTTTTCATTGACTGGGGTTATGATGACAGTGATCTGGTCGCAGGCGCGTTGCGCAGCGACTGGAATACCAATGGAGATGGTATCCAGGATGCGGCAGGGCATCGGGTGTCTATCCTGAGCGGTTCCATGACGGAAATCGGTATCGGTGTCGTCGCCGAAAGCAATAGCGCCACAGAGGTCGGCCCCTTTGTCGTGACGCAGGATTTCGGTTCTCGCGGCGATTATGTGCCGCAACTGCTGGGCGTGGTGATCGATGATGCCGATGGCGACCGGTTCTATGACATCGGCGAAGGCCTGGGCGGGGTCAGCATCACTGCCGTCGGGTTGGCTGGCACCTTCGTCACGCAAAGCTGGGCATCAGGCGGATACCAGATGGTTCTTCCAGCGGGGAGCTATACGGTCACATTTTCGGGCGGTCTGCTGGACGTCCGCGTGGCCAGCTACACCGTCACCCTGTCCGGCAGCAATGCCAAACTGGATGCCTTTGCCGCCGATGCGCAACTGCCGATAGAGCCTCCGGTGGATCTGACGGGCGATGAATTCGCCAATGAGTTGCTGGGAGCTTCGGGCAATGACGTGCTGCGCGGTCTGGGGGGGAACGATTCGCTCAACGGTAATGACGGCTCTGACACGCTGGACGGCGGTTTGGGTGATGATTTCCTGTTTGGCGGCGCGGCCGAGGCCGACCTGCGCGATGTGATCTATGGCGGCGGCGGCAATGACAGCATCGACGGCGGCTGGGGCAATGACAGCCTGCTGGGCG
>JAFGXY010000041.1 GCA_016936395.1 Paracoccaceae bacterium | reverse complement strand
GGTAGAGGTTTCGATCCGGCGAGTGAGTTCCGATCCGCTGCCGTCGACCGCGCCGGTCCAGTAGATATCGACATGGTCGCCGGGGCGCACGTTGGTCTGCACACCGGTCTTTTCGTCGATCTTGATGGCAAAGGCGCGCATGCCGCGTGCCAACTGCCCGGTCAGGCCCGCCGGTTCGCCCGGTTCGGTGACCTTGATCTGCATGATCGGCTCAAACTTTTCGATGGGTCGCAAGACAGAGCGGCTGATGCCAATGCCTTTCGAGAACATCTCGTCTTCGGTCATGAACACGCCTTCGGGCAGCGAGTTCTTTGGCCAATAGACCAGCTGCACATCATCCTTGGTCAGTTGTTCGCCATAATCCTTCGGGTTCTTGGCGACATAGACCTGCACCACCGGCCCGACTTTGGCGCGCAACTCGCGTTCTTGCTCCAGCTGCGTTTGCGTCTGCCCAATGTATCCCTTGGCCAGATATACCGCTGATCCGGCCAGTGCGATGCCAGCCACCAATACCAATCCAAACATGTTACGCATGGCAACCTCCTTTGCGTTCAACTGAGTCGTGCAAACAATCACCCGAACCCCTGACGCAAGGTCAGGGGCGCCGCGCTGCCTCGGTGATATCAACGGCGATCGCCACCCCGCCATCTATGAACAGGCTGTCGACCACGATCAACCACACGCTCAGCGCAAGCCCGACCACGGCGGCGGTCAACACCACCCAGTCGACGGTCACCGCCCCGCCTTCGCAGGTCTTGAATCGCCACAACAGCGCCCGGACATTCAGATGGGGAACAAGCATCATTTTCTCCACAGCGGGTGCATGTGATCTCACATACCTAACGACGTTCCGGGCACCAACATGAGGGCGCGCATCCGCGCACCACATGGCGCCTATGCAGATCGGCGCGGACTGTTCAAACTGTCCGCGCCGATGTGCCTTGTATCATCCGGATAACGTCTCCGGGAGAATTAGGGGCGGGTGGTTGCGTTCGAGATGTCGGTCGCGATGGCAGTGCCGGCGTCTGCGATCGGCTGACGCAGGGCGCTGGTCACCAGCAGGCCCAGGCCCACAACGGCAGCGGTCAGCACGACCCAGTCAACGGTCACGGCGCCGGATTCGTCGTTCTTGAAGTTCTTGATGATGTTCAGCATGGTCATATCTCTCTTTTCACGTGTTGCTTTGACGTTCCAACCGGCGGTGTCTGTTTCGGCTTGGCCTCTGTTCCGCGCCGTCTTCCGTTCGGTATGAGCATGTTTTCGCCTGCAATCGTGGCAACATCTGGGAAGGGATTAGGTCTTTTCTTGTCCGATGCAGATATCGCGAAATTTTTCCTGAGCCATTGATTTATTGGAAAGAAATTTGTGACCTCCGGGTTTCGGCACCTCGGTGCCATGGGCGATTGCGGTAAATTCGCCAGATTTGGCGGTTGTTTTCCCTGTGCCCATGGCGGGAACGGCCATTCCATGCGATGATGGTTGAAGAAAAAAACAACGAATGGGCATCGAGCAGCGATGCAGATCAGTGCAACACTCTTGGCGGTGGGCCTTGTCTTGGCACCATTGCCGGCCATGGCCGAAGGTTTGACCGGCGAGCGTGACTTTACCTTTCGAAGGGTGAAGGTCAGCGAAGGCGTGGGCAAACGCAGCATCGTGCAGATCGACCCTGCCGAACAGGCGCGTCTGCTGGCACTGGCACCCAAGGTCAAGAAGCGCGACCCGACGCCCGAGCCTGCCGCTGCCCCCACCCCGGTCTCGGCGCCGGGGGCCGAACAGGTGCCCGCACCGGGGGCTGTGGCCCCCAGGACAGCCGCCTATGACTGGTTCTGGAACTCTGTGCCCACCGCGCGTGCGGCGGCGGCGGACCGCTTTCCTTTGGCGATGGCCACGCTGTCAAAAGGCCCCAAGGGCAGTGGCGTCAAGGCGCCGCGGATGCAGCAGATGCAAGAGATTGCCTCGCTTTACGGCAAGCACATCCTGGCGGCGACCATCGGCACCGATGTATCGCCGGCTTTGGCCCTTGCGGTGATGGCGGTGGAAAGCGCGGGCAAGGCAGATGCACTGTCGTCGGCCGGGGCGCAGGGCCTGATGCAGTTGATCCCCGCGACCGCCACGCGCTTTGGCGTGACCGATGCCACCGATCCGGCGCAGAACATCAAGGGCGGGGTGGCCTATCTGGACTGGCTGCTGAAAGAGTTTGGCCGTGATCCGCTGATGGTGCTGGCGGCCTATAACGCTGGCGAAGGCGCGGTGCGTGCCAATGACGGCATCCCGCCCTATGCCGAAACCCGCGACTATGTGCCCAAGGTTCTGGCCGCCTGGCAGGTGGCGCAAGGCCTGTGCCTGACCCCGCCGGAACTGGTCACCGATCCATGCGTGTTCAAGGTGATCTCGTCGGGCGGCTGACGTTGGGAATGGCTGAAAGGGAAGGGGGGCTGTCTGCCCCCCTCTTGGCGCGTGCCGCGCCAATTCACCCCCCGAGGGTATTTTTGCCAAGAGGAAACCCGGATCAGTTTACCAGTGTGGCTTCGGTTGCGGCGCGCAATTCAGCCTCGGTCACGCCATCGGCAAGCTCTACCAGTTTCAGACCGCCCGGCACCACGTCAAGCACCCCAAGATTGGTGATGATGCGGCTGACCACACCCTTGCCGGTAAGCGGCAGGGTGCAGGATTTCAGCACCTTGGATTCGCCGTGCTTGGAGGTGTGGTCCATCACCACCACAACGCGACCAACGCCCGCGACAAGGTCCATAGCACCGCCCATGCCCTTGACCAGTTTGCCGGGGATCATCCAGTTCGCAAGGTCGCCGTTCTCGGCCACTTCCATCGCGCCAAGGATGGCCATGGCGATCTTGCCGCCGCGGATCATGGCAAAGCTTTGCGCGGAATCGAAATAGGCGGTTTGCGGCAGTTCGGTGATGGTCTGCTTGCCGGCATTGATCAGGTCGGGGTCTTCCTCGCCTTCATAGGGGAAGGGCCCCATGCCCAGCATGCCGTTTTCCGATTGCAGCGTGACGCTGATGCCCTCGGGGATGTAATTGGCCACCAGCGTCGGGATGCCGATCCCGAGGTTCACATACCAGCCGTCTTGCAGCTCTTGCGCGGCGCGGGCGGCGATCTGATTTCGGTCCCAGGGCATCGGGTCTCTCCTTGGTCTGGCGGTTGTTGGGCTTTCGGCGGTGGCAGCAGGCAGGTTTGATCTTGGCTTGGCCCGCCACGGCCGGTCAGGCGCGTGGCCTGACGGTGCGCTGCTCGATGCGCTTTTCATGCGCGCCTTGCACGATTCGATGCACATAGATGCCGGGCAGATGGATGCTGTCGGGGTCAAGCGCGCCCAGTGGCACGATTTCTTCGACCTCGGCCACGCAGACCTTGCCGCAGGTGGCGGCGGGCGGGTTGAAGTTGCGCGCGGTCTTGCGGAACACAAGGTTGCCCGAGGGGTCGGCCTTCCACGCCTTGACGATCGACAGATCGGCGACAATGCCGGTTTCCAGCACATAATCGCGGCCATTGAAGGACTTTACCTCTTTGCCCTCGGCAATCACGGTGCCCACGCCGGTTGCGGTGTAAAAGCCGGGGATGCCTGCGCCGCCCGCCCGCATCCGTTCCGCCAGGGTGCCTTGCGGGTTGAACTCCAGCTCCAGCTCGCCGCTCAGGTATTGCCGCATGAACTCGGCGTTTTCACCGACGTAAGAGCTGATCATCTTCTTGACCTGACGGCTTTCCAGCAGCACCCCAAGCCCGAAACCATCAACCCCGGCATTGTTTGAGGCAACGGTCAGATTTCGCGTCCCGGCCTCGCGCAGGGCGGCGATCAGCAATTCAGGGATACCGCCCAGGCCAAAGCCACCGGCTGCGATGAACATTCCATCAAACAACAGCCCGTCAAGCGCTGCCGCAGCATCCGGATAGACCTTTTTCATGACGACATCCCCGCAATTCGTGTCGCGCCATAAAGCGGGGGAACGGCGGCGCTGTCAATTGCTGCGCCGCGATGCGGCGGTGCTAGGGGCGCACCAACACCGCAAGCGTATCGCCGTCCGCGCTGAGGGTCAGGTCGCCGTCTTCGGTCAGATCAAAACCACGGACCCGCGCCAGGGCCGCAAGCAGCCGGGACTCAAACGCCATCCGGTCCTCGGCGCAGGCCATCCGGGTGGTGGCGATCGTGTCAAGGCGCAGCTCTGCCCCGCCTTGCGTCAGGCTTGCGGTCAGGCGGTTGCAGCCTGCCTCGCCTGCCACCCGGGTGCCGGTGACCGACAGGGATGCGGCGATCCCTTCCGGCACGGCCGCGCCCGTCAGCATGACCAGACGCCAGTCGCCCTGCAACAGTTGCACCGGATCGCCCGCGCAGCCCCGACGCGGCGGTGCGCTGTGCAGGGTCGCCTGGGCCGGATAGGGCAAGGCACCATCGCCAAGGCGGCAGATCCTTGGCGTCAGGGTCAGGGCGGGCAGGCCGGGGCTGTGCCAGGTGACCTGATCCTCGCCCATGTCAAAGACCGCGTGCTGCGCAGTTCCGCCGTCACCCTCGGGCGTGGAATAGGTCATGCCGGTGTTGGTCAGGCCTGCCTGCCACGCCGGGTCGCTGCCCAAGGCGCGCACCTCGGCCTGTGCCGGGTCGGGGAAAGCCACGCAGGGCGCAAGCTCTTGGCCTTGCCAGATCAGGTGCATGCCGGTGTCTGATGCGTCCAGCACGGTGGCAAGGCTGCGCCCGTCGCTGAACCGGCGGTTGGGCGGGTCAGAGGCGGCGGTCATCTTCACGAACTGGCTGCCACGCTGGGCATGGGCATCCATGCCCAGAAATCCGATCCGCAGCAAGGCCGGGCCGCAAGACACGAAGCTGGCAAAGCCGATCGACGGATTTGCAAGCACAATCGCGGGCGCTTGGTCATGATCGGCCGTGCCGGCAGGCACTTGCGCAGGTGGGCTGGTCCATTGCCTGCCGTCGGGCGTGCGCAATCGGGCGCGGGTCAGCAACGCCCCATCGGGCACCGTGACGCGGTAGGCAAAGGGTGGCTGGCGGCCCTCTGTGACGATCTCGATCAGGGCAAGGCTGCCATCGGCGGCCAGCACTTCGATATCGGCCCGGGTGCCTTTGGGCAGGGCCAGCCGTTCGCGCAGCACGATCTCTCCGGTCAGATCGCGAGCGGCGCTTTGCGCGGGGGCCAAGGCCGACACGGCACACAGGGCAAGGGCAAGACGCAACATGGGGGGTCTCCTTGGGGGGCTGCGCAAGGGTGCCCCCCGGCAGGGTAGGGCGTCAAGCAACTTGGAGATGGATCAGCCGGACGCCCCCCCACAAACACCTAGGTCAGGCACCGTCTTGAAACGCTGTCTTGAAACGCTGCCGATCTGGCAGTCGGTCCATCAAGCCTGCCTGTCGCAACGCCGCAGGAAACAGCAAGTGCCGGCAACCTTTGCCGCGCTGCGCGGGCCGGGGTGTGTCTTGCGACCTGCACGGGAACAAGAGCGACGCAAGCAAGCGAAAGCCCCGCCTGTGTGCCAAGAGACTCGCCGTGACAGCGCCCGGGTCCGCCCTCGCCCGGCGACAGCCGACCCCAAGCCGCTTATGCCTGATTGATCGGCCCCGCGCAGGTTGATATGGGACACCCCAGAGCCGTCACCCCACGTGGTGAAATTGGTAAACACAGGAGACTTAAAATCTCCCGCCGTAAGGCTTCCCGGTTCGAGGCCGGGCGTGGGGACGGTTCGAACTACATCTTGACCAAAGAGGCAGACGCCTTTCTACTGGTGGGATGGATCAACTTGACCTTCTCATAGCCGACTCATTTGTAGCGGAACTTGCCGCGCGACATGGCCTTCCAGTTACGGGGCTGCTGCCTCGATACATGGAACGCAAAACCAAGGCGGCCACGCGTGGCGCTAAGGCTCGGCGATCTCTTGGCAACGTTTATGCCTTGCTTGTGCTTGCCGAAGACTTCGTTGCGGGAAAGCCCGATGGTTCCAGGTTCACAGACCTTCTGGCACGAATGAAGGCCCTCCCTTTTGGTTCAAAGCTGCAAAATCACCCTCTCGACAACCGATTGAATGACGAGTTCGGTCGGCAAATGGAAGTGACTGGCGATCTGCTGCCAGTTCAAGCCACTCTTGTCGGCGGTCAAAAGGCACGGAAGATTTCACCAGCACTGCTTGCCCATGACGGGGCAAGCCCCGCGGCGGCTGCGCAGTTCATTGTGGATGTGGTTGAGCAGTATATCCACCTCATCACCGAGAAGCAGTCGTCCTACCTAGACGAAATTGAAGAGCTTACGACCGCAGCGGAG
>JAFGXY010000040.1 GCA_016936395.1 Paracoccaceae bacterium | reverse complement strand
GAACAGCGCCGTCCGTGCCCCGCCGATGTGCAGGTATCCGGTGGGCGAAGGGGCGAATCGGGTCACGATCTGGGACATGGGCGAATTAACCTTTCGGAAACCATCAGGGCGTTAGTCTGGCCGCGGTTCTAGGCCGTGAAGGGGCGGGAAACAAGGTGACGGTCCGTTCGGGGCATTGGGTCGGGCTGCTTGGCGTATTCAGTGCGGCGCGTGGCACGCTGTTCCCATGGGTGCCGCTGTTGATCGGCAGCGGTGTCGCGCTGTGGTTCGCCCTGCCATGGGAACCCGGACCGGGGGTTTATGCCGCTTTGCTGGCGGTGCTTGCCGCCTGCATCGGACTTTGGTTTTGGGGGCCAGAGGCCGCGCATCCGCTGTGGGTCGCCGTGGCTTGCCTTGCCCTTGGTCCGCTGGCCTGTGGCGCACGGGTGCAGATGGTGGCCGCCCCGATGCTGGAGTTTCGCTATTACGGCCCGGTCACCGGGCGCATTGTCGGGATTGACCGCAATCAGACCGATGCCTTGCGCATCACGCTGGATCAGGTGGTGCTTGACCGGGTATCGCCCGCCCGAACCCCCGCCCGCGTGCGGGTGGCGCTGCGCTCAAAACTGCCCGGCCATCCGCCGTTTCCGGGCGAGGTGGTGATGATCACCGCGCACCTCAGCGCGCCTGATGGCCCGGTTGAGCCGGGCAGTTTCGATTTCCGCCGCATGGCGTTCTTTGACCGGCTTGGCGCGGTGGGCTACAGCACCGCACCCTTGATGCTGTGGCACGATGCAGCCCCCGGTGCCCGCCCGGTGGACCGGTTGCGCAGCCATCTGTCACAGGCGATGCGCGCGGCCATGCCGGGGCAGGCGGGGGCCTTTGCGGCAGGGGCCATGACCGGCGACCGCTCGGGGATCGACCAGCAGACCGTGCAGGCGCTGCGCGACAGTTCGCTGGCGCATCTGCTGGCGATTTCGGGGATGAACCTTGCCTTCCTGATCGCCTTTGTCTTTGCCCTGATCCGCTATGGTCTGGCGCTGATCCCCATGGTGGCGCTTCGGGTGAACACCAAAAAGGTGGCAGCGGTCATTTCGTTGGCGGTGGCGGCCTTCTATCTGGCGCTGTCGGGGGCGAATGTGGCGACCGAACGCGCCTTCATCATGGTTTCGGTGATGCTGGGCGCAGTGCTTTTGGACCGCAAGGCGCTGACCCTGCGATCCGTGGCGATTGCCGGGGTGATCTTGCTGCTGTGGAAGCCTGACAGCCTGCTGGGGCCGGGGTTCCAGATGTCATTCGCGGCCACCGTCGCGCTGATTGCGGGCTTTCGTGAGGTGGACCACCGCATCGCCAAAGGCGCGATGCCAAGGTGGGCGATGCCGGTGTTCACGCTGGTCTTGTCCAGTGTGATCGGCGGGTTCGCCACCGCACCCTATGCCGCGGCGCATTTCAACCGTTTCACCGATTTCGGCCTGATCGCCAACCTGCTGACGGTTCCGGTGATGGGGGCCGTGGTGATGCCCGCAGGGGCGGTGGCGGCACTGCTTGCGCCCTTCGGTCTGGCCGGTCTGCCGCTTTGGGTGATGCAGCAGGGCGCGGCATGGATCTTGTGGGTGGCGCATTGGGTGGCGGGCTGGCACGGGTCGGTGACCGCCATCGCGCAACCGGGGCCGATGGTGCTGCCACTGGTCACCTTCGCCGGGGCCTTGGCGATTTTGACCCGCGGCTGGTTGCGTGGCATGGCACTTGCGCCCGCACTGCTGGCGGTGGCACTGTGGGTTTTGACCGAACGCCCGGCGGTGCTGATTTCGCCGGACGGGGCGCTGGTGGGCCTGCTGACGGCAGAGGGGCGGGCGCTGTCTGCACCGCGTGGTGCTGGATTTGCGGCGCGCAGCTGGTTGGAAAACGACGGTGACCTTGCCGCGCAGGAAGATGCGGCCATCCGCCCGGGCTTTGACGGCCCGCCGGGTGCCCGAAGCTTCCGGGTCGGGGGGCTGACAGGCATCGCGCTGAAAGGCAAGGGGGCGACCGACAAGGTGGCGGGGGCCTGTGCGGCGGCCGATCTGGTGGTGGTCTCGGTCGCAGTGCCGGACCCGCCGCAAGGCTGCCTGCTGTTCGACGCCGCCGTTCTGAAGAAAACCGGGGCCTTGGCGCTTTTTCCGGCGGCAGATGGCTTGCGCCTGCGCTTCAGCCATCAGGCGCAGCGCGTCTGGTCGCCGCCCAAGACAGATGTCACTTTGCCGGACCTGATCCGGGCCAAGGGCGTGACGGTGGCGTTGCGGTAAGCCGTTGGCAACGGCGGCGAGGGCTGGTTTGCCCGGCACGGGTGGTTCAAACCGTCAGACAGCCGCATCAGTAGCTGCGGATCAGCCCGACAAGGCGGCCCTGCACCTTGACCAGATGGTCAGGGTAGACGCGGGTTTCATAGGCCGGGTTGGCAGCTTCCAGCGCGATCATGCTGCCCTTGCGACGAAACCGCTTCAGCGTGGCCTCAAGGTCTTCGACCAATGCCACGACGATATCGCCGTTCTCGGCGGTATTCTGTTCGCGGATCACCACGATATCGCCATCGTTGATCCCGGCCTCGATCATCGAGTCGCCCTTGACCTCAAGCGCATAATGGTTGCCGCGACCGGCGAGCATCGAGCCGGGAACCGCAATGTGATGGCTGACCTCGGAAATCGCCTCGATCGGCACACCGGCGGCGATCCGGCCCATCACCGGCAGGTCCACGGCATGCAGGGCCTCCACGCTCATCGCGCCACGCGGCTGCGGCGACGTGGGTCTGTTGCCTTCGATGACCCGGGGCGAGAACCCGGGTTTTTCCATCGCATCGGGCAATTTTATGATCTCCAGCGCGCGCGCCCGGTGTGCAAGGCGGCGGATGAAGCCCCGCTCCTCCAGCGCCGTGATCAGGCGGTGGATGCCGGATTTCGATCGCAGGTCCAGCGCATCCTTCATTTCGTCGAACGAGGGAGGAACACCGTCCACATCCATCCGGGTCTTGATGAAGTCCAGCAGTTCCAGTTGTTTGCGCGTCAGCATGGGGCACCCCGATGACCATTCGTTAATGCAATGTTCTGCCCGTGTTCCCGGTTTGTGTCAAGATCAAACCGAGCTGGCGCTAAAGCGGCAGGAACGTGACCTGATCGCCTTTGGCGCGTGGGCCATCGCCCGGCGGACGGATCAACAGGGCATCGGCCTGCGCCAGCACCGTCAGCAACGAGCTGTCCTGCCGGTCAAACGGGGTGATCAGCGGCAGGCCATCGCCGGGCGAAAGCCGCGCCCGCATGTAATGCGCCCGCGCGCCGTTGGCCGCCACATCACAGCCAAGCCGAGCCGCAAGCGGTTGCGGGGCCAGACTTTCGGCCGGCTGGCCCAGCAGGGCGCGGATCATCGGCAACACGAACAGATGCGTGCAAACGATGGAAGACACGGGGTTTCCTGGCAGACCCAGCATCGCGGCAGGGCCCAGGCGCCCGGCCATCAGCGGCTTGCCCGGCCGCATCGCGATGGTCCAGAAACTGCGCACAAGGCCGATGCTTTCGGCGGCCTGCGCCACCAGATCATGGTCACCGACCGAAGCGCCGCCTGTGGTCAGGATCAGGTCGGCCCCGGCGGCAAGGCCCAGCACGGTGGTCAGCGCGGGCAGCGTGTCACGCGCGATCGGCAGCAGCCGGACCTCTGCCCCGGCCTCTTCGGCCAAGGCCTTGATCGCAAATGAATTAGAGGCGATGATCTGATCTGGTCCCGGGGTTTCACCCGGCATCACCAATTCATCGCCGGTGGCAATCAGCGCCACAATCGGGCGGCGGGTGACGCGCACCAACGGGTGGTTCATCGCCGCCAGAAGCGCCAGATCATTGGGGCGCAACCGGCGCGGCAACAGGGCGTCACCGCGGCGAAAATCCTGGCCCGCCGGGCGGATATGGCGGGCGGCATCGGCCCCCGCCGGGGTGGTGTCATGCGTGATGATGATCGTGTCGCCGTCGCGGGTCACGTCTTCCTGCACGATCACCCGGGTCGCCCCCAGGGGCAGTGGCGCACCGGTAAAGATGCGCACCGCCTGATGCGGACCAAGGGTGCCGGACCAGGCGTGGCCTGCGCCCGCCTCACCTACCACGGCAAAGCAGTCGCCTGCGGCGGGGTCGCCCTGCACGGCATAGCCATCCATGGCCGAGGCGGCAAAGGGTGGCTGATCGCGGGCGGCCCGCGCTGGTTCGGGCATGTAACGGCCAAGCGCTTGCGCCAATGGCACGTCTTCACAGGGCAGGGGTGCCACCAGCGCAAGGCAGCGCGCCAGCGCCGCATCCACCGAAATCATGGCTGATGCGGGGCGGCAGCCTGATATAGGCCCGATGCGCCACCATCTTTAAGAACCAGATGTATCCCTTCGATCCGCATGGATTTTTCGACAGCCTTCACCATGTCGTAGATCGTCAGACAGGCAACCGAGACCGCGGTCAGCGCCTCCATCTCGACCCCGGTCTGACCGCCGGTCTTGACGGTGGCTTCTACCACGATACCGGGCAGGGCCGGATCAGGCGTCAGGTCCAGCGCGACCTTGGTGATCGGCAAGGGATGGCACAGCGGGATCAGATCGGAGGTCTTCTTGGCCGCCATGATGCCCGCCAGACGTGCCACCCCCAGCACATCGCCCTTTTTCGCCTGTCCTGCGCTGATCAACGCCAGCGTTTGCGCCGACATCACCACCTGACCACGTGCCACGGCCACGCGGTCGGTCACCGGTTTGCCCGACACATCGACCATATGGGCATGACCCTCGCCATCAAAATGGGTCAGGCCAGTGGGTGCGCCGCCGGTCATACGCCGCCCTGCGCGGTCAGGGGGCGGGCCAGAATGGCGCGGGTGGCGGCGGCCACATCTGCTTGCCGCATCAGGCTTTCACCGATCAGGAAGCACCGCGCACCGTATTGCGCCAGATCGGCCAGATCGGCGGGGGTATAAAGCCCGGATTCAGAGATGATCAGCCGGTCCTCCGGCACCCGGCGAGCGAGGTCGCGGGTGGTGTCCAGCGTCACCTCGAAGCTGTGCAGATTGCGGTTGTTGATGCCGATCAGCGGCGATTTCAGCAAGGTGGCGCGGTCAAGTTCCGCCCGGTCATGGACCTCGATCAGCACATCCATGCCCCAGTGGTCTGCCGCGGCCTCAAGCTCGGCCGCCTGGTCGTCGGACAGCGACGCCATGATGATCAGGATGCAATCGGCATGCAGGGCGCGGGCCTCGGCCACCTGATAGGGGTCGTAGAGAAAATCCTTGCGCAGACAGGGAAGTCTGGTGGCCTGCGCGGCCTGGGTCAGGAAGGCATCTTCGCCCTGAAACGACGGCCCGTCGGTCAGAACCGACAGGCAGGTGGCGCCGCCCTCTTCATAGGCGCGGGCCAGTGCGGGGGGATCAAAATCGGCCCGGATCAAACCCTTCGATGGACTGGCCTTCTTGATCTCGGCGATCAGGCCATAGCCGCTTGCCGCCGCCGCAGACAGCGCCCTGGCAAAGCCGCGCGGTGGCGGGGCGGCACGGGCGGCCTGTTCGACGTCAGCCAAAGGCCGTGCGGCCTTGCGGGCCGCGATGTCTTCGAGTTTGTAAGCCTTGATACGGTCGAGGATCGTGGGCATCGGCGGTTCCTGCTGTCAGGCGTCGGACCGGGGGTTTCACACCCCCGGACCCCCGTGGAGTATTTTGCAAGCAGCAAGCCCGCAGGGGTTACAGCGCCTGTTTAACCCGCGGGAAGGCTGATGAAAAGGCGGAAGGGCGCTGTGGGCGTGCGCAGGACGCCCGGCGTCAGGCATGGGTCAGCCGGGCAAGTGCTGCGACCTTGGCCTTGGCGGCACCCGAGTCGATGGACTGGCGCGCCATCTCGACGCCTTCTTTCAGGTTGGCGGCCTTGTCGGCCACCACCAGAGCGGCGGCGGCGTTGAACAGCACCGCATCGCGGTAAGCCCCGGGGGCCCCATCCAGCAGCGCGCGCAAGGCCACCGCGTTTTCGGCCGGTGTGCCGCCCATGATGTTTTCAAACGGGTGATAGGGCAGGCCCGCATCCTCGGGGTGCAGGGTGAACTCATGCACCGCGCCATGTTCGACGGCGGCCACCCGGGTCGGGGCGGCAATCGAGATCTCGTCGGTGCCGTCACCGCCATGCACCAGCCAGGCCTTGATCGTGCCAAGCGCCAGCAGGGTTTCGGCCATCGGGCGGATCAACGCGTCGGAAAAGGCGCCGGTCAACTGGCGCCTGACCCCGGCCGGGTTGGTCAGCGGGCCAAGGATGTTGAAGATCGTGCGGGTGCCCAACTCGGCCCGCACCGGCATGACATGGCGGATGGCCGGGTGGTGCATCGGGGCCATCATGAAGCCGATCCCGACCTGCTCCAAGCAGCGTTCCACCACCTCGGGACCAACCATGACGTTCAGGCCCATTTCGGTCAGCGCATCGGCTGCGCCGGATTTTGAAGACAGGTTGCGGTTGCCGTGCTTGGCCACCACCACCCCCGCGCCGGCGACGACAAAGGCGGTCGCGGTCGAGATGTTCAGCGTGCCCTTGCCATCGCCGCCGGTGCCGACGATGTCCATCGCGCCTTCGGGGGCGTGCACCTTGGTGCACTTGGCGCGCATCACCGTGGCGGCGGCGGCGTATTCATCCACCGTTTCGCCGCGGGTGCGCAGCGCCATCAGGAACCCGCCCATTTGTGCCGGCGTGCCCTGGCCATCAAACAGCGCGCCAAAGGCGGCCTCGGCCTCGATCCGGGTCAGCGGACGACTGGCGGCCACGCCGATCAGCGGTTTAAGAACCTCACTCATGCCGTCACCTGCGCGCGGGCGGCATCGAGGAAGTTGCGCAACAGCTGATGGCCATGCTCGCTTGCGATGGATTCCGGGTGGAACTGCACGCCCTCGATCAGGCGGGTCTTGTGGCGCAGGCCCATGATGGTGCCATCGTCCAGCCATGCCGTGACCTCCAGACAGTCGGGCAGGGTGTCACGTTCGACGATCAGCGAATGATAGCGCGTGGCCTGAAACGGCGAGGGCAGGCCGCGAAACACGCCTTGGCCAGCGTGATGCATCGCGCCCATCTTGCCATGCACGATTTCATGGCAGCGGATCACGTGCCCGCCGAAGGCCTGACCGATGGTCTGATGGCCAAGGCAGACGCCCAGCAGCGGAATATCGGCCTCGTATGCGGCCATGGTCAGCGGCAGGCAAATGCCGGCGTGTGCCGGATCGCAGGGGCCGGGGGACAGCACGATGGCCTGCGGTGCAAGGGCCAGAACATCCTGCACCGTCAGCGCATCGTTGCGTTTGACGACAACATCCGCGCCAAGCTCGCCCAGATAATGCACGAGGTTGTAGGTGAAGCTGTCATAGTTGTCGATCAGAAGCAGCATGTTGCCTGGGCCTGTCGGATAAGGGATGAAGCCCGCGTCGGGTCGCGCTATAGATGGTCAGACCGGCGAAGGGGCGTCAAGACCGCTTGAAGCCACATTCCCGGACTGGCAGGATGCCGGAAACCGAAAAAAAGGGGCAGTCAGTGCGCGGATTTGTCAGGGGGGTCTTGTGGGGCGGGGTTACGGCGGCGGCTGGTCTGGTTGTGGTGTCGCAACTGGCCGGCCCGCCGGCCGGCACCGATGAGGCGACGGTCGGTCAGGCAGAGCCCGCAATGACTGCGCCTGCCATTGCGCCAAAGCCAGAGCGGGGGGGCGAGGCCCCGGCGGTTGCCTTTGATCCGCCCGAGGCCCCGGTCGCCAGTGTGGTTCAGGCCGCCCCCGAAATGCCCGACGGGGCGGCAGAGGTTCGGGGGCCGCAGACCGCGCCACCCGCGCCATCGGCACCGACCGATGACGCGTTGGCCGCGGCCCCCCCCGCACCGGCAGAGCCTCCGGTCGCGCCGCCGTCTGACGCCCCGGCGACGCAGGTTGCATCGGCGGAGGTGGACGGCCCACCGGTGCCGCCCAAGGCGGCAGCAGCCCCGCTGACAGCCCCCGTGGCCGCCGCGCCGGAACCTCTTGCCGTGGGTAAGGGCGAAGTTGCGCCGTCGTCGGTCGATCTGCCACCGCCGCCACCGCTGACGCCCGAGGAAGAGGCCTTGCTGATGCCGCCGCCCGACAGGGGCGATCTGCCGCCGGCTGCACCGCAAGACCCGGTTACGGCCTTGCCCGTCGACCCGACGCCGGAACCCGTTGCCCCGCCAGAACCCATGGCTGAACCCAAGCCAGAACCCACGTCAGAGCCGCAAACCGCCACCGTGACACCAAGGCCGTCCCGTCCCGAACCGACGCCGGGCGTGGTCACCGGCCGCTTGCCGCAGATCGGCGGGGCGGCCCCGGCGGAAAGCGACCCTGCCGCGCAGGCCGAGGCCGGTGCGGCGGACCCGACGCTGGACGAAAGCCTGCCGCCGCTGCAACGCTATGCCCGGGCCTTTGACAACGCCGCCCAGAAGCCGTTGTTTGCGATTGTGCTGCAAGACAACGGTCAGGATGGCGTGAACCGGCAAGAGCTGGCAGCGCTGGAGATGCCGCTGTCGATCGTCATCGACCCCCTGTCTGACGGTGCGGCAGACCGGGCCGCGATCTGGCGCGCGGGTGGGCAAGAGGTGATCATGGCCGGGCGCGGGATTCCGCAAGGCGCGACGCCGGGTGATCTGGAGCAAAGCTTTCAGGTGCTGGCCAGTCGCCTGCCCGAGGCCGTGGCGGTGATCGACACCGATGGCGAGTCGTTTCAGAACAACCGCCCGCTGGCGACGCAACTGGTGGCCATTCTGGCCGCACAGGGCCGGGGGTTGGTGACGCTGGACCGGGGGTTGAACGCTGCCGATCAGGTGGCCCGGCGCGAAAGTGTTGCCTCGGCACGGGTGTTTCGCACCCTTGATGCCGAGGGCGAGGCCGGACCGCTGATCCGTCGCTATCTGGACCGCGCGGCGTTCAAGGCGGCACAAGAGGGGCGGGTGGTGGTGCTTGGCAATCTGCGCCCGGAAACCATTGCCGGGATCATGGAATGGGCGGTCGAGGGGCGGGCATCGACCGTGGCGCTGGCACCGATCACGGCGGTCATGGCGCCCCAACCCGGCCCATAGGGCGCAGCAAGCCAAGGGACGCCCGCAAGATCAAGAGCGCGGCCCCGCCAAACGGTGCGGCAAGATCGTAGTGCATCATCTGGCCGATGACGCCGCCCAAGCCCAGACCAAGGGCGCCTGCGGGCAGCCAGCCGAACCAGCCCAGCCGGATCAGCAAGGATGCGACCGGAACCACCAGCACCATCGCGGCCAGACTGACGAAAGGCGACAGCATCAGCGTCATGCCAGCGGCCCAGAGCAGGATGCCCGCATCGGTGGGCAGCGTGGTGTGCAGCAGGTTGAACAGACCCAGCAGTACCACACCCAAGCCGCAGGGCAGACCCACCGCCACCCCGGCGGCGATGATCAGGTGCCGCCAAGGGGTGTCCAGCTGCGGGGGCGACTGGATCAGGCTCACGCCGCCGAACCACCGACTGTCAGCCCGCCAATCATCAGCGTCGGTTGTCCCACGCCCACCGGCACCCATTGGCCCGCCTTGCCGCAATTGCCGATGCCGGGGTCAAGCGCCAGATCATTGCCGATGGCGCGGATCTGGCGCAGGGCGGTTGCGCCGTCACCGATCAGCGTGGCCCCCTTGACCGGGGCGCCCACGCGGCCGTTTTGCACCCGGTAGGCTTCGGTGCAGGAAAACACGAACTTGCCGTTGGTGATGTCAACCTGCCCGCCGCCGAACCCAACGGCATAGATGCCATCCTTCAGCCCGGCAACAATATCCTTGGGGTCATCTTGGCCGGCCAGCATGTAGGTGTTGGTCATGCGCGGCATCGGGATATGCGCATGGCTTTCGCGTCGGCCATTCCCGGTCGCCGCCACCCCCATCAGCCGGGCGTTCTGGCGGTCTTGCATGAAGCCCACCAGCACCCCATCCTCAATCAGCACATTGCGGCCCGAGGCTGTGCCTTCGTCATCAATCGAAATGCTGCCGCGCCGGTCAGGGATGGTGCCATCGTCCAGAACCGTCACGCCACGCGCCGCGATCTGCTGGCCCATCAGCCCGGCGAAGGCCGAGGTTTTCTTGCGGTTGAAATCGCCCTCCAGCCCGTGACCGATGGCTTCGTGCAGCAAGATGCCGGGCCAGCCGGGGCCAAGCACCACATCCATCACGCCCGCCGGGGCAGGGACCGCGTCAAGGTTGACCAGCGCGATCCGCAGCGCCTCGCGCACCATCGGCTGCCAGCGGCCCGGCTGCATCAGCGCGGCCAGACCAAAGCGGCCACCGCTGCCGGTGCCGCCTTGTTCGCGGCGGCCCTGATCCTCGACAATGACCGACACGTTCAACCGGGCCATCGGGCGGATATCGGTAAAGCGCAGGCCCTCGGGGCGCAGGATTTCAACCTCTTGGTAGGACGCGGATACGGTGGCCGAGACCTGGATCACCCGCGGGTCAAGGTCGCGGGCAAAGGCATCAATCTCGCGCAACATGTCGATCTTGATGGCGAATGTCGCATCCGCCATCGGGTCGGCATCGCCGTAAAGCTTCACGTTGGTGCCCTTGGGCGCGTCGGCCAGCACACCGCCGCCATCCCCCACAGCCAGCCGCGCGGTTTCGGACGCGCGGCGCAGGGCGGCTTCGCTGATCTCGGTGGCATGGGCATAGCCCGCCACCTCGCCGCGCACCGCGCGCAGGCCAAAGCCTTCGGACGCATCATAGGACGCTGTCTTGATCCGGCCATCGTCCAGCACGATCGCTTCGGACCGGCGGCGTTCCAAAAACAGCTCGCCGTCATCTGCGCCCATGGTCGCTGCGCGCAGCACGGACAGCGCCACCGCCGGGTCCAGGTGGGTCTCGAACGGGCGGAAGGGCTGATCGGTCATGAATGCTGTCCTTGATCTGGATCGGAAAAGACGATTGTGTCACAAGACGGGACTTGCGGCCAAGGCTCTAATATGGGTCCGAGATATCTGAATACAACGGGATTCTGCGCGCGCCACCGGCCGTGCGGCTGCTGCAACCGGCCTGCGCCGTCGCGGCTGTGGCATCCGGGGGACGCCCGGGCCGAGTCGTTCAGGGCGTTGCGTAAGGGCGGTGTGGTGGGGGATGACAGCGTTTGTTCTGTGGCGTATCAGGCGCAGAACGGTTTGAAGGGTTCGGTCTGATGAAATACATTTCCACCCGCGGCACGGCCCCGGTTCTTGGCTTTGGCGAGGCGATGATGACCGGCCTTGCCCGTGATGGCGGCCTTTATGTGCCCCAGACCGTGCCGCAGATGTCCCATGCCGACATTGCCGCGCTGGCGGGCCTGTCTTACGAAGACATCGCCTTTCGGGTGATGTATCCGTTTCTGGGCGATACCTTTGCCGAGGATGAGTTTCGCGGGCTGATTGCAGCCGCCTATGAGCCCTTTGGCCACGCCGCACGCGCGCCGCTGGTGCAGCTTGCGCCGAACCATTTTCTGCTGGAATTGTTCCACGGCCCGACGCTGGCCTTCAAGGACTTTGCCATGCAACTCATCGGCCAGATGATGCAGGCCGCCCTTGCGAAAACCGGCGCGCGCATCACCATCGTCGGGGCGACATCCGGCGATACCGGATCGGCAGCGATGGAGGCGTTTCGCGGGCTGGCCAATGTCGATCTGTTCTTTCTGTACCCGCATGGCCGGGTGTCCGAGGTGCAGCGCCGCCAGATGACCACACCGGTCGAGGCCAATGTGCATGCCTTGGCATTGGATGGCGACTTTGATGATGCCCAAGCCCGCGTGAAGGACATGTTCAACGATTTTGCCTTCCGCGATGGCGTGCGGCTGGCAGGGGTCAACAGCATCAACTGGGCGCGGGTGCTGGCGCAGGTGGTGTATTACTTCTCGTCTGCCGTGTCCTTGGGGGCGCCGCACCGCGCGGTCGGCTTTACCGTGCCCACCGGCAATTTCGGCGATATTTTCGCAGGCTACATCGCGCGCCAGATGGGCCTGCCGATTGACCGGCTGGTCATTGCCACCAATCAGAACGATATCCTGCACCGGGCGCTGACCAGCGGCGACTACAAGACCGATGGCGTCAAGCCGTCGATCAGCCCGTCGATGGACATTCAGGTGTCGTCCAACTTTGAACGCGCGCTGTTTGATGCCTATGGCCGCGATAGCCGCGCCGTGACGCAGCTGATGGATGAAATGAAATCGGGCGGTTTCCACATTTCGCAAGGCGCGCTGCAAGAGTTGCGTGCGACCTTCGCTTCGGGCCGGTGCTCGGAGGCGGAAACCACCGCCACCATCATCCGCGAATATGGCCGCACCGGCGAGATCCTGTGCCCGCATACGGCGGTTGGCGTGAAGGTGGCGGGTGACCATCTGGGGGCTGTCCCGATGATCACCCTTGCCACCGCCCATCCGGCCAAGTTTCCCGCTGCAGTGCGCGATGCCATCGGCCTGCACCCGGACTTGCCGCCGCGCATGGCCGACCTTTACGACCGCCCCGAACGCCTGACCCGCGTGCCCAATGACCTTGCCCAGATTCAAACCCTGATCCGCGAAAGGATCGCTTCGTGAGCCTGCAAATCTCGACCCTGCCAAACGGCCTGCGCATCGTGACCGAACATATGCCGGGGCTGCAATCGGCCTCGGTCGGCGTCTGGGTGATGGCGGGCGGGCGGCACGAACGCCCCGAACAGAACGGCATCGCGCATTTTCTGGAGCATATGGCGTTCAAGGGCACCACAAGGCGCACGCCGTTGCAGATTGCCGAAGAGATCGAGGATGTCGGCGGCTACATCAACGCCTATACATCGAAGGAAATGACGGCCTATTATGCCCGCTGTCTGGTGGCCGATGTGCCGCTGGCGCTGGATGTGATTTCCGATATCGTTCTGAATCCGGTGTTCGATCCGAAAGAGATCGAGACCGAACGCCATGTGATCTTGCAGGAAATCGGGCAGGCGCTGGACACGCCCGACGACATCATCTTCGACTGGCTGCAAGAGGTCAGCTATCCCGACCAGCCCTTTGGCCGCACCATCCTTGGCCCGGCCGAGCGTGTCAGCAGCTTTACCGCCGACGATCTGCGCGCCTTTGTCGGCCAGCACTATGCGCCCGACCAGATGATCCTGTCGGCCTCGGGCGGGGTGGATCACGAAAGCATTGTGCATCAGGCGCGGCAGATTTTCGGCCACCTGACCGCGCGTGGCATCAGCCAGATGGAACCCGCGGCCTTCATCGGCGGCGAGCGGCGCGAGGTGAAAAAGCTGGAACAGGTGCATTTCGCCCTGTCGCTCGAGGCCCCGGGCTATCGCCACCCCGATGTTTATGCCGCACAGGTTTACGCGATGGCGATGGGCGGCGGCATGTCCAGCCGCCTGTTCCAGAAGATCCGCGAAGAACGCGGCCTGTGCTATTCGATCTTTGCCCAGTCGGGGGCCTATGAAGACACCGGGTCGATCACCATCTACGCCGGCACGTCGAAGAAAGAGATTGCGGCCTTGGCGCAACTGACCGTCGACGAGTTGAAGCGGGCCGCTGATGACATGACCGAGGCCGAAGTGGCCCGCGCCCGGGCGCAACTGAAGGCGGGCCTGCTGATGGGGCTGGAAAGCCCGTCTAACCGCGCCGAGCGCAATGCCCGGCTGCTGGCCGTGTGGGGCAGGGTGCCGGGGGCCGATGAGGCGGTGGCCAAGATCGACGCGGTCAGCATGGCAGATGTGCGCCGCTTTGCCGGAGAATTGTCCACCGCGCGGACCGCGCTTGCGATGTATGGTCCGGTGGCACGGGCCCCCGGTCTGGAGGTGATCCGCGACAGGCTGGCGGCATGACGCTGCCGTTCCGTCGCCGGCCAAAGCTGGAAACCGAACGCATGACCCTGCGCCTGCCCGCGCATGGCGACTGGCGGTCCTGGGCCGAAGCGCGGCAGGCCAGCGCCGGTTTCCTGACCCCGTGGGAGCCGAACTGGGCCGCCGATCATTTGTCGCGCCGCGCCTTTACCAATCGGGTGTATTGGGCGCAGCGGGCCGAAGCCCAGGGCACGGCGCTGCCGTTCCTGCTGATCCGGCGTCAGGACCAGCAGTTGCTGGGGGCGATCACGCTGGACAACATCCGCCGCGGCCCGGCGCAATGCGGCACCATCGGCTATTGGGTGGCCGAACCCTTCACCCGCCGCGGCTATATGCGTGAGGCGATTCTGGCGGTGGTGCATCACGCCTTTACCGTGCTGGACCTGAGCCGGATCGAAGCCGCCTGCCTGCCTGAAAATGCGGCCTCGCGCGGGGTGCTGGAAAAGACCGGCTTCAAGTATGAGGGCGTGGCGCAAAGCTATTTGCAGATCAACGGGCGCTGGCGCAACCATGTGCTGTATTCCGCCCTGCGCGCCGACCGGCGCGGCCGCACCGATGTGGGGTGACGGCTGACGAAAGCGTGATCGGCGCTTGCGGCTGACAGGGCGCATGCGCGTGCTATCCTTCGGACAGACCGGAGGTGCCCGATGCGTCTGACGATCCTGCCCGCCCTGCTGTTGGCTTTTCCCGCGCTGCTTGGGGCCATGCCTGCCAAGGCGCAAGACCGCTTGCCCTCGCACTGTTTTGCCGTGGCGCAGGGCATTGCCCGGGTCATGCCCGCCAGTTTTGGCACCGCGCTGGAGGCAGATCATGTCCGCATCCACTATATCGACCACGCCACCTTTGCGATCGAGGCGGGCGGCAAGACGGCGGTGACCGATTACACCGGCTATACCGGGCGGCGCGACTGGGTGCCCGATGTCATCACGATGAACAACGCCCACATGACGCATTGGACGCCCTACCCGGATGCGCGCATTCCGCATGTGCTGAAAGGCTGGGACGAAACCGGCGCGCCCGCGCAGCACGCGCTTGACCTTGGCCCGATGCTGGTGCGCAACGTGCCCACCGACGTGCGGTCGCGCTTTGGCGGCGAGGCGCGCAAGGATGGAAATTCGATTTTCGTGTTCGAGGCCGCGGGCCTGTGCATCGGTCATCTGGGCCACCTGCACCACGCGCCCGATGATGCGCAATATGCCAGCATCGGGCGGCTTGATGTGGTGATGGTGCCGGTGGATGGCGAATACACCATGGCGGTGTCGGAAATGGCAGGCGTTGTGCGGCGGCTGCGATCCTCGGTGGTGATCCCGATGCACTGGTTTTCCGGGGCGTCTCTGGCCACGTTTCTGGGCGTGATGGGGGCCGAGTTCGAGGTGGTGGAAACCGGCCTGTCGTCGCTGGACCTGTCGCAGAAAAATCTTCCCGGCAGGCCGACGATCATGGTGCTGGAACCGGCGATGATCGACTGACGGTTCGGGTGGCCCCCCACCCCATCCCTCCCCCACGAAGGGGGGAGGGAGGCGCCTTGTCGCGACGCTTGGCGGTTTCCTTGTCCCGTGGTTTGGCATAGCAAGGCAGATGACGGAGGCCCTGATGCTGAACCCTTGCACGCCCGCGTTTCTGACCGCGCTTGATCTGGCCCACCCCGGCCTGTTGCGCGCTGTGGCACCGCGCGATGTCGAAGAACCGCGCGGCCGCTGGCGGGGCATGGGCGCCGCGGTGGCCTGCCCGCGCGACACCGATCAGGTGGCGGCAGTGGTGCGCGCCTGCGGGGGCGGCAGCGTTGGCATCGTGCCCTTGGGCGGCGGCACCGGCCTTGTCGGGGGTCAACTGCTGCTGGATGGCCCCGTGCCGCTGCTGTTGTCGCTGGAGCGGATGACCGCGCTGCGCGGGGCTTACCCTGCCGAAAACGTGCTGGTGGTCGAGGCGGGGATGGTTTTGGCCGAGGTGCAGGCGCAGGCGGCACGGATCGACCGGCTGTTTCCGTTGTCGCTGGCGTCAGAAGGATCAGCCCGGATCGGCGGCAATCTGGCGGCCAATGCCGGGGGGTTGAACGTGCTGCGCTATGGCAACAGCCGCGATCTGTGTCTGGGGCTGGAGGCGGTGCTGCCCGACGGGTCGGTGCTGCACGGGCTGAAACGGTTGCGCAAGGACAACACCGGCTATGACCTGCGCCACCTGCTGATCGGGTCGGAAGGCACGCTTGGCATCATCACTGCCGCCAGCCTGCGCCTGTTTGCCCGGCCCGCGGCAGAGGTGGTGGCGCTGCTGGCCGTGCCTTCGCCGCAGGCGGCGCTGGAGTTGCTGGCACTGGCCGAAGGCAGGCTGTCGGGCCTGATCTCGGCCTTTGAGCTGATCCACCGCCAAAGCTATGAGTTTCTGGCCGAAACCCTGCCCGAGGTGGCGGTGCCGCTTGCGCCCTTGCCCGAATGGTCGGTGCTGATCGAGCTGGGCCTGCCGCGTGAGATTGCGCCCGAAGAAGCAATGGCCAGCCTCTATGCCGAGGCCGAGGATCGCGGATTGGTGCGCGACGGGGTGATTGCGGCATCACAGGCGCAGCGGGCGGCGCTGTGGCGGATCCGCGAAAGCATACCCGAAGCCAATCGCCGGATCGGGGCGGTATCAAGCCATGACATCAGCCTGCCCTTGTCGGCGATCCCCGACTTCATCCCCCGCGCCGGGGCGGCCTTGGCGGGATTGGGCGACTGGCGGATCAATTGCTTTGGCCATCTTGGCGACGGAAATCTGCATTACAACGTGTTCCCGATGCCGGGCCGCAGCCGGAAAGATCATGAAAATCAGCGCGAGGCGGTCAAGACCTGTGTGCATGACATCGTGGATGCCGTGGGCGGGTCGGTCAGCGCCGAACATGGCATCGGGCGGTTGAAGGTGGGCGATCTGGAACGCTATGGCGACCCGGCCAAGCTGGCGGCGATGCGGGCGATCAAGGCCGCACTGGACCCGCGCGGCATCATGAACCCCGGCGCGGTGCTGCGCGGCTGACGGCAATGGGGGCGCTGCCCCCGCCTGCGGCCCCCCCGGAGTATTTGGCAAGCAGCAATAGCTTGGGTGGGGCGCGGCTTCGGGGCGGGGGCCTTATGAGGCAGGCTTTTCCAACTCGCGCAGCAGTTTGTGGCGGATGGCCGCGGGGTAGGCATCGACCCCGCGCGAGGTGATGACAAAGCCGTCCTTGGTGACGACCCAGTCGCGGTAAAACCGGGTGATGGCGGTGGATTGGCCCATGTCCTCAATGGCAATGGCGTTGATGGCCACCCCCGCCTGCATGGCACGGACGCGGGCCGCGCGGGCGGTGTTGCCCGCGTTTTCCGGACCGTCGCCCGAGATGTCGATGATGCGGCGCTGGCAGTCTGGCACCGCGGCGAACAGGGCAAGGGCTGCCTCCATCGCCTCGCCCACTGCTGTGTCGGACCCGGCAAAGCTGCGCGGAGTTTGGCGGATGCGGGCGGCTGCTTCGTCAAGCTGCGCGCGCGACTGCATCCGCACCCACGGCAGGACCACGGCCTGTTGGCCAAGGCTGGACCAGTGCAACACCGAAAGCGCAACCTGACCGCCAAGCAAGGCCTCGGCCACGGCGGGGTCATGCAGAGCGTTTGCCGTGCCTGTCGCCTGCACCCGGTATTCGCCGGCGTCAATGGAGCCGGAGACGTCGATCGCCAGAACCAGCGCCACCGCACAGGGCAGGGCGGGGCTGGGCATTAG
>JAFGXY010000039.1 GCA_016936395.1 Paracoccaceae bacterium | reverse complement strand
GCTGGCGATATCCACAAGCCGACCCTTGAACACTGTGGCGCCTTCACCGCGGGCCTTTGCCGCCTCCATCGCGGCCAGAATCTCGCGAGCTTCGGCCACCGCGGCTTCGGACGGGGTGAACACCTCATTGGCCAGCGCCACCTGCTTGGGGTGGATCGCCCATTTGCCGACCATGCCAAGGGTCGCCGACCGCAAGGCCTGTGCGCGGAACCCGTCGTCATCGCTGAAATCGCCAAACGGCCCGTCAACCGGCAACAGCCCATGCGTCCGGCAGGCCGCCACAATCGCGGTTTGCGCCCAATGCCATGGGTCTGCCCAATGCTTTGCGCCGGCATGCAGCATGTAGTAGTTTTCTTGCGTCCCGCCGATGCCGGTGGTCTGCATGCCCATGCTGGCGGCAAAATCCGCCGCCCCCAGGCTCATGGCCTGCAAACGCGGCGAGGCTGCCGCAATCTCTTCGACATGGCTGATGCCGGCAGCGCTTTCGATGATCACCTCAAAGCTGATCGGCTTGGCACGACCCTTGGCCCGCTCGATCGCCGTCACCAGCGCATCCACCGCGTAGATATCGGCGGCACACCCCGCCTTGGGGATCATGATCTGGTCCAACCGGTCGCCGGTCTGCTCCAGCAGGTCGACCACATCGCGATACCAGAAGGGCGAATCCAGGCCGTTGATCCGCACCGACAAGGTTTTCTTGCCCCAGTCCAGCGTGTTGATCGCCTCAATCACATGCGCCCGCGCAGCGTCCTTGTCAGTGGGCGCGACCGAGTCTTCCAGATCAAGGTTGATCACATCCGCCGCCGAAGCCGCCATCTTTTCAAACAGCGCCGGGCGTGACCCGGGGCCGAACAACTGGCAACGGTTCGGGCGGGCGGGCGGAGTGGGTTGAATGCGAAAGCTCATCAGATGCCTCGGCTAAGTTAATTTCAAGTCTCTGCGGTGCAACGATAGATTATTGCGCAGGCGGTTGCAATGGCCTGTTTGCAGGTGCAGCATGAAGATGCCCCTTGCGCATGTTCCAACCACCGCGCGAAGAATGCCAAAAGGCTTGATGAGCATCCCGATGATCACCGTTTCCCGTGACCGCTTTCCGCTTGCACGCATCTTCACCCTCTCGCGCGGGTCCAAGACCGAGGCTTTGGTGGTGACCGCAAGCATCACCCGCGACGGCCACACCGGGCGCGGCGAATCGGTGCCTTATGCCCGTTATGGCGAAACCGTCGAAGGCGTGATGGCCGACATCGCGTCGCAGGAACCCTGGGTCACGCGCGACGCGCTGGTGCGCGACATGGCCCCCGGTGCCGCCCGCAATGCGCTGGATTGCGCGCTGTGGGACTTGCAGGCAAAGGCCGCAGGCTGCCGGGTCTGGGATCTGCTGGGTCTGCCCGCCCCGCGCCCGGTGGTCACCGCCTACACGCTGTCGCTGGACACACCGCAGGTCATGCGCGAGCAGGCGGCGCTGCATGCGCATCGTCCGATCCTGAAGATCAAGCTGGGCACGCCCGACGACATGCCACGGCTTGAGGCTGTGCGCCAAGGCGCGCCCGCATCCACCCTGATCATCGACGCCAACGAAGGCTGGACCGCCGACATTTATGCCGACCTTGCCCCGCGTCTGGTGGCCCTTGGCGTGGCGCTGGTGGAACAGCCGCTGCCTGCCGGGGCCGATGACATGCTGGCCGAAATCGCACGGCCCCTGCCGGTCTGCGCCGACGAATCCTGCCACAACCGCGCCAGCCTGCACGGCTTGCGCGGCAAATATGACGTGATCAACATCAAGCTCGACAAGACCGGCGGCCTGACCGAAGCCTTGGCCCTGAAGCGCGAGGCGCAAGCACAGGGCTTTGGCATCATGGTCGGTTGCATGGTCGGCAGCAGCCTTGCCATGGCCCCTGCAACGCTTCTGGCGCAGGGCGCGTCTTTCACAGACCTTGACGGCCCGCTTTTGCTGGCCCAAGACCGCGATCACCCGCTGATGTTCGACGAACACGGCATCCACCCGCCGCAACCGGCCCTATGGGGATAGCACCATGACCCGCACCGTCTATGTCAACGGCCAGTATCTGCCCGAGCAGGAAGCCACCGTGTCGATTTTTGACCGCGGTTTCCTGATGGCTGATGGTGTGTACGAGGTGACGTCGGTTCTGGATGGCAAGCTGATCGACTTTGACGGCCATATCAAGCGCCTGCACCGCAGTCTGGGCGAGCTGGACCTTGCCGCCCCCTGTTCGGATGACGATCTGCTGGCGATGCACCGCGAGTTGGTGCGCCTGAACCAGATCGACCAAGGCATGATTTATCTGCAAGTCACCCGCGGCAACCCCGGCGACCGCAGCTTTGTATTTCCCGCCGCCGACCTTGCGCCGACCATCGTGGCCTTTACGCAAGATATTCCCAACCTCGCCGATGCGCCCGCCGCCAAGACCGGCTTCAAGGTGATCTCGATCCCCGACATCCGCTGGGGCCGCCGCGACATCAAGACCGTGCAACTGCTGTATCCGTCGATGGGCAAGATGATGGCGAAAAAGGCCGGCGTCGATGACAGCTGGTTTGTCGAAGATGGCGCTGTGACCGAAGGCACGTCAAACAACGCCTATATCGTCAAGGGCAACAAGATCATCACCCGGCACCTGTCGTCCGACATCCTGCACGGCATCACCCGCGTCGCCGTTCTGCGCTTTGCCGCCGAGGCGCAGTTCGAGGTCGAGGAACGCCCCTTCACGATTGAAGAGGCGCAAAGCGCGGATGAGGCGTTCTCGACCGCCGCATCCATCTTTGTCATGCCGGTGGTGGAAATTGACGGCCAGCCCATCGGCAGCGGCAAACCCGGCCCGGTCGCCATCCGCCTGCGTGAGCTTTATCTGGACGAAATGCGCAAGGCGGCCATCTGACCCCATTCAGGCGTGAAGTCTGGCCCCGATGGCCCAGCCTTCACTTGTCCTGCACCACGCCTACGTTCTGGGCAAAGGCCACCTCGAAGGCGGCCTTCTTGCTTTCGTCGGCTTCGGTCTGGTGCTGGGCGACCCAATCGGCATAGGGCATGCCATAGACGATGGCGCGGGCCTGATCCTTGTCCAAGACGACCCCGCGCTCAGCCGCTGCTTCCTGGTACCAGCGGCTCAGGCAGTTGCGGCAAAAGCCACTCAGGTTCATCAGGTCAATGTTCTGCACGTCGGGGCGTTTGACCATAAGATGATGGATCAACGCCCGGAACGTCGCCGCCTCAAGCTCAAGTCGTGTCTGGTCGTCCTGTGCCATGGCATCCTCCTGCCGCCAACATCTCCGATCATGGCGGGCACGGCAAGCCGGAGTCAGTCCTGTTCCAAGAACAGCCATGCCGCCGGGTTGGCCGCAAGCGCTGCCGCCGACTGGCCGATCAGCCGCACCGCAGGCAGGTCGTCGACCAGCACAAGGGTAGCGTTGGGGCCATCGGCCCGGATCAGGATCGTGGCGCTGTCCGGGTTGGTCAGCCACAGGGTCAGCGACTCGGTCAGGTGATCAAAATCGGTGAGCGTGGACATGGCCTCGCCCGCGCGGAACGCCACGGTGAATTCATCAATGCCGATGCCGCCGGTCAGGGTGTCGCCATCATCGCCCACCAGCACATCCCGCCCCGCGCCGCCCTGCAAGATATCGGGGCCCCGTTCCGCCACATCGCCCGACATCACGCCGGCTTCGATCCGCGCCAGAACGCCTTCGGGCACCGCAGCGCCAAAGACCCGGGGCACCGCCGCCGCCGTCTCGGCAATATCCTCCGAGAGCCGGTCATATTCCAACCCGATCAGCGTATCATTGCCATTGCCGCCTTGCAGCATGTCAGACCCGCTCGACCCGACCAGAAAATCCGCGCCATCCGCCCCGGTCAGGCTGTCATTGGCCGCCCCGCCGATCAGGATGTCATTGCCTTCGCCCCCATCCACCAGATCATTGCCGGGGCCACCCAGAACAATGTCATTGCCGGCATCGCCGGTCAGGCGATCATTGCCGAATTCACCGACCACAATGTCGTTGCCGCCCAGACCTTCGACCGTGTCGGCACCGCCGCCGCCCAGCAGGATGTCATTGAAAACTGTCCCGGCCAGTTCTTCGCGCGCCGAAGTTCCGATCTCGATTGCGCCGCTGTCTTCATCGGGGGGGACGGCGTCATCGTCATCATCCCCGCCGCCAGCAAAAACCAGTCCACCGACGAGCAGCAAGGGAAGCAAAAGCAAGAGTTCCACGGTCAACTCCACTCAAAAAAGGGCATGACTTCTATATAATGCGGGTTACGGACCACTGTCGCATGGGTCAGGTCAAGCGGTTTTGACCAATGAACGAAGCTGAGGATCAATCCCGGTGGAAAGCCGATGATTGTCGCCAGGGCGCGCTACAGTTTCTGGGCGTTATGCCATGACCGTCGCCAAAGCCGCCGTCAGAATCGGCGCCAGCCGCATGGCCCAGTCGGTCTGCGCGGCCTCGGTGGCAATCAGGTCGTTGCGCACCTCGATCAGCGTGTTGTGCCGCCCTTTTTGCAGGGCGTGACGGTCGATTGTATCGCCGGGCAGATGGCCGGAATAGGGCTCGTTGTCGCCCACGCACAAATCCGGCTCGGCCTGCAACCGGGCCAGAACGGCGCGCGACAGCCGGTCATCCAGCGGGCTGTGCAGCACCCCCACATGCCAGGGGCGCGGGCTGCGGCCTTTCAGGCAGGGCGTGAAGGAGTGGATCGCGACAATGGCCCGCCCTTCGGCAAGCCCGGCATAGGCATCATGATAGGGTCGATACAGCCGGTCCAGCCGCGTCTGCACCTCGGCCGCGCCCAAGTGGCGGTTGGCCGGAATGATCGTGCCGTCATACAGCTTCATCACCAGTGTCGGGTCATCTTCGCCGCGGTTGGGGTCGATCACCAGGCGGCTGAAGTCTGAACAGATCACCGGACTGGCCAGCACCTCGCCCAAGGCAATCGCCAGACCCCGCGCCCCCAGATCAAAGGCGATGTGGCGGTCCATGTCCGACTGTGACAACCCCAGACTGCCGCCCAACCAGTCGGGCACCCGGTTGGTCGCATGATCGCAGGTCACCAGCCAAGGCCCGGATCGACCGGTTCCAAAGGTTTCAAACGCCTCATGCCGCATCCTTGGGCATCACTCCGTCATTCAGTCTTCATGCGCGCGTGGTTTTTCAGCTTTAGACGACCTTGCCTGAATGCGCCAGTTGCCCCGCGCAACCGATTGCTCTATTGCCATCCATGGCCCGCGACGAAGCACAGAACTGAAGAAGGAACAAGGCATGAGACGCCTTCGGAACGTCAAGATCGTGGCCACGCTGGGCCCGGCCTCCAATGATTACAACATGATCCGCGCATTGTTTGAGGCAGGGGCCGACGTGTTCCGCCTGAACATGAGCCATGGAACCCATGACGAGCTGCGCGCCCGTCACGCGATCATCCGCCAGGTCGAGGCCGACACCGGCCGCCCGATCGCCATTCTGGCCGACCTGCAAGGGCCGAAACTGCGCGTGGGCGTCTTTGCCTCGGGCGCGCATGATCTGGAAGACGGAGATCTGTTCCGCCTTGATCTGGACCCCGCCCCCGGCGACGGGCATCGCGTTCAATTGCCCCACCCCGAGATCTTTGCGGCCCTTGAACCCGGCGCATCGCTTCTGGTGAACGACGGCAAGATCCGGCTGCGCGTTGATGACTGCGGCAAGGATTTCGCCAATTGCACCGTGACTGTCGGCGGCACCATTTCCAACCGCAAGGGCGTGAACGTCCCCGATGTGCTGCTGCCGCTGGCCGCCCTGTCGGACAAGGACCGCAAGGATCTTGAGTTCGCTTGCGAACTTGGCGTCGATTGGCTGGCCCTGTCCTTCGTTCAGCGCCCCGAAGATGTGATCGAAGCACGGGAACTGGCGCGTGGCCGTGCTGCCATCCTGTCCAAGATCGAAAAGCCCGCCGCAGTAAAAGCCTATGAAGCCATCCTGTCCGTGTCTGACGGCATCATGGTGGCGCGTGGCGACCTGGGGGTTGAACTTCCGGTCCACTCGGTGCCGCCGATCCAGAAGCGTCTGGTCCGCATGGCCCGCGCAGCCGCCAAGCCGGTGATCGTTGCCACGCAAATGCTTGAATCCATGATTGAATCGCCGATGCCGACCCGTGCCGAGGTGTCAGACGTGGCCACCGCGATCTATGAAGGCGCTGATGCGATCATGCTGTCGGCGGAATCTGCGGCCGGCAAGTTCCCGATTGAAGCCGTTGCAACCATGAACAACGTGGCGCTGTCGGTCGAAAGCGACCCGGTCTATCGCCAGATCATCGAGGCCAGCCGCAACGTCAGCCGCTCGACCGTGGCCGATGGGATCGTGGCCGCCGCGCGGGAAATTGCGGAATCGACCAATATCAAGGTCATTGCCGTGTTTACCCAGACCGGCACCACGGTCAGCCTTGTGGCCCGCGAACGTCCGCGGGTGCCGATCATTGCGCTGACCCCGCTGATCGGCACCGCGCGCCGCCTGTGCCTGACGTGGGGCGCGCATTGCGTCATTACCGAAGAGCAAGACCGGTTCAAGGGGGCTGTGCTGGCCGCGGTGCGTGCCGCCCGCCAACATGGCTTTGCGGTCGAGACCGATCAGATCGTGCTGACCGCCGGTGTGCCGTTCAACGTGCGCGGCACCACCAATATCCTGCGGGTGGCCCCTTGCGATGAACGGTTGATTTACAAGGCAGACCCTGAATAATTCAGCCACCAGATGATGCTCGGCGTGGGGCCATGGATACAGACTTGATGTTCGTCGTCGGAACCGTCCTCGCCGCCCTGTCGATTCCCTCGATCCTGTCCGCCTATTCCGACAGCCGCCCGCCTCGGGCGGCTGCAGTCATTCTGATGATCGGGGGCACCTTGTTGGTTGTCGCCCTGAGCCAGAAGCCCGGCGGCGTCACCATCAGCGAAATCCCCAATATTTTCCTCCGTGTCTTCGCCCGTTATCTGGGCTGACGCTTTTGCCTTGCGATCCGGTGCGGTCCCGCCTATGAGGGCGCTTCTGGAAAGCCTGCGGGGCCGGCCAACTTAGGCATGCCGAGTCGCGCATTTGACGATTGGAGATCGAAATGCCCAAGATGAAGACCAAATCCGCCGCGAAGAAGCGCTTCAGCTTCACCGCGAGCGGTCGGGCGAAAGCCGGCGTTGCCGGCAAGCGTCACGGCATGATCAAGCGCACGACCAAGTTCATTCGCGATGCTTCTGGCACGATGTTGCTGTCCGCTTCGGACACCAAGATCGTCAAGAAGTACATGCCCTACGACCGCTAAGGAGAGACACCCATGTCCCGCGTTAAATCTGGTGTCGTGACGCATGCCCGTCACCGCAAGGTCATCAAGAAAGCCGCCGGCTATTATGCCGCTCGCTCGACCAACTTCCGCACCGCCACGCAGGCCGTCGACAAGGCCCAGCAGTATGCGACCCGTGACCGCAAGGTTCGCAAGCGCCAGTTCCGCGCCCTGTGGATTCAGCGGATCAACGCCGCCGTGCGTCTGTTCGATCTGGACATGACCTATTCGCGTCTGATCAACGGCCTGTCGCTGGCGGGCATCGAGGTTGACCGCAAGGTTCTGGCCGATCTTGCCGTGCATGAACCCGAGGCGTTCAACGCCATCGCGGCGCAGGCAAAGGCCGCTCTGGCCGCCTGATCTGCACGACAGTTTTGTTAGAAAGCCCTGCCCTTGCGGCGGGGCTTTTTCATATGGGTGACGGGCTCACACTACATCGACCTGCACCGTCGCCCGCTCGCCCCCCAAGGCAGCAAAGGCGCGTTGTCGGCAGGTCAGCACAAGGATCTGCTGATTGCGCGCGGTGCGGTGCAGGGCGGTGAACATCGCCTCGATCCGGTCGTCATCGCTGTGCACCAGCGCATCATCCAGGATCACCGGCACCGGGCGGCCAGCGCTGGCGAACAGCCGGGCAAAAGCCAGCCGCGTCAGGATGGCCACCTGTTCACGGGTGCCGCCCGACAGGATGTCCAACGCTTCGGCCTGCCCGTTGCGGGTCAGGACCGTCGGCAGCAGGCTGGTGTCGTCGATGGCCAGATGCGCGCCGGGGTGCAGGATCGACAACAGCGGTTGCAACTCGCGCAGCACCGGTCCGAAATAGGCGTCGCGGGCCTTGGTTCGTGCGTCTTCCAACGCGCGGCGCAGGCGGGCCAGCGCCTGCACTTCGGCCTCATAGCGCGCGGCGCGGGCCTCGGCTTCGGCGCGGCTGCCGGTCAGGCTGGACAGGCGCTCTTCAATTCCCTCATCGGCGAGGGCGGCGATGGTGGCGTTCAGGCTGGCCAGATCCTCGCGGGCGCGACCTGCATCCTTTGCCGCCTGATCGACGGCACCCTTGGCCCGCGCAAGCCGCGCAGTGGTGGTGGCAAGGTCGGGTGCATTGGCCCGCAAGGCGGCAAGCGCCTCATCGGCACGGGTCCTGGCTGCATCCAAGGCGGGCTGGCGGCTGCGAAGATTGGCGATCTGCCCGGCAAGGGCCGCCAGATCGCCCGCCTCCTCCAGCGCATCGGCGAGGTGACGTTCGGCAGTGCGGCGGTCGGCTTCGGTCGCGGCGCGGGCCTCACCCGCCGCGACCGACAGGTCTTGTGCGGTTTTTGCCGCGGCACGGGCCTCATCCTCGGCCCGTTCGGCATGGCCCAGCGATGCCGCCAACGCATCGGTATCGTCGGTTGTATCAGGCGCGTCTGCCGCCTCGGCCACCGCCTTGGCCAAGGCGCTGCGCAGCGCGTCAAGTCCTTCGGCGGCGACCTCGGCCATCAGGGCCAGGGTTTGGGCAATGCCTGCGTCCAGCCGTTGCGCCTCGGCCCAAGCTGCGCGTGCAGCGGTCAGGGTATCGGCGCCAGCACTTGCCAAGGCGCGCTCCAGCGCCTGTTCTGCCTTGCGCACATCTGCCGCCCCTTCCGCCCCGCGGCCCTGACCGGGGTCGATGCGCAGCACGCCAAACCCCGGCAAGCTGATGTCAGTCAGCCCGTAAATAGCGTGGGGACCGGCGGGCAAGGGCTGGCCTGCGATGCTGGCCACGGCCCCGGTTTCGGGCAAGGCTGCGATGGTTACGGCCTGCGCCTCGGCCCGAACGCGGGCAAGATCAAGCGCTGCCTGCGCCTTTTCAGCCGCCTCCAGCACCTTGGCGGTGACAGAGATCCGCGCCCGCTGGCCCCGGTCGGCGTCCAGCGACGTCTTCAGGGCGGTGGCACGGTCAAGCCGGCGCTGCAACGCCTCGGCTTGCGTCCGCGCAACTTGGGCAGCGCGGGCTCTGGTCGCAACGGCAAGCCGTTGCCGCAAATCGCGGGTCGTGGTGGCGGCGGCCTCGGCGGCCAAGGCTGCGGTCCGCGCACGCTGGCCAAGGTCGTCGGACCGGGTGAGGGCGCTGGCGGCCCCAGCTTCGGCGCGGGCCAAAACCACGCGGGCCTGCTCGACGCGGGCGGCGAGGGCTTGCAGCCGCCCGATCTCGCGCGCTGCCTGTTCGGCATCCAGAACGGCCAGCCGGAGCGCGGCCTCGGCCTGCGCGATGTGGTCCTGATGCGCCTGTGCCGCCTGATGCGCAGCCTCGGCCTGTCGCAAGCCTTCGGTGCGCAGTGCGGCCTCCTGCGGGTCGGTCAGGCGGGCAAGGCTGCGCTGCACCTCGGCGCGGCGCGCCAGATCGCCCGACAGCCGCTCTGCCCGCGGGCGCAAGCTTGCTTCCTCGGCAGCCAGGGCCGTGGCCTCATCCACCGCGCGCGCCCAGTCGCCCCCAGCCTTTGGACGGCCGGTGGTTGTGGCCAACTTGGCCAAGGCCTCGGCCACCCGGTCGACCACCGCATCCATCCGCCGACCGCCGGTCATCATGTCAATCTCGCCCGCAACCGACGACAAGAGGTCACGTCGCGCCGTCAGACCCCGTTCGCGTTCGCGTTTGTCATCGGTGCTGCTGCCGTCGGGTTCCAGCCCCAACACCCCCTGCCGCACCCACAACAGCCCCGATGGCCCAGCCAGATCGCCCTCCATCAGCCGGTCGCTCCATGCCTCGGCCTCATCCGCCTGCGCAATCATCCGGCCCGCGCCATCAGTGATCTGCGCCACAGGGCGTTGCAGCCAACGTTTGTAAATCCGGAAGCGGCCCTCGGGAAGGTCAACCTCGACCGCCACCTCGGGCGCGCCGCCGGCATGCGGTTGCAGCGCCTTGACCGGAGCCTTCGCGCTGCGGTGCTTTTCAAAGAACAGCGCGTGGATTGCGTCAAAGAAGGTGGATTTGCCGAATTCATTGGGTTCGGACAGCACGGTAATGCCATCGCCGATGCCGGACAGGCTGGCGCGTCTGCCGGCAAACCGGCGGACGTTGGTCAATTCGATCGCGCGCAACCTCATGCCTGCACCTGTTGCGCCAAGGCATAAAGCCGCGACAATGCCGCCGCTGCGGTGTCACGCTCGGGTTGCGACAGCGCCGGATCGCCCGCCTCGGCCAGCAGGGCCTCGGCCGCCTGACGCAAGGCACCCGCACGGTCGATCTGGTCCAGATCCGCAGGCATCGCCACCACCGACAGCGCCGACAGATCGGCCCGGAACCAGCCATAGTCCGGGGCGATGCGGTCAAGCGCGGCCTCAAGGGCGGCACGGTCGGCCAGCGGCAACCGGCCCGTTGCCGTCAGCCGGATCAGATGGTCACGCGCCTGCGTTTGCGGCAGTGCGGCGGTCAGACGCTGGCCCACCTCGTCGCCCGGAAGCAGGTCAAGCTGCGGGCTGCGCCAACGAAACTGCGCGGTTGCCACCGGCACCACCTTCGGCACCGGCCCGTCAAGCGCAACCAGCAGCGCGCCTGCCGCCATGTCATGCTTGAAGCTGTCAGGTTCGGGCGTGCCGGAATACCAGGTGGCGGGAGTGACCTGCATCTGCCCATGCCAGTCGCCAAGCGCCAGATACGCCAGCCCAGATCGCGCCGCCCGGTCAGGCGGGATGATGCCGGTGGCCCCTTCCTCGCCCGAAAAATCGGTGATCGCGCCATGGCCCAGCCCGATCCGCCAAACGCCCGGCGGCGTGGGGGCCGACATCGACTCGGTCAGGTCACGGCCGGGGCGGCGTTGGGTGCAGGGCGCTGGCAGCAGCCAGACGCCGGGGGCAAGGTCCAGCGGCGTGGCATTCGTGACCACCCTCAGGTTCACCGGGCCATCGGCGACGATGCGCCGCCACAACTCGGACGCGGCAAGGCTGTCATGGTTGCCGGGCAGCAAGACCCAGGTCAGATCACCTTCGTCCCCCATCGCACGCAACGCCTGCCGCAAGGTCTCGGGCGCCGGGGTTTCGGCATCGAACGTGTCACCGGCCAGCAGCACCACCCCGGACCCGCCGCTGCGCGCGGCCGCGGCCAGCCGGGCAATGGCCCCATGCCGCGCCTCACGCAGGCGGTTGCGGATGCCTTCGGGATAGCCGCCAAAGGCGCGGCCCAGATGCAGGTCTGAGGAGTGAAGGAAGCGGAATGTCATTCTGTGTGCCCTGCCCTGCCGCGAATACCGCGCCTGTCACGCAACCTTGCCGAGAAATCCGCCACGATCAATCCCTTGTGTCACTTTATTACCGTTCTCAGGGCGTTGTCGGATCGTCCCTTGATGCACCAGCCCGGAAAAACACAGCGCGCATCTTCACGCTTTGCACCTGCTTGCCGGAACGCCGAAGCTTTGGCCCGGTATCCAGTCAGGTGCAACCTTACGGACCGGGCCTGACGTCCTGCTTTCCCTGGCGCTGCCACGGCGCAATTGCACCGCGCATGGTGTATTCATGATGTTCGATTGCCCGTTCGATGCGCGGGTAATAGAACACCCGCCCATCTTCAAGCACCAGACCCGAGGTGCACATCGCCTTCAACAGCGGCATCGAATGCGAGACGATGACGGCACCCGAGGTTTTCAGCCGGTCTTTCAGAATGGCGTTGCTTTTGGCCGCAAAGGCCGCATCGCCCACGGCAGTGACCTCGTCGATAAGATAGGTGTCAAAGCGGATCGCCATCGAGATACCAAAGGCCAGACGCGATCGCATCCCCGAAGAATAGGTGCGCGTCGGCAGATGGAAATGCTCGCCAAGACCCGCAAAGTCACGCACGAAGTCCAACATCTCTTCAGTATCGGCACCATAGACACGGGCGACGAACTTGACGTTCTGCGCCCCCGTCATGTCGCCATGAAAGCTGCCGGCAAAGCCGACGGGCCAAGAGATCGTGCCGGTGGAACGGATCACGCCGGAATCCGGCATCGAGGTGCCCGCAATCATCGCCAGCAGGGTGGATTTGCCCGCACCGTTGCGCCCCAAAAGCCCGACGCTGACGCCGGACGGAAAGGTGAAGCTTATATTTCGGGCAACAGTCTTGACGCTGCCATTGACCGAAAAGGATTTCGTCAGATTGCGCAGTTCGATCATGGTCTTTCCTCGCGGCCTCAGCGGCGGTCGCGGACACTGTAGTAGATCAGCAGGCCGATCGACCAGATCATCAGGCTGAAGGCCAGAACCAGCCCGGTCAGGGTGGCACGGCGCGGATACTGCGGCTCTTGCGACAGCGTCGGCCCGGAATAGGCCGCCAGATAGCGGCTTTTGCGCTGCGCCTCGGCCTGAGCGGTTTCAAAGGCCGTCAGCGCTGCCAGATAGGCCTTTTCGGCAAATTCGCGGTCAACCGACAGCCGTTCGAACTCGCCAATCAAGGTGGACATGTCCGATCCATTCTGGCCCCCGCTGGCCCCCACCCCCAGCTTGCGGCGTTCCTCGTCGATCATTTCCTCGATCACCGCGATGCGGCGTTCGGCCTGCGAAATCCGGGGGTCATCGGCACGGGCCGTTTCACGCATCAGGCTGCGTTCGATCATGGCAGAGACCAGTTGCTGTTGCAGCGTGCTCAAAAGCCCCATCTGGCCCTGAATGTCGGCCACGGGATCAATGATCTGCGTGCGCGAACGGAACTGTGTCAGGGCAATGCGGGCCTCGCTCAACCGCTCAACCGCGCGGTCCAACTCGTCGCGGGCATAGCCGGTGGCATCGTCCCGTGCGGTCGCCGACAGCATGTTGATCATGGTCGATGAGTCATCAAAGATTGCCTGGGCAATGCGACGGGCATCCTCGGGGTCAAAGGCATGGACGCGCAATTCGATCAGCCCGGTGCCGTTGTCGTAAAAGATGCGCACCATGCGTTGCCAGTAACGAGTCAGATCCTCGACCGAACCCGTGGGATCGAAGGCAAAGATCGGATCGAAATCCGGCTTGGAAAACAACGCGTGCAGATTGAGCTTTTCATCGATCTTCTGCACCAGCTCCTGACTTTGAATGTATTGATAAAGAATATCGGTGTCAGAGGAACTGGTGCCGGACAGGCTGGACAGCCCGCCCAACAGATCGAGTGCCGAACTGATGCTCTCGGACCGCACGGCAAAGCCTATGGTCGAGACGTATTGATCCTTGGCAATGGTGAACAGGTAGAGGGCAGAGGCCAGAACGGGTATCGCAACGCACAAAAGGAAACTGGCCAAAACGCCATAGTGCCGCGGCCGGGCCATTGCCGGCTTGACCGGCTGCGGCAGGGTTTTGTCGGCGGTGGCGGGCCCCATCGGTTTGGCTGCTCCAGCAGGTGCACCCGATCTGACGCCCGGCGCGCGGCCCGCAGCTGGCAGCACAGCCGGACCGACGGCCTTGGCAGTTCCCGGGGCCGGCGTCTGTGCGGGGCTGCTGGGCGCTGCCTTGGAAGCGGGACTTGTCACGGCAGCGGTCTCTTGTAAAAAGGACTGTGTCTCATGTGTTGGTATTGCAGTTTCCACGTTGGCTGTGCAAGGACAACCTACGCGGAGGGCGACACCCGAAACGGAACCGGCAATAAATGGACGGGCGCGTATCATGATGACGCAATCCAGGCCGACAGGTCCGCAACCGCAGGCACGCCGCAAGCCGGTGATCGGCCTGAAGGCGGCGCGCTCGGTCTTTGCCCTCATGCTGCGCGAGATGGCCACCACCTATGGCCGTTCGCCGGGTGGCTATCTCTGGGCTGTGGGGGACCCGATTGCCGGGGTGATCCTGCTGACCGTGGTGTTCTCGCTTGCGTTCGATGCCCCGCCGTTGGGCAGCAATTTCCCGCTGTTCTATGCGACGGGTTTTCTGCCGTTCATGGCCTATGGCGAGTTGACCATGAAGATCGGTCAAGCCATTCGCTATTCGCGCCCGCTGTTGACCTATCCCACCGTGACCTTCGTCGATGCGATCCTGAGCCGGCTGTTGTTGAACCTTCTGACCGAACTGGTGGTGTTTGCCATTGTGATCACCGGCATTGCGCTCCTTTACGGTCTGCGTATGGATATTGATGCAGGGCGCCTGTTGCATGCACTGGCCATGCTGACCGTCCTTGTGCTGGGCCTTGGCACCTTCAACTGCTACATGTTCGGGGCCTATCCGGTCTGGGAACGGGTCTGGGGCATCCTGAACAAGCCGCTGTTCTTTTTGTCGGGTGTGTTTTTTGTGGTCGACAGTCTGCCTGCAAGTTTTCGCGACCTGATGCTGCTGAACCCGTTGACCCATGTCATTGCCGAGGTCCGCGCCGGGTTCTACCCTACCTATGACGCCCGCTATATCTCGCCGGTTTTTGTTTATGCGACCGGTCTGGTTTTTCTGTTTCTGGGGATGTTGCTGCTGTATCGGCACCATCGCTTTCTGATCACGGAAGGTGCCTGACAAAAGCGGCCGATGCGCCCATGGATGGTTTGCCTTGGTTTGCTGCAGTTGCTAAGGGATTTGTGTGATGTGAATCGAGGTTCCTATGCCACCTGCAACACCCGGCCCAGTGGCGCGCCTGATCCGCTTTGCCAGAGTCCTCATCCTTTCGCCTTCGGAACGCCTTTATCTGCGCGCCATCCGAAAGAGCGGGATGTTTGACCGGGTCTATTACAAAGGGGCCTATCCGCAGCTGAATCCTGTCTACCACAAATTTCCCGAAAACCACTATATCGCCTATGGCGAAAGCATGGGGTTTCGGCCCAATCCCGATTTTTCGCCCTTTGCCTATCTGCGCTATAACCCGGACGTGGCAAGCTTGGGGTTGCGGCCGTTTCGCCATTACATCGATTCCGGCCATCGCGAGGTGCGCGTCACCAAGGAAATGCCCGAGGTGGTGTCACTGCCCGACATCGACGTGCCGGTGCTGCGCTTTGATCCCGATCGGCCGAAGGCCGCGCAGGCGATCGTTGTCCATATCTACTATCCCGACCTGTGGGACGAGTTCCGCGAGACTCTGACGGGGGTGACAATCCCCTATGATCTGTTTGTAACAGTCACCTGGCGCGGGGATGAGACTCTGGCGCTGAAAGACCGCATCCAGGCCGATTTTCCGGACGCTTGGGTGATGGCAGTGCCGAACAAGGGCCGCGACATCCTGCCGTTCATGACGCTGGTCAATGCCGGTGCCTTTTCCGGCTACCGCGCGGTGGCCAAGCTGCACACCAAGAAATCACCACACCGCGTTGATGGCGACGTCTGGCGACGCCACCTGATTGCCGGCATCCTGCCCGGCACCGGGCTGGCCGAAAAGCTGGAGGCCTTTGCCGCCGATCCCGATGCTGCCTTCTGGGTGGCCGATGGCCAGCATTACACCGGGCAGGAATGGTGGGGCAGCAATCTGGAACGCACCCGGCAAGTGCTGGCACGGATCGAGGTCCGGATGCCCGAGGGAGTGCTGTCGTTTCCGGCAGGGTCAATCTACTGGATCAAGCCCCTGATGATTTCGATGCTGCGGTCGCTGAACCTGCACGCCGACCTGTTTGAGAACGAAACGGCGCAGGTCGATGGCACGCTGGCCCATGCGGTTGAACGGGTGCTGGGCTTTCTGGCGCTCGCCGCCGGGCAAAAGGTGCTGCAATCCAGCCAGATCGGCCACAAGTCAGCCAACCCGCGTGCGGCCCCACCCGCACTGCGCCCGGCGCTGACCTCGGCGTTTTATCTGCCGCAGTTTCACCCCACCCGCGAAAACGATGCCTGGTGGGGCAAGGGCTATACCGAATGGCGTGCTGCAATCGCGACACCGTCGTGCTTTGCGGGGCATCTGCAACCGATGCTGCCCGCCGATCTGGGCTTCTATGACCTGCGCGCGACCGAGGTGATGGGGGAACAGACCGCCCTTGCCCGCCGCGCCGGGATCGACGCCTTTTGCGTCTATCACTACTGGTTCGATGGCCGCCGTGTGCTGGAGGCCCCGCTGGACAAGCTGTTGACCCGCCCCGAGATCGACTTTCCCTTCTACCTGTGCTGGGCCAATGAAAGCTGGCGGCGGAACTGGGACGGGCTGTCGGGCGAGGTCTTGCTTGAGCAGACCTATGCGACGGGCTTTGAGGCAGCACTTGCCGCCGACATCGCGCGCTACATGCGCGACCCGCGCTATCTGCGCCCCGACGGCACCCGCCCGCGCCTTGTGATCTATCGCCCCGAAGACATGCCCGACCCTGTGGGCAGCCTTGCACGCCTGCGCGCGGCCTTCCGCACCGAAGGGCTGGGCGAGGTTGAACTGGGCGCGGTCAGCTTTCACATTGCGGGCGAAAATCCGGTCGCCCCCGATCTGTTCGACTTCTGGATCGAGATGCCGCCGCATGGTCTGGTCGAGGGCCCCGATTATCTGGTCGGCGGGCCTCAGGGCAATGTGATGCCGGTGCCGGTCAATGGCCGCTTTACCGGGCTGATCTATGATTACACCGCCGCCGCGGCCCGGTCGCAGGGGGCAGAGTATCTGGCGAAACTGCCCGCCAACACCATCGCGGGCATCATGCCAAGCTGGGACAATTCGGCCCGCCGCGGCCTGCGTGCGCATATCGCCCACGGGGCCAACCCCGCCAGCTTTCGTGTCTGGCTGTCGGGCGTGCTGCGCTCTCGCATCAAGACCTCGTATCGGAATGAACTTTTCGTGAATGCGTGGAATGAATGGGCGGAAAAGGCCGTGCTGGAGCCAAGCCAGACTTTCGGTTCTGCCTATCTGGATGTAGTGAGCGATGAATTCGCGGCAGCCCGACCGCTTCCGACCCAACCGCTCACGAAAGGAATCTGAAGCCTTATGGCCCGCGTTGTTCTGCACATCGGCACCCACAAGACCGCCACTACCACCATTCAGGACATGTTCGCCCACAATGCGGCGCTGCTGGCCGAACACGGGTTGATCTATCCTATGCTGGGCCCGGCCACCGGCCATCATGGGCTGGTGATGGACTGGAACCCTTTGCCCGACATTTATGCGCTGCCGGGAGGCGCTACTGCAGCTCTAGCGCAGATTTCTGCCGAATATTCCTCGGGCGATAAGACGGTTTTCTTAAGCAGTGAAGAGTTTTCACGCCTTAACCGTGGAATGAAAATAGATTTCGTCGCCGTTCGTAAGGCTCTGGCTGGTTTCGACCAAATTGAGGTCGTTTGTGTCTTGCGCGAGCAATGGCAATTCATCCAGTCGATCTACTTAGAGATCGCGAAGTCGCATTCTCCCCCGAGTCTGTCGCAAGTCCTCGAGGCTGTTCTGGGCCGGGATATGGCGATGGGACTGTCGACGGATTACAACCAATTGTATGATCATTTATTGACAGGTTTCTCCCCTGAGGAGATTACCTTTATGGATTTTGACAGAAGTATCAGGGCACCTGGTGGAATTGTCGGAGCGATGCTATCGCATTTGGGATCAGATCTTCCGGTTGAGGCGCTCTCGTTGGTCAATGGTGGCGTGTCCAATCCGTCTCCCAAGCCGCTGGCAAGCTGGGCTGCAAGTATTGTTTCTGAACCGATCATCGCTCCACCATGGTTGGTGACAGCTGTCACTGGTGCCTTTGATACGCAGTTTGGGCCTGATTCGCGCAGCCGGATTTGGACACGGGAGGAGTGCCGTGCACTGCAGGATTATGCCGAACGCTGCAACAGCCGTCTTGAAGACAGGCTTGCCCCTTGGCAACCCGGCTTTGCTGTGACCCGCAGCCCCTTGCCCACGGCTGAAAACCCCGGAACAGATATTTTCCGCGAAGATGTGCCTGCAAATTTCTGGCTGCGCTGCAGCCGTTGGACGTTTGCTGCTGTCCACCGTGGGGCGGCATCCTGAACCGATGGTGTCGCCGACCCCAGGTGCTGCCTTACAGCCGCTGACTGATACCCAAGGCCGAGCCGAACAGGCCAAGCAGGCTGCCCGCCACGGGCAAGGGCGATTCCGTGGCCAGCACCACATCATCGGGATGGATGGCAAAGCTGCGGGCGGCAAACAACCCGTCGCCGCTGCTTAGGTCAAAGGCAAACACCACCTGCGTGCGGTCCGGGCCTTTGCCATCGCTGCGCACCAAGGATGGTGCATATTTGCGCAACACCAGCACAGCGCGGATATCGGCTCGGCTGTCCAGCAGCCCGCCGCCCAGCGACAGCGCCTCCATCAGCGTGTGACGCGGCTTTTCGAACGGCACCGTGCGTTCGGCCCCGGCGGCCCCCAGAATGATAAAACTGCGCGGATCGGATTCGACCACAATCCTGTCGCCGCCGCGCAACAGGATATCCTGGTCGGGGCTGCGATAAATCTCTTGCGCGAGGGTGGCGTAAGACTCGCCGCCGCGCTGCAACCGCACCACGGGGTTGCGCATGCCGTCCGGGATACCGCCGCCTTCGGCCAAGGCCGACAGGATCGTCACCCCGCGTGACGCCAAAGGATAGCGCCCCGGTTTCTGCACACCGCTGACCAGTTCAATCACGTTCTGATCACCCGGATCGACCGCAAGTTGCACCTGGGCAGACGGCGCGATCTGCATCAGCCGGGATTGGATATCGCTGCGCGCCTGTTCCGGCGACATGCCGACAATCTTCACCTCGTCGATATAGGGCACGAAGATGGTGCCCTGCGGGCTGATCAACAGCCCGTTCATCGGCACCGCCCGCTGTTCGATTGACGTCAGAAGCGAGTTTTCCTGACTGTCCCAGATCGTCAGATTGATCGTGTCGCCCGCCCGCAAGCTGCGCGAGCGTTGGCTTTGACCCTTGCCCGGCCAGTTCAGCCCAAGATTTGTTCCCGTGGCGGGCCAGCCCGACACTTCAGCCAGATTGGCCTGCGTCACATTCACCACGGAATAGCTGGCGTCGCGGCGGTTCGACTCCCGCATGATTTCGCTTTGCAACAGCGCTCCGCGAGGGGCGGTGCAACCGGCAAGTGCAATCAGGACGCATACGAACGGGCCAAAACGCAAGGTGGTTTTCAAGCGTAGTTCCAATCCCCCATGCTCTGGCAGTCTGACGCCATACTCCGCCCGTCGCTCTGCTGATAGCGGATCAGATGAAGGGCATCAACCGCGACAACCCGATTGTCCACAGGCAAAGCGGGATTGCGGGGGTTTTTGCAAAAGGCCGCTGATTGGCCGCATTTGCCCCACGCGACTGCCCCGGCCCTGATGCGATACCCGTCAGCGGGGTATTGGCATGGGGTGTGCCAGACAATGTTCACGTTTCGCTTTCTGACCGGCTTCGGCACGGCCACCGGATCTTGGTCCACGCTGTCGATTCTGTTGCCTTTTGGCACGCCGGCTGGCGACCGGCTGTTGGCCGGGTCTGCCGCGACCGGCACTTTGCATCTGCTGTCGCTGACCGATGCGCAAGCCGACCTGTTGGCAAGCAGGGTCGTGACCGACCCGTCGGGCAGCGTCATGCTGTCGGATGCCGCTCTGGTGTCGTTGGAGGACCAATTGCTGGTTTACAGCGCCAGCCGCACCGGAGCCCGGATTGATGTGCAGGCCATGGGTGCGGCGGGCGGCAGCCTGACCCCCCTTGCCCCGATTGTTCAGGCAGGGGGCGTTACGATGGCGGTTTCGGTGGTCGAGCCGCTGTTTCTGGGGGGGCAGACCTATCTGGCCACCGCCGCGCATGATCGGAACACGCTGGAAATCCTGCGCCTGTCGGCCGATGAAGCCCCGCGCCTTGTCGCCCGTGCAGCAGACGGCCCCAAGGCCATGTTGGACGGGGTTTCGGACATGGTCAGCCTGACTGTTGGTGGTGATCTGTTCCTGATCGCTGCCTCGGGTCTTCGGGACGGTCTGAGCAGTTTTCGGCTGGAACCCGGCGGCGGTCTTGTGCTGGTTGATACGCTGACCGCCAAGGATGGGCTTTGGGTCTCGGGGCTTGGGGCCCTTGCGGTGGCCGAGGTCGGCGGGGCAGGCTATGTGATCGCAGGGTCTGCAGCGGCGGGCAGCCTTTCGGTCGTCCGTGTCAACCCGCTGGGGGTGATGTTCGTGACCGATCACCTGCTTGATGACCGCAATACCCGCTTTGACCACGTCAGCCGAATCGAAACCATCAGCTATCTGAACCGAAGCTTTGTGGTGGCGGGAGGCGGCGATGGCGGCATCAGCCTGCTGGAACTGCTGCCCGGCGGCACGTTGTTCCATCACCAGAGCCTTGAGGCGCGCGATGGCTGGTCGGGCTTTGCCCAAGGGGTCAGCGGGCTGTCGGTCAGCCTGCGCGGCGATGCGCTGGATATCTTCGTGGCGGGGGCCGGGGGGCTGGCGCGGTTTTCCGTGGCAATGGAAACCGTGGGGCCGCTGACCTTGGGCACTGCCGCGTCAGAGCATCTGATCGGGGGCGCGACGGATGACCTGATCTTTGGCGCGGGCGGCAATGACACGCTGCAAGGCGGGGCGGGCGATGACATGCTGATCGCCGGGGTCGGCAGCAGCACGCTGACCGGCGGGGCGGGCCATGATATCTTCAAGCTTTCGCCCGGCGCGCAGGTCAGCCAGATTACCGACTTTGCGCAGGGACAGGATCGCATCGACCTGTCCGACTGGGGTCGCCTTTACGACATGTCCGCACTGACGATCAGCACCCGCAGTGACGGCGCGCTGATCAGCTTTGGTGACATGACCCTGCGCGTGTCCCAAGCGGGCGGTGGCACGATCCCGATCAGTGCCTGGGGTGCTGACGATTTCATTTTCTGACTGGCACCTCGAGGCATGAAAGGAGAATGCATTTTCCGTCAGCCACTCCATGCGTCCTCTGTGCCCACGCGTTCCGATGCCGACAGATCAACCACCCGCCCAAACAGGTGCAGATCGAGCGGCATTCGCGATGCGGCGTTGGCCGGGTTGACCCGGCCTTCGCTCCATCGCACCTTTGGGGTATCAGCACTTGGCCTTGCGCGAGATTTTGAATGAAGACCCGACAACAGGTGCCGCAGATGACCGTTGAGGTGACCGGAACGAGGCGCAGACCGCAGCCCGGCCATGGCCAATGACACAAGTCAGTAACCCGGCCCCGCACCTTCTTGTCACCGGAGCGGCGGGGTTTGTCGGGCGCGCCGTGGTGTCTCGGGCCCGGGCCTTGGGCCTGTCTGTCACCGCCGTGACGCGGCAACACGGAGACCAGCGTGACCCGCGATGGCTTGCAGCGCTGGTTGCCGACACCGCGCCCGATATTGCCATAGATGCCGCGGGCATAATTCCAGGCACCCGTCAGCAGGACGTTGCGCAAAACATCGCACTGACGCAGGCGTGGCTGGACGCGCTTGGTCAGCTGGCGCGGCCACCGCGTCTGGTGCTGTCGGGATCGGCCGCCGTCTATGGGAAGGGTGCGGCCACCGGGCGGGCCACGCGCGAAACCGATCCGATGCAACCATCCAGCGACTATGGCCGTGCAAAGCTGGCGGCGCTGGAGATGGCGCATGAGGCGCACCAAAAGCACGGGCTGGACGTGCAGACCGGCATCATCTTCAATCTGGTTGGCGCAGGCCAAGCCTGCCATCTTGCGCCGCAGGTGTTCATCGGGCGTGCCATGGCCGCAAGCGACCAGCCCCTTGGTGTCGCCAACATCGGCGATGTGCGGGATTTTGTCGATGTTGACGATGTGGCCGACGCCCTGATTGCCATGGCGCTGCGCAGTCAGGCAGGCAGCGTTGCCAATGTCGCGACAGGAAAGCCAACACGCATTTCGGACCTGTTAACCCTGATCTGCACAATCACAGGCCGGGAATGGCAATCGATAAAGGACCCGGTCAACCCAACGCCCAACTACATCTGCTATGGTGACCCCAGCCTACTGCACGCCATGACGGGCTGGACGCCAAAGTTTGATCTGCGCCAATCCCTGAACCGCGCGATCCTTGCGCATGAAATTGGCCGCCCCAGCCCCTGTTGAAGGGCGCAGTCGTGACGTCTTGTGTCGGCATGGGTGTTTTGCGGACGCACCGGGCCGGGGTGAAGCGTTCCCCAAAACACGCGCCCTGCGGCGCATCCGCATCGGAGCGTTTTTGCAGCGCAAGCTTTCGCCACCGGCATCTTCAGGTTGGTGGGCAGGGACCATCCACAGCCGTGGCCTTTCTACGGTCCGCCGGCAAGGCGCCCTGCGTGCCGGACAAAGATTTCGCGGGCTGGCCCTGTCCGCAAGATGCGGCACGCATCTATTCATGCGCGCGGCGTGCGAACCTATATGCAACCATTTGTGCAGACTCGACTATTTGCTTGCGTGACATCGCGATGCGACTTGTGCGAAGACAGCCGTGTTGACATTGATGCCGTGGCGATCCGCGGGGTTTTGAGGAAAGGTCTTGATCCATGACGTCCGTTCTGGGGGCTTCACAAACCGCTGCAGGGCGCGCAGAGATCGGGCGCATACAGCGGGAATCGCGCTGGCTTCTGGCGGCGGCGGTGCTGTTCAGTATTTTCGTCAACCTGCTGATGTTGACCGGACCGCTTTACATGCTGCAGGTCTACGACCGCGTTCTGGGCAGCCGGTCCGAGGCAACGCTGGTCGCTCTGTCGATTCTGGTGGTTTTCCTTTTTCTGGCCATGGGCCTGTTGGACCATGCCCGCTCGCGTCTTTTGGCCCGCATCGGCGCAAGGCTGCAGGCCCGGTTGGACCGCCGGGTGTTTGAGGCCGCGCTGACCCGCGCCAGCATTTCCCCGGGCGACCCACTGGCTCTGTCGGCGCAGCGCAATCTGCAATCCATGCAGCAGTTCTGGTCATCTCCGGTGTCTGCCGCCCTGATGGACATGCCCTGGACGCCTGTGTTTCTGGCCGCAATCTTCGTGTTCCACCCCATGCTCGGATGGCTGGCCATCGGCGGTGGCGCGGTTCTGGTCATTCTGGCGCTGGTCAATCAAAACATGGGCAAGGCTCCGATCCTGCGCGCCAACACCGCCAACATCGTCGCGGAACAGATGGCAGAGCGATTGAAATCCGAGGCCGAATTGCTGCGCGCCCTTGGCATGACCGATGCGGCCTTTCAACGCTGGTCTGCCGCCCGCACCGAGGCGCTGTCGACCAGCATGGTCAGTTCTGATATGGCTGGCGGTTTCAACAGTGCCACCCGCACGTTGCGCCTTTTCCTGCAGTCCGCCATTCTGGGCCTAGGGGCATGGCTTGTGCTTCAGGGCGAAATGACGGCCGGTGCGATGATTGCAGGCTCGATTATCATGGGCCGGGCGCTGGCGCCCATCGAACAAGCCATCGGTCAATGGGCAATCCTGACGCGCGCCCGGGAAGGGCGCGAGCATCTGGTCCAGTTGTTGTCGCTGCAACCACCCGAGCCCCGACGCACGGTCTTGCCGCGTCCCAAGGCGCTGCTGGAGGTTGAGGGGGTCTCGGTTGTCTTGCCGGGCAACCCCAACCCGATCCTGCGCGGGGTCAGTTTCCGTCTGGAACCGGGGCAAGCGCTTGGCATCATCGGGCCGTCCGGCGCGGGCAAATCAACGCTGGGCCGCGCTCTTGTGGGGGCGGTGCGGCCTGTGGGCGGCAAAATCCGACTCGATGGTGCGGAACTGTTTCACTACGACCCTGATACTTTGGGCAGCTATGTGGGCTATCTGCCGCAAAACGTGACACTGTTTGATGCCACGGTGACCGAAAACATCGGTCGGCTGTCACCGCAGACCGATGACACCAAGGTGGTCGCTGCCGCCCGGGCAGCCGATGCACATGACATGATCCTGCGGCTGTCCAAAGGCTATGACACACGGCTGTCGGCCTCGGGCGCTCAGCTTTCTGGCGGGCAGATTCAGCGGGTGGGTCTGGCACGGGCGCTTTACGGCGATCCGGTGCTGTTGATCCTGGATGAGCCAAATTCCAACCTCGACAATGACGGCTCGGTAGCGCTGAACAGTGCCATACGCCGGATCAAGGCTGCGGGGGGCAGCGTCATCGTCATCGCCCACCGACCCGCAGCCATTCAGGAATGTGATATGCTGTTGATGCTGGAAGAGGGCCAGCGCCGCGCCTTTGGCCCCAGAGACGAGGTTTTGCGCGGCATGGTCAAGAACCACACCGAGATTGTTCGCAAGCAAGGACCGGGGGGCGTGGCATGACAACCCAAGGGCCCGATCTTCCCCCATTCTTGCGCGCCCGTGCACCCTTGTGGCTGGGCGGCATCACGCTTGCGGTGTTGCTTGGTGGCTTTGGCCTGTGGTCGGTCCTCACCACCATCTCGGGTGCGATCATTGCTCCGGGCCGGATCGAAGTGGAGCAAAACCGCCAGATCGTCCAGCACCCCGATGGCGGCGTGGTCGCCGAGATTCTGGTCGTCGAAGGCGATCATGTTCAGGCGGGCGACATTCTGCTGCGGTTGGATGGCACGCTGATCCGATCCGAATTGAGCATTGTCGAAGGACAGTTGTTCGAAGCCCAGGCCCGCCGGGCCCGACTGGAAGCCGAGCGTGACGGACTGACCTCCATGCCGCTCCCGGAGTCCCTGATCAGGGTGGCTGCCGCCAACCCCGAGGCCGCAGAGCAGCTTGAAGGTCAGCGACGCCTGTTTGAGGCCAGGGCCGAGACTCTGTCACGCACGGTGGATCAGCTTGACAAGCGCGCGGCCCAGACCCGCTCGCAGATCGAAGGGATTGACGCGCAGTCCCGCGCCCTGACCAGCCAGCTTGACCTGATCGCCATAGAACTGGCCGACCAGCAGTCGCTGTTGGCCAAGGGCCTTGCGCAGGCACCGCGCGTTCTGGCCTTGCAACGCGAAGAGGCCCGGCTCTCGGGTCAGGTCGGCGAGCTGACCGCCAGCCGGGCGCAGGCCGAAGGCCGCATCACCGAAATCGAAATGCAGACCCTTGGCCTGACCGCACAACGCCGCGAAGAGGCCAACACCCAGCTGCGCGATATTGGCACCGAAGAATTGCAGTTGATCCAGCGCCAGCGCGCGCTGGCCGAACAAGTGGCCCGGCTGGATATCCGGGCACCCACCTCGGGCACGGTGCTGGGCATGCAAGTCACCACGCCGCGCGCTGTGCTGCGCCCGGCCGATCCGGTGGCCTTCATCATCCCGCAGGACCGACCCTTGATCATCACCGTCCAGATTGCGCCGATCCATATTGATGAGGTGCAGGTCGGTCAGCCGGTAAAGCTGATGTTCCCGGCGTTTTCAGCCCGCACAACGCCAGAACTGAATGGGCAAGTGGCGCTGGTGTCGGCCGATGCGCTGACCGATCAGGTCACCAATGCCACCTATTATCGTGCCGAGATCTCGCTTTCGGCCACCGAAGCCGAGCGACTGGGCCAAACGCTGTTGCCCGGTATGCCGGTCGAGGCTTTCATCCAGACCCAAGCCCGCACACCGCTGGCCTATCTGGTCAAACCGTTCACAGATTACTTTGTGCAGGCATTCCGCGAAAGCTGAGCGGTGCGCAGACAGAAGCGGATACGCACGACGACCGGCCAGATCGCAAGGATCACCCCGGTGCTGCCCATCCAGCACCGGACGCCCAAAATCGCTCATCATGAACGAGGGGCGACCGGGGGCAGGTTATGGTCATTCTTGTCACCGGCATGGTTTCGGAATGGGTCTCGGCACACATGCGCTGCGCCACCATCCAGACAGACAGCATATTGCCGAGGCTTGTAGTGCCCCGCGGTTGGAACTCTTGCCGCATATCAGAGTCAGAATCGCTTGACGGTGGCTCTTGAAGTGGCGCAGCCTTCCGCCTGAAACGTCCAGAGAGAACCTTAGGCCAGCCTGAACGCGGGCTCGACGCCTTACGATGGAAGAGAAGCTCAGCATGTTATACGTTGATATTCCAACATTGTCCGAGATCGGCAAGCTTGTTACCGCGCGCGGCGAAGCCTTGGTCAGCGTCTACCTGAAGACAACCCCCGAAACGCAACATATTGACGCCGCACGGACGCGTCTGAAGCAGATGGCCGGCGAAGCGGTGGCACAGCTTGAAGAAGTTGGTGTGGCCAAGCGTGTGATCTGGCCCATTGAAGAGCAGATTCACGATTTGCTGGATGACGACGCGTTCTGGCGCACACAAGCCAACAGCCTTGCAGTGTTCGTGACGGCGGATTGGCTGCGCAGCTACCGCCTGCCCAACCGTTTGAGCGAGACCGTTCAGGTGTCTGACCGGTTCCACCTGAAACCGCTCTTGCGGGCCGTTTCAATGCCGCAGCACGCCTTCATCCTTGCACTCGCCGAAAACGAGGTGCGTGTAATTGAAGTGCTGGGCGACCAGCCAGCACAGGAAATCCGCTTGCCCAACCTGCCGAAAGACGCGGCCTCGGTTGCCGGCACCGCCAATGTCAATTCGCGCAATTACTCGGGCCGTCAGGGTGGAGCCGAAGGCCAGAAATACCATCTGCGCCAGTATTGCCGCCGGGTTGATTCTGCCCTTCGCAGCCTGCTGTCGGGCCGGTCAGAGCCGCTGATCCTGGCTGCGACGCAACCGCTTCTTTCGCTTTACCGTTCAGTCAACACCTATCCGCATCTGGCCGAGACCGCGATCGAGACCAGCCCCGTGAACATGCCTCCACATGATCTGGGCACAGAGGCCCGTAAGATTGTCGACGGGCTGAATGCAGAATCGCTTGCCGAGTTTCGCGCATTGTTTGCCGAACGCAGTGGTGACCAGCGGGCGATTTCGGACCTGGCCGATGCCGCGCGAGCAGCCACCTTTGGTGCGATCGAGACCCTTGTGGTCGACATCGACAGCGTCGTTCCCGGCATTGTTGACGAGGAAACCGGCGAGATCACCCTTGATACAGAGGACAGCGCCGTGAGCTATGACGTGATCGACGAGATCGCCGGGCGCGTGCTGTTGAATGGCGGCCGTGTGCTGGCCGCGCGTCAAGATGACATCCCGCAGGGCACAGGGCTTGCTGCAATCCTGCGCTACGCCATCTGACCGCGACCGCCAGCGTGCCAGAATCGCTCGGTGCCGTGGGAAATTTCGTCTGCATGCTTGGGGGCTGCAAGCTGAGCCTTGGGTCCGCCCGCGCCCGGAAAGCCCACGACAATGATCCAGCAACAGGGTGCGACCGGCCATGCCCGCAGGGGCGCGCCGTGCCTCATGCCAGAAGGTCAACCAGCGTGCCCCCAAGATCGAGGCGGATGGCGCCATCGCCGGCGCCATCGACCAGCGCCCAAAGGATTTGCCCGGTGGGGCGGTAGATGACAAAGGCCTCGGCAAGGCCCGGTGTCCCGGCATGGACGCCCTGCGCATTGACGGTATAGGCAAAGTTTACCTGAAACTGGCTGCGCGTGGCGTTGGTCTGGCCATAGACCAGCACGTCTCCATCCGCGGCGGTATAGTCCTGAATCCAGTCAGACCCATGCTCGGGCACACCCAGATGAAAGAACCTGTCGGCACCGGTGCCGCCGTTCATCCGGTCAAAGCCAAAGCCACCGTTCAGGAAATCCGCCCCGTCATTGCCGAACAACACATCAGACCCACCGCCGCCCGCCAGCACATCGGCCCCGGCGTTGCCGATGACCGTATCGGACCCAAGGCCGCCATAGATCGTGTCATCGCCGTTGCCGCCGATCAATTCATCATTGCCGGGTCCGCCATCAATGAAATCGTTGCCGTCCCCCCCGTAGATCAGGTCGCGCTGATCATTGGCCAAGCGGCCACCGTAGAGGAAATCGTCGCCCGCCCCGCCATCAAGCGTGTCGCTGCCATAGTCGCCTTCCAGGGTGTCGCTGCCCTCAAGCCCGATCAGCCTGTCATTGTCGGCGGCGCCTGACACAAGATCATCAAGACCCGTCCCGACAAGGACATCGGCCTGCGGCGTGCCACCCCGCACCACACCCTCAACCACCTGCGCACCGGGAAGGACGCCACCCCGCATCTGCAAGACCCAAAGACCGGTCACGCCGGTAT
>JAFGXY010000038.1 GCA_016936395.1 Paracoccaceae bacterium | reverse complement strand
TGTTTGTCATCAGAGACTTCCGGCAGGGTCCTGGCTCGCTTCGGACGCTTCCGCCGGACTTGGGGATCGGCCGCCACGGAGCCGTCCTTCTGGCCGCCCTGCGCCTTCGTGTCGGTCTCCGTCACCGGATTATCTCGCGAACGGGGCGACCCTATGAACCCGGCAACCCATTGGAAATGCGAGGATGTTTTGCGCCGTCCCGTGACCATCGAGGGGCGCTCGAAGAGAGACGCAGGCCATTCGGAGACCCATTCCGCGTCAAGCGCCCAGTCTCCGAAGGGCGGATGGCCCTGCCAACGCCCTTTGAAACAAAAAGAAAAAAGGCCCCAATCGGGGCCCTTGGACGGATTCAGTATCTGAATGTGGCGGAGTGGAAGGGATTCGAACCCTCGAGACGTTGCCGTCTGCACCCTTAGCAGGGGTGTGCCTTCGACCACTCGGCCACCACTCCACTGACCCGTTTAATGACGCGGCGCGGCGGGGGCAAGGGGCTTGCTTGGAATATTTGTCCACGCAAATCCGCCTAGGCCCGGGTCACGTCATGTCCATAGAGCCAATCAAAGCGGTTCAGCGCGAAATCCGGGGCAAGGCTGCTGCCCAACCGCAGGCCCAGATGGGCCAGACCGCGCAGCGGGCCAGACAGGTGATAGGCCCGGGCATTGGCATTGGCCGCCGCCACAATCTTGGTGCAGCGCGGCGCGCGGGCTGCCTGATAGGCGGCAAGGCCGGCGGCCGGGGTGTCGTGCCGGGCCAGTGAGTCGGCCAGCACCCAGGCATCCTCCAGCGCCATGCAGGCGCCTTGCGCCAGAAACGGCAGCGTCGGATGGGCCGCATCTCCCAGGATCGCCACGGCCCCGGCCGCTTGCACCGCCTGCCAGCGGCGGGCAACCGGGTGGCGGAACAGCCCCCACAGCCAGACATCCTCAACCCGGTCCAGCCAGCCCTGCACCCGGGGACAAAAGCCTTCAAAGGCCATCTGCACATCCATCTTGTCGTCGCGCAGGTTCCAGCCCTCTTCGACCCAGCGTTCGCGCTCTTCCACCGCCACGATATTGCGCATCGTGCCACCGCGCAGCGGGTAGCTGACCAGATGCCGTCCCGGCCCCATGTATACCTCGGCCACATCGGCCCCTCCCGGCGGCTCGGGGATGATCGTGCGCCAGGCGACCTGATGGGTAAAGACCGGTGCGACCTTGCCTTGCAAGGCTTCGCGTGTCTTGGAATGCAGCCCGTCAGCCCCGATCAGCAGGTCGGTTTCGCCCCGGTCGCCGGTCTCGGTGCGCCAGACCGGGCGCGGGCCGGACAGGTCCACCTCGGCCACCCGCTGCAACAGGCGCAACGTCACCCCGGCCTCACGCGCACCCTCCAGCAGCAGGGCAATCAGATCGGCGCGGTGCAAGAAGTGATAGCCCTGATCAGGCCGCGCCCGCGCCACGTCCAGCCGCATCACCATCTCGCCCGTCGGGCCATCGCGCAACTCGACCGCCCGGGCGCGCATCGAGGCGGTCTCCAACGCCTCGCCCAGCCCCAATGCGCGCAGCACCACGGCGCCATTCGGGCTGATCTGCAACCCGGCCCCGACTTCGCGCACCGCGTCGGCCTGTTCCAGCACGGTGACCTGCGCCCCGCGCAACGCCAAGGCGCGCGCCACCGCCAGCCCTGCAACCCCTGCCCCCAGAACGGTGACCTCTTGGCCGATCAAGCTCATCTTCGTCTTCCTTCTTTGGCTTCGGCTTGGGCTTGGGCTGTCCGTGAAGCAAAACGCCGGACCCTTCGGCCCGGCGTCACGGTTTCATTCCAAGGCCCGCGGGACAAGCGCGCATATCCGCGCGCCGGATGGGCTATTCCTCACGGTGAACCTTTTCGCGGCGTTCATGCTTTTCCTGGGCTTCCAGCGTCATCGTGGCGATCGGCCGGGCATCCAGACGCTTCAGGCTGATCGGCTCACCGCTCATTTCGCAATAGCCGTATTCGCCACTGTCGATCCGGCGCAGGGCGGCGTCGATCTTCGACACCAGCTTGCGCTGACGGTCACGGGTGCGCAGTTCCAGCGCACGGTCGGTCTCTTCGCTGGCCCGGTCGGCGATATCGGGCACGTTGCGGGCGCTGGTTTGCAGGTTGTCGATGGTTTCGGCGCTTTGGCTCAGCAATTCCTGTTTCCAGGTCACCAATTTGCGACGGAAATACTCAAGCTGCCGTTCATTCATGAAGGGCTCACTCTCGGCAGGGCGATAATCTTCCGGCAGGAACAATTCTGGCTTCATAGCAGCACTCTCCAATGGCCCGGAGCGCGCCGCCAGGTGGGCATCTGACATGGCGCTCTCCTGTTGGCCGTGCACCTAGCCCGTTTTGACCGGCTTGTCACTAGGCTTTGTAGGTCCATGGCCCGCTTGCAAAACCTTGCGAGCCCCGCGCCAAGCCGCTAGGTCGAAAGCTCGATGCGCAGCACAAGGGGGCCAGGATGCCAGCACAGTTTACCGGCAGCGCCAGCTATGTCGCCAGCAAGGATCTGTCGGTCGCGGTCAATGCCGCCGTCACGCTGCAACGCCCGTTGCTGGTCAAGGGCGAACCTGGCACCGGCAAGACCGAACTGGCGCGTCAGGTGGCCGACAGCCTGGGGCTGGAGCTGATCGAATGGCATGTGAAATCCACCACCAAGGCGCAACAGGGCCTTTATGAATACGATGCCGTCAGCCGCCTGCGCGACAGCCAGCTGGGCGACGCGCGGGTGCATGACGTGTCGAACTACATCCGGCGCGGCAAGCTTTGGCAGGCGTTTGACGCCCCTGCCCGCGTGGTCTTGCTGATCGACGAGGTCGACAAGGCCGATATCGAGTTTCCCAACGACCTGTTGCAGGAACTCGACCGGATGGAGTTTCACGTCTACGAGACCGGCCAGACCATCCGCGCCCGACACCGGCCCGTTGTCATCATCACCTCGAACAACGAAAAGGAACTGCCCGACGCCTTCTTGCGGCGCTGTTTCTTTCACTACATCCGCTTTCCCGACGAGGCCACGCTGCGCGCCATCGTCAAGGTGCATTTCCCGCAGATCAAAGAGGCGTTGCTGACCACGGCCCTGACGCAATTTCTTGAGCTGCGTGAAACGCCGGGGCTGAAGAAAAAGCCCTCCACCAGCGAGGTGCTGGATTGGCTCAAGCTGTTGCTGGCCGAAGACCTTGCGCCCGAAGACCTGAGGCGTGACGGCAAGGCGATGCTGCCAAAGCTGTATGGCGCGCTGCTGAAAACCGAGCAGGACGTGCAACTGTTCGAGCGGATCGCCTTCATGGCGCGGGGCAACCGCTAAGGCGCCGTCAGACTTCAGACCGAATCGCAAGGGTTTGACCGGGACCTGGCCGATGTTGCGCACCGAGAACTTCACGCGCCGCCCATCCAACGTAACATTCTGAAACATTTCGCAATGTCCTGTGGATAAATCGGGTAGGCCCGCTCCTCGCTTGCTCCATGGGTAGACCCGGGGGTAGACCCGGCCCCGGCGGTGGTTTTCGCAGCATTGACACAATGTTGCCGCCTTGCCGACATGCAAGCTGTGTTGACAGGCAAGGTTCCCCACCCCAGCCGGAGCCCGCATGGTCCCTGTCGTCCCCCCGCGAACGCCGCCACCGCCTCGGGGGTGCGGCGTGGGTTTGGGCGATGTGCGGGCAGGGCCCGGGCCGGCCAGCAGCAGACCCGTCACGCCCGGATCGGGCAGGACGATGAACATCCTGCCGGGGGGGCCGGACAGTGACCCGCGGCCCGGCGGTCCGGTGTTTCCGGGCCTCCTGCCAGCCAACGAAACCGGGGGCTCTTGCCGCGCCCCCTCGTGCAACAGAGCTGCCACTCTCATGCGCCTAAGCCTGCCGCTTGCCGCCTTCCTCGCCTCGACAGCCCTCACCGCCTGCGGGCCGGTGCCAAAGGCCGAGGTGTCGAAAGGCTTGGCCTATGACCGCATCGCCGCCCCCGGGCTGCCCGCGATGCCCAGCTTTGCCGGTGGCCCCGCCGTTGGCGCCACACGGTCGAACACCGCGATGGCCGCCGATTTTCTGGACCTTTCGTTTCGGATGGAAAGCGGCCGCACCCTGCCGGTGCTGACCCGGTTCGAAGGCCCGATCACCGTGGCCCTGACCGGCGATGTCCCGCCTTCGGCCGCCCCCGAACTGGCCCGCCTGATCGCCCGGTTCCGCGCCGAGGCCGGGCTTGATATCCGCCAGACCACCGGCCCTGCCGCGATCACCATCGATTTCCAACCCAAGTCGGCCCTGCGCCGCGCCGTGCCCTCGGCGGCCTGTTTCGTGGTGCCGGGCGTGCGCTCGCTGCAAGACTACAGCGCCGCCCGACGCAGTGCTGCGGTCGATTGGGCGCGCCTGCAACGCCGCGACAAGGTTGCCGTCATTGCCCCCTCCGACAGCAGCCCGCAAGAACTGCGCGATTGCCTGCACGAAGAACTGGCGCAGGCCATGGGGCCGTTGAACGACCTGTTCCGCTTGCCGGATTCGGTGTTCAACGATGACAATTTCCATTCGGTGCTGACCGGCTTTGACATGCTGATGCTGCGTGTTCATTACGCCCCCGAATTGCGCTCGGGCATGACCCAGGCCGAGGTCGCGGCCCGCCTGCCGGCCATTCTGGCCCGCCTGAACCCAAGGGGCGCAGGCATCGCTGGCACGCCGGGGCAGATCAGCCCACGCGCCTGGGTTTCTGCCGCCGAGGCTGCGTTTGGCGCGCGCGGCAGCACCACTGCCAGCCAGACTGCCGCGGCCCGGATGATCGGCGTCGCCCAGGCGCAGGGCTGGACCGATGGGCGGCTTGCCTTCAGCCACTTTGCCAAGGGCCGCGCCCTGACCGGAACCGATGCCGCAGGGGCCATCGCCGCCTATACCCGTGCCGCGCAAATCTGGCGCAACCAGCCCGGGGCGCAGATCCATACCGCCCATGTCGATATGCAGCTTTCGGCCTTTGCCCTGTCTTCCGGGCAATTCACGCGGGTTCTTTCGCTGACCGACCGCGCCATTCCGGTCGCCCGCAGCCACCAGAACGCCGCGCTGCTGGCCTCGTTGCTGGCGATGCAGGCCGAAGCGCTGGAGGCCACGGGTCGGCAGACAGCGGCACAAAAGGCCCGGCTCGACAGTCTGGCCTGGGCGCGCTATGCCTTCGGGTCAGAGGCTCTGGCGCGGGTGCGGCTGTCCGATATCCGCGCGCTCGCCAACCGGGGCACGCGGGGCTAAGCCATCGCCGCGCCCTGCCGGGACACAGGCAAGGGAGAGCGGATGATCGTTCTGGCGGGTTTGGGTCTTGGCAGCCTGTTTGGCGCAAATGTCGCAAAAAGGCGCGGCACCAGCAGCCTTGGCGTGGCACACTATGCCGCAGAATTCGGTATTGCCTTTGGCCAGTTGGGCACGGTCGTCACCATCTTTGCCCGGCGGGTGCCGATCTGATGCGCTTTCAAACAGGATAGCCGATGTTTCTGCCGTTCTTCGAGATCCTGCGCCAGTCCGGCATTCCGGTATCCTTGCGCGAATACCTGTCGTTGCTGGATGGCATGGCCGCCGGTCTGGTGACCTACGATGTCGAGGGTTTCTATTACCTGTCGCGCACCGCATTGGTCAAAGACGAACGCCATCTTGACCGCTTTGACCGCGCCTTTGCCCAAGCCTTTGAAGGCTTGGAGGCGATTTCGCCCGATCAGGTGCTGGACGCCATCGACCTTCCGCGCGACTGGCTGGAAAAGCTGGCCGAGCGTCACCTGACCCCGGAAGAACGCGCCGAGATACAGGCGCTTGGCGGCTTTGACGCGCTGATCGAGACGCTGAAACAGCGTCTGGCCGAGCAGAAGGGCCGCCATCAGGGCGGCAACACATGGATCGGCACCGCAGGCACCAGCCCGTTCGGCGCTTACGGCTACAACCCCGAAGGCGTGCGCATCGGGCAAGATCAGTCCCGCCACCAGCGCGCGGTCAAGGTCTGGGACAAGCGCGAATTCCGCAATCTGGACGACCGGGTAGAGCTTGGCACCCGCAACATCAAGATCGCGCTGCGGTCGTTGCGCCGCTGGGCCCGCGATGGCGCGGCACAAGAGTTTGATCTGCAAGGCACCATCGACGCCACCGCCCGCAGTGGCTGGCTGGACGTGCAAACCCGGCCCGAGCGGCGCAACGCGGTCAAGATCTTGCTGTTTCTCGATGTCGGCGGCAGCATGGACCCCTATATCCGCGTTCTCGAAGAGCTGTTCAGTGCGGCCCGGTCCGAGTTCAAGCATCTGATCCCGTTCTATTTTCACAACTGCCTGTATGAGGGCGTCTGGCGCGACAACGCCCGCCGCTGGGACGCGCAGACCCCGACCGCCGAGGTGTTGCGCAGCTATGGCGCCGATTATCGCTGCATCTTTGTCGGTGACGCCGCGATGTCGCCCTATGAAATCCTGCACCCCGGCGGGGCCAATGAACATTGGAACGCCGAGGCCGGTCAGGTCTGGCTGCAACGCGCCTGCACGCAGTGGCCGCACCATCTGTGGATCAACCCGGTGCCCGAGGCGCATTGGGACTATACCCAGTCCACCCGGCTGATCCGCGAAATCTTTGGTCAGCGCATGGTGCCGATGACGCTGGAAGGCATTTCCCGCGGGCTGAAGGACATCAGATGAGCCTGATCCGCCGCCATCCCATTCTGACCCTGACCTTCGCACTTGCCCTTGCGCTGACGCTGTTCTTTGCGGTGCGCTTTGGGGTGCAGGTGGTCTATTGGTCCAACCCCGAGCATCGCAACCAGCAGGTGCAACCGTGGATGACCGTCGGCTATATCGGCAAAAGCTGGGGCCTGCCTGCGCGCGAGATTGACGCATTGGCCGGCCTGCCATCGCCGGAAAGGGGCAGGCCCTTCACGCTGGAGCAGATCGCGCGGGACCGCGGCGTGCCGGTGGCCGAGGTCATTGCGCAGGTAGAAAGCGCGCTGGCGGTGCTGCTGGCACAACGCGCGCTGGAAAAGGCCGCCCCCTGATGACCGACTGGGTTCTGGCGGCGGTGCCCACCTACGGGCCGTGGCTGGTGGCGGTTGTCACCTTCCTGTCCTGTCTTGCGCTGCCGGTGCCCGCGTCGATCCTGATGCTGGCCGCAGGCGGCTTTGCCGCGGCGGGCGATCTGGTGCTGTGGCAGGTGGTGGCAGGCGCTCTGCTGGGCGCGGTGGCGGGCGATCAGGCCGGATATTGGGCTGCGCGCCTTGGCGGGGCCGCCGTGCTCGACCGCGCCGCCACCGGCACACGCGCCGCCCTGATCGCCCGCGCACAGGCCCTGATCGCCGCCAAGGGGGCGCTCGCGGTGTTCCTGTCGCGCTGGTTGGTCAGCCCGCTGGGCCCCTATGCCAATCTGGTGACCGGGGCCACCCGCTTTGGCTGGCTGCCCTTCACCATCGCGGGCGTTGCGGGCGAGGCGGTCTGGGTCGCCGTCTACACCGGCGCAGGCTACAGCTTTGGCGGCAATCTGCAGGCGGCAACCGAATTTGCCGGCTCGATCCTTGGCTTTCTGGCGGCAGGGGCGGTGGCACTTGGCCTGGGCTGGTGGCTGTGGAGCTTGGCACAACGTGGTGAATGACCCTTTTCCTTTTGCCGCCTTCGCCCCATATTTCGCACCATGATCAAATTCCTTCCCATCCTTCTGGCGGTTGGCTATGCGCTGTTGATGTGGCGCTTTTCGGTCTGGCGCACCGCACGGGTGCTTGATGCCCAAAGCAAACCCCTGACCGACCCTGCCATCATCCGGCTGACCGACCGGATGGCCGCCGCGCTGGACATTCCTGCGATCAAGGTCAACGTGTTCGAGATTGACGCCATCAACGGCCTTGCCGCCCCCGATGGCCGCATCTTCCTGACCCGCGGTTTTCTGAACCGCAAGGCCCGCGGCGAGGTGACCGCCGAAGAGCTGGCCGCCGTCATTGCGCATGAATTGGGCCATGTCGCCCTTGGCCACACCCGGCGGCGGATGATCGACTTTACCGGCCAGAATGCGGTGTTTGTGATGCTGTCGGCCCTGCTCAACCGGTTCATCCCGATCATCGGCGTCTGGATCGCCAGCATGATCTCGACCGCGCTCATGGCCCGGATGTCGCGCCGCGATGAATTTGAGGCCGACGCCTATGCCAGCGCCTTGCTGGTCAAATCCGGCATCGGCACCGCGCCGCAAAAATCACTGTTCCGCAAGTTGCAGGCGCTGACCAACAATGCCGGCGCCGGGGTGCCCGCGTGGTTGTTAAGCCACCCGAAAACCGATGACCGCATCGCCGCGATCGAGGCCGCCGAAGCGCGCTGGTCTAGCCCGCCACGGCCTTTGCCAGACGATTGAGCCTTGCCCGCTTGAGCAATGATTTCAGCGTGAACTCCTGTCCCGCCATCCGGCAGGCCGTGGCGTGGACAGCCGCCACCACCTCGCCCACCACTTGGGGGTGATGCGACCACATCTCCCACAAGAACCCATCCGGGTCGCGGCGTTTCAGGCCCTCTTCCGCCAGCAGGTGATGCGGGAAATCGACGGCGTTGAAGGTCACGATCACATCGGCGTGGCTGGCAATCGCCACCGCCAGCACATGCACGTCATTGGGGTCTGGCAGCAGCAGCCGCGCCTCCAGCCCCGGCTGCGCGCGGGTCATGGCGCGCGGGAATGCCCGGCGCATCGCCGCCGCCTCGGCCTCGGCAATCACCTGCGCCTCTGGCCCCAGCTTGACGGTGGCCCGCACCCATTCGGTCAGGATGCGTTCGGAAAACACCGGCTCATACAGACCGGCGCTTGCACAGCCCGACAAGATCTCGCGCAGCACGGTGGGATAGAGCACGCAGGCGTCCAGCACCGCCTTCATGCCGCGTGACCGCCACAAGGCGCCAGTTGCCCGCGCATCAGCCATCCAGCCGGAAGAACAGCGCCTTCAGATAACCCGATTCGGCCAGTTGCGGCAGCATCGGGTGGTCCGGCCCGGCAAACCCGGTGTGGATCAGTTGCGCCCGCCGCCCGCCGCGCCCGATGCCGCGCCCGCAAGCGTTGCGAAACGATGCCAGATCGGCGGCATGGCTGCACGAACACAAGACCAGATAGCCGCCCGGCGCAACCAAAGGTGCCGCCAGCCGCGCCACCCGTTCATAGGCGCGCAACCCCGCCTCCAGCGCCGGTTTGGCGGGGGCAAAGGCCGGCGGATCACAGATCACCAGATCAAACTGCGCCGCCTCGGTGCCCAGCGCCTCCAGCACGTCAAAGGCATCGCCCTGCCGGGTGGCAAAGCGCGCCTCAACCCCCATCGCCGCAGCCCCGGCTTGCGCCAAGGCCAGCGCCGGGGCCGACCCGTCCACCGCCAAAGCACTGTCCGCCCCCGCCGCAAGGCAGGCCAGACCAAAGCCACCGACATGGGCAAACATGTCCAGCACCTTTGCCCCCTTGGCCAGACGCGCGGCAAAAGCATGGTTCGGGCGCTGGTCAAAGAACAACCCGGTCTTCTGCCCACCCACCAGATCGGCCAGATACAGCGCGCCATTCATCGGCACCGTCACCGGCCCCGCCAGATCGCCCGCGACCACCGCCACCTCCTCGGTCAGCCCTTCCAAGCCGCGCGCCCGGCCTGACGCGTTCTTGACCACGGTTGCAACCCCGGTCACATCCCGCAAGGCGGCCACCAGCGCGTCAAGATGCGCCTCGGCCCATGCCGCATTGGGCTGCACCACCGCCACATCGCCAAAGCGGTCAATCACCACGCCGGGCAAACCGTCAGCCTCGGCATGCACCAGACGGTAGAACGGCGCCTCGAACAGCCGCGCCCGCATGTCCAGCGCCCGGCCAATCCGCGCGGCAAACCAGGCCTGATCAATCACCGCTTCGACATCGCGGTCCAGCATCCGGCAGATGATCTTCGACTTTGGGTTGACCGTCACCAGACCCAGCGGCCTGCGCTCGCCATCCTCCAGCACCGCCAAGGTGCCGGGGGCAAGGCTTTGCGTGCGCCGGTCGGTCACCAGCTCATCGGCATAGACCCAAGGGAAACCGTGGCGGATCGCCCGCGCCTCGGCCTTGGGTTTCAGGCGCACCACGGCAAGGCTGTGCGGGTTCTCTTCGGGGGCGTCATGCGCAAGCGGATGGGTCATCATCCCCTCCCCTTACCGCATCTTCGCCGGTTCGGAAATGCCCATCGCGCCTGTGGTCAGGTCGCGCCTGTGGTCAGTTCGACAGCACCGACGGGTTGCTCAGCGCACGGCTCAGCAGCATCGGGTCGGTCACCGGCGTGGACAATTCGCGCCGGATCACCTGCGCCAAACGCTCCACCACCACCACCCGCTGGGTGCGGCCCATCTGCTCTTCGGCCACAGCCCTGCTGCCGCCGGCGGCCTTGGCATCGGCCACAACCGGGCGTGGGCCATCCAGCACGGTGCCGGTCTGGGCGTCGGTCACCGTCATCAGGAAATGCATCGAATGGGTGCCGCCTACGGTGTAGCGGGTTTTCTCGGTCACCGAATGGAACCGCGTCACCTCGATATCGACCACCACCTTGCGGCCCCGGATCATGGAACCCGTCGCACGGTCGGTCGCTTCCTTGAAGATCGCCGCAACCTGCGCATGACGGTCGCCCACAGGCTCACCGCGCCAGACAATGTCCGCGATCGGATAATACAGGTTGGCTTCCGAGACTTTAAGACGACCCGGCACCGAAATCCGGACCTCCTCGACGTCATATTGCGCCGCCAGAACCTGACGGACCTCGGTCAGGGCTGCATCGGGGCGGCCTTGGGTGCCCAGCGACATCATCGTGTCCGATCGGGTGGCGGGCGCGTTGCCGGCACAGGCCGACAGAACCGTGGTCAAAGCCAGCACCGGGAACAGAAGCGTTTTCATTGCCAGATCCTCCGCAGGGATTCTCCCCGTCAAAGCCGACCTTAGCGCGCAAAAGTGGCAGCAATGCGCTGCGATCACGCCAAAAGCGCGAAAACACAGCGGCAAACTTGCCCAGGCCGCCCGATTTGACGTTACACTTCCCACCATCCGCAGGCCGCGCCAATTTGCCCCCATCGGGTTGTTAGCGCTATCAGTTTCTGGTAAACCAAACCAACCCCGTCGCACCGAAAGAGGCCCGCCATGCCGCTGCACCCCATGATCGCCCGCGTGACCGACCGCATCCGCGACCGCAGCCAAGGCCCGCGCAGCGCCTATCTGGCCCGGATGGCAGCGGCGATCCAGAATGGCCCGGCCCGCGGCCACCTGACATGTGGCAATCAGGCCCATGCCTACGCCGCGATGGACACCGACAAACCCACCCTCGCCACCACCCGCGCGCCCAATATCGGCATCGTCACCGCCTATAACGACATGCTCTCGGCACATCAGCCGTTTGAACGCTACCCCGACCTGATCCGCACCGCCGCCCGCACCGCCGGGGCCACCGCGCAAGTCGCGGGCGGCGTGCCCGCCATGTGCGACGGCGTGACCCAAGGCCAACCGGGGATGGAGTTGTCGCTGTTTTCCCGCGACGTCATCGCGCTTTCCGCCGGAATTGCGCTGTCGCACAACACTTTCGACGCCGCCCTCTACCTTGGCGTCTGCGACAAGATCGTGCCCGGCCTGATCATCGCCGCCGCCAGCTTCGGCCACATCCCCGCCGTCTTCGCGCCCGCAGGCCCAATGACCTCCGGCATCCCGAATGACGAAAAATCCGCCGTCCGTAACGCCTATGCCGAAGGCCGCGCCAGCCGCGAAGAGCTGATGGCCGCCGAGATGGCCAGCTACCACGGCCCCGGCACCTGCACCTTCTACGGCACTGCCAACACCAACCAGATGCTGATGGAGTTCATGGGCCTGCACCTGCCGGGCTCCAGTTTCATCAACCCCGGCACGCCCTTGCGCGACGCGCTGACCGTGGCCGCCGTCGAACGCGCGGCGCAGATCACCGCCCTTGGCAACGACTTCCGCCCCGCGGGCGAGATTCTGGACGAACGCGCTTACGTCAACGGCCTGGTCGGGCTGATGGCAACGGGCGGGTCAACCAACCTTGTGCTGCACCTGCCCGCCATGGCCCGCGCCTCGGGTGTGATCCTCGACTTGCAAGACTTTGCCGATATCTCGGAAGCCGTGCCGCTGATGGCCAAGGTCTATCCCAACGGTCTGGCCGACGTGAACCATTTCCATGCCGCAGGCGGGTTGCAGTTCCTGATCAACCAACTGCTCGATGCGGGCCTACTGCACGAAGACGCCAAGACCATCGCAGGCGACGGGCTTTCGGCCTATCGTCAGGAAGCCACGCTGAAAGATGGCAAGCTCGGCTGGCAGGATGGCCCGCGCCACAGCCTGAACGAAAAGATCGTCCGCCCGGCCAGCGCGCCCTTTGCCCCGCACGGCGGTCTGACCCAGCTTTCGGGCAACCTTGGCCGCGGCGTGATCAAGGTCTCGGCCGTCGCCCCCGAACGCCATGTGATCGAAGCCCCCGCCCGCATCTTCCACAGCCAGGATGCCGTCAAGGCCGCCTTCAAGGCGGGCGAATTAACCGCCGACACCGTCGTTGTCGTCCGCTTTCAGGGCCCCAGCGCCAATGGCATGCCGGAACTGCACTCGCTGACACCCACGCTCACCATCCTGCAGGACCGCGGCCTCCGGGTCGCCCTTGTCACCGATGGCCGCATGTCGGGGGCCTCGGGCAAGGTGCCCGCCGCGATCCACGTCTCGCCCGAGGCGGCCAAGGGCGGCCCGCTCGCCCGGCTACGCGATGGCGATGTCATCCGGCTTGACGCGCCCAACGGCACCCTCACCGTGCTCGCCCCGGATTTCGACAGCCGCACGCCGGTGACCGCGGACCTCAGCGCCAACCGCTTCGGCATCGGACGCGAGCTGTTCGAGGCCTTCCGCCAGACCGTCGGCACCGCCGACACCGGCGCGGGCGTGGTGATCTGACCTTGCTGCATCCTCTTGGCAAAAATACCCCCGCCGGAGGCTCCCCGCCTTCCCCTCGCGCCCCGTTTCAGGACCACAAGCCATGACCCCGACCGAGCAATCCGCCCGCGCCCTTGCCGTCTGCCGCCTAGCCCCGGTCGTGCCGGTGCTGGTGATCGACGACCTCGCCCACGCCAGACCCCTTGCCGAAGCCCTCGTCGCCGGCGGCCTGCCCGCGCTTGAGGTAACCTTGCGCACCCCCTGCGCGCTCGATGCCATCCGCATCATGGCGCATGTGCCGGGCGGTGTGGTGGGCGCGGGCACGCTGCTGACCCCTGCCGATGTCAGGGCCGCCAAAGAGGCAGGCGCCACCTTCGGCGTCTCACCCGGCGCGACAGACCGTCTGCTGGACGCCTGCGCCGAATATGACCTGCCCCTGCTGCCGGGGGCGGTGACCGCCTCGGAAATCATGGCCTTGCTGGAAAAAGGCTACACGGTGCAAAAGTTCTTTCCGGCCGAACAATCCGGCGGGGCGGCGTTCCTCAAATCCATCGGCGCGCCGATCCCGCAGGTCAGCTTCTGCCCGACTGGCGGCATCGGCCTGAAAAACGCGCGCGATTACCTGTCGCTGAAGACCATCCCTTGCGTCGGCGGCTCATGGGTCGCGCCGAAAGACGCGATGGCGCGCGGCGACTGGGCCGCCATCACCACCCTTGCCGCCGAGGCTGCCGCCCTGCGCGCCTGACCTGTGCGCCTGACCTGCGCGCGCCTTGCCCTGCACGGTTGGTTTCCCTTTGGCCTGGCCTGCGTTAGCCTCAGGCCTTGGACACAACGGTCAGGGTCAGGCCATGATCCCCAATATCGAGGTGTATTTCACCGATGGCTGCGGTCGTTGCGACCGCTTTGCCACGCCCGACTGTTCCACCCGGCACTGGCAGGCGGGGCTGCTGGCCCTGCGTCAGCTTTGCCTGTCAGCGGGGCTTACGGAAACCCTGAAATGGCGGCATCCCTGCTACATGCACGCCGGGCGCAACATCGCCGTCATGGGGGCGTTCTTGCAGGATTTCCGGCTCAGTTTCTTTCACGCTGCCCTGCTGCAAGACAGCTGTGCCCTGCTGGAACGGCAAGGCCCGAACACAGCACATCCCGACATGATCCGCTTCACCGATCCGGCGCAGGTGGGCCAGCACGCGCCCGCGACCCTGTCTTGCCTGCGCGCAGCAATGGACCATGCTCAGGCGGGCCGCACCGCCCCGAAACCCACCTTCGATCTGGCCCTGCCCGCCGAACTGGTCGATGCGCTCGACGCCGACCCCGATCTGGCCGAGGCGTTCTGCCGGCTGACACCGGGGCGGCAGAAAAGCCATGTGATCGCCCTTGCCAGCGCCAAGACCTCCGCCACCCGCAGCGCCCGGCTCCTCCGGTTGCGCGACAAGATCCTCAGCGGTCAGGGCGCGCAAGGTCGCTAAGGCGCTATGTGCCCGACACGGCCCTGCTTCAGGCTCCAACGCTTAACAAAACCTAAAGATCGAAGGTCAGTTCCTTGAATTTGAACACCTTTTATTCTGTAACACAGCGGGACGCGGTCTCATCCCCCAACCCGGCTGGCCCGCCCGCCCCGTCGGCGCGGCGGGGTCTGGGGCGGCACAAGGGCGGCGGTCAGAACCCGCGTCATCGGATGCGCCGCATCGCCCGCGTATTCTGCCAGCACCACCCGCAGCGCATCGTGGCTGTCCACCCCCGGTTTCAGGCTCAGCGCCCAGTCGATGAAGATCGACCGGCATTCTGCGTCGCTGATCCCCTCGATCTGGTAGCTTTCCCGCACCAACCCCTTGGGGTCCGCCTCATCCAGCCGCATCGCCCGTCTCCCCATCTTGTATCCCCTGCATCTGGGCCGAGATCACCCGCTCGGCAAGCCCCGTCGCCGCTTCCAGCCGCGCGGTCAGGCTTTCGGCGCTGGTCTCGCCGGTTTCGCGCAGCAAGAACGCCCGCCCGCCCTCGCCAAGATCCGCCATGTCCAGCGCCCCTTCGGTCAACAGCCGGGTGCCGCATTGCAAGCGCCACAACAGGCGATAGGCATCCAGCAGCGCGGTCTGATCCGCCGCCGACAGTCCTGCGTTTTTTCCCGCCGCAATCTGGCGCTCAACCCCTCGCGCCGCACTGCCCGCCATCAGGCAGACCATCTGCGCGCATAATTCCACATCCATCAGCCGTCCTGCACCGTTCTTGGCCTCCCAACTGCCCTTGGCGGGCTTTGCCTCTTGCAGCCGCTTGCGCATCGCCGCCACATCGGCGCGCACCGTATCACCCTTGCCCTTGCGGGCCAAAAGATCACGCCGGAACGCCTCGACCTCGGCCGCCAGCGTGGCCTCGCCCACCAGCACCCGCGCGCGGGTCAGCGCCAGATGCTCCCAGGTCCAGGCTTCGGTCTCCTGATAGCTGACAAAGCTTTGCAGGGCGGTCGCCACCGGCCCCTGCCGCCCCGACGGGCGCAGCCGCATATCCACCTCGTAAAGCCGCCCCTCGGCCATCTGCGCGGTCAGGGCCGTGACCATCGCCTGCGTCAGACGGGCGTAATAGGGTCGGGCGGCCAAGGGCTTTGGTCCCGATGATTGCTCGACCCCCGCCGCGTCATAGACCATGATCAGGTCCAGATCAGACCCTGCGTTCAACCGCTGCGCGCCCATCGACCCCATCCCGATCAGCACCGCGCCGCGCCCCGGCATCGGGCCGTGCTTGCGGGCAAATTCGGCCCCCACCACCGGCCATAGCGCCGCCACCACCGCATCGGCCAGATCGGCATAGGATTTCCCGGCCTCGAAGGCGTCGATCAACCCGCGCAGGTGATGCACGCCCACCCGGAAATGCCATTCGCGCGCCCAGCGTCGGGCGGCGTCCAGCTTCTTTTCATAATCCGGCACCTCGGCCAGCACCCGGCCCAGTTCCGCCGACAGCGCCGCCATCCCCGGCCACGCCGCCCAGAAACTGCCGCCGATCACCGCATCCAGCACGCCCGCATTGCGCGACAGGTGTCGCGCCAAGCGGGGCGAGGTGCCTGCAATATCGATGATCAGGGCAATCAGGGTGGGGTTGGCCTCGAACAGCGAGAATATCTGCACCCCCGCTGGCAGACCTGCCAGAAAGCCGTCCAAGGCCCGCAACGCCTCATCCGGGTTGGCGGCGCGCTGCAATTCGCGCAGAAGCTGGGGCCGCAATCGCCGGAAAATCGCTTGCGCCCGGTCCGACCGCAAGGCGGGATAGTGCTGCCAGCCCTGCACGATCACCTTGGCCGTATCCGACAAGTCTGGCCCGGCCTCGGCCTGACCCGGCGCAAAAAAGCCTTCGGTCAGGCGATCGACCCGGGCCAGACGGTCCAGCAGCCCTGCACGGAAAACGGCGTCGTCCTGCCCACAAAAGGCGGCAATCCGCGCCACCCCTTCGGCGGTGATCGGCATGTCATGGGTCTGCGCATCATTGACCATCTGCAAGCGATGCTCGACCTCGCGGTGGGCGCGATAGAGCGTGGTCAATTCCTGCGCCACCTCGGGCGGGATCCAGCCCTTGATCGCAAGGGCCGCCAGCCCCCCCACCGTGCTGCGGTCGCGCAAGGCCGGATCGCGGCCCCCGGCGATCAACTGCCGGGTCTGGGTGAAGAACTCGATCTCGCGGATGCCGCCCTGACCCAGCTTCATGTTGTGGCCTTCAACCGTGACCCGGCCGTTCAAGCCGCGATGCTCACGGATGCGCAGGCGCATGTCATGCGCATCCTCTATCGCGGCAAAGTCCAGATGCTTGCGCCAGACAAAGGGCGTCAGCGTCTTGAGGAACCGGTCCCCCGCCGCCAGATCGCCGCCACAGGGTCGCGCCTTGATATAGGCGGCGCGCTCCCACGTGCGGCCCACACTTTCGTAATAGGCCTCTGCCGCCGCCATCGACAGGCACACCGGCGTCACGCTGGCATCGGGGCGCAGGCGCAGATCAGTGCGAAACACATAGCCGTCGCCGGTCAGGTCCGACAGCAGCGCCGCCATCTTGCGGGTGACGCGGATAAAGGCCGCGCGGGCGTCTTGTTCCACGCCCCGATAGCGGGTCTCGTCGAACAGGCAGATCAGGTCGATGTCAGAGGAATAGTTCAACTCCCCCGCCCCCATCTTGCCCATCGCCAGACTGACCATCCCGCCTGCCGTTGCAGCGTCATCAGGCCCCGCCCCCGGCAGTTTGCCGCGCCTGATCTCTTCGGCCACCAACGCCACCATCGACAGATGCACCGCCCGGTCGGCCAGATCGGTCAGCGCGCCGGTCACCGCCTCCAGCGGCCAGACGCCGCCCAGATCGCACAGCGCGGTCAACAGGGCCAGCCGCCGCTTGGCCAGCCGCAACCCCGCGCCAAGTCCATCCAGTGGCAGGTCGTCCAGCAAGGCCAGTTCCGCCGCCAGCACCATTTCCGGCGCTTGCTGCATGGCATCGCGCAACCAAGGCGCTTCCCGGCCGATCAGGGATTTCAGATAGGGGCTGCACGCGGCGGTATTGGCCAGCAGTGCTGCCACATCGGGGCCCAGATCCGCGAAAGCCTCCCCAACCTCAACAGCGGCGGCACGATCATGCGGGCGGGGCAAGCGGGTCAGGCGCGCGGAAAATTGTGTCGTCATGGCATCAGTTTTGACCAATGCCGAAAGCCGGGTCAATCGGTAGTGAGCGCGCAGGGTTTTGCCGCGCGGGCGAAACCCCGCGCCAGCCGACAGATCGACGTCAGCCGGTGGGGGCGTCGGTCTGGCGCAACGACACGCCTTCGCGCGCCGCCAGATCGCAGAAAAACTGCCACGCCACCCGGCCAGATCGCGCGCCACGGGTGGCTTGCCACTCAATCGCTTCGGCGCGCAGCCGGTCATAGGGCACTGCCACGCCATAGGCCGCGCAATAGCCACCGATCATCGCCAGATAATCATCCTGCGAACAGGGGTGAAAGCCCAGCCACAGACCAAAGCGGTCGGACAGCGATACCTTTTCCTCGACCGCCTCGGACGGGTTGATGGCAGAGGAGCGTTCGTTTTCGATCATGTCACGCGGCATCAGATGGCGGCGGTTCGACGTGGCATACAGCAGCACGTTTTCCGGCCGGCCTTCGATGCCGCCATCCAGCACCGCCTTCAGCGATTTGTAATGCTGGTCGTCATGGCTGAACGACAGGTCATCGCAAAACAGGATGAAGCGCGCCTGCGCCCCGCGCAGATGCGCCAGCAGGCGTTGCACCGACGGCAGGTCTTCTCGCGCCAGTTCAACGATTTTCAACGCCAGCCCTTCGGCCACCACCTGCGCGTGCACCGCCTTGACCAAGGACGATTTGCCCATCCCGCGCGCGCCCCACAGCAGCGCGTTGTTGGCAGGCAGGCCGCGGGCAAAGTGGCGGGTGTTGTCCAGCAGCGTATCGCGGGCGCGGTTGACGCCGATCAGCAGCGCCAGATCCACGCGGGAAACCCGCCCTACAGGCTCCAGCCGGTCAGGGTCGGTGTGCCAGACAAAGGCATCGGCGACGGAAAAATCCGGTGCGGCGCGCGGCGCCGGGGCCAACCGCTCCAACGCGGCGGCGATGCGGTCCAAGGCATCGCTCATGCCTGAAGGTCGTCGTCTTCGGGGTCTTCCCACAGCCCTTGGGCGCGCAACTCGGCCTCACGCTTCTTCTCGATCCGGCGGATCAGGAAGATCGACACCTCATACAGCGGGTAGACCGCGAAAAACAGGATAAGCTGGCTCATCACATCGGGCGGCGTCACCAGGGCCGCCACCAGAAGGATCAACACCATGGCATACTTTCGCGTGCCCGCCAGACCCGCCGAAGTGACAAGCCCGGCCTTGCCCATCAACGTCAGCAGCACCGGAAGCTGAAAGCACAAGCCAAAGGCGATCATCAGCTTGAGCGAGATATCCAGCGTCTCGTTCACTTTGCCCTGAAACACGATGTCGATGCCCTTGCTTTGCACCGCTTCTGCCAAGGGCGTGACGACAGTAGCGTCAGAGATCGGCGCATCGGAAATCGCGGGCAGCAGCGCCGACACGATCGACGACGCGTCGGCAAAGCCCAGAAAGAACGTCATCGCCAGCGGCGTCACGATATAATGCGAAAACACCGCGCCCAGAATGAACAGCACGGGCGACGCGATCAGAAACGGCAAGAACGCCGCCTTTTCGTTGCGATACAGGCCCGGTGCCACAAAGCGCCACATCTGGTAGGCGATCACCGGAAATGACACCGCCAGCCCCGCAACCACCGAGATATGCACCAGCGTGAAGAAATATTCCTGCGGTGCGGTATACTGCATCACCGGGTTCGGGTTGCCCAGATTGCGCATCGCGTCTTCGATCGGGGTCAGCAGGAAACCCAGGATCGGGTCTGCCACCAGAAAGCACAGCACCATCGCGATGATGAACGCACTGACCGCCCAGATCAGGCGGTTGCGCAATTCGGCCAGATGCTCGATCAGCGGGGCCGAACTGTCGTCAATGTCATCGGTCTTGGTCATGCGTCTGCCTTGGGGCTGCTGTCGGGGGTCGGGCGGATTTCGGCATCAAGGCTTATGGGCTCGGGTGCCATGCGCTCGGGGGCCGTGCGTGCCAAAGCCGCCGCCGCCTCTTCGGCCACAGCCTTGCGCGCGGCCTGCGCCTCGGCCAGGGCCTGTGTCGCTGGGCCGGTTGTGGACGCCTCACCCGCGTCTGGTTTGGCTGCCGAATGCGCCGTGGTCTTCGCCGTGCTCTTCAGCGGATCCCATTTTTCGAACTTGTCGGTCGCTTCCTTGATCGCGTCCAGCCCCATGGACTTGGCCGACGTCACCGACCGAAGATCCTTGGCGACATCCTTCACCCCAGACTCGTCTGCCGCGGCTTCCATCGCGCGCGAAAAGTCACGTGCCATCACCCGCATCTTGGCAGTGAACTTGCCCAGGCTGCGAAACAACCCCGGCAGGTCTTTCGGGCCAATCACGATCAACGCAACGATCCCGATCACAAGCAGTTCAGACATGCCAAGGTCAAACATGACGCGCGCCTTTCACCACCGGGCCAAGGCCGCGCCTCAGACCTTGTCCTTGTCGGTCTCGGGCGTCACATCGCGCACTGTCGTGGCAGTGGGGGCGGCTTCAATCTCTTCGGTGCTGTCCTTGACGCCTTTCTTGAAGGCGGTGATGCCCTTGCCGACCTCACCCATCAAGGACGAAATCTTGCCGCGCCCAAACAGGACCAGCACAACGACAGCGATAAGAAGCAGGCCGGGAAGGCCGATGTTGTTCAGCATGGGATGTTCCTTTTGCAAAAGCCGGACCAAGGCGGACCGTGCCGGTATTGCCGTTCATTTAGACCTGTCGCCGCGCGGTTCCTAGCCCTGATCCCTGCGGCACAGGGGGCATTGCACCCAGATACCTGACAGCTATATGTCAGTTGCTCCCAACCGGACCCGATGATGCGCCGCACCGACCGCCTGTTCGATCTGATCCAGATATTGCGCGACGGACGCTTGCACCGGGCAACCGAGATGGCCACCCGCCTGAACGTGTCGGTGCGCACCATCTGGCGCGACATGGCCACGCTGATGGCCAGCGGCCTGCCGGTCGAGGGCGAACGCGGCGTGGGCTACATCCTGCGCGCGCCGATCACCCTGCCACCAATGATCCTGACCGGGGCCGAGCTTGACGCCCTGCGCCTTGGCGTGCGGCTGGTGGCCGAAGGCCCCGACGCCGGACTGGCCCGCGCTGCCAAAGGTCTGGCCACCAAGATCGCCAGCGTCACCCCTGCCCCGCCCGACGGCGACGGTGATGATCTGTTTGTGTTCACCGGCCAGGAAACCAACCGTGTCCCCGCCCATCTGCCGCTTATCCGCAAGGCGATCCGCGCGCGTGAGCGGCTGACCATCACCTATATCGACCCCGAGGGCCGCGAGACGCATCGCGACATCCGTCCGCTGGCGCTGGACATGGCGTCGCGGATCTGGACCCTTGCCGCCTGGTGCGAGGCGCGTGGCGGCTTTCGCAGCTTTCGCGTTGACCGCATCGCCGCCTGCACTCCGACGGGTGAGATATTCAATCTGGAGCCGGGCCGCAGTCTTGCCGACTACCGCGCCCATATGGCCGAAGGCTAGGCCGCGGCCTCGCGCGCCGGAAACACGAAACAGCGGTCACGCCGGATCATCAGCCACAGCGCGGTTCCCGTCTTGGGCAAGAACACCCCCGGCACCGAGGCGGTCAGGGTGCTGCCGTCAAACTCCATCCGGAACTCGACCAGACTTTCGCGCCCCAGATAGCGCGCCCGCAGCACCGCGCCGCGCGCCGGCGTGCCATCCATCGGCGTCGGGTTCGGCCCGCGCCCGGCGCGGTCAAAATCAATCTTCAGGTGCTGCGGACGGATCACGATCTCCACCTTCGCCCCATCACCATGGCCCGGCGTCAGAAAGGCCCCGAACGGCGTCTCGGTCAGCGCCCCCCGCGACACACCACGGATCACATTGATATCGCTGAAAAACGCCGCCGCTGCCTTGTCCACGGGCGCATTGTAGACGTTGTAGGGCGCGCCTTGCTGCACCACCTGCCCGTCGCGCATCAGGGCAATCTCGTCGGCCATCCGCATCGCCTCATCGGGTTCATGCGTGACCAGCACCACCGCCGTGCCTTCGTCCTTCAGGATGTCCAGCGTCACATCGCGGATGCCGTCGCGCAACCGGTTGTCCAGGCCGGAAAACGGCTCATCCATCAGCATCACCTTGGGCCGTGGCGCCAGCGCCCGGGCCAAGGCCACGCGCTGCTGCTCGCCCCCCGACAACTGATGCGGATGCTTGGTGCCAAAGCCCGCCAGATTGACCCGCTCCAGCAACTCGCCCACCCGCGCGGCCTTGACGCCCCGGTCGCCCTTCAGCCCGAAGCCTATATTTTCCGCCACCGTCAGATGCGGAAACAGCGCAAAGTCCTGAAACATCAGGCCCACCGACCGCGCCTCGGGCGGCACATGGCGGTTGGGTGAGGCGACCTCGGCCCCGTCAATCGCGATCCGCCCGGCCTCCAGCCGCTCCACGCCCGCAATCATCCGCAAGGTGGTGGACTTGCCACAGCCCGACGGCCCCAGCAGGCACGTCACCTGCCCTGCCGCCACCCGCAACGACACATCATCCACAACCGCCCGGCCCGCAAAGGATCGGCGCAGATGATCGACCACAAGACGGGGCCCGGGGTGCGGCATCGGTTTTCCCACAAATTTTATCAACTTCTCCTATCAGCCCGTATCCCGAAGGGCAAGACTGCCCCCGGGGCCAGACTCGCGCCGCTCTCTCTTTCGAAAAAGATCCCCGCCGGAGGCCCCGCCAAATGAGATGCGCGGCAGGCGCGCGACGCGATAAAAGCCTTGTGCCGCAGGCGCTCGTTTTGGTCCACCTCGCCAGCCGCCCTTCAGAGCGTCGCGTTGGTGGCACCGCCATCCAGCAAGATGTTCTGCCCGACGATGAAACCGGCGTGGACCGAGCACAGAAAGGCGCATGCCGCGCCGAACTCGGCGGTGGTGCCATAGCGTCGGGCGGGGATGGTGGCAAATCGGCGGGCGCGGGCCTCGTCCATCGTGATGCCGTCGGCCTTGACCACCGCGCCGTCCAGCGATGTCGCGCGGTCGGTGTCGTGGATGCCGGGCAACAGGTTGTTGATCGTCACCCCCGATGGGGCCACCTGCCGCGCGGTGCCCGCGACATAGCCGGTCAGCCCGGTGCGGGCGGCGTTCGACAGGCCCAGTTGCGCAATCGGGGCCTTGACCGACTGGCTGGTGATGTTGACCACCCTTCCCCAGCCGCGGCCCATCATCCCCGGCAACAGCGCGGTCATCAGCGCAATCGGCGTCAGCATGTTGGCATCCAGCGCCCGGATGAAATCGTCTCGTCCCCAGTCGCTCCACAGCCCCGGCGGCGGTCCTCCGGCGTTGGTGACCAGAATATCCACCGCACCCGCCGCTGCCAGCACCTGCGCCCGTCCGGCGTCTGAGGTGATGTCTGCGGCCACCGTCACCACCTGCACGCCATGCGCGGCATGGATCGCCGCTGCCGTTTCTTCCAGCGCCGCGGCCCCCCGCGCGTTCAGCACCAGATCAACCCCGGCCGCGGCAAGCGCCTCGGCACAGCCGCGCCCCAACCCCTTGGAACTTGCACAGACCAGTGCACGTTTTCCCCTGATCCCCAGATCCATCGCCATCTCCCCAATTTTGCCTCATATCGGTAGCAGGCTGTGGTCGGGGCGCAAGCCCCGCCAATGTTGACGCAAGGATCGCACCCGGCTATGCGAGTTTTGCGATTGTGTATGCGTGACCCGCCGGTTTTTCAGGTCAGACTCGGATTTTTCAGGCCCATCATGTCGATCCCCGGCCCCACCCTTCCCAGCCATGCCTGTCAGGTGCTGCCGTCACAGGCGGTCTACGTGATTCATGGCGTCAATGCCGGCGACGCGCTGGGTGGCCCTGACGAAGTGTGTCTGGGCGATATCTACACGCTGGAGGCCGAGGTCACCCCGCTGCGCCTAGCCCTGACGCATGGTGTCGACGGGCAGACCGTGGCCGAGGACAGCCAGATCGGCACTGCGGGTCAGGCGGTCCGGCTGGTTGCGCGCTACACGCTGATGGCCCCCGATGGCGACAAGATCGACCTTTTGCTGATGCAGCTTGATGGCGGGGACCACGTGGTGCTGCCGCTGTCGCCGATGACCGCGACCGCCGATTACACATTGCTTGATGTCGATGATGCCCCCCAACAGGTGCGCCTTGCCGATCTGCTGTGTGTCTCTTTTGCGCGCGGCACCCTGATCACCCTGGCCGACGGCCGTCAATGCCCGATCGAACGGCTGACGGCTGGCGAAAAGGTGCTGACCCGCGACCACGGCCCGCAGCCGCTGCGCTGGCTGGGCAAGGCCACGCTGCGCGCGCAGGGCGTCTTTGCGCCGGTGGTGATCACCGCCGGAACGCTTGGCAACGCCGGCGATCTGATCGTCAGCCCGCACCACAGGATTTTCCTGTATCAACGGCAACGCCGCGCCGGCTTGCAGACCTCGGAGCTGCTGGTGCAGGCCAAGCATCTGGTCGTTGACGAAACCGTGTTTCAGCGGCCCGGCGGCTTTGTCGATTACTATTCACTGGTGTTTGACAGGCACGAGATCATTTATGCCGAGGGCGTGCCCGCCGAAAGCCTGATGGTGAACGATGCCACCCTGTGCCGCCTGCCCGCCGAAATGGCCGAAGACGTCAAGGCCCGCTTTCCCGGCCTGGCGCAGGTGCAGCACTTTGGCACCGAGGCCAGCCGTCAGTTTCTGGATGAGGTCGGCCGCGCGGCCCTGTATCGCCCGCGCCGGGGCAGCAGCGACGCAAAGTAGACGGCGGCGCGGGTTGCACCGACAGGACCGGGGGCCAGCCCCCGGACCCCCGGAGTATTTGCCAAGCAGCAATGCAAAGGCATTTGCAGCCGGCAGCGTTTTTCCTGCGTCGCATCAACGGGGCCATCCTTCCCCGTGGACGGGGCCTGCGCTTTGCGCTATGGCGCGGCCATGTCAGACAATCGCCCCAACCTTCCGCCCGAAATCGCCCGCCGCCGGACCTTTGCGATCATCTCGCACCCCGATGCCGGCAAGACCACGCTGACCGAAAAGTTCCTGCTGTTTGGTGGTGCCATCCAGATGGCGGGTCAGGTGCGCGCCAAGGGCGAGGCCCGGCGCACCCGGTCGGACTTCATGAAGATGGAGCAAGAGCGCGGGATTTCGGTCTCGGCCAGTGCGATGTCGTTCGAATACCGGCAGTTCCGCTTCAATCTGGTCGACACGCCCGGCCACAGCGACTTTTCCGAAGACACCTATCGCACCCTGACGGCGGTGGATGCGGCGATCATGGTGATCGACGGTGCCAAGGGGGTGGAAAGCCAGACCCGCAAGCTGTTTGAGGTCTGCCGGTTGCGCGACCTGCCGATCCTGACGTTTTGCAACAAGATGGACCGCGAAAGCCGCGATGTGTTCGAGATCATCGACGAGATTCAGGAAAATCTGGCGATTGACGTGACCCCGGCAAGCTGGCCGATCGGGGTGGGGCGCGAGTTCATTGGGGCTTATGACCTGCTGCATGACCGGCTGGAGATCATGGACCGCGCCGACCGCAACAAGGTGGCCGAGTCGATCCAGATTTCGGGTCTGGATGATCCGAAACTGGCCGATCATGTGCCGCCGGATTTGTTGCAGAAGTTTCGCGAAGATCTTGAAATGGCCCGCGAGTTGCTGCCCGCCTTTGACCGCGTCTCGTTCCTGAACGGGTCGATGACGCCGATCTGGTTCGGCTCGGCGATCAACTCGTTCGGGGTCAAGGAACTGATGGACGGCATGGGCGAATACGGCCCCGAGCCACAGCCGCAACGCGCAGCCGAGCGCCAGATCGCCCCCGAAGAACCCACCGTCACCGGCTTTGTGTTCAAGGTTCAGGCCAACATGGACCCCAAGCACCGCGACCGCGTGGCCTTTGTGCGCCTCGCCAGCGGGCATTTCGAGCGCGGCATGAAGCTGATGCATGTGCGCACCAAAAAGCCGATGGCGGTGGCCAACCCGGTGATGTTTCTGGCCGCTGACCGCGAGCTGGCAGAAGAGGCTTGGGCCGGTGACATTATAGGCATCCCGAACCACGGCCAGTTGCGCATTGGCGATGCACTGACCGAAGGCGAGGCCCTGCGCTTTACCGGCATCCCGTCTTTCGCCCCCGAACTGCTGCAAGGCGTGCGGGCGATGGACCCGATGAAGGCCAAGCATCTGGAAAAGGCGCTGACCCAGTTTGCCGAGGAAGGTGCTGCCAAGGTGTTCAAGCCGATGATCGGGTCGGGCTATATCGTCGGCGTGGTGGGGGCGTTGCAGTTTGAGGTTCTGGCCAGCCGGATCGAGCAGGAATATGGCCTGCCGGTGCGGTTCGAGGGCAGCCAGTTCAAGTCGGCGCGCTGGATCCAAGGCCCCAAGGCCGAGATGGAAAAGCTGATCAACATCAACAAGCAGCACATCGCCACCGACCATGACGGCGACTATGTCTTTCTGACCCGCCTGCAATGGGACATCGACCGGGTGGTGCGCGACTATCCCGAGGTGCGGCTGACCGCGACCAAGGACATGATGGTGTGAGGCTGGGCGTGGCCCGGCGGGTCGGTTGCGGCAGGCCCGGTTCATGTGACAGGTTTGCTGCGATCCGCCATGCCGCTGTCGTCTGAGTTTTGCACGACCGTCGCCAATGGGTCGTTCAACTTTCACCGGCGGGACGTATGCCATCGGACATCCATGTTCCACACAGGAGTGCCCGATGCCCTTGCGCCATGCCCTTGCTTCGACCGCAATTCTGGCCGTTCTCGCCATGCCTGCATTGGCCGAGGAGACTTTCCCCGCCACCTTGGCCGGACATGCCGTTCTGCCCGCGATGACGCTGATCCAAGCCCCCGCTGATGCCCCTGCGGATGCGCGGGTTTCGGGCAAGTTCACCGGCGCCAAGCGCAACATGAAAGCCGGGTCCATGATGGGCGACACCGGCGGCATGCATGGCAAGCGCCAGACCGGCCTGATGCTGCCGTTCGAAGGCCAGCCGGTGCAAGGCTTTTCCGGCTATGCGATGAACCTTGCCGAAGATGGCTCGATCTACATGCTGACCGACAACGGTTTCGGCAGCAAAGCCAACTCGCCTGACGCGCTGCTGATGTTCCACAAGATGAACCCGAACTTCGAGTCCGGCGCGATCGAGATGCGCCAGACCGTGTTTCTGGCCGACCCGGACCACAGGGTGCCGTTCCGCATTGCCTATGAAGGCACAGAGACGCGCTATCTGACCGGCGCGGATTTCGACATTGAAAGCATCCAGCTGGTCAATGGCGAGCTGTGGTTTGGCGATGAATTCGGCCCTTACCTGATCCGGGCTACGCTGGACGGCAAGGTGCTGGACGTGTTCGCCACCATGATGGGCGACGCCGAAGTGAAAAGCGTGGACGCCCCCGGCATCTCGGGCCTGTCGGTTGCGGGCAAGGATTGGGTGGTGCAGCGGTCGGGCGGCTATGAGGGCATGGCGCTGCAACCGGGCACAAACCTGCTTTGGGCGCTGTTCGAAAAGCCGCTGCTGGGCGCGGATGGCAAGCCTGAGGGCACCTTTCTGCGTGCGCTGGCGTTTGATCCTGCCAAGGCCGCCTGGACCGGGCAGGAGTTCAAGTTCCAGCTTGCCGAAGGCGCCACCGCGATTGGCGATTTCAACTTTGTCGACGGCACCCGCGCCATGATCATCGAGCGTGACAATGGCGAAGGCGATCCGTCGCTGAAATGCGCCGGCGATCCGACGCCCGAATGCTTTCCGATGCCGGCCATGGTCAAGCGCATCGTGATGATCGACACCGCAACCATGGATGCGAACGGTTTTGTGCGCCGGATTGGTCATATCGACCTGATGGCAATCGCCGACCCCAAGGGTCTGAACCGGCTGGAGACGGTCGCCAAGCGCGATCTGAAAGGCACCATGACCTTCCCGTTCTTCACCATCGAAGACGTGATGAAGGTGGACGACACCCACATCCTGGTCGGAAATGACAATAACCTGCCGTTTTCTTCCGGTCGCAGGTTGAATGCTGCCGCTGACAACGAGGCGATGTTGCTGGAAGTTTCCGAGTTCCTGGCGGCGAAATAGCCGCCCTTGCCGGAAGGGGCCAAACTGCCCCCTTCCGGTCAATCCCGACCCGGCCGCATCCCCGAAGGCCTTGACCGACGCAGGCTTTGGCGGTATGCGAATGCCGTGCCACTGTGGCAAAGACGCCGGGGCGCCCGGAAAAGTAGCGTCCCTTCATATCTTGCGGGCCGATCCCGCATCTAAAGGACGCTAATGATAAAGTTTTCCGATCTCGCGCTTGATCCGCGCGTATTGCAGGCGGTGATTGACACCGGCTATGAAACCCCCACCCCGATTCAGGCTCAGGCAATTCCGTTCGCCTTGGAAGGGCGTGATGTCTTGGGCATCGCCCAGACCGGCACTGGCAAGACCGCCAGCTTTGTTTTGCCGATGATCACCCGGCTTGGTCGGGGGCGCGCGCGGGCGCGGATGCCCCGGTCATTGGTGCTGTGCCCGACACGGGAGCTGGCGGCACAGGTCGCCGAAAACTTTGACACCTATGCCAAGCACACCAAGCTGACCAAGGCGCTCTTGATCGGCGGCGTGTCGTTTGGTGAGCAGGACAAGCTGATCGACCGTGGCGTTGACGTGCTGATCGCCACTCCCGGCCGCCTGCTGGACCATTTCGAGCGCGGCAAACTGCTGCTGACCGGCGTCGAGATCATGGTGGTGGATGAAGCCGACCGGATGCTGGACATGGGCTTCATCCCAGATATCGAGCGCATCTTCCAACTGACGCCGTTCACCCGCCAGACGCTGTTTTTCAGCGCCACCATGGCACCCGAGATCGAACGGATCACCAACACCTTCCTGACCAACCCGGCCAAGGTGCAGGTCGAGCGGCAGAATTCGGCCTCGACCACCATCGAACAGGCGCTGATCCAATTCACGCCGTCGCGCAAGGACCGGACCTTTACCGAAAAGCGCGCCGTGCTGCGGGCGCTGATCAAGGGCGAAGGCGAAGGCTGCACCAACGCGATCATCTTTTGCAACCGCAAGATGGATGTGGATGTCGTCGCCAAGTCGCTGAAATCGCATGGCTTCAACGCGGCGCCGATTCACGGCGATCTGGAACAGTCGCAGCGCATGAAAACGCTGGATTCGTTCCGCGATGGCACGCTGCACCTGCTGGTGGCGTCCGATGTCGCTGCGCGCGGGCTTGATATTCCAGCAGTCAGTCATGTCTTCAACTTCGACGTGCCCTCGCACCCCGAAGATTACGTGCACCGCATTGGCCGGACCGGCCGCGCCGGGCGCTTGGGCAAGGCCTATACCATCGCCGTGCCGAACGATGACAAATATCTGACCGCCATCGAAAGCCTGGTGAAACTGCCGATCCCGCGCGGAACCGTGCCCGAAGGCGCGCTGGAAGGTTTGGGCGATGCGCCCGACCGCCCACGCGAAGACCGGGGTGGTGACAAGCGTGGCGGGCGCGACCGCGAGCGGGGACGCGACCGTGACCGCAGGCCAAAGCGCGATGAAAACGCCGCCCCCGCCAGCATGGTGCCGTTGGACGTGGTGGCAGCACCCGAGGCCGTGGCCGAAGCGGCCCCTGCTGCCCCGCGCCGCGATGACCGCTACCCCGAGCGGCGGGACGCGCCGCAGCGCGACACCGCCCCCCGCGATTCGGCACCGCGCGACTCGGCACCGCGCGAAGACCGTTATCGTCGCGATGACCGGCGCGACCGCCGCGATGATCGGCGCGATGCCGGTGTGGTCGGCATGGGCGACCATGTGCCCGATTTCATCCTGCGCAGCTTCAAGATCGCCTCGGTCACGGTGGATGATCTGGAAGACGAGCCCGTGACCGGCACCGAAGGCTGACAGCAACGCCCCCCCTCCCCATCCCTCCCCCACGAAGGGGGGAGGGAGGCGCGTAAGCGGCAAGCGGTCTTGCGAAGGACACCCAAAGCAAAAGGCCCTGCATCGCTGCCGGGCCTTTTTTCATTTTGCCAAACGGATCACTCCGCCTGCAACCGGCTGACCACCACCGTGACCTCGGGCTTTTTGCCGATCTCTTCCATCGTCACCTGTCGCACGATCCGGCGCAGGGCTTCATCCAGCTTGTCATCGTCCCGCAGCACCTTGGCCCCCGCGGTCTCCAGAAAGTCCGACAGGTCGGTTTCCAGGGTTGCCGCCAAGGCCCGTTCGCCCCGGCCGATGTCTGGCAGACCCGACAGTTCCACCCAGGCCTCGCCCAAGGGCGCATTGCCTTCGTCGAGGATCACCGTCACCATGACATGGCCGTTCAGCGCCATCCGGATGCGGTCACGCACCACCCCGTCCATCGCGCCGATCAGCACATTGCCATCCAGATACTGACGCCCGGTTTCGATGTATTCGGCCACCTGAGGCGTCTCGCCGGTGATGTCCATCATCATGCCATTCACGGCGATTTCGGCAGCAATGCCGGATTCCGTGGCGATCTTGACATGCTCGCGCAGGTGGCGGTGTTCGCCATGCATCGGGATCAGCATGTCGGGCAGCAGCAGGCGGTGAACATGCTCCAGATCGGGGCGGTTGGCATGGCCCGAGACATGGTAAAGACCACCACTGTCATCCACCACATCGACGCCCATCTCGGAAAAGGCGTTCATGATCTTCAGAACCGGACGTTCGTTGCCCGGAATGGTCTTGGACGAGAACAGGAAGGTATCGCCCTCTTTCATCTGAAGGCCCAGATACTTGCCGCGCGACAGTTGCGCCGAGGCCGCGCGCCGTTCGCCCTGTGACCCGGTGACCAGCAGCATCAGGTTGCGGCGGGGGATCTCCAGCGCCTCTTCAGGCGACACAAGGCGCGGAAAGCCGGTCAGCACGCCGGTTTCTTCCGACGCCGACAGCATCCGCCGCATCGACCGGCCCAGCACGCAGATTGACCGGTCGGCGGCGCGCGCGGCTTCGGCCAGCGTCTTCAGACGCGCCACGTTGGACCCGAAGGTGGTCGCCACCACCATGCCGCCCGACTTCTGGATCAGCTCTTTCAGCGCCGGGCCAAGCGTGGATTCCGACCGCCCGGCATGGGTGGAAAACACATTGGTCGAATCGCACATCAGCGCCTTGATCGGACGCTCGGCCACGATGGCGCGGATCGCGTCATCATCCCAAGGCTCGCCCACCACCGGATTGTGGTCGATCTTGAAATCGGCCGAATGGAAGATGCGCCCGGCGGGCGTGTCGATCACCAGCGCGCTGGATTCCGGGATCGAATGGCTGACCGGCACGAATTGCACGCGGAAAGGCCCGGCCTCGACGATTGCCGGACGCGGCGCGACCGTGGTGATCGCATCCAGCGGCAAGCCGCTTTCATCCAGCTTCAGCCGGCCGATGGTGGCGGTGAAGCGGCGGGCATAGACCTGCTTTTTCAGCCGAGGCCACAACAGACCAAGCGCGCCGATGTGGTCTTCATGCGCGTGGGTGATGAAGATCGCCTCGATCCGGTCTGCCCGTGCCTCAAGCCAGCTTATGTCTGCCATGATCAGGTCAACGCCGGGGCTGCCCTCCATATCGGGGAAGGTCACGCCCAGATCGACGACGATCAGCCGCTCGTGCCCCTCGGGGCCATAGCCGTAAACATAGCAGTTCATCCCGATCTCCCCCGCGCCACCCAGGGGGAGATAGATCAGACGGTTCGCGCTCATGCAGTTTCCTTGTTGAAGTCGTGGATCAGGACGAGGCCACGCATGGTCAGATCATCCTCGATCACGTGAAATAATTCCGTGCCTTGGGCAAACAAGGAGGCCAGCCCCCCGGTTGCAATGACTTTCATGGGCCGGTCGCGTTCGCGGATGATTTCCCGCACCACCCCGCCAACCAGCCCGATATACCCCCAATACACCCCCGACTGCATGCAGGCCACCGTATTCGTGCCGATCACCGTGGCGGGACGCGCCACGTCAATATGCGGCAGGGCAGCGGCGGCCATGTGCAGCGCCTCAAGCGACAGGTTCACGCCGGGGGCAATGACGCCGCCGACATAGGCGCCATCGCTATCGACCACATCAAAGGTGGTGGCGGTGCCGAAATCGACCACGATCAGATCACCGCCATGGCGCGCATGGGCACCTACGGTGTTGACCAGACGATCCGGCCCCACCGTGGTGCCCTGATCGACGCGCGGGGCGACGGGCAGACGGCATTCCGGCTTGCCCACCACCAGCGGGCGGCAGTCGTAGTAGCGGCCGCACAGCACGCGAAGGTTGAACACCACGCGTGGCACGGTGCTGGAGATGATGGCTTCGGTGATGGGGGCCTCGGTCCGGGTCATCAGCATCAGCGACGACAGCCAGACGAAATATTCATCCGCCGTGCGCTTGTGATCGGTGGCGATGCGCCAGGTGGCGATGAAGCGGTCACCGCTCCAGATCGAAAACACGGTATTGGTGTTGCCGCAGTCGATGGCGAGAAGCATGGGCCGGGTTCCGTCTTGGGCGGGCGACCGGGGGCTTCACGCCCCCGGACCCCCGTGGGATATTTGGGGAAAGAGAAAGCTGGCAGGGTTCAGAAAAACACTTCTGCGGCAGAGATGGCAAGGTTTCCGGTGGTTTGGCGCAGGATCAGGTTGCCTTCGGCATCTATGGTGTCGAACAGCCCATCATGGATGGCAGTGCCGGTGTGGGCGCGGATCGGCTCGCCCAGCCTTGCGGCCCGCGCAAGCCAGGCTTCGCGGATCGGGGCAAAACCACGGGTCGTGAAGCGGTCTTCCCACGCAGCATAGGCTGGGGCGAGGGCATCCAGAAACGCTTGGGGCGAAAGGCGTGTGCCGGTTTCGGAATGCACCGACACCGGGCGCAGGCCCCCCGGTTCGACCTGTGTCGGGTCGGGATGCGCGATCAGGTTGACACCAATGCCAATGGCAAGCACGGCCACGCCCGGCCCGGCACTTTGGCTCTCCAGCAAGATGCCGGCCACCTTGCCGCCTGACAGCAGCACGTCGTTGGGCCATTTCAGCGCCAGCGCCCGGGGGCTGTCGGTGACGGCAGACAGCGCATCGAACAGGGCCAGTGCCGCCACGAAGGACCGCAAGGCCACCACGGGGGCGGGTTCAGGGGGGCGCATCACGAGGGTTGCGTGGACATTGCCCGGCGGGCTGGACCAGGGCCGCGCCCGGCGCCCCCGACCCGCTGTCTGCACCCCTGCCATGATCCACGCGGGCCCGGGCAAATGCGGTGCGCGACGGAAGGCTTCGGCATTGGTGCTGTCGACCGAAGGCAAGATCAAGCGTCCGACCCCTGCGGGCCAGGCGGCGCTACTGGACAAGCGCTTGCGCCGCCACAGCCGCCACCGGTTCGATGCCAAACAGGTTGACGATGCCAAACAGCATGATTGCCGACACCGCCACCATCACCGCCCATTGCACCGGGGCCATGGTGCTGTCGGCAGGTTCGGACTCCTTGCCGAAATAGATCAGGAACACGATGCGCAGATAGTAATAGGCCCCGATCACCGAGGCCACCGCACCGGCCAGGGCCAGCCAGACCAGCCCGGCATCAACCGCGGCTTTGAGCACATAGAACTTGCCGAAAAAGCCCAGCATCGGCGGCACGCCGGCAAGGCTGAACATCAGGATCAGCAGCGCAAGCGCCTTGAGCGGCTCTTTCTTCGAGAACATGTTCAGGCTTTGGATGTCGGAAATCGGTTTGCCATCGCGCTCCATCGACAGGATGAAGGAAAAGGTGCCTACGTTCATGGTCACGTAGATCGCCATGTAGATCAGCATGGCCTGCACGCCTTCGGCGGTGCCCGAGGCAAGGCCGACCAGCGCATAGCCCATATGGGCGATCGACGAATAGGCCATCATCCGTTTGATGTTGCGCTGCCCGATGGCGGCAATCGCGCCCAGAAACATCGACACCACGGCCAGCGCTGCCAGAACCTGCCCCCATTGGCCGGGGATCGGGCCAAAGGCATCATGCAACAGACGCGCGATCAGACACATCGCCGCGACCTTTGGCGCGGTCGCAAACAGTGCTGTGATCGGCGTGGGCGAGCCTTCGTAGACGTCCGGCGTCCACATGTGGAAAGGGGCGGCCGAGACCTTGAACGCCAGTGCCGACAGCATGAACACCAGCCCGATGATCAGCCCGACAGGCGCGCCCTGACCCAGTGTCGACAGGATCGCGGCAAAGCCGGTGGCACCGGAAAAACCATAGGCCAGGGATGCGCCATAAAGGAACAATCCCGAAGACAGGGCGCCCAGCACGAAATACTTCAACCCGGCCTCGGAGGATTTGGCAGAATCGCGCCGCATCGCGGCCAGCACATAAAGCGCCAGCGATTGCAGCTCCAGCCCCATGTACAGCGCCATCAGATCGCCCGACGAGACCATGACGCACATGCCGACGACACTGAGCGTCACCAGCACCGGCCATTCGAAATGCAGCAAGGCCCAGCGCTGCATGTAATCTTGCGTCATCAGCAAGATTGCGGCGGCAGCCGTCAGGATCACCACCTTGGCAAAGCGGGCAAAGGCGTCATCCACCATCATGCCGCCAAAGGCGGTGCGATCGCCCGTGCCGGTCAGGCCGATAAAGAGCGCCAAGGCGATGAAAAGCCCCGACGTGGCCCAGACCAGCGTGGGGGCAACCTTGTCCTTGCCGCCGTAGGCACCGAACATCAGCGCGCCCAGGGCAAAGGCCGCCAGCACGAACTCGGGCAGGATGGTGTTGAAGTCGTTTGCGGTCATGGCGTCCGCTCCCTTTCAGTGCTGGGCAAGCTGCGTTGCCCCGGAAACCGGAAGCGCAGCCTGATAATCGGTGACAAGGGCTGTGACACTGGGCCCGATGATATCGGTCACCAAGGCCGGATAAACCCCCAGCAGCAGGGTCATGACGACCAGCGGCGCAAAGATCGCCCGTTCGCGGCGGTCCATGTCAGTGATCGACTTGAGCGCCTCTTTGATCAACTCGCCGAACACCACACGGCGATACAGCCACAGCGCATAGGCCGCCGACAGGATCACCCCGGTGGTGGCCACGGCCGCGGCCCAGGTGTTGACCTGGAAGATGCCGACCAGCACCAGAAACTCGCCCACGAAACCGCTGGTGCCCGGAAGGCCGACATTGGCCATGGTAAAGAACATGAAGATCGTCGCATAGGCCGGCATCCGGTTCACCAGACCACCATAGGCGTCGATCTCTCGGGTGTGCATCCGGTCATAGATCACGCCGACGCACAGGAACAACGCCCCCGAGATGAAGCCGTGGCTGATCATCTGGAAAATCGCCCCGTCAACGCCTTGCTGGTTGGCCGCAAAAATCCCCATCGTGACATAGCCCATATGGGCCACCGACGAATAGGCGATCAGCTTCTTCATGTCGGACTGCGCCAGGGCCACAAGGCTGGTGTAAACGATCGCGATTGCCGACAGCCAGAAAATGAACGGTGCCAGCAGGTCCGATGCCACCGGGAACATGGGCAGGCTGAAACGCAAGAAGCCGTAGCCGCCCATTTTCAGCATGATCGCCGCCAGCACCACCGATCCGGCGGTGGGGGCCTGCACGTGGGCGTCGGGCAGCCAGGTGTGCACCGGCCACATCGGCATCTTGACGGCAAAGCTGGCAAAGAACGCCAGCCACAGCAGGGTCTGAAAGCCCCCGACCACGGTAAAGCCCAGAATGGCAAAGTCGTCAGACGCGAAACTGTGCCGCAGCAGGGTGGGAATGTCGGTGGTGCCAGCATCCCAATACATCGCGATCATTGCGACCAGCATCAGCACCGAGCCAAGGAAGGTATACAGAAAGAACTTGAACGCGGCATAGATGCGTTCCTTGCCCCCCCAGATGCCGATGATCAGGAACATCGGGATCAGGCCTGCCTCGAAGAACAGATAGAACAGCACCATGTCCAGCGCGCAGAACACCCCCAGCATCAGGGTTTCCAGCAGCAGGAAAGCGATCATGTATTCCTTGACGCGCACTTCGACCGTCCAGCAGGCGGCAATCGTCAGCGGCATCAGGAAGGTGGTCAGCATCACGAACAGCACCGAAATGCCATCGACGCCCAGCTTGTATTTCAGGCCCAGGATCCAGTCGTATTCCTCGACGAACTGCATCTCGGTATTGGCGGGGTCAAACCCGGTCAGCACGAACAGTGACACCAGAAAGGCGGCGCTGGTGGCCAGAAGCGCCAGCCATTTGGCGTTCATCTGCGCCGCGGCATCGTCGCCACGCAGAAAGACGGCCATGATGGCAGCGGCCACGGCGGGGATGAAGGTGATGATGGAAAGCAGGTTGTCCATTTTGTCTTTCTCGCCCCGTTACTGGCCGCTTGTCAGCGTCATCCAGGTGACAAGGACAACAATCCCCAGCACCATCGCGAAGGCATAGTGGAACACATAGCCGGATTGCGCCCGACCGGCGAGACGGGTCAGCATCGGGATGATCCCCATGGCCACACCATTGATCGACCCGTCGATAACTGCCCCATCGCCCTTTTTCCACAAAAAGCCGCCAAGAGCCTTGGCTGGACGCACGATGATCGCGTCGAACAACTCGTCGAAGTACCACTTGTTCAGGAGGAACAGGTAAAGCGGGCGCAGGCTTGCTGCCAGTCGGCCCGGCAGGGACGTGGCCTTGATGTAGAACAGCCAGGCGGTTGCCAGCCCGATCACCATGGCGATGAAGGGCGACAGCTTGACCCAGGTCGGCACGTTGTGCGCATCATGGATCACATGGTTGTCGGGGCCGATGAAGATGGCGCCCACCGGTGCGGTGGCGACGCTGTGCGCGGTTTCGGCCATCGGTGCGGCTTCGATGGCCGCGGCCAAGCCTTCGGCAGCAGCACCTTGCGCCTCGGCATGCCCTTCTGCCACCGCGCCTTCCGCTGCGTGCTCGGAACCATGCATCTCGCCATGGGCGGCGGCTTCCATGCCGAACCAGGTGCGCAGCTTGGCTTCATCACCGAAGAAGACGTTATACCAGATCATCCCCGAGAACACCGCGCCAAGGGCCAACACCCCCAGCGGGATCAGCATCACCAGCGGGCTTTCATGCGGCTCGTGTGCATGGTCGTCGTGGCCATGTCCATTATGTCCATGTCCATGCGCTGGGGCGCGGCTTTCCCCGAAGAACGTCAAAAACATCAGCCGCCACGAATAGAAACTGGTCATGCCCGCCGCCAGCACCAGCAGCCAGAACGCATAGTCCGAGCCGACATAGGCGGACTCGATCACCGCGTCCTTCGACAAGAACCCGGCAAAGCCGATATGGGTCAGCGGAATGCCGACGCCGGTAATCGCAAAGGTGCCGATCAGCATCGCGGCAAAGGTCAGGGGGATCTTCTTGCGCAAGCCGCCATAGTTGCGCAGGTCTTGTTCATGATGCGTGGCATGGATCACCGAGCCTGCACCCAGAAACAGCATTGCCTTGAAGAAGGCATGGGTAAACAGGTGGAACATCGCCACCGAATAGACGCCCACCCCGGCGGCCACGAACATATAGCCAAGCTGGGAGCAGGTCGAATAGGCGATCACCCGCTTGATATCGTTCTGCACCAGACCCACGGTCGCGGCAAAGAACGCGGTGGTGGCGCCCACAATCACTATCATCGTCTTGGCATCGGGCGCAAATTCATAGATCGGCGACATCCGGCAGACCAGAAACACCCCCGCCGTCACCATGGTGGCGGCGTGGATCAAGGCCGAGACCGGGGTCGGGCCTTCCATCGCGTCGGGAAGCCATGTGTGCAGGAACAGTTGCGCCGACTTGCCCATCGCTCCGATGAACAAGAGCACCCCCACCAGATTGGCCGCGTTCCAGTCGCCCCACAGGAAGGTCAGGTTGGTTTGCGCAAGCTCGGGCCCCGCCGCGAAGACCTCATCAAACCGGACCGAGTCGGTCAGGAAGAACAGCGCAAATATGCCAAGCGCAAAGCCGAAATCGCCGACCCGGTTGACCACAAAGGCCTTGATCGCGGCAGCATTGGCGCTTTGCTTTTTGTAGTAAAAACCGATCAGCAGATAGGAGGCGACCCCCACGCCTTCCCAGCCAAAGAACATCTGCACCAGATTGTCGGATGTCACCAGCGCCAGCATCGAGAACGTAAAAAACGACAGATAGGCAAAGAACCGCGCCTTGTATTGCTCGGTCGGGCCCCAATTGTCGTCATGCGCCATGTAGCCAAAGGAATAGAGGTGGACCAGCGCCGACACCGAGGTGACCACCACCAGCATGATCGCGGTAAGACGGTCGACCCGGATCGCCCATTCGCTGCCCAGGCTGCCGCTTTCGATCCAGCGCAGCAGCACGACCTGATACATCTCGCCGTCAAAGGTCAGGAAGATCACCCATGAGAGCAGGGCTGCCAGAAACACCGTGCCGGTGGTGATGATCTGGCCCGCCCGCTCGCCGATGATGCGCCAGCCAAAGCCGCAGATCAGCGCCCCGATCAGCGGAGCAAGTAGGATGATCGTTGCCATGGTGTCAGCCTTTCATCACGTTGACGTCTTCGACGGCGATGGTGCCGCGGTTGCGGAAGAACACCACCAGAATGGCAAGGCCGATGGCGGCCTCGGCGGCGGCCACGGTCATGATGAAGATGGTGAATATCTGCCCCACCAGATCGCCCAGATAGCTGGAAAACGCGATCATGTTGATGTTCACCGCCAGCAGCACCAACTCGATCGACATCAGGATGACGATCACGTTCTTTCGGTTCAGAAAGATGCCGAAGATGCCGATCACCAGCAGCGCCGCAGACACCGTCAGGTAATGTTCCAGTCCAACCATGTCCGTTCCCTCCCTCAGGCTGCCTGTGGCGCGCCCATTCTTATTGTCCTCACCGGTGACGATCCACGCGGTCTGCCGCCCTTGGCGACGTTTACAACCCCTGCCCCGGCTTGATGTCTTTCAACTCCATCGCCTTGGCCGGATCGCGCCACATCTGGTGCAACACGTTTTGCCGCTTGATCCCCTCACGGTGGCGCAGGGTCAACAGGATGGCCCCCACCATGGCGACCAGCAGGATCAGGCCTGCCAGTTGGAACAACAGCAGGTATTGGTCATAGATCAGAAGCCCCAGCGCGCGGGTGTTTTCCATCTGATCGACCGCAGGGGTTACCGCCTGCCGCAAGCCCAAAGCACCATCGGCCTGTATCCACGCGCCGATGCCCAGCGACAATTGCATCAACAGAACGATGCCGATCAGCAGGCTCAGCGGCAGGTAGCGGGCGATTTCGCCCTTCAACGCGGCAAAATCCACGTCCAGCATCATCACCACGAACAAGAACAGCACCGCGACCGCACCAACATAGACGATGATCAAGAGCATCGCCACAAACTCGGCCCCGAGCAGCACGAACAGCCCCGCCGACGACAGGAACGCAAGGATCAGCCACAGCACCGAATGCACAGGGTTTCGGCTGATCGTCACCATCAGCCCTGCGGCCACCGTGACCACGGCAAAGGCGTAAAAGGCATAATCCACAACCGTCATGCGTTCTTCTCCTCGGTGTCGGCAAACACGCTTTGCGCCAGTTCCAGCGCCTTTTGCATCGCAGGCAGGCCGCCGAACATGCTCATCTGCCAGATCACCTCGGTGATCTCGCGCTGCGTCGCCCCCGCGGCAAGCGCATGGCGCACGGTCAGTTTCACCTGCGGTTCGGCCTGCGCGCCCAGCACGGTCAGCGCCGCCAGCGTCACCAGCAGCCGGGTCTTGGCGTCCAGCCCTTCGCGGTTGAAGGTGCGGCCAAACCACATCTCCAGCATGTCTTTCGGCAGGGTCGGGAACATCTTTTCAAGGCTTGTCACCTTGATGCCCTCGGCCGCCGGGTTGAAGGCGCGCAGCATTTCCTGCCCGCTTTCCATCATCTGTTGCAGCATCTTTGTGTATGCGTCGCTCATCCCGGTCACCGATACGGCGCGTCAAGTTCAAGGTTGCGGGCAATTTCGGCCTCCCAGCGGGCACCGTTCTCCAGCAACCTGTCCTTGTTGTAAAACAGCTCTTCCCGCGTCTCGGTCGAGAACTCGAAGTTCGGGCCTTCGACAATGGCATCGACCGGACAGGCCTCTTGGCAGAAACCGCAATAGATGCATTTGGTCATGTCGATATCGTACCGCGTGGTGCGGCGGCTGCCATCCTCGCGCGGTTCGGCGTCGATGGTGATGGCCTGCGCCGGGCACACCGCTTCGCACAGCTTGCAGGCGATGCAGCGCTCTTCGCCATTGGGATAGCGGCGCAGGGCATGTTCACCCCGAAACCGGGGCGACAACGGCCCCTTTTCATGCGGATAGTTCAGCGTGGCCTTGGGTGCGAAGAAGTATTTCATCCCCAAGGCAAAGCCCTTGAAGAAATCCTGCAGCAGGAAATACTTGGTCGCGCGGGTCCAGTCGATCTGCGCCATGTCTGTCAGCCCCCCATCGTCCAGCGGGCCCAGAAGCCGCCCAACACCTCAAACTTCGCCAAAAACGCCACCAGAATGACCCAGGTCAGTGACAGTGGCAAAAACACCTTCCAGCCGATCCGCATCAACTGGTCATAGCGATAGCGTGGCACGATGGCTTTCACCATGGCGAACAGGAAAAAGAAGAACGCCATCTTGCCCACCATCCACAAGGCGCCGTCGGGCAGGCCGGGAATCGGCGACAGCCAGCCGCCGAAAAACAGCAGGCTCATCAGCGCGCACATCAGGAAAATGGCGATGTATTCGCCCGCCATGAACAACAGGAACGGGGTCGAGGAGTATTCGACCATGAACCCCGCCACCAGTTCCGACTCCGCCTCGGGCAGATCGAAAGGCGGGCGGTTGGTTTCGGCCAAGGCACTGATGAAGAACAGAAATACCATCGGGAAATGCGGCAGCCAATACCAGTTCAACAGCCCCAGATCGCCATCCTGCGCCGCCACGATGCTGGAAAAGTTCATCGACCCGGTCGAGATGATGATGCCGATGATGATCAGGCCCAAGGACACTTCGTAGGAAATCATCTGCGCGGCCGAGCGCAGCGACCCGAGGAAGGCGTATTTGGAGTTGGACGCCCAGCCCCCCATGATCACGCCGTAAACCTCAAGCGACGACACCGCGAACACGAACAGTATCGCCACATTGATGTCGGCCAGCACCCAGCCCGGGCTGAACGGGATCACCGCCCAGGCCAGAATGGCCAGCACGAACGACAGCAAGGGCGCCATGAAGAACACCGGCCGGTCAACGCCCGCCGGAATGACGATCTCCTTGACCACGTATTTCAGCGCGTCGGCCACGGTTTGCAAAAGCCCAAACGGCCCCACCACGTTCGGCCCGTGCCGCATCTGCACGGCGGCCCAGACCTTGCGGTCGCCATAGACCAGGAACAGCAGGCTGATCATCACAAAGCCCACGATCAGCAGGCTTTGCCCCGCGATCAGAACCAATGTGCCGGTTGGCGTTGTCAGAAAATCAGACATCCTCAGCCCCTCATCCCTATATCGTCGGTATCCCGAGTGCCCCACAATCGCGCACCGTCACCTCGGCGTCGATCGTCCGCAACCCGGGCGGCAGCGCGGCCGAGATCAGATAGACCGCGTCCCCCCGCCATGTGTTTCCATCCTGCGCCACCGTGGTGCGCACATGCCGCGCAAAACCAAAGCCGCGGATCAGCGCATATTGCGCCGCCGCACAGCGGCCATAGGTTTCGACCTCATCCCTGCCCTGCGCGCCCTGCAGGGCCACGCGAAAGCTGACCATGTCATCCTCCAGCAACACCGTCTGGATGCCTTGATACACCGGCGAGACATCGCCTTGCGCCACAACCTGATCCTGCGCGCAGGCCGACAGCGCCGCGAAAGCGGCGGTCAGGCTGGCAAGGGTCAGGCGGTGCAGCATGGGTTATTCCGCCGCCAAGGGGGTGTCGCGCCGAGCCTTGGCCATGGCCGACAGGTCTGCCATCACCGCACTGGCCCGTGCAATCGGGTTGGTCAGGTAATAGTCCTTCACAACGGTGCGGAAGGTAGCGCGGGCAGGCTCCCGCAGCGCAAGCGGCAGCCAGGCGTTTTGCGGCACCACGTCGATCTGGCCCAGATGCGGATGCGCCGCCACCAGCGCCCGGCGCAACACGGCCAGACTGTCCCAAGGCAGGACGCTGCCCAGTTCGGCCGACAGCGCCCGCAGGATCGCCCAGTT
>JAFGXY010000005.1 GCA_016936395.1 Paracoccaceae bacterium | reverse complement strand
TCTCAACCCCACCGCCCCCCCCCCCCCTTGGGGGGGAGGGATGGGGTGGGGGGGGACAAGCGGCCCCGCCACGAACTCCGCCGCCCCCCACTCCACTGCCCCCCAACACGAACCCCGCCTTTCCTCTTGGCCCAAATACCCCACGGGGGTCCGGGGGTGTGAAACCCCCGGCGCGCCCCCGAATATCCCCGGCGCGCGCCGCGCCCAGCCCAGAAGCATCGGCCCCCCCGGTTCCACCACAACCGCCGAACCCACCCCCGACATCTCAAACCCATCGCCCCCCTCCCCCCTCGTGGGGGAGGGATGGGGAGGGGGGGCGAAGAAATCCCCTATGCAACATCGCCGAACCCTGTAGGGTCACCAAGGGTTCGTCGGACGTTCTGACATGTGGCAATTTCTGGAAGAGTTCGGCAACGAAGGCAGTGCCATCGGCGGCATTGGGGCATTTGTGCTTTTTGTTTTCGGTCCGGTCTGGTGGTTCTTCACCCGCAAGACCATACCCAAGGTCGAACTCGCCAACCCCGAAGCCCTCACCCCTCCCACGCCCGTGGCGCCGCCGGATAACACCCTGATCATGAACCTCGACACGTTTGCGGCGATGCAGGAACGCGCGCTGCAAACCGCCAGGAAACAATTCGCCCAATCCCATGGCGAAGACCGCGCCCGCCTTCAGGACCAGATCGACGCCCTGAACGCCCGCCTCGCCGACCCCGAGCGCGCCTTGGCCGAACAGCAGGCGATCATCCGCAGCCTCGAAGAGCAACTCGCCCGGCGCGGCAATGACATCGGCGGCGATGACCTTGCCACGGCACGCGCCGCGCTACAGGCGGGCGATTTCACAGCCGCCCGCGCGCTCTTCGAATCCCTCGCCGCCCGCACGGAACCCGACGTCAAATCCGCGCCGACGCCGCCTTCGCCCTTGGCGAAATCGCCGAAACCGAAATCCGCTGGCACGACGCCGCCCGCCACTACGCCACCGCCGCCCGCCTGACGCCAACCTTCGCCACACTCAAAAAGGCCAGCGAGTTCGCCGAACGCTCAGGCGATGCCCGCGCGGCCGCTGTCTTCAGCGGTCACCTTCTGGATCATGCCATCAAACACGGTGATCCCCAGCAACACGCCACCGCCCTGAACGAACACGCCGTCAATCTGCGCGCCCTAGGTCAATACACACAGGCAGAGGCGCTGTATCGTCAGGCCCTGAAGATTGACGAGGCGACGATTGGCAAGACCCATCCCGCCTACGCCGCCTACCTCAGCAACCTCGCCGGGGCGGTGGAGGCGCAGGGTCGGCCTGCCGAGGCAGAGGCGCTGTATCGTCAGGCCCTGACGATTGGAGAAGCGACGATTGGCAAGGACCATCCCGCCTACGCCACCCACCTCGCCAACCTCGCCGGAGCACTGGATGCGCAGGGGCGGCATGCCGAGGCAGAGGCGCTGTATCGTCAGGCCCTGACGATTGGAGAGGCGACGGTTGGCAAGACCCATCCCGCCTACGCCGCCTACCTCAGCAACCTCGCCGGGGCGGTGGAGGCGCAGGGTCGGCCTGCCAAGGCAGAGGCGCTGTATCGTCAGGCCCTGACGATTGGAGAAGCGAGGGTTGGCAAGACCCATCCCGCCTACGCCACCCACCTCAGCAACCTCGCCGGGGCGGTGCAGACGCAGGGGCGGCCTGCCGAGGCAGAGGCGCTGTATCGTCAGGCCCTGACGATTGGAGAGGCGACGATTGGCAAGACCCATCCCGATTACGCCACCCGCCTCAACAACCTCGCTGGGGCGGTGCTTGCGCAGGGGCGCTATCCCGAGGCGCGGGACCTTTACGCCCAAGGCCTCGCAGTCCTGCGCCCGGCCTTGGGCGATACCCACCCGAACACGGTTCTGGTTGCAAAAAAACTCCTCCGCCTCCTGCGCGCCCACTTCCCCGACAACCCCGAAATCGCGACCCTGCAAGCGCTGGTGCCGCCGGACCCCGCCCCCGTTCCACCGGACCAAACCTTACCAAACCCTTAACGCAGCCACCTCAACCCCTTGAAATCAAATCACTCCACCCGTTGTAACACAGGGGGCACCCGGTGAGGGAAGCCGACCTCTACCCCCCCGTAAAAGCCTTCCTCGAATTCCAAGGCTACACGGTCAAGGCCGAGGTCGGGGCGGCCGATGTCATGGCCTGCCGGGGCGATGAGCCGCCGGTGATCGTGGAGCTCAAGACCGCCCTCAGCCTCACCCTGATCCTGCAAGGCGTGGCGCGGCAGGGGCTGTTTGACCACGTCTATCTGGCCGTGCCGCAGCCGCGCAAATGGACCCACCGCTACCGCGACCTGAGTGCGCTTTTGCGCAGGCTGGGCCTGGGTCTGCTGACGGTTCGGGATGGGGAGGTCGAAGCGCATCTTGACCCCGGAACCTATCAGCCGCGCAAGAATGCCGCCAAGGCCGGGCGCCTGCTGCGCGAGTTCCAGCGACGTGAGGGCGACCCCAACATTGGCGGCACCTCGGGCATCAAGCGGATGACCGCCTACCGACAGGACGCGATCCGCCTGGCCCGCGTTCTTGCCGGGATGCCCGACGGCGGCAGTCCGGCGCTGCTGGCAAAAGCCACCGGCATCGCGCGGGCAGGCGTGATCTTGCGCGACAATCATTATGGCTGGTTCGACCACCCGGCCCGCGGCCGCTATGCCCTGTCGCTTGCGGGCAGGGCCATGCTGGCGGCCTGAGGGCGGGCCCTTCCAAGATCGCGCGCCATCGCCTATGCCGGGCCAGACGAGCGCAAGGGGGGCGGCAGATGATTCCGGTCAAGGGTTTCGCGGGGGCACGGGTGGCGGTTCTGGGTTTGGGCCGGTCGGGCCTTGCCACCGCACATGCGCTGGTCGCCGGGGGCGCCACCCCGCTGCTTTGGGACGACAGCCCCGAGGCGCGCGCCAAGGCAGAGGCCGAGGGCTTTGCGCTGAGTGACCTGACGCGAGGCGGCGCGTTTGACGATGTGGTCTGCCTGATCACCAGCCCCGGCATCGCGCATCTTTACCCCGGTCCCAACAAGGTCATCGCCCGCGCGCTGGAGGCAGGCGTTCCGGTGGACAATGACATCGGACTGTTTTTCCGCAGCTTTGCGTCCTCGGACTGGGACGATTTCGAGACCATGCCGCGCGTCGTCTGTGTGACCGGGTCGAACGGCAAATCCACCACGGTGGCGTTGATCCACCACATCTTGCAGGTGGCGGGACGCCCGACCCAGATGGCGGGCAACATCGGCAAGGGCGTGCTGTCGATCGAGCCTGCGCAGGATGGCGAGGTGATTGTGTTGGAGCTGTCCAGCTATCAGACCGAGCTTGCCCGCGCGCTGACGCCCGACGTTGCGGTGTTCACCAACCTGTCGCCCGACCATCTGGACCGTCACAACGGCATGGGTGGATACTTTGCGGCCAAGCGGCGGCTGTTTGCCGAAGGCGGGCCCGACCGCGCGGTGATCGGGGTGGATGAGGTCGAGGGGCGCTTCCTGGCCAATCAGGCGGGCATGGGGCCACAGGATGACCGGGTGATCCGCATCTCGTCGGGCCAGAAGCTGGACCAGTTCGGCTGGAGCGTGTTTGCCCGCAAGGGGTTTCTGGCCGAATGGCGCAAAGGCCGTCAGGTGGCCAGCATCGACCTGCGCGAGGTCACGGGCCTGCCCGGTGCGCACAACCACCAGAACGCCTGCGCCGCCTATGCCGCGACCCGTGCGCTTGGGATCGCGCCCAAGCTGATCGAGGGCGCGTTCCACAGCTTTGCCGGCCTGCCGCACCGCAGCCAGATGGTGGGCGAACGGACCGGGGTGCGGTTCATCAATGACTCGAAGGCCACCAATGTGGACAGTGCCGCCAAGGCGTTGCAGGCCTTTGACCGTATCCGCTGGATCGCGGGGGGGATGGGCAAGGCGGGCGGCATCGCGGCGCTGACGCCGGTGCTTGGCTCGGTGGTCAAGGCCTATCTGATCGGCCATTCCGCCCGCGATTTCGCGCTGCAACTGGGCGACACCCCGCATGAGATTTGCGAGACCATGGAGCGGGCGGTGAGCCGTGCGGCCGCCGAGGCCGAGGCGGGCGATGTGGTGCTGCTGGCCCCGGCGGCGGCCAGCTTTGACCAATACCCCGATTTTGAAAAGCGTGGCGAAGATTTCACCGCCCGGGTCAAGGCGTTGATCGGCTGACAGGGGCGGCATGGCGTCGCCTTGGGGCGGCGGCGGATGCGCTCCGCGCGGGAGTATTTGCAAAGCAGCAAATACCTGGGTGCGCGCCCCGGTCAGGGCAGGGCGTTCTGGGTGTCTTTCAGAAGGCGGGCGGATCGGAACAGGGCTGCGGCTTCGACACTGTCAAGGTCGGGCATCAACTCGGCGGTGATGCCGGCGCGGCCCACCACACGCGGGATCGACAGCGCCACATCGGTGATGCCGCAGACATTGGCCGCGCGGCCAGACACCGACAGCACCGCGCCTTCGTCGCGCAGGATGGCGCGGGTGATCCGCATCAGCCCGGCGCCGATGCCATAGTTGGTGGCACCCTTACCCGCGATGATGCGATAGGCGGCGCGGCGCACACCATCATCAATCCGGGCGCGGACCTCGTCGGTGATGGCGGCACCGATCTGGGCGGCAAAATCCCGGATTGCGACCGATCCGGCACGGGGGTTGGACCAGGCCAGAACCTCGGAGTCGCCATGTTCGCCCAGCACGTAGGCGTGTACCGACTGCGGCGCGATGCCAAGGTGCTGGCCCAAGAGGCTGCGGAACCGGGCGGTATCGAGCACGGTGCCCGAGCCGATGACGCGCCCGGGCGGCAGGCCCGACAGGCGGGTGGTGATCTCTGTCATCACATCGACCGGGTTGGTGGCGATCAGCAATATGGCATCGGGGGCTATGCGGCGCACCTCGGCCAGCACATCGGCAAAGACGGCGGCGTTGCGGGCCAGAAGGTCCAGCCGGGTCTCGCCTGGTTTCTGGTTCACGCCTGCCGCGATGATCACCACCTCGGCACCGGACAGCCGGTCATAACCGCCAGCCTCAACCTGAGTTGACGAGGCAAACGGCACGGCATGCGAGATGTCTTCGGCCTGCGCGATGGCAAGGGCGGCGTTGTGATCGACCAGAACGATCCGCCCGGCAATGCCCGACAGCGCAATCGCATAGGCGGCGGCCGAGCCGACCAGACCCACCCCGACAACCCCGACTGTTGCTGCCATGCTGCTGCCCTTTCGCGGAGTTTGCCCCTCAGCATGCCACGCCGGGCAACGCTTGGCGAGCACAGCTTTGGTCTGGCCATACGGGTCGGGATTGGCTACACTCTGGCCCAGACCCGAAAAACCGGGCGATCGGCAGTGCAGGCGTTACAGGCGGTTTTTCCCATGACTGAAATGGTCTATGGCTCCAGTCCCGTTCGGGTAAGCGAGCCGGTTCTTCCCCGTTGGTGGCGCACCATCGACAAATGGTCTTTGACCGCCATCATGGTGCTGTTCGGGATCGGGCTTCTTCTTGGGCTTGCGGCCTCGGTGCCCTTGGCAAGCCGCAACGGGCTGAACGATTTCTACTATGTTCAGCGGCAGGCGTTTTTCGGCACGGTGGCGCTGCTGGTGATGGTGGGGGTGTCGATGATGCCGCCCGCGATGATCCGCAGGCTTGGGGTGATCGGTTTTGCCGGTGCCTTCGTGGCGCTGCTGCTGCTGCCGGTGTTCGGCGCCGATTTTGGCAAGGGGGCGGTGCGCTGGTTTTCCTTCGGCTTTGCCTCGGTGCAGCCATCGGAATTCCTGAAACCCGGGTTCATGGTGATGGTTGCCTGGCTGATGGCCTCCAGCCAAGAGGTGAACGGCCCCCCCGGCAAGGCAGTGTCGTTCGGACTGCTGGTGGCGGTGGTCTTGCTGCTGGCCATCCAGCCCGACTTTGGCCAGGCGGCGCTGATCCTGTTCGGCTGGGGGGTGATCTATTTCGTGGCGGGTGCCCCGATGACCCTGATCGCCGTCATCACCGGGCTGGTCGGCTTTGGCGCAACCGTCGCCTATGAGACATCCGAGCACTTCGCCCGCCGGATCGACGGCTTCCTGAACCCCGAAATCGACCCGCGCAGCCAGATCGGCTATGCCACCAATGCCATTCAACAGGGTGGGTTCTTTGGCGTCGGCGTGGGCGAGGGGCAGGTGAAATGGACGCTGCCCGATGCGCATACCGATTTCATCATCGCGGTCGCGGCCGAGGAATACGGGCTGATCCTGGTGCTGTTGATCATCGCGCTTTACGGTGCCATCGTGGTGCGGTCGCTGTTTCGGCTGATGCGCGAACGCGACCCGTTCACCCGGATGGCGGGAACCGGGTTGGCGTGCATCTTCGGCGTGCAGGCGATGATCAACATGGGGGTGGCCGTGCGCATGCTGCCCGCCAAGGGGATGACGCTGCCCTTTATCAGCTATGGTGGATCTTCGGTGATCGCGGCGGGCATCACCGTGGGGATGCTTCTGGCCTTGACGCGCACCCGTCCGCAGGGCGAAATTGGCGATATCCTCCGCAGGGGGCGGTGATGGACGCACGACAGACCCCGGCTCGGCTTTTGTTGATCGCTGCGGGCGGCACCGGCGGGCATATGTTCCCGGCGCAGGCTCTGGCCGAGGCGATGGTGCGCAAGGGCTGGCGGGTGAAGCTGTCGACCGATGCGCGGGGCGCGCGCTATACCGGTGGATTTCCGCACGTGGTGCAGGTGCAAGAGGTGGCCTCGGCCACCTTTGCGCGCGGCGGCGTTCTGGCCAGACTGGCCGTGCCGTTCCGGATTGCGGGCGGTATCTTGGGTGCCGCCATGGCGCAACTGCGCGACAGGCCGGCGGTGGTGGTGGGCTTTGGCGGCTATCCGACGATCCCGGCGCTGGCGGCGGCATGGCTGTTGCGGCGGCCACGGATGATCCATGAACAAAACGGCGTGCTGGGCCGGGTGAACCAGTTTTTTGCACCACGCGTCGACCGGGTCGCCTGTGGCACCTGGCCCACCGATCTGCCGGCGGGGGTGCAGGCCGTGCATACCGGCAACCCGGTGCGCATGGCGGTGCTGGACCGGTCGGGCGCAGGCTATATCGCGCCGGGCGATTACCCGATCAGCCTGGTGGTGATCGGCGGCAGCCAGGGCGCGCGCATCCTGTCGGACGTGGTGCCCGAGGCGGTGGCCCTGCTGCCCGATGCGCTGCGCCGCAACCTGCGTGTCGTGCAGCAGGCGCGTGAGGAAGACATCGCCCGCGTGGTGGACCGCTATGAACAGGCCGGCATCCGGGCCGAGGTGCAACCGTTCTTCACCGACATTCCGGCGCGGCTGAGCGAGGCGCAACTGGTGATCTCGCGCTCGGGTGCCTCGTCGATTGCCGATATCAGCGTGATCGGGCGGCCGTCGATCCTGATCCCCTATGCCGCCGCCACCGGCGACCACCAAAGTGCCAATGCCCGCGGGCTGGTGCAGGCCGAGGCCGCGATCCTGATCCCGGAAAAGGCGCTTGACGCTGCCACACTGTCCGGCCACATGACGGCGGTCCTGTCGCGGCCCGATGCCGCCAGCCGTATGGCTGCCAACGCCCTGTCGCAGGGGCGGCCGGATGCCACCGACCGATTGGTCGCCCTTGTCGAAGCCCTAGCTGCCGGAGCCCCGCAATGAACGCCGCCACCAAATTGCCCCTGGAACTGGGGCCGATCCATTTTGTCGGCATCGGCGGCATCGGCATGTCCGGCATCGCCGAGGTGCTGATGACGCTGGGCTATACCGTGCAGGGGTCGGACGCGAAGGCCAGCAAAATCACCGACCGGCTGGTTCAGTTGGGGGCCACGGTGTTTGAAGGCCAGGCGGCTGAAAACATCGGTGAGGCTGCGGTAATCGTGGTGTCTTCGGCCATCAAGAAGGGCAACCCCGAACTGGAAGAGGCCCGCCGCCGCAAACTGCCGGTGGTGCGCCGGGCCGAGATGCTGGCCGAACTGATGCGGATGCGCAGCAACATTGCCGTGGCGGGCACCCATGGCAAGACCACCACGACAACGATGGTCGCCACGCTGCTCGACAAGGGCGGCTTTGACCCCACGGTGATCAACGGCGGCGTGATCCATTCCTACGGGTCGAACGCCCGCGCCGGCGCCGGGGAATGGATGGTGGTCGAGGCCGACGAATCCGACGGCAGCTTCAACCGCCTGCCCGCAACCATTGCCATCGTCACCAACATCGACCCCGAGCATCTGGAGCATTGGGGCAGCTTTGACGCGCTGCGCAAAGGCTTTCTCGACTTCGTGTCGAACATCCCGTTCTACGGGCTTGCCGTCTGCTGCACCGACCACCCCGAGGTGCAGGCGCTGGTGGGCCGCGTCACCGACCGCCGGGTGGTGACCTTTGGCTTCAACGCGCAGGCCGATGTGCGCGCCGTGAACCTTCGGTTCGAAAATGGCATAGCGCACTTCGATATTCTGCTGAACAACGAAGCGGAAGGTTCGAAAATTGAAGGCTGCACCCTGCCGATGCCGGGCGATCACAACGTGTCGAACGCGCTTTCGGCCGTGGCTGTCGCCCGCCATCTGGGGATGAAAAAGGATGAAATCCGCGAGGCTTTGGCAGGGTTCGCCGGGGTCAACCGCCGCTTCACCAAGGTGGCCGAGGTCAATGGCGTGACCATCATCGACGATTACGGCCACCATCCGGTCGAGATTGCCGCCGTGCTGCGCGCCGCAAGGCAATCGACCAAAGGCCGCGTCATCGCCGTGCATCAGCCGCACCGCTATACCCGGCTGTCGTCGCTGTTCGAGGATTTCTGCACCTGTTTCAACGAGGCTGATGTTGCGGGCATCGCCGAGGTCTATGCCGCAGGCGAGGACCCGATCGCCGGGGCCAGCCGCGATGATCTGGTGGCGGGGCTGATTGCGCACGGCCACCGCCACGCCCGCGCGGTGATCGACGAGGCCGACCTTGCCCGCCTGTTCCGCGAACAGGCGCGCCCGGGCGATGTCTTCGTCTGCCTCGGCGCGGGCACCATCAGCACCTGGGCCAACAACCTGCCCGCCAAACTGATGGGCAAAGCGGCATGACCGCGGCGCTGACCGGCGCGCTGGTCTGGTTGGTTGCGGCCAACGTCATCGCCATGCTGCCCAGCCGCGACCATCACTGGCGCGCTGCCTTTGTGCTCATCGCGATCGGCATCCCGCTGGTCGGCTGGGTCACCTGGCAAAGCGGGCCGATCCTGGGCCTGCTGATCCTTGCCGCCGGGGCAAGCGTCCTGCGCTGGCCACTGATCTGTGTCTGGCGCTGGATCCGGTCCAAGACCGGCACGGCGGCCAAATAGGGCACGCCGATTTCCCGAAGACAGGGGCCTGCGACGCGCTGACCCCGCCCTGCTTGGGGATAGGGTTGTGCCGCGGCTTGGTCGCAACGGGCGGGAAATCGCGCCGCTTCTCCCTGTCCGCCCGATGCCCCGGTCGGGCAAGGGGCTCCCCGCCATGCCGCCCCGCACGCATGGCGCAAACCACCCGCCCCGGCAACAGTTATCCCCTCAAAGTGCTGTGGCACCCAAGACTGCAAGTCTTTGGAAAGCGCGAAAAAACCTTAACAAATCCCTAATCCCCACACCTCAACCCCTTGATAACAAGCAGCACCCCCTCTGTCCCCCTGTGTTACATGGGCCTCGCGTCTTGCAGGGCAGGCACGAAGGGATTATCCCTGACCCATGACCCAGACCCTCCCCAACCCCCGTGGCACCCTGACCCCGAACCGACCCTTGGCCGACCTGACATGGCTGCGGGTCGGCGGGCCTGCGGACTGGCTGTTTCAGCCCGCCGATGAGGATGATCTTGCGGCCTTCCTTGCGGCCCTCTCGCCCGAAATCCCGGTGTTTCCGATGGGGGTGGGCAGCAACCTGATCGTGCGCGATGGCGGGCTGCGGGCGGTGGTGATCCGGCTGGGGCGGGGCTTCAACGGGATCGAGGTCGCGGGCGACTGCGTCACGGCAGGGGCGGCAGCCCTTGACGCCCACGTCGCCCGCCGCGCGGCCGAAGCCGGGCTGGACCTGACCTTTCTGCGCACCATCCCCGGCAGCATCGGCGGCGCGGTCCGCATGAACGCGGGCTGCTATGGGGCCTATGTGGCCGACGTGCTGCAGGAGGTCAGGGTGGTGCTGCGCGATGGCCGGATCGAAACCCTGCCCGCGAGCGCCCTGACCCTGCGCTATCGCCAGTCCGATCTGCCCGATGGCGCGGTGATCGTTGCGGCCACCTTTCGCCCGCCGAAGGGCGACCCTGCGGCCTTGGCCGAGCGGATGGCACAGCAGATCGCCCGGCGCGACGCCAGCCAACCGACCAGGGACCGCAGTGCCGGGTCGACCTTTCGCAACCCGGTCGGGTATTCCTCGACCGGGCGGGCCGATGACAGCCATGAGTTGAAGGCGTGGAAGGTGATTGATGACGCGGGTATGCGTGGCGCAACCCGGGGCGGCGCGCAGATCAGCCCGCTGCATTCCAATTTTCTGGTCAACACAGGGGGGGCCACCGCCGCCGATCTGGAAAATCTGGGCGAAGAGGTGCGAAAAAGGGTTTTCCAAACCAGTGGGATCACGCTAGACTGGGAAATAATGCGGGTTGGCGAACCGGCCGCAGAATAACAAGAATAAGGGCCCAAAGTGGCCTGTGAGGCAGTAAATGGCGGGTGCATCTGGCAAGGTGTCCCGCGTGGCGGTATTAAAGGGGGGCTTATCCGCTGAGCGGGAGGTGTCCCTTGTTACAGGGCGTGCCTGTGCAGATGCGCTACGCGAGGCAGGGTATGATGTGGTTGAGGTCGATTGCGGCCCTGACCTTCCTGCACGACTGACCGAAATCCAACCCGATGTTGCCTTCAATGCCCTGCATGGCCGCTGGGGCGAAGATGGCTGTGTGCAGGGCATGCTGGAATGGTTGCGCATTCCCTACACCCATTCCGGCGTGTTGGCCTCCAGCCTTGCGATGGACAAGCAGCGCACCAAGGATGTCTATCGCGCAGCGGGTCTGCCGGTGATGACTTCGGTCATCGTGCCGCGTGCCGCGGTCGAGGCGGCGCATGTCCTGCCGCCGCCCTATGTGGTCAAGCCCAATAACGAAGGCTCGTCCGTTGGGGTTTATATCGTGCATCCGGGCAGCAACGCGCCGCGACTGGCCGACAGCATGCCCGCGATGGTGATGGTCGAGGCCTATGCCCCGGGGCGCGAGTTGTCGGTCAGCGTGATGGGCGACCGGGTGCTGGGCGTGACCGATATCCTGACCGAGGGCTGGTATGACTATGATGCCAAATACAAGCCCGGCGGCAGTCGGCATGAACTGCCCGCGAATATCCCTGCCGAGATTGACGCCGCCTGCCGCGATTTTGCCTTGCGCGCGCATGGTGCGCTTGGCTGCCGAGGGCTGAGCCGCACCGATTTTCGCTGGGACGAAAGCCGCGGGCTGGGCGGCCTGATCCTTTTGGAAACCAACACCCAGCCTGGGATGACGCCCACCTCGCTGTCACCCGAACAGGCCGCACAGGTGGGCATCAGCTTTCCCGATCTGTGTGCCTGGATTGTCGAGGACGCCTCATGCGACCGCTAAACGCCCGCCGCCCCATCTTGCGCGTCGATCCGGCACCGACGAAATGGGCTTACCGGATGCAGCGGCTGTGGCTGACGCCGGTGTTCCGGGCGCTGTTGCGGGTTGGCTTGCCCGCCTTTGTGCTGGTGTCGGTGGCAGGGCTGTTTCTGGCCGACCCGGCGCGGCGCGACGCGATTGCCGGTGGCATTGCCGAGGTGCGCGAGCAATTCCAGAACCGGCCCGAGTTCATGGTGCGCCTTGTGTCGGTGGTGGGGGCCTCGCCCGAGCTGGCCGATGCGGTGCGGGCGCGATTGGCCTTGACGTTGCCGCTATCGTCGTTCGACATTGACTTGACCGCCGTCCGCGCGCGGATTCAAGACCTTGATGCCGTTGCCCGCGCCGATCTGATCGTGCGGTCAGGCGGGGTGCTTGAGGTGGCGATCACCGAGCGCGTGCCCGCCCTGCTGTGGCGCACCGAGACCGGGATCGAGATGCTGGACGCAACCGGGCACCGGGTGGCCAGCCTTGCCGCGCGCACCGACCGGCCCGATCTGCCGATCATCGCGGGGGAAGGGGCCGACAGTGCTGCGCCCGAGGCGCTGGCCCTGCTGGCCGCTGCCGCGCCGATCCTGCCACGGTTGCGGGGGCTGGTGCGGGTGGGCGACCGGCGGTGGGATGTGGTGCTGGACCGCAACCAGCGCATCCTGCTGCCCGACGAAAAGCCGATTGCCGCAATCGAGCGGTTGATTGCCCTGCATCAGGCCGGCGACCTTTTGGGTCGCGACATTCTTGCCGTGGACCTTCGTACCGATCACCGCCCCGTGCTGCGACTGGCGCCCTTCGCGCTGAACCAGCTTCGCCAATCCATGGGCATCGACACCAGTGGGAGCCAGCTATGACCGACCTCTATCAGGCGCAACGTGCGATGCGGAACATGCGCCGTGCCGCCATGCAACGCGGCGTCATCGCCATTCTGGACATCGGCACGTCAAAGATTGCCTGCCTGATCTTGCGGTTTGACGGCGCGCAGGGCTTTGGCGATGAAACGGTCGGTCCAATGGCCGGGCAGTCGTCGTTCCGGGTGATCGGGGCGGCCACCACGCGGTCGCGCGGGGTGCGGTTTGGCGAAATCTCGGTGATGGCGGAAACCGAACGCGCCGTGCGCACGGCGGTGCAGGCGGCGCAGAAGATGGCCAATGTCCGCGTTGACCATGTGATTGCCTGCTTTTCGGGGGCGGAGCCGCGCAGCTATGGCCTTGCCGGCGAGATCGAGCTGGAAGACAGCGTCGTGACCGAACAGGACGTGGCGCGCGTGTTGTCGGCCTGCGACGTGCCCGACATCGGCCAGGGCCGCGAGGTGCTGCATGCCCAGCCGGTGAACTTTGCGCTGGACCACCGCTCGGGCCTTGGTGACCCGCGCGGCCAGATCGGCAACCGTCTGGCCACCGACATGCACCTTTTGTCGATTGACGGCACCGTGGTGCAAAACATCCTGCACTGCATTCAGCGCTGCGATCTGGAATTGGCGGGCATGGCGTCATCGGCCTATGTCTCGGGGATTTCCTCGCTGGTCGAGGACGAACAGGAACTGGGGGCTGCCTGCATCGACATGGGCGGCGGGTCCAGCGGAATCTCGATCTTCATCAAGAAGCACATGATCTATGCCGATGCCGTGCGGATGGGCGGCGATCACGTCACCTCTGATATCTCCAAGGGTCTGATGGTGCCGATGGCGGTGGCCGAGCGGATCAAGACCAAACATGGCGGGGTGCATGCGACCGGCATGGACGACCGCGAGATGATCGAGGTCGGCGGCGACAGCGGCGACTGGGAAAAGGACCGTCGCCAGATCAGCCGGACCGAGCTGATCGGCATCATGCGGCCGCGGGTGGAAGAAATTCTGGAAGAGGTGCGCGAGCGGCTGGACGCGGCCGGGTTCGACAGCCTGCCCAGCCAGCAGATCGTGCTGACCGGCGGCGCAAGCCAGATCCCCGGCCTTGACGGGCTGGCCAGCCGCATCCTTGGCCAGCGGGTGCGTCTGGGGCGTCCGCTGCGGGTGCAGGGCTTGCCGCAGGCGGCGACGGGGGCCGCGTTTTCATCCGCCGTAGGGCTGTGCCTGTTCGCGGCGCACCCGCAAGACGAATGGTGGGATTTCGAGATTCCGACCGAACGCTATCCGGCGCGGTCGCTCAAGCGGGTGGTGAAATGGTTCAAAGACAACTGGTAACCCCCACATCCTGCGAGGTTGGCGAAATACCGCTAATAGTTTGCCACAAACCCCCATATTTTGTGGGCTTTCAGGTGTTTTTTTCGTGACGAAGGGGCCGCTTGTGGATAATCTAGAGGATAACTCGGGGCAGGCGCGCGCGGGGCACGGGCGCCGCTTCGGTCAAGGTAGGCAACAGCAGCAAGAAACCCCTCTGGCAGCACAACAAAAGACAGGCGGACAGGCAATGGCACTCAACTTCATCGTGGACGCACAGCGCGAAGAGCTGAAGCCCCGGATCACCGTGTTCGGTGTCGGCGGGGCAGGTGGAAATGCGGTCAACAACATGATCGAACAAAACCTTGAAGGGGTGGAGTTCGTGGTGGCCAACACTGACGCGCAGGCGCTGCAACAATCAAAGGCGATCTCCAAGATCCAGATGGGGATCAAGGTCACCGAAGGGTTGGGGGCAGGTGCCCGCCCGACCGTAGGGGCCGCCGCCGCCGAGGAAACCATTGAAGAGATCGTTGATCATCTGGCGGGGGCACATATGTGTTTCATCACCGCCGGCATGGGCGGCGGCACCGGCACCGGGGCCGCGCCGATCATCGCACAGGCTGCGCGTGAATTGGGGGTGTTGACCGTGGGCGTGGTCACCAAGCCGTTCCAGTTTGAGGGCGCCAAGCGGATGAAGCAGGCCGAAGACGGCATCGAGGCGCTGCAAAAGGTGGTCGATACGCTGATCATCATTCCGAACCAGAACCTGTTCCGTCTGGCCAACGAACGCACCACCTTTACCGAGGCTTTCGCAATGGCCGATGACGTGCTGTATCAGGGCGTGAAGGGCGTGACCGACCTGATGGTGCGCCCCGGCCTGATCAACCTTGATTTTGCCGATGTCCGTGCGGTGATGGACGAGATGGGCAAGGCCATGATGGGCACCGGCGAGGCCACCGGCGACAACCGCGCCGTGCAGGCGGCCGAGAAGGCCATTGCCAACCCGCTGTTGGACGAAATCAGCCTGAACGGCGCCAAAGGTGTCTTGATCAACATCACCGGCGGTTACGATCTGACGCTGTTCGAGTTGGACGAGGCAGCCAACATCATTCGCGAAAAGGTCGACCCCGACGCCAATATCATCGTCGGGTCAACGCTGGATGTCAGCATGGAAGGCACCTTGCGGGTGTCTGTGGTTGCGACCGGCATCGACGTGGCGGTTGCCAAGGCCGAGCAGCCGGTGGCGCGCCGGTCGATGGCGGCGCCGCTGCCCAGCCATCTGGTGGTGCCTGCACCGCAACCCGAAGCCGTTCTGCCGCAGGTGCGGGTCGAGCCCGCGGCGCAACCGGTTCAGCCCGCCGCGCAACAGCCGCAACTGTTTGATGCGGTGGACCATGCGCCGACCCACGAACCCGAGGCCGAAGATCAGGCCGACGAGTTGCCTGCGCCTGCCTATCGCCCGCAGCCCGCAGCCACCGCCCCGATGTCGCGGTCGGTTCCGATGACGGATGACGCGGCCGCTTTCGTGGCCCCGCGTCCGCGCGCGCCCGGCAGCCCGTCGCCCGAAGCCCTCGCCCGGTTGCAAGCAGCTGTGTCGCGTGGCCCGTCGCAACATCAGCGCCCCGCGGCCGCCGCGCCGCAGCCCGCACCTGTTGCCGCCAAGCCGGTCGATCAGGGACGTGCACGCTTTGGCATCGGGTCTTTGATCAACCGCATGGCCGGTGGCGGGCATGAGCCGCATGCCTCGGATCGCCCGGCGCCCGCGCGCCAGCAACCGCCCGTCACGTCCTATGATGACGAACCGGAGTTGAGCGCAGATCAGGAGCGGATCGAGATCCCGGCCTTTCTGCGCCGTCAAGCGAACTGAGATGGTCTTGTAACAACCGCAAAAAGGCCCGCAAGTTTCGCGGGTCTTTTTTGTTTTATAACAGCAGGTTATCAGAATATCTAAATGTAACTTGCCGTCACAAAGCGTGAGTTGGATTCCCGCCCGAAACTTCTTAATTATCTTTAACGACCGATCAGATGTCGGTTGCACCGCGAAACAGAGCCAGAGGGTCATCCTTGCAGAATACGCTGAGATCTGCCGTTGTGTTTGAAGGCCGGGGTTTGCACTCCGGCGCGCCGGTGCGCATGGTGGTGCGGCCAGCTTCGGCGGATTATGGCATCTGGTTCAAGCGCACGGATCTGCCGGTGCGCGACGCCATGATTGCCGCCCAATGGGACAATGTTGTCCCGTCGCGTCTGTGCACCCTGGTGCGCAATGGGGCGGGTGCCGAGGTGTCCACCATCGAGCATCTGATGGCTGCCTTGGCCGGTTGCGCGATCCACAATGCCATGATCGAGATTGACGGTCCCGAGGTGCCCATTCTGGATGGCTCTGCCGTGCCCTTTGTGCAAGGATTCCTGGCACGTGGTCTGATCGAGCAGCAGGCTCCGATCCGCGCCATTCGCGTGCTCAAGCGGGTCGAGGTGACGGAAGGTGAGGCTATGGCCCGCCTTGACCCCGCCGATATGCTGGAGATTGATTTTCGCATCCAGTTTGATGATGTCGCCATTGGTGCGCAGTCCAAACATCTGAATCTGGCGAACGGGGCTTTTGTGCGCGAATTGTCCGACAGCCGGACCTTCTGCCGCCAATCCGATGTGGATGCCATGCGCGCCAATGGGCTGGCGCTTGGCGGCACGCTGGAAAACGCGGTGGTGTTTGAGGGCGACCGGGTGCTGTCGCCCGGCGGTCTGCGCCATGCCGATGAACCCGTGCGTCACAAGATGCTGGATGCGATGGGCGATCTGTATCTGGCGGGCGGCCCGATTCTGGGGCGCTACACCGGTGTTCGGGCAGGCCATGCGATGACGAACCGCCTGCTGCGCGCGCTTTTTGCCGACCCGACCGCGTGGCAGATGGTGGAATGCAGCGGCCTGACCGTGGGCAAACTGCCCGGCATGGGTGTGCACCGGCGCGACCTTCCCGCAACGGCCTGACGTCGGCGTGATGCCTGCGATAAAGGCGTTTTGCGCCGCCAATTTTTCTGTGCTAGGACAATGATCAACAGGGTGAAAGTGACGTCGTTTACCGGTCACTTTCCAGACAGCTTGATGGATAGACAGACGATGGCAGGCGGAAAATCAGGGGTGCAGTGGGTTGGCATCGCACTTCTGGCCTCGATTCTTGCGGCATGTTCAGGTGGATCGCGTGAGGCGGCGCTTGAGACTCAGACCGCTGAAGAAATCTACAAGCAGGGTGAATTGCGGCTGGAAGCCGGCTCAAAGCCGAAAGATGCGATCCGGTATTTCCAGGAAGTGGAACGACTTTATCCCTATTCCGAATGGTCCAAGCGGGCGCTGATCATGCAGGCGTTCAGCCAGCACAAGGCCAAGGAATACGAAGAGGCCCGCTCGACGGCACAGCGTTTCATGGACACCTATCCGGGTGATCAGGATGTGCCCTATGCCGCCTATCTGATGGCGCTGTCGTATTACGACCAGATCGACGAAGTCGGCCGCGATCAAGGCCTGACCTTTCAGGCCCTGCAAGCGATGCGGGGCGTGATCGAGCAATACCCTGACAGTGACTATGCCCGCTCGGCCATGCTGAAGTTCGAACTTGCCTTTGACCATCTGGCGGGAAAAGAGATGGAGATCGGGCGCTATTACCTGAAGCGGCGCAACTATACAGCGGCCATCAACCGTTTCCGCACCGTGGTGCAGGATTTCCAGACCACCACCCACACCGCCGAAGCCTTGCATCGTCTGGTCGAGTCCTATCTGGGTCTTGGCCTGACCTCCGAGGCACAGACAGCGGCGGCCATTCTGGGCTTCAACTATCAGTCGTCGCCTTTCTATCAGGACAGCTTCAACCTGCTGAAAGGCCGGGGTCTGGCGCCCGAGGCCAAGGGTGACAGTTGGCTGCGCACTGTCTATCGCCAGATGATCAAGGGCGAATGGCTGTGATTTCGGCGGGGTAATCCCCGTCCTGCGGGATGACCGATGCTCCGTTCGCTTGATATTCGAGATGTGCTGATCATTGACCGGCTGACCCTTGATCTGGGGCCGGGCCTGAATGTATTGACCGGCGAGACCGGGGCAGGAAAGTCGATCCTGCTGGATGCGCTTGGCTTTGTGCTGGGTTGGCGTGGTCGGGCCGAGTTGGTGCGCGCAGGTGCCGCGCAGGGCGAGGTGACGGCGGTGTTTGACCTGCCTGTGGGCCACGCCGCACGCAGGGTTCTGGAAGACGCCGGGATCGAGGCGGAAGATGACCTGATCCTGCGCCGGGTGAACAGCGCCGATGGCCGCAAGACCGCTTACGTCAATGATCGCCGCGTCTCGGGCGAGGTGCTGCGGGCATTGTCGGACGTGCTGGTCGAGTTGCACGGGCAGCAAGACGACCGGGGTCTGTTGAACCCGCGCGGCCACAGGGCCTTGCTGGATGCCTTCGCCGGGGTGGATGTCGCGGCCTGTCGCGCGGCATGGGCTGCGGCCCGCAAGGCGCGTGTGGCCTTGGCCGAGGCCGAAGCCGCCCTTGCCGCCGCCCGGGCCGAGGAAGACTTTCTGCGCCATGCCGTTGCCGAGTTGGACAAGCTGAACCCCGAACCGGGCGAAGAGGCCACGCTGGATGCCCGCCGCCGGGCGATGCAAGGGGCCGAACGGATCCGCGCCGATGTGGCGCGTGCCTTGCAGATGTTGTCTGACGATGGTGCCGAGGCCGCCCTGCGCGATGCAACCCGCTGGCTGGAGGGTGCGGCAGATCGCGCTGATGGCGCGCTGGACGCGCCCTTGGCCGCCATTGGCCGGGCGCTGATCGAGGTGTCCGAGGCGCAAGCCGGGGTGGAAAGCTGTCTGCGCGGTCTTGATGCGAACCCCGGCGAGCTGGAGGCGATCGAAGAGCGGCTGTTTGCCATCCGCGCCCTTGCCCGCAAGCACGCGGTGCTGCCCGATGATCTGGGTGGTTTCGCGGGTCAACTTCGCGCCCGTCTGGCCGCGCTGGACAGTGGCGAGGCCGGGATTGGCCGCTTGCAAAAGGCAGTGGCCGAGGCCGAGGCCGCGTGGCAGACCGAAGCTGCCCGCCTGACGCAAACCCGGATGGCAGCGGCGCGCAGGCTGGATACCGCCATGGCCGCCGAACTGGCCCCGCTCAAGATGGAACGCGCGGTGTTCACCACCGCAGTGACAAAGGCCGAGCCGGGCCCGGATGGCGCGGACGAGGTGACCTTTACAGTTGCCACCAACCCCGGCGCACCGGCAGGGCCGTTGAACCGCATCGCCTCGGGCGGGGAACTCAGCCGCTTTTTGCTGGCGCTGAAGGTCTGCCTGACCGGCGACACGCCGGGCCTGACCATGATCTTTGACGAGATCGACCGTGGCGTGGGCGGGGCAACCGCCGATGCCGTGGGGCGGCGGCTCAAGTTGTTGTCAGAGACCGCGCAGGTGTTGGTGGTGACCCACAGCCCGCAGGTGGCCGCGCTTGGCGCGCATCACTGGCGGGTGGAAAAGCGGGTCGAGGCCGGGCAAACCCTGTCTACCGTGACCGCCCTGACGCCCGATGCGCGCATTGAAGAGATCGGCCGCATGCTTTCGGGCGATACGATCAGCAATGCGGCGCGGCAGGCGGCGAGGGCGCTGTTGGGGTAATGGCCCGATGGGCCCGGCTTGGGGGCAAGCAAGACTTGTGAAGGTGACCCGTCAGGTTGCCAAGAGCGCGGGTTCAGCCTTCGAGCAGGCCAAAGGTGGCGGTCAGCGCCATCCAGCCATCCCCTTTGGCTGCCAGCACCGCGGTCAACAGGGCCCCGATCCGCGGCAAATCGGCCCCTGATGCATCGCGCAGGCCGGTGACGACATAGCGTTGATGCAAGATCGCCGCCCCCGGACCGATCGGGCGCACGGTGGCCTTGCCGGTGACCAGCCGCGCATGATGCGACAGGCCGGCGAATTCATTACGCAGGCCGCTGGCAATGCTGTCGCGGCCATTGGCCCAATGCCCGGTCAGCGCGTGAAAACTGCCGTCTTCGGCAAAAAGTGCTGCAAGGCCGTCGGCGTCTTGCGATCCGAAGGCGGCGGCAAAGGCGCGGGGAAAATCGGTGACCTCGGTCATCGCGGCACCCGCTTGCACGGGGTGGGGTGCGTGGCCGGCCGGACTGCCCCTGAAACAGCCGCAGAAAAAAGCGCAAGAGCGGCGTTCACGGCGCGCGCCCGTGGCAGGCGTTCGCCCCGACTGGCGCGCTGGGGCAGGGTGGTGTCTTGGGTCATGGCTCCTCCGGTCTGGCCGCAGCTTTAGGGGGCCATCGCGCCATCTGCAACCGCCGCCAGCACCGGGGCAAGATCGCCATAGCCGGTAAAGCGCCGGATGTAGGCAAGGTTCAGCCGACGGGCGCAATCCTGTGCCTTGGCATCCAGTGCCGGATCGTTGGTTTGCGCCTGATAGATCAGTTTGGTGTAGTTGCCAAAATACATGTCGCGCAATTCGGGGTGTCGGTCCAGACCCATCGGCCGCCAGACAAAGGCATCAAACTGCCGCACCAGAAAATCGGTCAGATAAAAAGCGGTAAACTCGTCATCCGCCTTGGCGGCAAAGGCGGCGTTGCCTTCGAAAAAGCTGTAGCAATGGGGGCCTTCGACCATGGCCACGCCCAATTCGGCACAGGTGGCCTGCAACTGGCCGCCCGTGCCGCAATCGGCATAGACGACAAACACCTGATCATAGGCGGCCCGCCGCGCGGTCACGGCCGCTGCAACCGCCGCCGGAATACGATCCGGCCACAGGTGCAGGTTGGCAGGCAGGCAATGCAGGTCAAGATGGTCCCAGCCGTTCAGCCGTTTCAGGGCAAGGATCTCATGCGCCAAGGCCCCGCAGGCGATCAGCAGCACGCGGCCCGATCCGGTGGCGGGTAATCCGTCATGTGTCAGGGTCGCATCATCGGGCGCTAGCGCCACTGACGCAGGCCCATCATCAGGCTGCCCGCAAGAGCCGCAAGCGCAATCGCCATCAGCGGCACCTGTGCCCAGAAGGCCAAGGCAATGGTTGCCGCGGCCGCAGCGATCACAATGGCGAGCATCGCCAAAAACAGGGGAAGGGGCATTTAACTCTCCTTGTTCCTGACTGAAATGTGGCGTTCGGATGACAAGAAGCCAAGCCTAAAACACAAAAAAGGCCGCGAAACCACGTGTATCAGCGCTTTTTTCGGCTCTGCGCGCTCAGGCGTTGATCTGATTGTGCTTGCGGGCCACGTAATGCTTGGCCGTCTCGACGGCCACCGCGGCATCGCGGCAATAGGCATCAGCACCGATGGCGCGGCCAAACTCTTCATTCAACGGCGCCCCGCCGACCAGCACGATATAATCGTCGCGCAGACCCTTTTCCTTCAAGGTGTCGATCACGACCTTCATGTAGGGCATGGTGGTGGTCAGCAGCGCCGACATGCCAAGGATATCGGGCCTTTCCGCTTCAAGCGCATCAAGGTATTTGTCGACCGAATTGTTGATCCCGAGATCCAGCACTTCAAACCCGGCGCCTTCCATCATCATCGCGACAAGGTTCTTGCCGATGTCGTGGATATCGCCCTTGACGGTGCCGATCACCATCTTGCCCATCCGCGGCGCGCCGGTTTCCACCAGAAGCGGTTTCAGGATGAACATCCCCGCCTTCATCGCGTTGGCCGACAGCAGCACCTCGGGCACGAACAGGATGCCGTCGCGGAAGTCGTTGCCGACGATGGTCATGCCTGCGACCAAGGCCTTGGTCAGGATGTCGTAGGGCGTCCAGCCGCGTTCGATCAGGATGTTCACGGCATCCTCGATCTCTTCCTTCAGACCGTCATAGAGGTCGTCGTGCATTTGCAGCACAAGCTCGTCATCCGACAGTTCGGAAAGGATGATTTCGGCGTCGTCGGCCATGGTGTGCGCTCCTGCGGCGATAGGTCTTGCAGCCTGCATGGGGCCAAAACGCCCCACCGACTTTTCGCTTTCCGACATGCCCCGAATGAAAGCCGACAGCAAGCTGTTGCGCATCAGGGGGACTTGAAAATAGTTCATGATCTGTTCATGCTCAACCTCATGTTGCCGCCAGATCCCAGTCTTTTGCCCGGCCAACGCCTGCGCGCCGGCGGGGTGGCGTCCAATGCGGCGGGGCGGTTTGAGGCGCAGCGTGTGCACGCACATGACGATGGCTGGGACATTCCGGAAGACGACCGCCTGATCCGCACCGAGGTGCGGCTGGAACGTCCGCGCTCGGCCCTGAGCTACAACCGTTCGCCCGATTTGCCGTTTGACCGCAGCGTGAATCCCTATCGGGGGTGCGAACATGGCTGTGTGTATTGCTTTGCCAGACCGAGCCACGCCTATCTGAACCTCTCGCCGGGACTGGATTTTGAAACCCGGCTGATCGCACGGCCCGGCATAGCCGAAGTGCTGGCCGCGGAATTGCGCGCCAAGGCGTATCGGGTTGCGACAGTGGCGCTTGGCACCAACACCGACCCCTATCAACCCTGCGAGGCCGGGCATCTGCTGATGCGGCAGGTGCTGGGCGTGCTGTCGGATTTCAACCACCCGACTGCGATCACCACCAAGGGCACGCTGATCGAGCGGGACATCGACATTCTGGCGCCGATGGCGGCCAGGGGGTTGGTGCGGGTGGGGATTTCCATCACCACGCTGGACGCAAACCTGTCGCGGCGGCTGGAGCCGCGCGCGCCCGTGCCTGCGCGGCGGTTGGAGATGATCCGGCGGCTGTCGGCCGCGGGCATTCCGGTGCGGGCGATGATTGCGCCGGTGATCCCGGGCCTGACCGACCCCGAGCTTGAACAGATCCTGTCAGCGGTGCGTGATGCAGGGGCAGTGGCGGCAAGCTGGATCGCGCTGCGCCTGCCGCTTGAGGTGTCGCCACTGTTTCAGGACTGGCTGGCGCGGCACGTGCCCGAGCGTGCCGCCAAGGTGATGGCGCGGGTGCGCGAGATGCATGGCGGCAAGGATTATGACGCCGATTGGGGGCGGCGGATTCGCGGGAGGGGGCCGTGGTCTGATCTGATCGCGCAGCGCTTTGACAAGGCGGTGGCCCGGCTTGGGCTGGTGCAGAAGATGCCGCCGCTGCGCTGCGACCTGTTCCGCCCGCCACCACGGGCGGGCGATCAACTCAGCTTGCTGTAGCGCAAGCGAATTTTCTGCGAAAATTCCGCATGGCGCGTTTTCTGCGAAAACGCCGGTAAGTCTGATCTTTCGCAGAAAGATCGTTTTTTGCCATTCTTCGCAGAAGAATGGGCGTCAGCCGCGCCGCCCGCGCCGTTCGCGCTTGGGGTCGTTCGAGGTGTCGCCCGTGCCATCCGAGGCCGAGGAAAACCCGCCCAGCCGGGCCGAGATGTCTTCCAGCGTCGGACGCGGGCCTTTGGGTGTGGTTTCCAGCGCATGCCGCATCGCGCGCAGGTGTTCCGGCATGGTGCCACAACAGCCGCCGATGATCCGCACACCGGCGTCGCGGGCCAGCACCGCATAGTCGGCCATCAACTCGGGCGTGCCATCATAGTGGATGTGGCCCTCGTGGTATTTCGGAATGCCGGCATTGCCCTTGGCAATGATCGGGCGCTCGCTGCCGGTGGACATAAAGCCAAGGATGGTGCGCATCAGATCGGACGCCCCCACACCGCAATTCGCGCCAAAGGCAATCGGCGGGTTTGGCAGCTTTTCCACCATCTCTGCCATCGCGGCCGAGGTGGTGCCCATCATCGTGCGGCCTGCGGTGTCAAAGCTCATGGTGCCGCACCAGGGCATGCCCGCCAATGCGGCTGCTTCGGCGGCAGCCTTGTATTCTTCGGGGGCGCTGATGGTTTCCACCCACAGCACGTCGGCCCCGCCCGCTTTCAGCCCTTCGGCCTGCTCGTGAAACATCTCGACCGCCAGCGCATGGGTCAAGGTGCCCATCGGCACGAAAATCTCGCCCGTAGGCCCGATGGACCCGGCCACCACCACCGTCCGGCCCGAAGCATCGGCAATATCGCGCCCCAATGCGGCACCAACCCGGTTCAGCTCGTGCACGCGGCCTTGGGCCTGATGCAGTTTCAAGCGGCTGGCATTGCCGCCGAAGGTGTTGGTCAGAAAGATGTCTGACCCGGCATCGACCGCGCCGCGATAGAGTTTGCGGATATTGTCAGGCTGATCGACATTCCAGAACTCGGGCGGCTCGCCCGAGGCCAGACCCATGTTGAACAGATTGGTCCCTGTCGCGCCATCGGCCATCAGCCAGTCGCGGGTGGACAGAAGTTTGGAAAGGGCGTCGTTCGACATGGTGGCCTCGTACAGCGGAATACGCGCCCGACATGCCAGAAGCGGGAGGGTTAGGCAAACCCAAATCCGGCATGATCGTCCCGCACAGGGCCGGGCTGAAGCCGGTCAGATCGCCAAGTGGGCAACGATCACGCCCGCCGACTCACCGACCGGACCTTTGCGACCGGCACCCCCAAGGCACGCCCAAGGCAGCCCGGCTACCATGACCGCCCCAAGGTTTGGTCCGGTGCCCGTCGCCGGGCTCCGGGTCACAGTTCTGACATCAGCTGTGCTTTGGCGACAGGCAGCATTTCCAGCAATTTGGCGCGAACGTCTTCGGCCGTTGCCTTGCCAGCCAGATCGGCAGCAATCTTGCGCACAACATCTTCATGGCCGGCTTCTTCAAAATCGGCTTCGACCACTTCCAGAGCATAGGCCATGGCCTCGTCACCCGTCTTGCCCAGCAGGTCTGCTGCCCAAAGGCCGACCAGCTTGTTGCAGCGCACCTCGGCGCGAAACTTCATTTCGGCGTCATGGGCGAACTTTGTTTCAAACGCATTCTCGCGATCATCGAAGCTTGTCATGGCAACCCCCCCTTGAATGTTGTGTCTCGCGCAACATATGCCCGCGCCTGAGCATTCGTGCAAGGGGCGCGTCGCTGTGCCTTTAACTTGTGCCAGCCAAGTCCAATAATTGCCGGGAAGTCGCGTCAAGGTTGCAGCACAGGCAACCTTTTCGGAGACTTTTCATGGGACTTTTTTCCAACCTGCGCAGCGCTGTCGGCGCAGCACCTTCGCCCGCTGAATCCAACGCGCGTGCCGTGTTGACCGTGGCGTTGCTGACCGCTGCGGCGGATGGCAAGATCGAAGAAATCGAGTTTCACCAGATCGTGAACATGTGCACCTACAGCCCGATCTTCCACGCGGTCGGCCCCAAGCGCACCATGGAGCTTGCGCAAGAGGTTCTGGCCGATCTGCGCAAGACCGGGGCTGAGGCCTGCTTTGCCTCGGCAAAGGCTGTGATGACCGCCAGACTGGCCGAAACCGCGATGTGCTTTGCCGTCCGCACCGCGCTTGCCGACGGCTCTGTGGACCAGTCCGAGATCCAGACCCTGTCTGCCATGGGTGAGCGGTTGGGCCTGCCCTTTGCCACGTTCGAAAAGATCTTCGATATCATGGTCATGATGCAGCGCCCGGCGTGATGGCCATGGACGGATCAAAACGTTACAGCCAGAAACGACTGGAAGACTCGTTCACGATCTACGTTCTGCTGTCCGAGCCTTTGCAGTTTACCGTGTCGGAAACCCTGTCCGCGCTGCGCGAAGATTATCCGGGCCTGCTATGGTCTGGCGACATCCTAAGCGGCGCGGTCATTGACACGGCGTCCTTCGGGGTGGGCGTGCTTTGGCCGCAAGAGTCGGAACAGCGCAAGCCGTCGCCGGTCAATTTCATCGCAACGCCCGGCCGGTGCGATGTGAATCGGGCTGATATCCTGCACAAGTCGCGCTTTGTCTTTCCAGAGGGCAAGGCTGCGGTGGACCGGCACGTCAGTTGTCTGTCGATCTCGGTCAAGTCCCATGACACATCCTTGCCCGCGCGGTTTGATGCCGCGCGGCGGATGACCTGCATCGGGGCGATCTTCGCGCGGCTTCCGATCTGCACCGCCATCTACTACCCCGGTGCCGACATGGTCTTGCCGCCGAAGTTCTGGACTGCTGCCGCGGATACCGCAAGCCGGGACGGTGTTCCGGTGTTGCAATGGATCAACTTCACGCCCGTCGCGCTGCCCGACGAAAAGCAGCCCACGCCGATGACGACAAGCAGTATCGGGCTT
>JAFGXY010000037.1 GCA_016936395.1 Paracoccaceae bacterium | reverse complement strand
GCACTATCTGGCGGCCAGCGGGCAGTTGGAAAAAGGCCGCGCGATCCGCACCATGGTGTTGCCGGACCGCTTCATTGATCAGGCGGCACCGCGCCAGATGTATGAATGGGCCGGGCTGCAAGCGGCAGATATCGCAGCCACCGCCCGGCTTGCCCTGCGTCGCGATGAGGCCGGCCGCGCCTTGCGTCTGGTCTGAACAGGCCGAGGCAAGGCCGACCCGGCACCCATCATGTTCCCGCTTGCAAGACTGGGGAGTTGGAGGCATTTTGCGCCGCGCAGGGGGCTGTGTCAGCCCTGTCGCCATGGGTGGGTCTGGTTGATGTGGGGTCGGGGTGTTGCGCAGGGTGCGCGCCGTGCAGGAAATCTGACAGTGGCCTGTGCAATGCTTCTGGTGATCGCGGTGGCAACAGGGCCGGGCGTCCTCGCCGACCTGATCGGTGTGACCATTGCCGCCGACAGCCCCGAAGGCACGGCCGACCGTCCGGTATCTTGGTCGGCCACGCCGCTGGATCTTCCGCCCGAGGCGGATGTTTTCGCGGCAATGACGAAGACCCCCGAACCGGTGACCGGGCCTTGGCAGGTTGCGCTTGAACCGGGGCGCTATCTGATCTCGGGCTTTAGCGAGGTCGAGTTGTATGAGCTTGAAGTGACGCTGCCGGATGCGGGCGCCACCATCCTTGTGCCGCAGTTGCCCGTTGCACCGGCGGTTGTCTTTCGTTGCACCGAGGCGCCGACCTGCGACTATACCCATCCGGAATCCGGTCTTTCGCTGACCCTTCCACAGGGCTGGGCGCTTGACGCCCCCTATCACGGCGATCTTGGCGATGGTGAGGTGGCCCCTGACCTTTCGGCCGTGATCTATGAAGACCGGCAGGACGATGGGGCGGCGGTCTGGTTTCTCAATCCGCCTGACTGGATCACCGATGACAACGGCCCCTGCCGCGGGGTGGCCATCGGTCAGGTCTGCACCTTCGAGATTTCCGACGCCGCAGACGGAGCCTTTGCCACCATTGCGCCCTCGCTTCGGATCGCGCCGCCAGACCGCCGCTGAACCGCGGCCATTGTCCCACAGTCTGCCGCATGTGTCGCAAGGGGGCATTGCCCCTGTGGATGTTTTGTGGCATCAGAAAACTCAATCCCACCAGACCGATGAGCTCAGTCAATGCCCGATTTCCAAGCCCGCCGCGTCATGATGGTTGACACCCAGGTGCGCCCGTCGGACGTGACCAAGTTTCCGATCATTGATGCGATGCTGACGGTGCCGCGTGAAACCTATGTTCCGCGCGCGTTGCGCGAGGCCGCCTATATGGGCGAAAACCTTGAGTTGCGGGCCGGTCGGGTGATGCTGGAACCCCGCACTCTGGCCAAGATGCTTGACGCGCTTGATATTCAGCCCGATGAGCTGGTGCTGGACGTTGGCTGTGGCCTTGGCTATTCCAGCGCCGTGGTCGCCCGTCTGGCCGAAGCTGTGGTTGCAGTCGAGGAAGATCATGTCATGGCGGCCGAGGCTGAAACCCTGCTGGCGTCCGAGGCGGTCGACAATGCGGCCGTGATCGTCGCCCCCCTTGCGCATGGCTCTGCCAAGCACGGGCCTTTCGATGTGATCTTGTTGCAGGGCGCGGTCGAGGTGATCCCCGAGGCGCTGCTTGACCAGATCAAGGACGGTGGGCGCATCGGGGCGATTTTTCAGGACGGCCCGCTTGGCGTGGCACAGATCGGTTACAAATCGGATGGCAAGGTAAGCTGGCGGTTTGCGTTCAACGCCACGGCACCCCTGCTGCCGGGGTTTGAAGCCAAGCACGGGTTCACGCTGTAAAGACCGGCCATCTGGCCGGCAAGAACAAGGCCCCTGTGCCTGACGCAAAAGGGGATGACGCCAAAGGAGCGTTTCGATGCGGATGATTTTTGCAGCCATGACGATCGCGGTTGGTGTGCTGACCGCGCCTGTTGCATCGGCTGAAACGCTGACCGATGCCTTCATCGCGGCCTATCGCAATTCAAACCTTCTGGACAAGCAGCAGGCCACGTTGCGCGCGGCAGATGAAGACGTGGCTCAGGCCATGGCCACCTTGCGCCCGGTGGTCGACTTTGTCGCGCGGTCCGCCTATTCGCGGAGCCAGAGGACGGCGTCGGGGTCTTTCAGCGACGGGGTTGGCACCACCTTCGATCTGACGGCCGAACTTGTGCTGCTGGATTTCGGTCGGCGCGCGATAAGGATCGAATTGCTGAAGGAAACCGTGCTGGCCACGCGTGAGGGGCTGCGCAACGAAGAACAGAACGTGCTGTTCGCTGCCGTCGATGCCTATGTGAATGTGCAGGTCAAGCAACAGATCCTGACGCTGCGCGAATCCAACGTGCGACTGGTGACACAGGAATTGCGTGCCGCCCAGGACAGGTTCGAGGTAGGTGAGATCACCCGCACCGACGTGTCGATCGCCGAGGCCCGTCTGGCCGCCGCGCGTGCGGGCTTTGCCTCGGCCGAGGGCGATCTGATGATCGCGCGCGAAGCCTACAAGGCCACGACCGGGGCATATCCTCGGGCTTTGGCGCGCTTGCCCAATGGCCCCAGCCTGCCCAAAAGCATGGAGGCGGCGCGCTCGGTCGCCCTGAGAACCCATCCATCGGTTCTGTCAGCACAGCGGCGCGTCACCATCGGTGAGTTGAACGTCGAGGCGGCCAAAGCCGGGTTCCGGCCGGTGCTATCGGCCAATGCCAGAATCGGAACCGACGATAAAGGCTTGGATAATCAAGGTGTTGGTCTGGTTCTCAGCCAGAACATCTATTCCGGCGGCAATCAGGCCTCGGTGCTGCGCAAGGCCATTGCACAGCGCGACGGCGCGCGTGCCGACCTGGGGCAGGCAGGCGTTGTGATCGCCGAGGCGGTCGGCAACGCCTGGGCCGGTTTGCAGATTGCCAATGCGCAGGTGCAGGCCAGTGACCGGCAGATCCGTGCAGCACAGACCGCCTTTGAAGGTGTGCGCGAAGAAGCCAGCCTTGGCGCACGCACCACGCTGGATGTGCTGAACGCCGAACAGGAACTGCTTGACGCCCGTCTGTCCCGGATCGAGGCCGAGGCGCAGCGCTATGTCGGGATTTACCGTGTGCTACAGACCATGGGTCTGCTGACGGTGGAACATCTCAGGCTGGGCATTCCGACCTACGATCCGGCAGCCTATTACAACGCGGTGAAGAACGCGCCAGCGCATTCCGCCCAAGGCAAGAAGCTGGACCGCATTCTTGAAAAACTGAAGTGACCTCTGCGGCGGTTGCAGGCTCACCGCCAGAGGTTGAAGTGCACGACTGAAAGCCTCGCCATATTCTTGTGAATTTTGCGTTTTGGCAATAAAGTTGCAGGGGTATTGGGGCTGTATGGGTAAAGGCGCTGCGGCGCCCGCCGCGGAAGGCGCAGAAAACAACGGGCAGGGGCGCTATGGCAGAACCGATCAACAATACCGAAATCGAAGATGTCTTGTCGTCTATTCGCCGATTGGTATCGCAAGACCTTCGTCCGGCCCCGCGCCCCACCCCGACCGCGCAATCTGCCGACGTGGCTGAGGCGGGGCACCTGCTTTTGACCCCGGCGTTGCGGATTGTGCCGACCGACCCCGTGGCCGCAGCGCAGCCTGCGCTGGATGCGCTGGTGCTTGCCCCCGAGATGGTGGCCAATGCCGCACCGGCAGCCGTTGCCAAGGACGATGTGATCACGCGTCTTGGGGCCGCCGTGGTGGAAGACGACTGGGAAGCTCCCGAAGGCGATGCCGAGGTGTGGACGCCCGGGGGAGGCTTGGACGCCGCGACATTTGCGCATGCTCCGCGTGCCCCGCTGTCCGATCCCACGGAAGGTTTTGATTTCAAGACACCGCCCTACGCGGAATTTGACGGGTTTGGCAGTGACGCGCCAACCGCCGATGTGCCTGACACTGACCTTTCAGACATCCCCGAGGATGCCGAGGATTTGCACGATATCCCCGTTCCGCCGCGCCGTGTGTCACCGCCGGTTGATGCCGGGTCTTGGGCCGACGATGCCGAAGCCGCCGTAATGGCCGATCTGGCGACGCCCCCCGTTGAGGACGATATGCTTGATGCGCCGGGTCCGGGCATGATGGCCTTTGACGAAGAAGTGCTGCGCGATCTGGTGCGTGATCTGATCCGTGAAGAGCTTGCGGGCACCTTGGGCGAACGGATCACCCGCAATGTGCGCAAGCTGGTGCGGGCCGAAATTGCGCGTGCGCTGGCCCTGCGCGAGTTTGAGTGAACCAAGGCTTGCTGCGAAATCAGGCTTGCAGCGAAAAGCGAAAAAGCGCCCGAAGGGGCGCTTTTGTCATTCCGGGCAGGGGCCGTGGTTTCAGGCGGCCTCGCCCATTTCGGCTTCCAGCGCGTGGCGCCGCTCAGATTCTTCCCGGCTCAGCGCTACGCTGGTGCGAATGCCTTTGGACACGAATTCCATCAGGCCCTTGACCACGCGTTCATTCGGATCGATCCCGGCACAAGACAGCACTTCGCGCCCATCGCGCGACCGTGCCCAGCGGGCGATCTGTTCTGCACCGTTGCCGTATTTCTTGTCATCTGCGATGGCATCGTCCAGCGCAGCCAGAACCACGGCAGCAAAAAGCTTGCGCGCGCGCTGACCCTGTTCATAGTTGAAAGCGGTGCTGTCGATGAAACCAGTCATGATCGCAGTCCTTTTCTTGCTCTTGTCTTTTTGGCATTTGGCGAACCTAAACGTTTCATAACGATTCGGCACCCCATCTTTTGCATTTCTGCCATGCAAAGGGCACATATCTTACGCAAGAGAACACAGTATTTAGTCTGCTTGCTGCTTTGCGGTCCGCGATATATAGGTGCGGCGAAATCCTATTCAACCTTTTGTCAAGGTTTTGCCGCAAATGTCCAAGATCAACGGAAATGAAATCAAACCCGGCATGGTGATCGAACATGACGGCGGCCTGTGGGCTGCGGTCAAGGCCAACCATGTCAAGCCGGGCAAGGGCGGGGCTTTTGCTCAGGTCGAGCTGAAAAACCTGCGCGACGGGCGCAAGCTGAATGAACGCTTCCGGTCGGAAGACAAGGTCGAACAGGTCGAGCTGGAGATGAAAGACCAGCAGTTTCTGTATGAAACCGATGGCCGCCTGACATTCATGGATAACGAGACATTCGAGCAGATCGAGTTGGACGCCGATCTGCTCGGCGATCGCCGCCCGTTCCTGCAAGACGGCATGACGGTGTCGGTGCAGTATTACGGCGACGAGCCGCTGAACGTGAAGATCCCGCAAAAGGTGCAATGCCGCGTGGTCGAGACCGAGCCGGTGCAGAACGGCCAGACCGCGTCGAAGTCCTACAAACCCGCCGTGCTGGACAATGGCGTGCGCATCATGGTGCCACCGTTCATCAACATGGACGAAGACATCATCGTGCACACGGAATTCATGGAATATTCCGAACGCGCCTAAGGTGTCAGGGCAGGGGCGTCAGCCGCGCCTGCCCCGCCGTCATCTGCTCCATCCGGTCAAAGCGCAGGTGGGCAATCGCGCGACCACCCGCCTGGGTGAACAGCGTGCCCGCCTCCTTGTCGCCCGACAGGATCGGGGTGCCGACCGGGGCCGCGCCGTCGATGGCGACGGTGACAAGGCCCTTTTTCATCTCGGTCTTGTGCTTCATCCGGGCAGTCACCTCTTGCCCGACATAGCAGCCCTTGCGAAAATCGACGCCGTGCAGCCGGTCAAACCCCACCTCCAGCAGATAGCTTTCATTGGCGATCAACTCGATCCCGGTTTCAGGGATACAATGGGCAACGCGGATCGCATCCCAGTCGATCTGCGCAGGCCCTCCGGCCAAACCGTAACCGCGCCAGCCAAGGCTTGCGTGGCGCGGGTCGGCAAAGGCCGCGGCCGGAGCTGCGCGAAGGCCACGGGTCACGCTCAGGTCGCTGGGCGCAAACTGCACATCGGCGCGCAAGCGATACATCGACAGGCGCTTGATCGTGTCGGCGGCGATGGTCACCTTGATGTCGATCAGCAGATCCACCGCCCCGGCCCGCTGCACCACGAAGAAATCGGCCAGATACTTGCCTTGCGGCGTCAACAGCGCTGTCCAGACGATCCCGGGGGCCTTTTGCAGTGCGGCCACATCATTGCTGACCATGCCTTGCAAAAAGCTGAACCGATCCGCCCCGGTGACCGACCAGACCGCGCGGTCCGCCGCAATTTCCCCGAACTTGGCCTCGGTCATGTCACAGCCTCCTGATCCCTGAATTGCAGCGCGTTCAGGCGCGCGTAAAGCCCGCCTTTGGCCAGCAGCGCCGCATGCGTGCCAACCTCGACGGCGCGCCCCTGATCCATCACCACGATCCGGTCGGCATGGCGCACAGTGGCCAGCCGATGCGCGATCACCAGCGTGGTGCGCCCGGCCGCCGCCGCCTGCATCGCCGTGGCCAGCGCCGCCTCAGAGGCCGCGTCCAGCGCGCTGGTTGCCTCGTCCAGCAGCAGCACCGGGGCGTCCATCAGCAGTGCGCGGGCGATGGCCACGCGCTGACGCTGGCCCCCCGACAGGCTGGAGCCGCGCGGTCCCACGCGCGTGTCCACACCTTGCGGCAGGCTCGACACAAACCCGGCCGCCTGCGCCACCATCAGCGCGTGCTCGATCTGCGCTTGCGTGATCCCCTCACGTCCAAGGGTCAGGTTGTCGCGCAGGCTTTCGTCAAACAGCGCCGCGTCCTGGCTGACCGAGGCAAACAGCCCGCGCTGATCGGCCAGCACCATATCGGTGGTGGCGATGCCGTCGATCCTGACCACACCCCGCGCCGGGTCTGACAGCCCGGTCAGCAGGTGAAACACCGTCGATTTTCCTGCCCCCGATGGCCCGACCAGCGCCGTCATCTTGCCCGCCTCGGCCACAAAGCTCAGGCCATGCAGAACCTCTGTGTCGCCATAGCCGAAATGCACATCGGAAAACTCCAGCCGCGGCGGCAGGCTGGCGGGCATCGGCCCGCTGGCGGGGCGTTTGTGGCTGGGGGCCATGGCCAGCAGGCTGGCAATACGGTCAAGGCTTGCCGCCCCGATCTGCCACAGCCCGGCCATGTCGCTCAGCCGACGGATGGGTTGAAAGGTCAGCACCATGGCCGAGAAGAACGCCATGAACTCGCCGGTCGTGCGGGTGCCTTCGGCTACCTCGCGCCCGCCAAGCAACAGCACGGCCAGAAAGCCAAAGCCGGTGATCAGATCGACCAGCGACGGCAGCACCGCCCGCCCCATCGCGGCCTTGATTTGGGCCCGCACGATCCGGTCCAGGATCAGGCCAAAGCGCGCGTTTTGATGCGCCTCCATCCGGTTCAGCTTGACCGACTGGATGCCGTGAAAGATTTCGTCCAGCCGGGTGGCACGCTCGCCCGCCTGATCGCGCAGATGAATCGCCTTGCGCCGCAGATAGCGCCGCAACACCGCAGCGGGCAGGATCAACAGCGGTGTGCCGATCACCGCCGCCAGCGTCCACGTCGGATCAATCGAAAGCGCCACCACGAACAGCCCGACCAGCGCCACAACATCGCGCCCGACGCCCGCCAGAAGCGCGATCCAGATGCCCTGCACCGCCATCGTGTCGCCCTGCACCCGCTCAATCAGCGCACCCGGTGAATTGTCCTGAAAAAACCGAATGTCCAGCCGCAACAGATGCGCCAGCAACCCGCTTTGCATCTGCGCCGCCACCTGCTGCGAAATGCGCGCGAGCAAGGTTTTTGACGCAAGCGAAGTGACCGCCCGCACCGCAAACAGGCCGAAAATCGCCCCCCCCACCAAGAACAGGGCAGCCTGGCTGCCGCTGTTGAACACCTGATCGAACAATGGCTCCAGCATATAGGACAGCGCGCCCAGCGTGCTGCCTTCGATCACCATGATCACAAAGGCCAGTGCCAGCATCGGGGCCTGCGACCGCAGATAGCGGCGCCAGAACCAGCCGATCAGCGCGCGGTCGCCCTGCGATGCCCCGGGTGGGGGTGGGGCTTCGTCTGGCGGTGCGGATTTGTGTTCCATGGCCTTGATCTAGCGCGAAACGACGGGCCGCTGCAATGCCACCTGCGGCCCGTTGACCTTGCGCCGGTCAGGCCCTAGCGATGGGGGCGCAACGAAAGGCTGCCTGACATGACACAATCGAACGCCCCCCGCCCCGACCTGTCGCATGGTCGCCCCTACCTTGCCATTCCCGGCCCGTCGGTGATGCCCGACCGGGTATTGTCGGCGATGCACCGCCCGGCCCCCAACATCTATGCCGGGGCCTTGCCCGACATGGTGGCGGCGATGTGGCCTGACCTGCGGGCGGTGGCGGGAACCGTGCAGCATGTGGCGGCCTATATCGGCAACGGCCATGCGGTGTGGGAAGCAGCCAATGCCAACATGTTCAGCCGCGGCGATCACGCGCTGGTGCTGGCGACCGGGCGCTTTGGTCTGTCCTGGGCCGACAGCGCGCGGGCAATGGGGGTGCAGGTCGAGGTGATGGATTTCGGCAAATCCACGCCCGTCGACATGGCCCGTGTCGAGGCGCGCCTGCGCGACGACCGCGAGGGCCGGATCAAGGCGGTGCTGACCACGCATGTCGATACCGCAAGTTCCATCCGCACCGATGTGCCCGCCTTGCGCGCGGCGATGGATGCGGCCCGCCACCCGGCGCTGCTGGCGGTGGATTGCATCGCGTCGCTGGCCTGCGATGAATACCACATGGATGCATGGGGCGTCGATGTGACGGTGGCAGGCAGCCAGAAGGGGCTGATGACGCCGCCCGGCATGGGCCTTGTCTGGTTTTCGGAAAAGGCTCGGCAGGTTTGCGAAACATCCGACCTGCGCAGCCCCTATTGGGACTGGCGCAAACGGTCGGAACCCGAGGAATTCTGGCAGTATTGGGATGGCACCGCCCCCACGCACCACCTGTTTGGCCTGCGCGAGGCGCTGACCATGCTGCTGCACGAAGAGGGCCTTGAAAACGTCTGGGCCCGGCACGAGGTGCTGGCCCGCAGCGTCTGGGCTGCCTTTGACGCCTGGGGGCAGGGCCATCCGCACATCGGGCTGAACGTGGCTGACCCGGACCATCGGTCCCGCGCGGTGACAGCGGCGCGCTTTGGCGCCCCTGACGCCACCCGCCTGCGGACCTGGACAGAAACACAGGCGGGCGTGACGCTGGGCATTGGCCTTGGCATGGCGGCCCCGTCCGAGCCCGAGTGGCACGGCTATCTGCGGGTGGCACATATGGGACATGTCAACGCCCATATGACCTTGGGCGCCCTGGCGGTGATGGAGGCGGGTCTGGTCGCGCTGGACATTCCGCATGGACCGGGCGCCTTGGATGCCGCGGTGCGGGTCATCTCGGTGCGCTGACGCTTACTTTGCGTTCTGGGCCAGCCAGTCGGTCATCTAGGCGATCTCGGCCTCTTGGCTGGCGATGATCGTTTCGGCCAGCTTGCGCACGGCTGGGTCCTTGCCGTGTTCCAGCACGATCCGCGCCATGTCGACCGCGCCCTGATGGTGCGGGATCATGCCTGCGATGAAATCGACATCGGCATCGCCGGTGAACGGCACCGCCATATCGGCATGCATCTTGGCATTGGCCTCGGCATAGGCCTTTGAGGATGGGCTGTCAGGGGCGGCCATTGTGTGCCCGGAATGGGCCGAATGGTCCATGGTCTGCGCGGCCAGCGGCAGGGCCAGAGCGGTAAGGATGGCGGCGGCAAGCAAGGGTGTGTTCATGGTGTCCTCCATTTGGTGTTGCTTTGATCTGCCCTTTCGCGCGGGGAAAGCAAATCACCAAGCTGTCAGCCCGCCGGCACAAGCGGCTGGCCGCAAATATGCGCCGCTGAAACAGACTTGTGCGCAGGTGCAGACTTGGCCCACGGGGCATTTCGTCTTACTATCAAACAATGGACATCAGCGCCCCATCTGCAAGACACGCCTTGCGCCGCCCCGTTGTCGGGATCATCGGCAACATGAACCTGCTGGACTCGTCCTATCCGGTCCACGCCGGGGGCACGATGAATTCGCAGGCGGTGGCCGAAGTGTCGGGTTGTCTGCCGATCATCATCCCTTCGGACCCGCGCCTTGTGTCGGTGGATGACCTGCTGGAGCTGTGCGACGGTTTTCTGCTGACCGGCGGGCGGCCCAATGTGCATCCCAGCGAATATGGGGCGTCGGAGACCCCGGCCCATGGTGCTTTTGACCGCTGTCGCGATGCGATCACCCTGCCGCTGGTGCGGGCCTGCGTCGAACGCGGGCAACCGATCATCGGCATCTGTCGCGGCTTTCAAGAGGTGAACGTGGCCATGGGGGGCACGCTGCACCCCGAGATTCGCGATCTGCCGGGCCGGATGAACCACCGCATGCCGCCCGACGGGTCGTTGGAGGAAAAATTCGCGCTGCGCCATCCGGTACGGTTCACGCCGGGCGGGGTGTTTCACCGGTTGATGGGGGCCGAAGAGGTGATGACCAATTCGCTGCACGGTCAGGGCATCGACCGACCCGGCCCGCGCATCGTGGTTGATGGCCTTGCCCCCGATGGCACGCCCGAGGCGATTTACGTGCAGGACGCGCCGGGCTTTACCCTGTCGGTGCAATGGCACCCGGAATGGAACGCGGCTGGTGACCCGGTGTCACGGCCGCTGTTTGCCGCCTTTGGCGCAGCGGCGGCCAATTGGGCCGCCGGGGTGCGGCCTGCCTTGGCGCGCATGGCCTGAAACGGCTGCGCGGGCCGGTCGGGCAGAAGCCTCCGGCGGGAGTATTTGGCAAAGCAGCAAATCATCAGGGCGCGCAGGCACTGCGTCGGGTGGGATGCAGCGCCCTGATTTGCGGGGGCGACCTTACGCCTTGGGGCAAACCCCGTTGACCAGCGGCACGGCGCAGGCCGGGGCGGCGGGTGTGGCTGCCGGTGCTGGTGCCGGTGTGACCGAGGGCGGCGCTGTCAGCACCGGCGCGGATACCGCGGCGGGTGCCGCCGGGGCCGCGGGGGCGACAGGATCGACCGCGGGCGGCGTGCCGGTTGGTGTGGGCCCGGCAGAGGGCGCAGGCGAAAGGGCTGATGGCACCGCCGGGTCCAGAGCCGGGACGGGTGCTTCGGGCATCGGGCCGCTGACCGGGGCCGTCACTGCGGCGGGAACCGGCTGGGCGGCCGCGTCATCGGCCTGCGCCACGGCAGGGGCCGGCTGGGCGGGCTCTTTCTTGACCGGTGCCGGTGGCGGCAGGCTTAGCCCCTTGGGCAGCCGGCCATCGGCGGTCAGCACGATAACCTTGGCGCCGTCCGGCACGCGGGCGTAAAGATCCATCACGTCCTGGTTGATCATGCGGATGCAGCCTGACGAGGCGTTCTTGCCGATCGACCACCAGTCGGGCGTGCCGTGGATGCGGTAGCCATAATCGACGCCGTTGGTGGTCAGATACAGCGCCCGCGCGCCCAAGGGATTGGTGGGGCCGCCGGGCTGGCCTTTTTCCCATTTCGACAGTTCGGGCTTGCGTTCGATCATCTCTTTCGGCGGGGTCCAGGTCGGCCAGGGCCGACGGTTGGTGACCAAGGCCTCACCCGACCATTGAAAGCCCGCCGCGCCGACGGCGATGCCATAGCGGATGGCCTTGTTCTTGCCGGTGATGAAATACAGATGCTTGGACGCCGGATTGATCACCACGGTGCCCGGTGCCTCGGTCGACGGGTAATCGACAACCTGACGCTCAAATTCATCGGGGACTTTTTCAGCGGGCACGGCAGGCACGGCAAAGCCGTTATCCGCAGTTGCCAGATAAACGTCGGTGACCGGCACGCTGGCGGGTTCGGTCGAGGTGGTGGAGGTCGTTGTGGTGGGCACGCAGGCCGACACGCATGCCGTCATGGTGACGGCAAGCAAGGCCCGGTGCATGAAATCTGACATCGTTACAATCCCGTTCGATCGGCGCAAAAGCCCTGGATACCGCAGGTGACCTTATCTCAGGCACGAAACGACGTCAAAGCCCTCCGCGCCCTGATGTCGCATCCAGCGTGGTATTGGCGGCGTTTTACCGGGCCGCAGGGCAACGAAGGCGTGATCTGGGCCGGTCAGGTCACCCGGGCCCGTGCCCGGAACTCGGGCCGGTCCCAGGCGCGGTTTGCCATTATGTCGGACAGGGCGGCCACCGCGCCCGACACATCGGCATCGCTGGTGTAAAGCGGGGTAAAGCCAAAGCGCAAGATATCGGGCGCGCGGAAATCGCCGATCACGCCGCGCGCGATCAGCGCCTGCATGATGGCATAGCCTTCGGGATGGGACCAACTGACCTGACTGCCGCGCAGGGCTGCGTCACGGGGCGAGGCAAGGGTCAGGTCCGGGCAGGTGGCCTCGACCCCGGCAATGAACGCCTCGCACAGTGCCACCGACCTTGCGCGCAGGGTGGCCATATCGACCGCGTCCCAGATCTCAAGGCTGGCCTCGAGTGCTGCGAGTTGCAGCACCGGCGGGGTGCCGACGCGCATCCGCTCAATTCCCGCACCGGGGCGATAGTGCGGCTCGAAGTCAAAGGGTGCCGCGTGCCCCAGCCAGCCCGACAGGGCAGGGCGGGCGTGGTCCTGATGCCGGGGGGCGACATAGATGAAAGCCGGGCCGCCGGGGCCGGAATTGAGGTATTTGTAGGTGCAGCCCACCGCGAAATCGGCCTCGCATCCGGCCACGTTCACCGGAACCGCCCCCGCCGAATGCGCCAGATCCCAGACCACCCGCGCCCCCGCCGCATGGGCGCGGGCGGTGAGCGCCGCCATGTCATGCATCCGCCCGCTGCGATAATCGACCTGCGTGATCATCAGCACGGCCACCGAATCGTCCATCGCGTCGGCCACCGCTTCGGGTGCGACGGTCACCAGACGATAGCCGTCGCCAAGGGTCCGGCACAGCCCTTCGGCCACATACAGATCAGACGGGAAATTGCCGGTGTCGGACAAGATCACCCTGCGGTCGGGCACCATCTCCAGTGCCGCGGCCAGTGCCTGATAGACCTTGATCGACAGCGTATCGCCCAAGACCACGCTGCCCGCCTCGGCCCCGATCAGCCGGGCGATGCGGTCGCCAAGGCGGCTGGGCTGGTCCATCCAGCCGGCACCGTTCCAGCCCCGGATCAACATGTCGCCCCATTCGTCGGTCACGCAGGCCGCAACTCGCCCGGCGGCGGCTTTCGGCATTGGCCCCAACGAGTTGCCATCCAGATAGATCACCCCGTCGGGCAGGTGGAACAGGGCGCGGGTGGCGGTGAAATCGGTCATGCGGGCTCCAGCAGATTTTGTGCCAGTTTGCCCAAAGACGCGCCATGCGCAAGCAGGATGCGGCGCGATATCCCGTTGCCACCGCCCCCCTGTTGGCGCTATCTGGACGCGCTGAAGACGCCGGGCGGGGAAAGCATGCGAACAGTTGGTCTGGCCTTGGCGCTTGGCGTGTTTCTGGCGGCGGGTGCGGCCTGCGCCGATGACGTGGCCGAGGCAATCATCGGCTACATGGACTTTGCGCCTTACGACGCGGGCATCATTCTGGCCGAGCAGATCACCGCCGATCTGCTGCCTTCTGTGCATTTCATCGACACCAGATCGACGGCCGAGTTTGCGGCGGGGGCGATTGCCGGGGCCAGCCACATCGAATGGCGCGAAATCCCGGGCCGGCTGGACGAGTTGCCGACCGATGGTCTGGTTGTGCTCTATTGCAACACCGGCAGCCTGTCGGCGCAGGCGGCCTTTGCCGCGCGGGTTATGGGGCGCGACAATGTTGTGGCGCTGCAAGGCAGTATCACCGCGTGGCAGGCCCGGCCATGAAGCTGACGCGCCTGATTGATCTGCCGCCGGTCTGGCTGATGGGCACCCTTGCGCTGGTCTGGCTGCTGGACCGGCTGGCACCCGTGGGACTGTTCGGCCCGGCCGGTCAGGCAGTGGGGGCGGCCATGGTGATCTTCGGGCTGGGGCTGACGGCGATCGCGGGCAGCCAGATGGTGCTGAAACGCACCACGGTGATTCCGCACGAACGGCCTTCGGCGCTGGTCACCACTGGCGTGTTCCGGCTGTCGCGCAACCCGATCTATCTGGCCGATGCGCTGATCCTGTCGGGGGTGATCCTGTATTGGGATGTGCCTTTGGCGGCGCCTTTGGTGTTCGGCTTCATGCTGCTGATCCAGCGGCGATTTATCCTGCCCGAAGAGGCGCTGTTGCATGACCTGTTTGGTGACACCTTCACCGACTGGACCCGGCGCACCGGGCGCTGGTTCGGCTTGTCGCTGCGGTAGATATAGGCCAAGTTGCCGGAAGAGTTTGAAATATTCTTGCGCGGTGATATGTGGGCCGCCAGAGATTGACCGAAAGACTGTCGCGCCGACGCAGGGCGCAGATCAAAACGCGGGGGAGATGCAGTGAAGATCGGGGCACCGAAAGAGACATTCGAGGGCGAAAATCGTGTCGCCATGACGCCGGAGTCGGCTGTGCAACTGGTCAAGCTGGGCCATACCTGCCTGATTGAAAGCGGCGCAGGGGCCAAGGCGGGCTTTTCCGACGCCAGCTATGCCAAGGCCGGGGTCGAGGTTGTTGCCTCGGCGCAGGCGCTGTTTGACGCCGCCGATGTGGTGGTCAAGGTGCGCGGGCCCGAGGCGGAAGAGGCAAAGCTGCTGAAATCGGGTCAGACCCTGATTTCCTTCTTCTGGCCCGCCCAGAACCCAGATCTGCTGGCCCAGATCGCGGCCCAAGGCGCAACCGTGGTTGCCATGGACATGGTGCCGCGCATCAGCCGCGCGCAGAAGATGGACGCGCTGTCATCGATGGCCAATATCGCCGGCTATCGCGCGGTGATCGAGGCCGGCAACAACTTTGGCCGCTTCTTTACCGGCCAGGTCACGGCGGCGGGCAAGGTGCCGCCGGCCAAGGTGCTGATCGTTGGGGCAGGGGTGGCAGGGCTTGCCGCCATCGGCACCGCGACCAGCCTTGGCGCGATTGTCTATGCCTTCGACGTGCGTCCCGAAGTGTCGGAACAGATCGAATCGATGGGCGCAAACTTTGTCTTCCTCGAGTTCGAGGACAAGCAGGATGGCGCGGCCACCGGCGGCTATGCGGCGCCGTCGTCCCCTGAGTTCCGCGAGGCACAACTGGCCAAGTTCCGCGAGCTTGCCCCCGAGATGGACATCGTCATCACCACCGCCCTGATCCCCGGCCGCCCCGCGCCAAAGCTGTGGACGGCGGATATGGTTGAGATGATGAAGCCCGGATCGGTGATCATCGACCTTGCGGCCGAACGCGGCGGCAACTGCGACCTGACCGTGCCCGACCGGAAGATCGTGACCGACAATGGCGTGACGGTGGTCGGCTATACCGATTTCCCCAGCCGGATGGCGGCTCAGGCATCGACGCTTTATTCGACCAATATCAGGCATATGCTGACCGATCTTACACCAAAGAAAGACGGTGTGATCGTGCACAACATGGAAGATGACGTGATCCGCGGGGCCACTGTCACCCGCGATGGCGCTGTGACCTTCCCGCCACCGCCACCCAAGATTGCGGCGATTGCCGCCGCCAAGCCCAAGCCGAAGGCCGTGGAACTGACCCCGGCAGAAAAGCGCGCGCAGGAAGTGGCGGCCTTCAAGACCCAGACACGCAATCAGGTGGGGCTGTTGGCCATTGGCGGGGGCATCATGCTGGGCCTGGGCCTTGTGGCACCTGCCAGCTTCATGCAGCACTTCATCGTCTTCGTGCTGGCGGTCTTCATCGGCTTTTCGGTGATCTGGAACGTCAGCCACAGCCTGCACACGCCGCTGATGGCGGTGACGAACGCCATCTCGTCGATCATCATTCTTGGGGCTCTGATGCAGATCGGGTCGGGGTCTTACCTGATCATTCTGCTGGCGGCGCTTTCGGTTTTCATGGCCGGAATCAACATCTTCGGCGGCTTCCTTGTCACCCGGCGCATGCTCGCCATGTTCCAGAAATCGTAAGGGAGGACCGTTGATGGATTACGGATTCACCACGGCCGCCTATGTCGTTGCGGCCATCTTGTTCATCCTGTCACTGGGCGGGCTGTCGGGGCAGGAAAGCGCCAAGCGCGCGGTCTGGTATGGCATTGCCGGCATGGCCCTGGCGGTTGTCGCCACGCTGATCGGGCCGGGCGCGGGCAATTGGGCTTTGTCGGCGGTCATGCTGATCGCCGGCGGCGCGATTGGCTATGTCGTGGCGCAGCGCGTGCAGATGACCGAGATGCCGCAGCTTGTGGCGGCAATGCACAGCCTTGTCGGCCTTGCCGCGGTGTTCATCGGCTTCAACACCCATATCGAGATGAGCCGCCTGTTCGGTCTGACCGAGGAGGCGCGGGCCGCGCTGACCGGCTTTGCCGGCGTGATCGCGCACAAATCGCCGGTCGAGATTTCGATCCTTCGGGTGGAAACCTTCCTTGGCGTGTTCATCGGGGCCGTCACCTTCACCGGCTCGGTCATCGCTTTTGGCAAGTTGGCGGGCAAGGTTGACGGCAAGGCCAAGAAACTGCCGGGCGGGCATCTGCTGAACGCAGGCGCGGCGGCGGTGTCCTTGCTGCTGCTGGTGGTCTATCTGCAAACCGGCTCGTCGCTGGCACTGGTGGTGATGACGCTGGCGGCGTTCTTCATCGGCTATCACCTGATCATGGGTATCGGCGGTGCCGACATGCCGGTGGTGGTGTCGATGCTGAACAGCTATTCCGGCTGGGCGGCGGCGGCCATCGGCTTCAGCCTTGGCAATGACCTGTTGATCGTGGTCGGCGCATTGGTCGGCTCGTCTGGTGCGATCCTGTCCTACATCATGTGCAAGGCGATGAACCGCTCGTTCATCAGCGTCATCCTGGGCGGTTTTGGCGGCACCACCGGCCCGGCCATGGAAGTGACGGGCGAGCAGATCGCGATTGACGCCGAAGGGGTCGCCGCAGCGCTGAACGATGCCGACAGCATCATCATCATCCCCGGTTACGGCATGGCGGTGGCACAGGCGCAGCAATCGGTGTCGGAACTAACGCGCAAGCTGCGTGCTGCGGGCAAGACCGTGCGCTTTGCCATTCACCCCGTGGCGGGCCGCTTGCCCGGCCACATGAACGTGCTGCTGGCCGAGGCCAAGGTGCCTTACGACATCGTGATGGAAATGGACGAGATCAACGAGGATTTCCCCACCACCGATGTGGCCATCGTCATCGGCTCGAACGACATCGTCAATCCGGCGGCCCAGGAAGACCCGAACTCTCCGATCGCTGGGATGCCGGTGCTGGAATGCTGGAAGGCGAAACAGGTGTTCGTGTCCAAGCGCGGGCAGGGCACCGGCTATTCCGGGATCGAGAACCCGCTGTTTTACAAAGAAAACACCCGGATGTTCTATGGCGATGCCAAAAAATCGCTGGATGCGCTGCTGCCGATGATCGACTGACCGGCATTCCGGCGCAAGAATAGGCAAGGCCGCGGCGTGACTGCCGGGGCCTTTGTCATTCACGCAACAGCCGGGCGGCATACCCATGTATTCCCTCAAAGGTCTTTTCGCCGTCATCGTCTCCGCCTAAGTGAAGGGAAACGTCTGCGAAAGTCCCGCGCCATGCCCATCCTTGCCGACCACCCGCAACGCTATACCATCGTGAACGAGCTGCACGCCCGGCCCTTCCCGGCGCTTGAGGTGCCGGGAACGGCGGTCTATCTGGCCATCAAGGAACCGGTCGACGCGGCAAGCCGGGATCGCAGCCTTGACCGCGCGCATCTGGTGGCGCTGTTGAACCGCCACACCGGCACCCATCCGCAACCCGAGGCCACGCATTTCTATGGCGAAATGGGGCGGCACCACCTGAAATGGGAAAGCCATACCGAGTTCGTGACCTATTCCGCCTTCAGCAAAGGCCTGTCGCCGCGCCCGTTTGACCCGGCCGAGGCCGAGATCTTCCCCGAGGACTGGCTGAACACCGCGCCCGGAAAACGGTTGTGTTCCGTGCTGATCCGGATCGAACATCTGCCCGATGATGAGACCGAGGCTTTGACCAAGATCGAAGACTGGTTTGTGCCCGAAAGCCTCGCCGTGGCCAAGGTGGTGGATGGCGCGGCGATTGTTGCCGGCGATTTCCGGATTGATCCGTCGGGCCACATGCGCTTTGCCGTGTTCGTGCGCCCCGGCACCTCGTCGCGGCGAGTCGGGCGGATCGTGCAGCGCCTGTGCGAGGTGGAAACCTATCGTGCCATGTCGATGCTGGGTCTGGTTCGGGTGCGCGATCTGAACGCCCGGCTGAACGCACTGGACCCGCGCCTGTCGGGGCTGGTCACAGCACTTGATGGCTCTAGCCGCAGTCCCGAGACGATGCTGCACGACCTGCTGGAAATCTCGGCCGAGCTGGAAAGCCTGGCGGTGAAATACTCGTTCCGCTTTGGCGCCACAGCGGCCTATGAGGCGATCGTGAACCAGCGAATCCAGGTGATGCGCGAGACCCGCATCAATGGACGCCAGACCTTTGCCGAATTCATGATGCGCCGCTATGACCCCGCCATGCGCACGGTGAAATCGGCGGAAGGCCGGTTGAACAGCATGGCCGAACGCGCCCAACGCGCGGCCGAGTTGTTGCGGACCCGGGTGGATGTCGATCGGTCAGCGCAGAACCAGAAACTTCTGGAAAGCATGGACAAACGCGCCGATCTGCAACTGCGCCTGCAACGCACCGTCGAAGGCTTGTCCACCGTCGCCATCAGCTATTACGCGGTGTCGCTGGCGGCTTATGTGGTTTATCCGCTGGCCGCCTATCTGGGCGTCAGCAAAGAGTTGATGATGGTCGGGCTGACCCCACTGGTCATCTTTGGTGTCTGGCTGATGGTGCAACGGATCAAGCATCATCTGCACTGACGGCGCCTGTTGGCCTGCGTCGAAGCCTCCGGCGGGAGTATTTCAAAAGCAGCAAAGCCAAGGCGGGCCTGTGGCATTGCTGCTTTGCAAATACTCTGGGTGTTTGGGGGCAGCGCCCCCATCCTTGCGAGCGCAAACATCCGGCGCAGCAACGCCGGATGCTCTTTTGGTTCAGGGTTGGCTTATTGCAGCGCCTTGTCGGTGATCTGGTGCGTCCATGCGCCTTCCGGGGCCTTCGAGATCACCGGGTCCGAGCCGGGCGAGAGAAGCGAGGCCACGGTGCGGTCGTAATCGGCCGGGTCCAGCGCGCCGTTTGATCCGGCGGTCAGTCTGGCCACCTCGGACATCATGCGCTTTTGGTGGGTTTCGGTCTGCGCGCCGGTTTCGTCATTTTCCAGCACGATCATCGCGGCTTCATCAGGGTTGGCTTCGGCGTATTTCCAGCCTTTCATGCTGGCGCGCACGAACTTGACCATCTTCTCTTCGAACGCCGGGTCTTTCAGGCTGTCTTCCAGCACGTAAAGCCCGTCTTCCATGGTGGCGACGCCCTGATCCTGATACTTGAAGGTCACAAAGTCCTCGGGCTTGAGGCCGGCGTCAATGACCTGCCAGTATTCGTTATAGGTCATGGTCGAAATGCAGGCGGCCTGTTTTTGCAACAAGGGATCGACGTTGAAGCCTTGCTTGAGCACGGTCACCCCGCCAGCCGAGCCGTCGGTTTTCAGGTTCAACTGGCTCATCCATGACAGGAACGGGTATTCGTTGCCAAAGAACCAGACACCCAGCGTCTTGTCGGCAAAATCGGCGGGGGCGGTGATGCCGGTTTCCTTGAGGCAGGTCAGCATCATGCCCGAGGACTTGAACGGCTGCGCGATATTCACCAGCGGCAGGCCCTTCTCGCGGGCGGCCAGGGCGGCGGGCATCCATTCGACGATCACATCGGCCCCTCCGCCGGCGATCACCTGTGTCGGGGCAATGTCGGGGCCGCCCGGTTTGATGGTGACGTTCAGGCCTTCTTCTTCGTAAAAGCCTTTGGCCGCGGCCACATAATAGCCCGCGAATTGCGCCTGCGTCACCCATTTGAGTTGCAGCGTCACATCCTGCGCCTGTGCGCCTGTGCCTAGGGCGGCAAGGACGGCGGCAGAGAGAAGCTTTTTCATGTGTAGACCTCCGTATTGGGCCCCTCTGACGGGGGCGGTTACTTCCGTTGGCTCGGGTGCCAGAACGTCACCCAAGATTCGATCAAGGCGATGACCCCATAAAGCGCAGATCCGGCCAAGGCCGCCACCGCAATTTCGGCCCAGACCATGTCAAGGCCCAGCCGGCCCACCTCGGTCGAGATGCGAAAGCCCATGCCGACGATCGGGCTGCCGAAAAACTCGGCAACGATGGCGCCGATCAGGGCCAAGGTGGCGGCGATCTTCAGGCCGTTGAATACAAAGGGCATCGCCGCAGGCAGGCGCAGCTTGAACAGGGCCTGCCAATAGCTTGCCGACCAGGTGGCCATCAGGTCGCGGCTCAGCCGGTCGGTGGCCTGCAGACCCGCCACCATGTTGACCAGCAGCGGGAAGAACACCATCACCACCACCACGGCGGCCTTGGACTGCCAGTCAAACCCGAACCACATCACCAGCACCGGGGCCAGACCGACGATGGGCAGTGCCGAGACAAAGTTGCCGATCGGCAGCAAGCCCTTTTGCAAAAACGGCGAGCGGTCGATGGCAATGGCGGTGACAAAGGCCGCCACCGCCCCGATGGCAAAGCCCGAGAGCGCACCCTTGACCACGGTCTGCACGAAATCGGCCCAAAGCGTGCCAAGGTTGCCGGCAATCTTGGGGCCAATGATCGACGGCCCCGGCAGAATGACCGGCGACACGGCAAAGCCCCGCACCAGCCCTTCCCACAGCACCAGAACCGTCACGCCAAACAACGCCGCCACCAGCACCCGGCCGCCACGCCGTTGCCCAAGGGGGCTTGCCGCGATCTGTGCGTTGACCGCCCAGGCCGCCAGCCAGAACCCGACGGCGCCCACCAGCCAGATCATGCCGGGGCCCCCATCCGCGCCCGCGCCAACCGCTCGATCAGGCCGACCAGCAGGATCAGCCCGCCCGCAAGGATGGCCGCTGCAAACAACGCGGCCCACATGATCAACGGCTCGCCGAATTGCGAGCCGATCAGCATCCGTGCGCCAAGGCCCTCAATCGCCCCGGTCGGCAATTCGCCGACGATGGTGCCGATCAGCGCCGCCGCCACCGCCACCTTCAGCGAGGCAAAGAAGTAGGGCATCGACGCCGGCAGCCGCAGTTTGCGAAAGATCTGTGCGTCTGACGCGCCATAGGTGCGCAACAGGTCAAGCTGCATTGCATCGGGCGCGCGCAAGCCCTTGACCATGCTCACCAATACCGGAAAGAACGACAGATAGGCCGCGATGATGGCCTTTGGCACCTCGCGGTTGTCGACCCCGATCTGGTTGGCTACCGTCAGGATCATCGGGGCCAGCGCCACAATCGGTATGGTCTGGCTGATGATCGCCCAAGGCATCACAGACAACTCCATCACCCGATACCGCACGATGGCCAGCGCCAGCCCAACGCCCAGCACGATGCCAAGTGCAAAGCCCATCATCGTGCCCCGGAAGGTGACATAGCCATGATACACAAGGCTACGCTTGGACGTAACCTTTTGCCCGGCTACGCCTTTCCACAATTCCGCCGCCACCTGATGCGGCGGCGGCAGCAGGGGGCGGGCCTGTGACATGGTCTGCGGGATCACCTCGGCCAGCGTGACACTGGTTCCCGCCCGCTGTGCCTGATCATAGACCCAGGTGGAATTCAGCCAGACCGCGCCTGCGTACCAAAGTGCCACAATCGCCGCCAGAACGGTCAGGATGGGCAGCGCCCGCTCAGTCATCGCCATGCCCCGCCCGCAGCCCTTCGCGCACCCGGTGGGCAATGTCGATAAAAGCCTTGCTGTCGCGAATGTCCAAAGGCCGCTCGCGCGGCAGGGGGCTGTCGATGATATCGGTGATCCGTCCCGGACGCGGGCTCATCACCACGATCTTGGTGGACAGATACACCGCCTCGGGGATCGAATGGGTGACAAAGCCGATGGTCTTTCCGGTGCGCGCCCAAAGCTTCAAAAGCTCTTCATTCAGCCGATCGCGCACAATTTCATCCAAAGCGCCAAAGGGTTCGTCCATCAGCAGGATATCGGCATCAAAGGCCAGGGCGCGGGCAATGCTGGCGCGCTGCTGCATGCCCCCCGAAAGCTGCCAAGGATACTTGGCCCCAAAGCCCGACAGCTCCACCAACTCTAGCACTTTTCGAACACGCGCCTCTTGATCAGCCTTTGAAAACCCCATGATCTCCAGCGGAAGTTTCACATTTCCTGCAATGGTGCGCCAAGGATACAGACCCGCCGCCTGAAACACATAGCCATAGGCGCGGCTTTGCCGGGCCTGATCCGGCGTCATGCCATTGACCGTCAGCGTGACACCCGCCGGGTGCTCCAAGGCCGCAATACAGCGCAAGAACGTGGTCTTGCCACAGCCCGATGGCCCGATGAAGGACACGAATTCGCCCTTGCCGATGGTCAGGTTCACATCGCGCAGCGCATGAACCGGGCCATCGCCGGTCTGGAACACCAGGTTCAGACCTTTGGCCTCGATCACCGGCTGTCCGATATTCAAAGTGTCTTTCATACGACCTAAACACCCGTCGCCGGAATACCCGTTCGCGTCACCGGGCGCGGGGCGGTCAGGTCTTTCCAGGCACTCAAGGCCCGGTTCACGGCAGGTCGGGCCGCGCGCCCTACGAACTGGCCATGGCCTTCCTGACCTTTGACCACGCCATCCTCAACCGCCACCCGGCCGCGGGTCAGGGTAAAGCGTGGCAGACCTTTCACAACTTTGCCCTCAAACACGTTGTAATCAATCGCAGATTCCTGCGACGCGGCAGCGATGGTCTTGGTCTTTTCAGGGTCCCACACCACCAGATCGGCATCCGCCCCCACCAGCACGGCGCCCTTTTTCGGATAGCAGTTCAGGATCTTGGCGATATTGGTTGATGTCACCGCCACAAACTCGTTCGGCGTCAGGCGCCCGGTGCCAACCCCTTGCGTCCACAGCATCGGCAACCGGTCTTCCAACCCCCCGGTGCCATTGGGGATTTTGGAAAAGTCCCCCAACCCGAAGCGCTTTTGCGCCGTGGTAAAGGCACAATGATCGGTCGCCACCACCGACAAGGACCCCGACATCAGCCCGGCCCAAAGGCTGTCCTGATGCGCCTTGTTGCGGAACGGCGGCGACATCACGCGGCGCGCGGCATGGTCCCAGTCGGGGTGGAAATACTCAGACTCGTCCAGCGTCAGATGCTGGATCAACGGCTCGCCCCAGACCCGCTTGCCTGCGGCCCGTGCCCGCCGAATGGCCTCATGCGCCTCTTCGCAAGACACATGCACGACATACAAGGGCACCCCGGCCATATCGGCAATCATGATGGCGCGATTGGTGGCCTCGCCCTCGACCTGCGGCGGGCGGCTGTAGGCATGGGCTTCTGGGCCACGGTTGCCCTCGGCCAGCAGCCGGGCGGTCAGCTCTGCCACCACATCGCCGTTCTCGGCATGCACCATGGCCAGCGCCCCCAATTCCCCAGCGCGGCGGAAACTGGCGAACAACTCGTCGTCATTCACCATCAACGCACCCTTGTAGGCGAGGAAATGCTTGAAGCTGGTGATGCCGGCTTCAACGCTCAACGCCATGTCTTGCCAGACTTTCTCGCCCCACCAGGTGATCGCCATGTGATAGCTGTAATCGCAATGCGCCCGGCCCGACTTGTTGTGCCACATCGCTGCGGCATCCATCAGCCCCTGACCTTGCGCCGGCAGCACGAAATCCACCACCATCGTGGTGCCCCCCGCCAACGCCGCCCGCGTCCCGCTCTCGAAATCGTCCCTGGAATAGGTGCCCATGAACGGCATTTCCAGATGCGTGTGCGGGTCAATCCCGCCGGGCATGACGTAGCAGCCGCTGGCATCCAGAACCCTGTCCCCCGACAGCCCGGCACCGATCGCCACGATGACCCCGCCCTCAACCTTCACATCGGCCGCATGGGTAAGGTCTGCCGTGACGACCGTGCCGCCCTTGATCACCGTGCTTGTCATCGTCGCACTCCCTGTCCGGATCTTCCGGCCTTTCTCTTTCCACAAATATCCCGGGGCCCGGGGCAGAGCCCCGGACGCCTGCCGTCAGGCGACAACCTCTGCCACGTCCAGAACCGCGTGCAACAGCACATCGACACTTGCCGCCGCCCATTCGGGTGAAATCTCCTCGGCTTCATTGTGTGAAAGCCCATCCACGCAAGGGCTCATGATCATCACCGTGGGGGCGACGCGGTTGATCCAGCAGGCGTCGTGACCGGCGCCGCTGATGATGTCCATATGCGAATATCCCAGCTTTTCAGCAGATTGGCGGACGATCTTCACAAGCCGTTCGTCAAAGGCAGGCGGGTCGAAAAAGCCGACGATCTGTGAGCTGAACTTCACCCCCACCTCGGCGCACAGCCCCGGCGCACGGGCGGTCAACTCGGCCACCATCTCCTCCAGCGTCTCCAGCACATGGCTGCGCAGATCGACGGTGAAGACGATCTTTTCGGCAATGATGTTGCGGCTGTTGGGGTAGACGTCGATATGGCCAATCGCCCCCACCGCATTGGGCTGGCGCTTCATCGCGATCTCGTGGACCAGTTCGGTCACCTTCGCCAGAGCGCGCCCTGCGTTGCGGCGCAGATACATCGGGGTTGATCCGGTGTGCTGGCCCTTGCCGGTCACCGTGCATTCGATCCAGCGCAGGCCTTGGCCATGGGTGACCACGCCCACCTGCTTGCCCTCGGCCTCAAGGATCGGGCCTTGCTCGATATGCACCTCGAACATCGCGTGCATCTTTCGCGCCCCCACCGGCTCGGTGCCTTTCCAGCCGATGCGCTCCAATTCATCGCCAAAGCGCAATCCCTTGGCATCGCGGCGATCATAGGCGAAATCCTGCGTCAGCACGCCCGCGAACACGCCCGAGGCCAGCATGGCAGGGGCAAAGCGGGTGCCTTCTTCATTGGTCCAGTTGGTCACCACGATGGGGTGACGGGTCTTCATGCCAAGGTCATTCAGGGTGCGGACCACCTCCAGCCCGGCCAGAACCCCCAGCACGCCATCATATTTGCCGCCCGTGGGTTGGGTGTCCAGATGGCTGCCGATATAGACCGGCAGCGCCTCTGGGTCGGTGCCGGGGCGGGTGGCGAACATGGTGCCCATCTGGTCCACCGCCATGGCCATGCCGGCAGCCTTGCACCAGTCTTGAAACAGATGCCGCGCTTCACCATCAGCGTCGGTCAGCGTCTGGCGGTTGTTGCCGCCTGCCACGCCGGGGCCGATCTGGGCCATGTCCATCAGACTGTCCCACAGACGTGCGGAATTGATCCGCAGGTTTTCTCCCGGTGCTGGCATAAGCGTGCTCTCCCTGTGGCCTTTGGTGTCTGTGCACCGTTTGTGGCGACCTGTCGTGCGACCCTGAGGTCAGGTCAAGCGCATCACAACCTGACCATCTGGTCAATATATTTCCCCAAAGGTCGCCAGCCAGACCCGCCGCATACTTGGTCAGGCAGCGCCATATATGATGAAAAATTCAGCGTAAAATGATGTGATTTGCGACTTCGGGTGCCACGGCGTCGGGAACTTGCCCAACGCCCCCCACCCCCATCCCCTCCCCACGCCGGGGGAGGGGAGGCGCGTCCGTCTGATCGTGCGGCGTCAGGCGGTCGGGGTCCACAGCACATCGTCGATGCGCGGCGCGCCGGTGGCCAGCATCACCAGCCGGTCAAAGCCCATGGCACAGCCGCTGGCTTCGGGCATCAGGGCGAGGGCCTGCAGGAAATCTTCGTCCAGCGGATAGCGCATCCCGTAGATGCGGGCCTTTTCATCCATTTCGGCGGCAAAGCGGCGGCGCTGTTCGGCGGGGTCGGTCAGTTCGCCAAAGCCGTTGGCCAGCTCCACCCCGCAGGCATAAAGCTCGAACCGTTCGGCCTCGCGCCGGTCATCGGTGCAGGGGCGGGCGAGGGCGGCCTCTACCACCGGGTAACGGTCCAGCAGCGTGGGGCGGCCCTGGCCAAGTTGCGGCTCGACCCGGTCCGACAGGATGCGGCTGAAGATATCCGACCAGGTATCATCGGCTGCCACCCGCAGACCGATGGCTGCGGCCTGCGCAGCGAGGGCCTCGCGGTCGGCGGAGCCGTCAGCCGACAGGGTGGACATGAGGTCAACCCCGGCGTGGCGCTGCATGGCCGCCGCCACCGACAGCCGTTCGGGCGTGGCGAAGGGGTCGCATGTCATGCCGCGAAACTGCAAGCTGCGCGTCGCGCAGGCCGTTGCCGCTGCGCGCAGAAAGGCTGCGCAATCGTGCATCAGCTGGCTGTAATCCTGCCCCACCCGATACCATTCCAGCATGGTGAATTCGGGCGCGTGCAGGGGGCCGCGCTCGCGGTTGCGCCAGACATGGGCAAAGGCGTGGATGCGGGTTTCCCCCGCGGCCAACAGCTTTTTCATCGCGAACTCGGGGCTGGTATGCAGATACATCGGCCGCGCGGTGCCATCATTGCCAATGGCGCTGGTGGCGAAGGCGTGCAGATGCGTCTCGTTTCCCGGGCTGATCTGCAAGCCGGCGGGGTCGACCTCGGTGAAGCCATCGGCCGCCAGAAGCGCCCGGATTGCGGCCTGAATACGGCCGCGCGCCATCAGCACGGGGCGGCGGTCGGCATGGCGGGCGGGCGTCCACCACGGGCTGTCGCTCAATTCCGGCATGATCGTGCCTCCGTTCGATGATTTTGCACAGCTTGCGCTGGAAATTGCCGCGCAGATGCGTTAGGCGCGCATCCAAACACTGCGGGTGCTAGCGTCCGGCGCCCCAATTCACAAGGAAGACCTGACCGTGAAAGTCATTGCATCGTCCCTTCGCAAGGGCAACGTGGTCGAGATGGACGGCAAGCTTTATGCCGTGCTCAAGGCCGAAAACTTCCACCCCGGCAAGGGCACGCCGACCACCAGCGTCGACATGCGCCGAATCTCGGATGGGGTGAAGGTGGCCGAACGCTGGCGCACCACCGAAATGGTCGAAAAGGCCACGGTGGATGAGCGCGAGTATGATTTCCTTTATGAAGATGGCGAAGGCTATCACTTCATGGAACCCAACACCTATGAGCAGATTGCGGTGTCTGCCGAAGTGGTGGGCGATGACAAGGTGTTCCTGACCGAAGGCATCAAGGTTTACCTGCGCACCTTTGAAGGCGTGGCGATCGCCATCGAACTGCCGCAGCGGGTGATTGTAGAGATCACCGAAACCGAGCCGGTGGTGAAGGGGCAAACCGCTTCGTCGTCCTACAAGCCCGCGATCTGTTCCAATGGCTTGCGCGTGATGGTGCCGCCGCATATCGGGCCGGGTACCCGGATCGAGATCAACACCGACGACTATTCCTACGTCGGCCGCGCCAAGGACTGAGCGCCGCGCAGATCGAAAACCGCGAAGGGCAAGGCCGATCCGGCTTTGCCCTTTTTGCGTGCCGCCTTACCAGCTTTGCAGCGGGCGCAACTGGTGGGTCTTCTTGTGCATGTGCCCGCTCATCCGGCCCAAGAGGCTGTCCAGCACCTCGATGCCCTCGAACAGGAACGGCCCCTTGTTCAGCATCACGCATTCGGCCCGTGCGGCCATGGCGGCATCGGTCATCTCGCCGCGTGACGGCACCCCGGTCTTGAGATAACTTTCCAGCACCTGCGTCGCCCAGATCACCGGGATATGCGCGGCCTCGCACAGCCAGAGCAGTTCTTCCTGCATTTCGGCCAGCCGGGCAAAGCCGATTTCAACCGCCAGATCGCCGCGCGCGATCATCACGGCGGTGGGTTGGCGCCCGGCAGCGCGCACCAGCATATCGGGAAAATTGCGGATCGCGCGCCGGGTTTCGATCTTCAGGATCAGCCCCAGACGCCGCCAGTCATCAGGGCGTTCCTGTGCCAGCGCATCTTGCAACTGCGCCACATCGTCGGCGTCCTGCACGAAGGAATAGTCGATGGCATCGGCATGGCGGGCAACAAAACGCAAGGTTTCGCGGTCATCGCCGGTCAGGGCGGGCACCTGCACATCGGAATCGGGGAAATTGACGCCCTTTTCAGGTTTCAGCTTGTAACCTTTTTCGGCAGGCCCCGTCGTCACGGTGACAATCACGCCCCAAGGTTCGCACCTTTTGACCGTTGTTTGCAGCTTGCCATCGTCGAGCGAGATGCGATGTCCGGTGCCAGCGGCGGCCAGCGCCTCGGACAGGGTGCATTCGATGGCGGGTGTCTTGTGTGGCGCGCGGTCCAACTGGCCGGGATAGGTGATCGCCAGCTCATCGCCGACCATCAGGCGCTGGCCGTCCTTGCGGGTGTGGCTGGCACCGGTGCGGATCTTTGGGCCGGGAAGGTCCATGACGATCTTCATGCGCCGCCCGGTGTCGCCCGCCGCCGTGCTGACATGCGCCACCATCTGGCCCCAGACGGCCTCGTCATCATGAGCGCAGTTGATCCGCACCGCCTCGACCCCCAGACCGGCCAGCCGCGCGATGAAGGCCGGGTCGCCCGCGGCCTCGGACGGCAGCGTCACCAGCAGGCGCACGGCACTGTGCGCCGACAATGGCCCCAGCAGCGCCCCGGCGCGGGCGGCAATGCGGGCCTCACCGGCAAAAAACTCGGGGTTGACGCTGGTGGGTGCGCTGTCGGCCCGTGTTGCCGCTGCCAGCAGGTGACTGACCGCGTCCAGCGTCGGCAGCACCCGGCTTTCGGCCCGGCCAAGGGACGACAGACCCACCGCCATCATCCGGCGTTGCAGGTCGCGCAGATCATGGTGGCGCAGGGCAAGGTAATGGGCAAAGTTCGCGGCACTGGGGGCAAAGGCGGGGTCTTCGATCCAGTCCTGCCAGCGGCTGAAGATCTTGGCCGCGTCGGTGGCGACAGTTGTGCGCAGGCCATCCAGTTCCTGCGCGAGAGTCGTAAGGGTCAGGTCAGACATGCGTGTTACCTTTTCGTTTCATTATAGGCGGCAAGGATGACACTTGCATGACCTGATGCCCGGCCGTTGCACGGGAAAGGCCATGATGCGCGGGTCACAGGGGCGCCGTTGCAGGCAAAAGCCAGCCACCGCAAAGCGCAAGCGGCAGGTCTTCGGCCACCGTCACCCGCTGCGGCAAGGTCACGGTCAAGGGCGGCAGTCCGGGCAGGGCAACCCGCGCCTCCCAATGGTCGCCGCGATAGGCGGCGGACAGCACCGTGGCGGGGTGTCCGTCGCCGCCCGCGCGCAGGTCGGTCGGGCGCAACAGCACCTGGCCCATGCCGGGGCGGGCGGTGCCAGTGGCGCGCACCTCCAGCGCCTGACCGTTGGGCAGGCGCACCTTTGCGCGATTGGGGCTGGCTTCGGTCACGGTCACGTCCAGCACCACGCCGCGCCCGATGAACCCCGCGACAAAGGCAGTGGCAGGCCGGTCATGCAGGTCTTGCGGTGCTGCGATCTGCTCAAAGCGCCCCGCGCGCATCACCGCCACCAGATCAGACAGCGCCATCGCCTCGCGCTGGTCATGGGTGATGAACAGCGTGGTTGCTCCGGCGCGGGCATGGAAGGCGGCCATTTCCTCCTCCATCGCGGCGCGCAGATGCGGGTCAAGGTTGGCCAGGGGTTCATCCATCAGCACGATGCGGGCACGGGCGGCCAGACAGCGCGCCAGCGCCACGCGCTGACGCTGCCCACCCGACAGATCGGCGGGGCGGCGTTGGGCGAACGCGGTCAGGGCCACGCTGTCCAGATGCGCCGCCGCCTCGGCGCGGGCGGCGGTGCGGCGCACCCCGGCGGCCTCGATCGGGAAGGCGACGTTGCCCAGCACATCCATATGCGGCCACAGCGCATAGGACTGGAACACCACGCCCACGCCGCGCGTCTCGGGCGGCAGGTGCAGGCCGGGGCCGGCAACGGCGCGGCCTTCCAGCGCGATGCGGCCCTGATCCAGCGGCTCCAGCCCCGCGATCAGCCGCAGAAGGGTGGATTTGCCACAGCCCGACGGCCCCAGCACGGTGAAAAAGCACCCGGCCGGGATCTCGGCCGACAGGTCATCCACCGCGCGGGCGGCACCATAGCTGCGGGTCAGGTTGGCAAGGCTGATCGACATGTCGGGGCCTTCCTAGTCGCGCCACGGGATGATGCCGGGCGGCAGGCCACGCCCGATGCGGTGCAAGGCCAGCATCAGCGCCAGCGTTGCCAGAACAGATATCACCGACATCGCCGAGGCAAGCGTGGAATAGCCGCCGTCTTCATAGTTGAAGATCACGGTGCCCAAGGTTTCAGTGCCGCGTGTCCATAAAATGGCCGACAGGGTGACCTCGTTCCACGCCGTCAGCATCACCAGCACCGCGCCCGAGGCGGCGGCGGGCGCGATCAGGGGGGCGTCGATGCGCCAAAGCCTGCGCCAGAACCCGGCCCCCGACACCCTTGCCGCATCCTGCAACGCCGGGTCAAGGGCGGCATAGGCCACGCTGACCGGCTTCAGCCCCATCGCCAGAAAGGCCGAGAGATAGGCCGCCAGAATGATCCAGTGCGTGCCGTAAAGACTGATGCCAAGCCCCGGCAAAGGCTTGATAAACGCGATGATGAACGCGACCGAGATCACCAGCCCCGGCACCGCATAGGCAAGTTCGGCCAAGGTGGCCACCCCGCGCGCACCGCTGCCAAAACGCCCGCGCATCAGGGCCCCAAGCCCAAGGGCAAGGCCTGCCACGATTGTTCCGGCGGCAAGCGCCAACCCGGCCGAATTGGCAAAGGCGCGGGCGGTGACGGCTTGGGTAAAGATCACCTCGTGGAAATGGCGCAAGGTCGCGGTGTCGGGCCGCAGCGGCACGCCATAGGTTGGCACCAAAGCGGTTGCCAGCATCGCCAGAAACGGTGCCAGCACGGTCAGGGCCAGCAAAAGCCACACCGCAGCCTCGACCCAAGGCCGCGCGCGCCCCAGCGTCAGGCGCAGCGATTGTTGTGGCGGGCCGATCAGCGCCACCGACAGGCGGCGCAACACCCGCATCTGTGCCAGCACCGCCAGCAGCGCCAAGGCCCCGATCAGGCAGGCCAGCACCGCCAGATCGGCCAGCACCGATGGCCCTGATGATGCCAGCCTTTGCCACATCAGCACCGGCAGCGTGACATAGCGCCCCGGGATGCCCAAGAGCGCCGGCACCCCGAAATTGCCCAGCGCCGAGACAAAGGCCAGCGCATAGCCCGCCAGCAACGCCGGAAACGTCAGGGGCAGGATCACCCGGCTGATCAGCCGCAAAGGCGAGGCACCGGCCACGCGTGCCGCCTCGGCCAGATCACGCGGAAGGGCGCGCAGGGCGGCGCGCAGGGTGAGGTAAACGATGGGCACCTGTTGCAGCGCCAGAAGTGCAATCACCCCTTGCCGCGAATAGAGCGGGTTGGTGGTGCCCGGTGCCGCGGCGATGCCCAGTGCGTTCAAAAGTACGCTGGATGGCCCCAGCATCTGCATCCATGCAATCGCCGTGACATGCGCCGGGATCATCATCAGCATCAGAATGGCAAAGGACAGCGCCACCCGGCCGCGCATGTCACCCAAGCCGATCAAGAGGCCCAGCCCGCCGCCCACCAGCGTGGCCAGTGCGGCCGACAGGGCGCTGCTTTCCAGACTGTGCCACAGCGCGCGCTGCACCGACCGGCTGGACAGGGCGGTGACAAAGGCATCGACCCCGCCGCCGGTGGCGAACAGGGCCAGCCGCACCACCGCGCCCAAGGGCACGACGAACAGCACCAGCGCCACGAGGGCAAGGGCGGCCAGCAACACCGGCTCGCCCGAAAGGCTGCGCAGCCCCGACCGGCGGGCCGGGGCTGCGCCTGTATCGCTTGGCATCGTCCGATCAGCCGCCGAACATCTCGGTGAAACGGGCCTTGTTCGCGGCCTCATCCGCCAGCGCCTGTGCCGCGTCGAACGGCAGGATCTTGATGGTGTCGCGGGCCGGGAACCCTGCGGGCGGGGTGATGGCCGGATGCGCGGGCAGATAGCCCATGTCGGCGGCAAGCTGCTGACCGGGCGCAGAGATCAGGAAATCGACAAAGGCCCGTGCCGCATCGGGGTTGGTGGTGTTGGACAAGATCGCCACCGGTTCAGACACCGCCGAGACGCCTTCGGTCGGGAAGACGAACTGGATCGGCGCGCCCTTGGCGGCTTCGCGGATGGCCAGGAAATCGACGAGGAAACCATAGAGCTTTTCGCCACCCGCCACCGCTTTCAGCACGCCACCATTGGCACCATCGGCCAAGGCGCCCTGCTTGGCCAGGGTCTCGTAAAAGCCCCAGCCCAGATCCGGCACACCGGTCACTGCGACCATGTGGATGGTGGCCGCGCCCGATGCCAGCGGCGACGGCATCATGCAGGCGGCGGTGACTTCGGGGGCCAGCAGATCGGCATAGGACGCCGGTTTCACCGGGGCAGAGGTGTTGTAGACGATCCCGGTGGTGATCAGCTTGGTCGCAAACCAGTACTTGTTTGCATCCATGATGCCCGGCGCGTAAGCCGAGATATCGGCATCGGGGTGCGCCATCAGCAGGCCTTCGGCCTTGAGGCCCTCCATGGTCACCGAGTCGGCGATCAGCAGCACGTCGGCCTGCGGCGCACCGGCCTCAAGCTCGGCACGGAACTTGGCCATGATCTTGGGCGTGCCGTCGCGCACCCAGTCGACCGTGACGCCGGGATTGGCCGCCATGAAGGCATCAACCGTCTTTTGCGCGTCTTCATTCGGCTGCGAGGTATACAGCACCAGCTTGCCCGTCGCCTCGGCATGGGCGGCGGTGGACAGTGTCAGGGCAGCAAGAGCGGACAAAAGGATACGGTGCATTTCGGTCTCCGTTGACGGGATGAGGGCTTCGCTGCCGCTGCCTAGCCGCTTCGGGTAACAGTTCCATGATGGCCGAGGCAATTTGTCGAGTTTGCCGAGGTGCGAACTGTCATCCGGACGTTGCCCAAACTTCATCCGAATGACAGGACCCTGTCATTGCTTGACCGCTAGCTGTTTTGCTGGGGCGAGGATGCCGCCGGGTCAAATGCGGGGGACTGAACATGGCAAGCATGGGACGAAATCTTTTGTCGGCAAGCGCCATTGCGCTGTGTGCGGCAAGCGCAGCGGCGGCGGATGTGCAGGTGGAATTCTGGCACAGCTTTGGCGGCGGTGGCGGCAAGGCGCTGGATACGATCATCGCCGACTTCGAGGCGGCAAACCCCGGCATCGACATCGTGACCGAGCATGTCGGCAACTACAACGACATCGTGGCCAAGCTGCAAGCCGCGATCCCGGCCAACCGCGCACCCGACGCGGTGATTCTTGAGGTGACGCGCTATGGCCTGTTTGCCGACAGCGGCGTGCTTCTGGACCTGACGCCCTATCTGGACGCCGACCCGCTGAAGGCCGATCTGTTTGATTTCGCGCGCGAGGTCGGGGTGTATGAGGGCAAGAACTACATCGTGCCGTTCAACAACTCCACGCCCGTGATGTATTACAACCGCGAGATCATGGAGCGCGCCGGCTTTGCCGAAGAACCCGCGCCGAAGACCTATGACGATCTGCTGGCTGTGTCGAAGACGGTGACCGAAAAGCTGGGCGGTGAAGGCATCTATGGCATCGCCGCGCCGGGCCAGTTCGCCCGTTGGGGCCTGATCATGTCGAATGACAGTGACCTGATCGACTCGGTTTCGGGCGAGATCCTGATCGACGCGCCGAACACCATCGACGCCTACAAGTGGATGTCGTCGCTGGTGCACGAGCACAAGGTCGCCTCGCCCGATGGCGTAACCGACGAGGATCTGGGCAAGGATGCCTTCACTGCCGGCAAGGTTGCCATCAACCTTGGTTCGACCGGTTCCTATGGCGGTTATGTCAAGGCGCTGGGTGACAAGCTGGAAGTGCGCCCGATGCCCTGCAACAAGGTCTGCCGCGTGCCGATTGGCGGGGCCGGGATCGGTATCCTTGCCAGTGCCGAAAAAGAGGTGCAGGAAGCCGCCTACAAGTTCGTGAGCTTTGCCGCCTCGGCCGAGTCGAACGCCAAGTGGTTTGCCGCGACCGGTTACATGCCGATCAACCGCAAGACCGCCGAACAGCCGGTGGCCGCCGAAGCACTGGCCACGCAACCGGGTATTCGCGTGGCGATTGACCAACTTCCGGTCGCCAAGGGCCGCCCGCGCCCGCCGGTGGTGACGTGGATGCGCTCGACCGGATATGACATGTGGCAGGCGATGGCGCTGGGCCAGCGTCCGGTTGAAGAAACCCTGACCGATTTTGCCGCGCGCACCCGCGAGGAAGCGAAGCGCAGCCAGTGACCGCTGGCCAGACCGATACGGCGCGCCCGGCTGTGGCGCGTCGCCCCTTTGCCGGGCGCCGCCTGTTGCGCCGGGCCACGCCTTATCTGTTTGCCCTGCCGCTTTTACTGTTCATCGCGGTGTTCACCTATATTCCCATCGCCTCGTCGCTGAACCTGAGCCTGCGCGAATGGAACTTTCTGCGCCCCGACAAGCCCTTTGTCGGGTTGGAGAATTACCGCACCCTGCTGTCGCAGCGCGAGGTCTGGAATGCGCTGCGGGTGACGGTGATCTTTGCGGTGATCTCGGTCCCGCTGCGCCTTGGTCTGGCGCTGATGATTGCCAGCTACCTTGTGCGCGAAACCCTGCCGTCGCGGTTGCTGCGCGGCGCGCTGTTCTTGCCGTCGGTCACCTCCACCGTGTCGATCGCGGTGATCTTCTCTTGGGTGTTTGCCACCGATGGCGGCTTGATGAACGCGGCGCTGACCAGCCTTGGCGGGCCCAAGGTGCCGTGGATGCAAGACCCGATGCTGGCGCTGTGTGTGCTGATCGCGGTCAACACCTGGAAACAGCTTGGCTATGACGTGATCATCTACATCGCCGGCCTGCAGGCGGTGCCGCCCGAGCTTTACGATGCCGCCGCCGTCGATGGCGGCCGCCGCTGGCATGTGTTCCGCCGGGTGACGGTGCCCTTGGTGATGCCCACCACGTATTTCCTGTTGGTGATCGCGGTGATCGAGGCGTTTCAGGTCTTTACCATCGTCGATGTGATGACACGCGGAGGCCCGGCGGGCGCGACCGACATGCTGGTGAACATGCTGTATCGCGTTGGATTTACCTTGTTCGACATCGGGCAGGGCTCGGCACTGGCGGTGCTGTTGTTCCTGCTGCTGATCGGGCTGGCACTGGTCAAGTCACGGATTCTGGGGCGCCGGGTGCATTATGAAGCGTGATCCGCTGTTGCTGACCGGACTTGCCCTTGGCGCCGGGCTGCTGTTTCTGGCACCGGTGATTTACTCGATCTGGCTGTCGTTCCAGACCGCCAACGCCTATTACACCGGCACCTTGGCCTTCACGCTGGACAATTACGGCCACGCCATCGGCCAATACAACTTTGCCCGCTATCTGGTGAACTCGGTGATCGTGTCGGGGCTGGTCACGCTGATCGGCATCTCCCTGGCGACGATGGCGGCCTTTGCCTTTGCCCGCTGGCGGTTCTGGGGCGGCGATTTCCTGTTTGGCGCTGTAGTGGCCACGCTGATGATCCCCAGCCACATCACCCTGATCCCCAACTATCTGACACTGGCCAAGGTCGGCTTGCTGGACACCTATGCTGGCCTGGTTTTACCTGCGATTTCAAGCGGTTTTGCAGCGTTCTTCCTTCGGCAGTATATTCGCGGCATTCCGCGCGCTCTGGACGAGGCGGCCTATATGGACGGGGCCACGCCGTTGCAGGTTCTGCTGCGGGTGATCGTGCCGGTGGCGCGGCCTGCAATCCTGTCGATGGGGCTGTATATCTTCATTTCCGAATGGAACAGCTACATCTGGCCCTTGGTCGCCGTAGGGCGGCAGGACATGTATACGCTGCAAATCGGTCTGGCGCGGCTTTACCGCATCAACCCGGGCGAAGGGATGATCGACTGGCCGCTGGTGATGGCGGCCTCGACCCTGACCCTGCTGCCGGTGCTGCTGGGATTTTTCTTGGTCGAGCGCCACCTGATCCGCGGCATCACCATGGGCGCCGTAAAATGACGGAGACAGACATGACACGCATTGCATCACATCGCGGCGGAACGCTGGAATATGGCGATTCCACCCCCGCCGGGTTCAGGGCGACCGCACAGATGGCCGTAGAGGAGGTGGAGTTTGACCTGCACCCCACGGCGGATGGTGCGATCATCGTGCATCACGACGCCACGCTGGATAAGACAACCGACAGCAAAGGCGCGATCGTCACGATGACAAAGGCGCAGGTCTGTGAAGCCACGATCAACTGCTCAGGCGGCGCGCATCCGCTGACCCTGCCGCAGTTGTGTGCGATTTTCCGTGACAGCCCGGTGGATTTTCGCTGCGAGATCAAGCCCGGCCCGGATGGGTTGCCCTATCCCGGCTTTGTTGCCCAAGTGGTGGATGCGCTGGAGGGCGAGGGCATGGTGCAGCGCACCACGTTTTCATCCTTTCTGATCGCCACGCTGGATGATCTGGCGCTGACCATCGACCGGCCCCGGCTGTGGCTGGTCAGCCCGCCGGTGCTGCGGCAGTTGGGGCCAAAGGCAATGCTGGAATTGGCGCAAGCCTATGAGGTGCCGGAAATCGGGGTGCATGTCGATACTGCCGACGCGGCATTGAGGGCGCAGGTGCAAGACGCCGGGCTGGATTTTGGCGTCTGGGCCGCACACACGGCGGACCAGATCGACGCCGCGCTGGATCTGGGGGTGAAGGTGTTCACCACCGACCGGCCCAGCCTTGCGATCGCCCGGCGCGCCGCCAGAACCGCGCCCGCCACATGACGGCAATCACCCTGCACGGCATCCGCAAGGCCTATGCGCTCGGTCCCACGGTGCTGCATGGCATCGAAATGGACATTCGCCCGCAAGAGTTCGTGGTGATCGTCGGGCCGTCGGGGTGCGGCAAGTCCACCCTGTTGCGGTTGATTGCGGGGTTGGAAGACTGCGATGCGGGCGACATCATCATCGGCGGTCAGCGCGCCAATGATCTGGCACCGCAAGATCGCGACATTGCGATGATCTTTCAGAACTATGCTCTGTATCCGCATATGACGGTGCGCGAAAACATTGCCTTCGGGCTGGAGCTGCGGCGGGTGCCAAAAGCCAAGCGCAACGCCCGCGCCGAAGAAGTGGCGGATTTGTTGCAGCTGGGCCCCTATCTGGACCGCAAGCCTGCCGCCCTGTCAGGTGGGCAGCGGCAGCGGGTGGCGATGGGGCGGGCGATGGCGCGGGAAACCTCGGTGTTTCTGATGGATGAACCCCTGTCGAACCTTGACAACGCGCTGCGCACCGAATTGCGCACCGAGATCAAGGACTTGCACCGCCAACTGGGGGCGACGATCATCTATGTCACCCATGACCAGACCGAGGCGCTATCGCTGGCGGATCGGATTGCCGTGCTGAAGGACGGCCATCTGCAACAGTTCGACACGCCGGACGCGATCTATGACCGCCCGGCCAACCGCTTTGTGGCGGGGTTTCTGGGCCATCCGGCGATGAACTTTCTGCCTGCCGCACGGGTTATGGGCCCCGCAGCGGCCGTGGATGCGGTTGCCGGGCTGCGACCCGAGGCGCTGACGCTGCACACCGACCAACCGCAGGGGCCCGCGGTGCAAGGCCGGGTGGTGCTGGTGGAAACCACCGGGGCCGGGCTGATCCTGCATGTCGATACCGACCTGGGCCGGATGGTTGCCGTCACCCCGCGCATCAGCCGCCCCACGCATGGCATGGCGCTGTGGATCGGGCTGGATCCGGGCCATGCGCTGTTGTTTGACGCCAGCGGTGCGCGGATCGACCACCCGCGTTAGGCGGTCAGCCGCCCCCACAGGTCATACTCGCCCGCCTCATCCACCGTGACCGTCACCAGATCGCCGGGGGAAAGGTGGTCAAAGTCTGCGTCGATGAACAGGTTGCCGTCAATTTCGGGCGCGTCGGCCATGGTGCGGCAGGTGGCACCGTCTTCGTCCACCTCATCGACGATCACCTGCAAGGTCTGGCCGACCTTGGCCGCCAGTTTCGCTTCGGAGATCGCCTGTGCGCGTTCCATGAAACGGGCGTAACGGTCCTGCTTTTCGTCCTCGGGCACATGGTCGGGCAGGGCGTTTGACCGGGCCCCTGCCACATTTTCATACTGAAAACAGCCTACCCGGTCCAATTGCGCCGCGTCCAGCCAGTCCAGCAGGGTCTGGAACTCGGCCTCGGTTTCGCCCGGATATCCGACGATGAAGGTCGAGCGCAGGGTGATGTCGGGGCAGACGCTGCGCCATGCGGCGATTTCCTCCAGCGTCTTGGCCGCCGCTGCGGGCCGTGCCATCCGACGCAAGGTGTCGGGATGGGCGTGCTGGAACGGAATGTCGAGGTAGGGCAGGATCAGGCCATCGGCCATCAGCGGCACCAGATCGCGCACATGCGGGTAGGGATAGACGTAGTGCAGCCGGACCCATGCGCCGAGGCCACCCATTTCGCGGGCCAGATCGGTGATATGCGCCCGCACCTTGCGGCCCTGCCACGGCGAGGTGTCATGCTTGCGGTCCACGCCGTAAGCCGAAGTGTCTTGGCTGATCACCAGAAGTTCGCGCACCCCGGCCTGCGCCAGCTTTTCCGCCTCGCGCAGCACGGCATTTGCCGGGCGGCTGACCAGACGCCCCCGCATGTCGGGGATGATGCAGAACTTGCAGGCGTGATTGCAGCCTTCCGAGATTTTCAGATAGCTGTAGTGTCGGGGCGTCAGGCTGACGCCAGTGGCGGGCAAAAGGTCGACGAACGGATCGGGCTTCGGCGGCACGGCGGTGTGCACTGCGTCCAGCACCGCCTCATACTGTTGCGGTCCGGTGACGGCGAGCACACGCGGGTGCGCGCCGGTGATATAGGCGGCGTCGGCGCCCAGACAGCCGGTCACGATGACCCGGCCATTTTCGCGCAACGCCTCGCCGATGGCGTCCAGACTTTCGGCCTTGGCACTATCGAGAAAGCCGCAGGTGTTGACGATCACCGCATCGGCACCGCTGTAATCGGGGCTGATGGCATAACCTTCGGCGCGCAGCCGGGTCAGGATGCGTTCACTGTCGACCAGCGCCTTGGGGCAGCCAAGGCTGACCATGCCGATGGTCGGCTGGCCCGGGCGGGCCGGTTCGGAAAAGCTGGCGCGCGGTGCCAGATCTGGGCGAAGGTTGGGCGGATTTTGCGACATGGGCCGCTGTATATCCGGCTTTGGCGCAGGCGGATAGGGGGGATGGGACCGGGTCTGCGGTGGCGCGCCCGGGGGCAATGCCGGGTGCCTCCGGCGGGAGTATTTGGCAAGCAGCATTGCCAAGGTGGGGGCGATTTGGGGGGTTGCGGTTTGGCCACGGCAGGGCATGGTGCGGAGGAGGCGCGGCGCAGGTCGCGGGCATCTTTTGAGAGGGAGCATATGTCATGCGTTGGCTGATCCGTTTGCTTCTGGGGGCGCTGGTGCTGGCTTTTCTGGCCGGTGCGGCGTTGATCCTGATCCCCGGCGAAAAGATCGCCGGGCTGGCCGCGGCGCGGTTTGCCGAAATCACAGGGCGCAGTTTGCAGATCGAAGGGGCTGTGCGGCCGTCGATCTGGCCGGTTCTGGGGGTGCAGACCGGGGCGGTCACCATCAGCAACGCCGATTGGTCGGATGCCGGGCCGATGCTGCGCGCCCAAAGCCTGAGCATTTCGCTGGACATGGCGGCGCTGATCGCGGGCGATGTCAGGATCACCGGCATCCGTGCCGAGGCACCCGAGGTGATCTTGGAGCGGGCGCGGGACGGGCGCGAGAACTGGGTGTTTGGCGGTGCCAGCGGTGGCACGGCGACCCCCGGCATGGCGGGCGAGGGCACGCCGTTCACCCTTGATCTGGCCGAGATCGAAGCGGGCAGCTTTACCTTCATCGACCACGGCACCGGCAGCCGCAGCAACCTGACCGCGATTGACGGCACGCTGCGCATCCCGGCCTTTGCCGGCAAGGCCGAGGTGGATTTCCGCGCGCTGCACCAGGGGCAGGCCTTTGCGGCCAGGGCGGTGATCGCAGAATTCGCGCCGTTTCTGGAGGGCCGTGTGGTGGGGCTGGACGCCAGCCTGACCGCGGGCGATGCGAAGGTTGCCTTTGCGGGCCGCGCCGGGTGGAACCCGATGTCGGCCGATGGCGAGGTGACGGCGGATCTGGCCGATCTGGCCGCGATCACCAGACTGGCCGGGGTGGCGCGGCCTGATCTGCCGCAGGGGCTGGGCGCGCGGGCGGTGACGGTCAAGGGCCGGATGACGCTGACCGACACAGCCAGCCTGCATCTGCGCGGCGGTGTGGTGGGGCTGGATACCAACCGGCTGAGCGTCGAGGCCGACCTGACCACAGCGGGCGAGCGGCCGAAGCTGTCGGCGCAGGTCAGTGCCGGGGCGCTGAGTCTCGCGCAGGCGCCGGGCGGGCAGGGCGGGGCCATCGGTGGTGGCGCGCGCGGCGGCGCCGAAGCGGCGGGCTGGCCGACCGACCAGATTGATGTCTCGGCGCTGGGGCTGATGGATGCCTCGGTGGCGCTGACGGCGGACAGTGTTGACCTTGGGCTGGCACGCCTTGGCGCGACGCGACTGTTGTTGACCAATGATCGCGGCCGTGCGGTGTTCGATCTGCGCCAGATCGCGGTCTATCAGGGCACCGTCACCGGGCAATTCGTGGTCAACAGCCGGGGCGGACTGTCGGTGGGCGGTGACCTTCGCCTGTCGGATCTGGCGATGCAGCCTTTGCTGACCGATCTGGGCGGCTTTGACCGGCTGATCGGCACCGGCGATCTGACGCTGAAGTTTCTGGGGGTGGGGGCTTCGGTCGATGCAATCGCGCGGTCCTTGTCCGGCTCGGGAAAGGTCAGCCTTGGCAAGGGCGAATTGCGCGGGCTGGACATCGCCGGGATGCTGCGCACGCTGGACGCGGGCTTTGTCGGTGCGGGGCAGAAGACGATTTTTGACGCCATCACCGCCAGTTTTGTCATCGACAGGGGCGTGTTGTCGAATGACGATCTGGCGTTCAAGGCCCCTTACGTCACCGCGACAGGGGCTGGCCGCATCGGCATTGGCGCGCGCACGCTGGATTACCGCTTGCGCCCGACGGCCTTGGCGGCGGTGGATGGCAGCGGCGGTGTGATGGTGCCCTTGCTGATCAGCGGCACATGGGCCAATCCGAAATTTCGGCTGGATATGGAAAGCCTTGCGCGCGAGCAGTTCGAAGACGAGGCCAAGGCGCTGGAGGCCCGAGCCCGCGCCGAGGCAAAGGCCGCAGAGGCCCGGGCCAAGGCAGAAGTGGAGCAAAAGCTGCAAGACGAGCTGGGGATCACCCGGCAAGAGGGCGAAAGTCTGGAAGACGCTGCCCGGCGCGGCGCGCAACAGGCCTTGGAGCAAGAGGCGGCGCGGGCGCTGAACCGGCTGCTGGGCGGAAACTGAACCTGCGACATGACAAGGGGCGGCCCGCGCGGACCGCCCCCGTCGCAAGCGTGGCGTCGTTTACTTGATCATCGAATCCGGGCGCGGCGTGCTGGCGGTTTCCACCGGCAGAACGGGAACCGTGATCTGCGGCACCGTGCCGGTCAGGCTTTCGAGGAAGGCCACCACCTGCGTGGTTTCTTCCGGCGTCAGCTCTTCGCCAAGCTGGCTTTCGGCCATGATCGTCACCGCAACCGACAGATCCCAGACCTTGCCCGAGTGGAAGTAGGGCGCGGTCAGCGCGATGTTGCGCAAGGGTGCCGCCCGGAAGACGTATTCATCGTCTGCGGTTTCGGTCACGGCAAAGCGGCCCTTGTCACCGACGGGCAGAATGTCCGATCCGGGTTTTTCGATCAGGCCGAACGGATAATAGCCATGGCCACCGACGTTCACGCCGGCGTGGCAGGCCGAACAGCCCTTGTCCATGAACAGCGTCAGGCCGGCCTTTGCGTCGTCGGACATCGCGGCATCGTCACCGTTCAGCCAGGCATCGAACGGCGCCGGGGTGATCAGCGTGGCTTCAAAAGCCTCGATCGCGCGTGCCATGTTGTCAAAGTTCACCGGGGCGTCTTCGCCGGGGAAAGCATTGGTGAACCAGGCCACGTATTGCGGCATCGAGGTCAGCGTGGCTTCCACCTGTGCCGGCGTGTTGGCCATTTCAACCCCGGCCTGAATCGGGCCCTTGGCCTGCGCGGCAAGGTCTTCGGCGCGGCCATCCCAGAACTGTGCCTCGTTCAGAACCGCGTTCAGCACGG
>JAFGXY010000036.1 GCA_016936395.1 Paracoccaceae bacterium | reverse complement strand
GGCATGCAGTGCCCCGGCGGCCTTGATGCTTTTCAGGATGTCGATCATGTCGTTGGGGGCCACGCCAAGCGCATTCAGGCCCGCCACCAGTTCTGACAGCGATGTGCCGCCGGTGATCTCGGCCAGTCCGGTGCCCGGTGCCTTGTCGATGTTGGCATTGGTGCGGGGCACCACCACCGTCTCGCCTTGGGCAAATGGGTTGGGTTGCACCACCATCGGGGCCTCTTCGATGCGCAGGGTCAGGTTGCCTTGCGCGACCGCCACCTTGCTGATCCGCACATCCTCGCCGATGACGATGGTGCCAGACCGTTGATCGACGACGACCCGCGCCTTGGTCTGTGGCGAGATTGTCAGGTTTTCGACCCGCCCCACCACATGGGCGGGCGATCGCATCCCGGCAGCCGCAATATCCAACTCGACCGTTCCGGCATCCAGCATCAGCGCCACGCGTCGGCCAAATTCACGGTTCAGCACGTCCTCAATCCGGGCGGCTGTTGTAAAATCCGGGCTGCGCAGGGCCAGCCGGACCGATTGCAGCGTGGTGAAGTCAAACTCCACCTCACGCTCGACCCGCGCACCGGACGGGATCACGCCGGCGGTTGGCACGCCTTGCACCACGCGTGCGGCCGCCCCCTCGGCCACGATGCCCCCGGCGATGATGGTGCCCTGGGCCACGGCGTAAATCTGGCCGTCGGCGCCGTTCATCGGTGTCATCACCAGCGTGCCGCCCAGCAGGCTTTTGGCGTCGCCAATGGCCGACACCGTCACATCAATTCGCCCCCCGGCACGGGAAAATGGCGGCAGGCTGGCGGTCACGAAAACAGCGGCCACATTCTTGGGGCGATACGCCTCACCCGCCACGTTGACGCCCAGACGTTCCAGCAGGTTTGACATGATTTCTTCGGTAAAGGGCGCGTTGCGGATGCCATCGCCGGTGCCGTTCAGGCCGACAACAAGGCCATAGCCCACCAGATCGTTGCCCCGGACACCGTCAAACTCGACCAGATCCTTCAGGCGGATGGCATCGGCTTGCGCCGACACGGTGCAAACCAGCAAGACAACAACGGCCCAAAGCCACCTCATCGCAGGAAATCCGTCAACGACAGACGCGACAGCCGGGCTGTGACCGCATAGACGGTTTCAAGATTGGTCTGAACCGCCTCCAACTCGGATGCCAGCCGGTAAGGGTCGCCTTGCAGCAGTTCGGCCTGTGCCAGTTCAAACGACAACACCTCGGCCGAGTGCCGGGACTGGATCGCCTCGATCCGGCCTTCCGCCATGCCAATGTGCGCGGCAAGCTGTGTCAGGTCATCTTGTCCGGCAATCACCTGCCGGGCGGCCAGCTGCGCGAAATCCTGCACGGCGGCAGTGGGCAGCCCCAGGGCGGGATCGGTCAGCAAGGCTGCGGCGGTCAGACCCTTCAGGGCAGACCGGAACGCCACATCGTTTGCCGTGGGGCCCAGACCAACCGAGTCTGTGGCCGAAACCGCCAGATCCGCCAGGTTCGCGCCGCCTTGATAGGCCAGCGCGGTAAAACCGGCCGGGTCATCAAACCAATCCGAAATCCGCGACATGGCATCTTCGGCCGTCAGCGCCCCCGCAACCTGAGCGCGCAAAGCCGACAGGATCGTGTCGGCATCGCGGACCGCGGCACTGCCCACCGTGACGCCCGACAACAGCGCACGTCCTGCCAGCGATGTGTTCAGGCTGGCAAGAACCCCGTCAAGCCGGGTGCGGGCTTCGGTCACGGCAAGGTCGATCTGGTCCGGCGATCCAACCTGCGACGCCAGCAGCAAAGGTGACACCAGCGCCTGCGTGTTTTCGGAAACATGGGCCACGATGGTCTGCACGGCATTGGTGTGAAACGCCGCCTCTCTTGCCGCGCCTAGGTAGCCCTTTGCCAGATCGTGGGACCGCGCCAAACCGGAGAGCAGGCTGTAATCGCCTGACACCGCTGCGCCAACATCGCTGACCCGACCCGAGGCCAGCTCCTGCGTGATCCGCCCCGAGTCGGCCTTCAGCCGCGCCGTCTGGGACTTGAGCAGAAACGATTGCGCCAGATCGCCAAATGAAATCATGGTCATCGCGATATCCCCAACAGAATGTCAATCAGGCTGCCGGCTGTCTGGATGACCTTGGCATTGGCGGCATAGGCCTGTTCGATCAACAGCAGGGTCTGCATTTCCTGGTCGGTATCGACCCCGTCGCGCATCAGTTCTGCCTTCAGCCCTTCGCTGCGGGCGGCTGCAAAACCAAGTTCAGCTTCGGCGGACAGGCGGTCACCGGACACCGATGACGCAATCTCGGTTGCAAGATCAGACAGGGTGTGCGCGCCGGGCGAAAAACTGCCCGAGGTCGGCACGGTTTGGCCCGTCAGCGCGCTGCCAAGGGCCGCAAGCCCAGCGGATTGCCCCGAAGGCCCTGCCGTAGCGGCACCCATCCCATCGCGCAACCGCCACAAGGCGCCACCGGCCTCGGGCAGCACCAGTGCATTGATGCTGACACGCCCGGCAAGCCCGATCTCGTCGGTGGGATCAAGAGGGGCGCCGTGATCGGTGAACAGGCCCGCATCGCCCGGTGCCAGCGTCGGGTCAACGGTGGGAGAGGCAAGCCGCTCGATCAGGTTGCGCGAGAATGCATCGATCTGAGCCTGGGCCGCCGGTGCCAGCGTATCGCGCAGATCAAACAGGGCTGCCAGCCGTCCTTCGCCAAGCCGGCCACCTTCCGGCCCGGTGCTGATCGGCTGGCCATTGACCGTCAGGCCGGACAGCGCGCCCGAGGTCAGCGTCATGTCGGCGGTCAGGGTGCCAGTGGCGCTGAAGTCAAGTTTGGCCGGACGACCATCGAGCAATATCGTCCCCCCGGTCGAGACCAGAGCGATCTGGTCATGATCGCGGGCCAGTTCCCGGACCGGGATGATCGATGCCACCTGATCCACAAGCTTTTGGCGCTGATCCATCAGGGCAGAGGTCTCGCGGCCCGTGGAGGCGTAGGTTCTGATCCGCAGGTTCAGATCGGAAATCCCTGCAAGGGCCTGGTTCACCGTGCCCACATCTGCGGCAATCTGTGTATCTGCCGTCTTCCGCGCCGTCTGTATCTGTGTGGTCAGATCCGACAACCCGGTTGTCAGACCCCGCGCGGCATCAACGACGGACGCAAGGCGTGCCTCGGACTCGGGGCGGGCCGCGGCCTCGAGCAGACTGCGTTCCAGCGTGGTGACGCGGCCAGACAGCGAATTGGCCTGATCAGGTGCCCCGATTGCTTGTTCCAAACGGGTCAGGAAATCGGCCGTCGGTGCCCGATAGCCCTGCGCTGCCGAGGCAAGCCGAAGGTCGCGCAACACGACCTGATCCACCGTGCGCGCAACGCCGTCGATGCGGACGCCGCTGCCGGTCTGCCCCAGCACCCGCGCCGAAAGCTGCACCTCACGCCGACCATAGCCTTCGGTCAGGGCGTTCGAGACGTTCGAGGCCGTCACCTCAGCCATTCTTGATGACGCGGCAAGGCCTGTCATGGCGCTGGACAACGCGGATGAAATGCTCATTGGTCAGGACCTTCCTCAGCGTTTGATGTTGGTGGTTTCCTGCAGCATCTCATCGACGGTCTGGATGACCTTTGCGTTCGATGAATAGGCCCGTTGCGTGGTGATCAGCGCGGTCAACTCTGCCGCGACATCGGTGGCCGACCCTTCGCGGGCATAGCCCACCACGCTGCCCGTCGGCCCTTCACCTGCGTTCCACAGAAAAAACGAGCCAGATTCGGGCGAGACCTGGAAGGTCTGGTTGTTCAATGGGGTTAAACCATTGACATTGGGCACATCAACCAAGGGAATCTGGTAAATCCGGCGGATGAAACCGGTGTCATAGCTGGCAAGGATGTAGCCATTTTCATCCACCTCCACCGCTGTCAGATTGCCCACCGGCGAGCCATCCTTGGTAATGGCGGTGGGGGCGAAACTGTCGGAGAGCTGGGTCAGCCCGTTTGGATCGCCCGCACGCCCGATGGTGACGGTGATGGGGCCGCCCGCGACGGTCAGCGCCAGTGTGCCGGTCGTGGCATCATAGGCCCCGCCAGAGACTGTGGTCACCGAAGCGAGGGTCCCGCCGGAACCGCGGGCGCCATAAAAGATCAGCTCATATTCACCGACCACAGCGCCATCCAGGCCACTGTCACGGATGACCATGGTCCAACTGTTGGACGACCCGGTGGCAGGAATGACCGGCGTGAACGTGATATCCAGGGTTTCCGATGTGCCGAGATTGCCGAAATATTCCACCGACAGCGGCAAGGTGTCGCCTGCCGAGCCGGCCTCGGTTTCGGTGGCAGGCAGGTTGACACCAAGAGACATTGTTGTGGTGGGGTCGCCCGCCGTCTGGTTGGAGTTGATCACAACAGGTTGCAGGGCCGACATCGAATCGCGGGGGTAGGTTGGTATTGTCCCGTCGGCATTGGCGGGCCAGCCCAGCAGGACCAACCCGGAGTCTGTGCGCAGAACGCCGGCAGCATCGGTGCGGAAGGCCCCGGTGGTTGTCATCATCATGGGCTGGTCGCCGATCCCGCTGTCTGTCATCCGGACCGACGGCACCACGGGCAGCATGCCACGGCCGGAAACGGCCAGGTCAAGCGCGTTGGACGTGCCGATGATCGCGCCACGATCTTCGATCATGCGTTGGGTTGATGCCCTTACCCCGCCAGCGGAATAGGTTCCTGCCCCGCGGGCACTGGTGATGACCATGCTTTCAAATTCGGTCGACGCCCGTTTGTAGCCGAAGGTCGAAGAGTTTGCGATGTTGTCCGAGATGGTGGCAAGCCGGGTCGCGTTCGCGTTCAAGCCAGCCACCCCCGCGTTCAGCGAGGAAGAGATCGTCATCAATACCGCCTTTCTACAGGTCGATGCGCCATATGCCTCGCACCCTGCACCAAGGCGATTAACAGCCCGCTAATGCTTTCAATTTGACGGATTTGCTATCGGTTGCTGCGCAGCAAAACCACCTCAAGCCGGTTGTTGCGCAGCACTGACGGATCAGGGGTCAGCGGCTTGCGGTCGGCAAAGCCGGTGACGCGGGCAAAGCGGTTGTCGGTCAAGCCGTCGTTTTCCAGCAACAGCCGCATTGCCTGTGCGCGGTCGGCAGACAGCGGCCACACCGGGTTGTCTTTCAAGATCTTCGGATAGCTGCGCACGTAACCCGCAACAGCCAAAGGGTTTTCGGTGGCGGCCAACACATCGGCCAACACCTTGGACAATTCGCGCAAGGTGGCGGTTGGCGTAGGGGCGTCGGTGTCGAACAAGGGCGCTTGCGGCAGATCGAACAGCTCGATCACCAGCCCTTCGTCGGTCACCTTGGTGACCACATGGCGCAAAAGACGCTCCATCGTCATGCTTTCGCCGCTGCGCGCCAGCAGGGCCTTTTCAACCTGTGCCAGCCGCTCTTGTTCCTCGGCTTTTGCGGCGGTGTTGCCCGCCGCTTCGCCATTGGCCTGCCGGTCCTTGGTGGGCTTGTCGGCAGCGGCCCCGGTTCCATTCTGCGCCAGCGATTTTTCGGACATCACCGAATCCCCGCCAAAGGCGCCATCCCCGCCGCCCGAGATCCGGTTGATCGGGATTGTCGGACTGAAATAATCCGCAATCCCCTTGCGTTGCTTTTCCGTCGTCGCATTCAACAGCCACATCAGCATGAAGAAGGCCATCATGGCCGTCACGAAATCGGCATAGGCAACCTTCCACGCACCCCCGTGGTGGCCGCCTGCGATGACGACTTTCTTCCGCTTGATGATGACTGGCGCGGCATTTGATTGCCCGGCCATCACACACCCATGTTTCACACCCGTCCACCGGTTTACAGCAGGTCGGTGAACGGGCGCTTAAAGGATGGTGTTTTAGGAAGTTTGCGGGCCTATTCTGCCGAAGACCGCGCCCACAGGTTGATGTCTTCTTCCGCCGAGACCCGGTCGATTTCGGCCAGCTCTTGCGCGGTGAACGCAAGGTTGCCGATGGCCCCCGCGCAATCCACCACCTGTTCGGGCCGTGAGGCGCCGATCAGGGCTGTGGTGATCTTGCCGTCGCGCAGCACCCAGGCAATCGCCATCTGCGCCAGTGTCTGGCCGCGCGCCTGCGCGATCGCGTCCAGCGCGCGCACGCTTTCAATGGCGCGCGGCGTGATCGTGGCGGGGTCCAGGCTTTTGCCTTGCGCGGCCCGGCTGCCCTGGGGGATGCCGCCTAGGTATTTCTTGGTCAAGATCCCTTGTGCCAGCGGCGTAAAGGCAATCGACCCGATCCCCAGCTCTTCCAGCGTCTCACGCAACCCGTCCTTTTCCACCCAGCGGTTCAGGATGTTGTAGCTGGGCTGATGGATCACGCAAGGCGTGCCAAGCTGTTTCAGGATTGCCGCCGCCTGCCGGGTCTTGGCGCTGGAATAGCTTGAAATCCCTGCATAAAGCGCACGACCTGACCGCACGATGTGGTCCAGCGCGCCCATGGTTTCTTCCAGCGGCGTATCGGGGTCAAAGCGGTGCGAATAGAAGATATCCACGTAATCCAGCCCCATCCGCTTCAGGCTTTGGTCGCAGGACGCGATCAGGTATTTGCGGCTGCCCCATTCGCCATAAGGTCCCTGCCACATGTTGTAGCCCGCCTTGGAGCTGATGATCAGCTCATCGCGATGGCCAGCAAAATCGGTCCGCAAGATCTCGCCAAACGCCTCTTCGGCCGAACCGGGGGGCGGGCCATAGTTGTTGGCAAGGTCGAAATGGGTGATGCCATGGTCAAAGGCCGTGCGGCAGATGTCGCGCTTGACCTGATGGGGCGTGTCATGGCCAAAATTGTGCCACAGGCCAAGGCTGATCACCGGAAGCTTCAGCCCCGATGCGCCACAGCGGCGATAGGTCATGCGGGAATAGCGATCGGGATGGGCGACATAGGTCATGGGAACGGCTCCTGTTTGCGGCACCATCTCAGGGGCTTGACGCTTGTGCAAGTTGCCACGTGGCGGCGAACACGCAAAGATGGGCGCATGATCGCACGTATAATCGCATTCACAGGGTTCGTCCGGGCTGTCTGGGGCCGGGTAGGCGATGGTCATTTCGGTCTGATCGCAGCAGGCGTTGCCTTCTATGCCATGTTCGCGGTCTTTCCCGGCCTTGCCGCCAGTGTGGCCATCTGGGGACTGGTGGCCGATCCGGCGGTGATTGCCGACTATCTTGCGGTGGCCGAGCGCTTCTTGCCCGCCGACGCGGCACGGCTGGTCCACGATCAGGTGATGGGCCTTCTGACGACACCCCGCGCGACCCTTGGATGGGCCACCTTCATCTCGCTGATGATTGCGCTTTATTCTGCGCGGGCGGGGGTTTCTGCCCTGATTACGGGACTGGATGTGGTCAACCGCGCCACGCCGCGCAACTGGCTTTGGGGCTGGGTGGTCGATATTCTGATGACGCTTGCGTTGATCTTTGCCAGTCTGTTCGGCCTTGGCACGATCGTGCTGGTGCCCTTCGTCCTTGGCTTTGTCGATCTTGGTCCGGCAGAACAGGCGGTTCTTGTCGTCTTGCCATGGGTTGCTATGTTTCTGCTGGTGCTGAGTTGCCTGTCGATCCTCTATCATTTCGGCCCCAACCTGCCCAATGGGGCAGGCAGGCCATGGGTCAGCGTTGGCGTGATCGTCGCTGCGGTGACATGGTCGGCGGTCAGCTATGCCTTTTCGGCCTATCTTGCGAACTTCGACAGCTATAACCGCATCTACGGGTCGATTGGCGCGGTGGTGGCGCTTTTGATGTGGCTGTATCTGGGGTGCTGGGCGGTGCTTCTGGGCGGTGCGGTCAATGCGGAACTGACGAGGCCAAAGGTCAGGGACGGATCGTAACCGCCTGATTGGCAGGGGCCGTTTGCCAGTCTGACACGCTGCCGTCAGGCCAGATCACCCGCAACTCGGCAGCATTGGCCGCCCCCAGACCAAAATGCAGCGCGCCCCAGATGCCGCCGGCATGACCGCCGCCCACCGTCACCTCGTGCCGTTGCAGATGATCGCCCACCCGCACCTCGACCCAAGCGCCAACGCCCGCGGGGTTCGCTCCCGGTTGCGACAGGGCCACGCGCAGCCAATTCCCCACCGGCCCCACGTTGCGCCAGACCTGCGCCGGGGCATTGCGGTTGACCACCAGCAGGTCCAGCGCGCCATCGGCGTTCAGGTCCACCACAGCGGCCCCCCGCGCGGTCAAGGTTGACGCAACCCCCGCCCGGTCCGCCGCTTCGACAAACACGCCATCTGGCCCTTGCAGCAGCAGGTTGTTCGGGTCGGCCGCGGCGAAATCGGGCATCTCCCAGACATTGCCCTTGGCCACGAACAGATCGGCCCTTGCGTCGTTGTTCACATCGGCGAACTGCGCATGCCAGCCGGTCGATGGCCGGGGGTCGTCGCCCATAAATGGCCGATGCGCCGTCACCCCCTTGGCCCAGGCGACATCGGTGTAATCCGGCAGGGTGCCGGGCGCGGGGGCAACAAGCGTTTGCAGCTTGTGATCGGCCATGCTGGTCAGGAAGAACTCGGGGTAGCCGTCGGCATCCAGATCGGTGCTGGCAATTCCCATGCCCCAGATGCGCAGACGCTTCCACCCTTCGGCCTCAGTATAAAGCCGCGGCGGTTCACCGGAAGGCAGATGCCACATCTGTTCCTGCCCACCCTTGTAATACTCGCGGTCATTCGACACCCGCAGCGATTTGCTGCCCGATGCGTTCCAGTCGGTGAACAGCAGCGACAAGGTGCAAAAACTGGGCGTCAAGGGGATCGCGGCGCCATAGCGGCGACCATCAGGGCGGTGCAGGCTGTTGTCGGTGCAATTGCCCCAGGGAAACGCCTCTTGCGTGCGATCAATGTAGGTGCCGAACGCCAGCGTCGGAAACGCCAGCCCAGCTTCCCAAATCGCGGCAAAGGCGGTGGACCACGCATCGCCCCCGTCAAAGCCCCACTCCTCATTCGCCCGCGTGAACCGGCAATCGCCAAGCCCGCGCATCAGCACGTCTTCGCCCACCCGCAAGATCGCCAGATCGGTGATCCCGTCGCTGTCGATGTCGATGGGATAGGCCCCGGTGACGGCTGTCAGCCCCAACCCCGCGTCAATCGGGGTCAGCGTCAGCGCCCCGCCCGTGGCACTGTCATTGCGCCAGAACCCGGCAGGCCCGGTGCCGCCCGCCATGAACACCTCGGGCTTGTCGTCGCCATTGCAGTCAAACACCGCAACGCCGCCGCCCACCATATGCTCCCACCCGCCGGTATAGCTGTGGGTCAGGCCGGCGCTTGCGGTTTCCTCAACAAAGCGCGGCACCTCTTGCGCCATCGCAGGCAGGGCCAGCAGGCAAAAGCCAATCGCGCGGATCATACAAGCGTCCGCAGGCGCACCGCATGGGCACCGATGCAAGCCCCCTGATCCAGCCCACGCTCAACCGCTGCCCGGAAATGGATACCGCCATACAGCCGCGAGATCGCCGCTTCCTGCGCCGCCGCCCAAAAGCTGGGGAACGGACGCGCCGCAAGGCCATCAGCCTCGTGCGTGGCGTCGTCAAAGGCAAAGTCCGCGCCAAGACTGGCGGTCAGAACCGTGGCCGCAGCACCTGACAGGGTCGAATGGCCCGACGGATATTCAGGAAAGGGCGGGGTGATCAGCAGGGGCTCCCAGTTCGGGTCAATTACCCGGTGGATATAGGTGACAGGGCGCAGCAGGTCATGCGCGAACTTGGCCTCCCAACAGCCAATAAAGGCATCGGCCATCGCCACGCCCAGACGCGCCAGAATGTCGGCGCTGCGCAGCGCATCCAGCCCGTCGCGGTCACTGATCTGCAACACGATATCCACCCAATGCCCCGGCGGGGTGGGCGACAGCATCGGATCATCCGACCAGAAGCGCGCAATGGTCTTTTGGTCCTCGGTCAGTCTGGCGCTGGTGGTGTAAACCTCCATCGCCTCGGCATGAAACGCAGACCCCACCTCCTCGCTATAGGCAGGCGGAGGCGGCAGCGCGCAGCTGTTGCCCGCAGGCATGGCAAAGGGGCGGTTGTTGGCCCAACCGGGCAAAAGCGGGGTCTGCTGCTGGCGGATCAGGCTGGTCGGCACCCAATGCGCCGGGCCGTCTGTCAGAGTGTAGTCCATGGGAAAGCCCATGTTTTCCACCACGGCACCGCCATCGGTCAGCGACCACGCGATGATGTGATCGGCAATCGCATGCCCAAGCGCTTCGCTGCGGGCCAGCACATCGGCTGGCAGCCCGGTAAGGCCCTTGCCCATCTGCCGCGCCATCGCCTGCATCGCGCGCTGCCCGGTCGGCCCGGTGTTGCCAAAGAACGCGGCCACCGCCCGCGACAGGGTGGCGTTCAAAATGGCCGCAGGATTATAGGTCAGGCCCGGGTCGCAGGCGGGCAGGGGGGGCAGCCCGGCCAGTTGCCCGGCCAAAGACACGGTATCGCCGCGGTCCGAGGCCACCGCCTCCCACGCCGCCACGCCCAGATAGGCAAAGGCGCGGCTGGCGACGGGCGGCGAATAGGTGGCGGTGTGGCGCACCAGTTCCAGCACCAGCCGATACCAGGTGGTCAGCACCGCGCCGGGATCAGAGGCCGCAAGCGCGCGGCGGGGCAGAAACGCGACCGCAACTGCCGCCGCGCCCAACCCAAGAACCCTGCGCCTGTGCATCGCATCCCTCCGTCAGATGTATTTGTTCCAAAGGTTTTCCAACCGCTCCTGACGGCCAGATTTCGGCTGCGGCTCCAGCCCTTCGGCCGTCACCCGCGCCGCAGCCGCCTCCAGCCCGCCCGAAAGCATTGCCTTTGCGGCAGGGGTCTCCCACCTGGCATAGCGCGCCCGGCGATTGGCCTCCAGCTCATCCGACTCCAACATGGCCGCCGCGCATTTCAGCGCCCGCGCGCAAGTGTCCATCCCGCCGACATGGGCCAGGATCAGGTCGGCGGGGTCCAGCGATTGCCGCCGCACCTTGGCGTCAAAGTTGGTGCCGCCCGTGGTAAAGCCGCCCGCCCGCTGGATTTCATAGAACGCCAGCGCCTTTTCGGGATGGTTGTTCGGGAATTGGTCGGTGTCCCAGCCCGATTGGTAATCGTTGCGGTTGATGTCGATCGAGCCGAAGATCCCCAAGGACGCGGCCAATGCGATTTCATGCTCGAACGAATGGCCGGCCAAGATGGCGTGGCCCTGTTCGATGTTGGTCTTGACCTCACGCTCCAGCCCGAATTCCTTAAGGAAACCATAGACCGTGGCGACATCATAGTCATACTGATGCTTGCTGGGTTCCTGCGGCTTGGGCTCGATCAGGATGGCGCCCTTGAAGCCGATCTTGTGCTTGTATTCGACCACCTGCTGCAAGAACCGCCCGGCATGGGCGCGTTCGGCACCAAGGTCGGTGTTCTGCAAGGTCTCATAGCCTTCGCGCCCGCCCCACAGCACATAGTTCTGCCCGCCCAAACGGTGCGTGGCATCCAGGTTCGCCTTCACCGTCGCCGCGGCATAGGCATAGACATCGGGATCGGGGTTGGTGGCGGCACCCGACATCCAGCGCCGATGGCTGGTCATGTTGGCGGTGCCCCACAAAAGCTGCGTCTTGTGGCTGGCCTGCTTGGCCTCCAGATAGTCCACCATCTCATCCAGATGGCGCTTGCTTTCGGCGAATGTGGCCCCTTCGGGCCGCACATCGGCATCGTGAAAACAATAGAAGGGCACGCCCAGAATATCGAACATCTCGAACGCCACATCGGCTTTCAGTTTGGCTAGCGCGATGGTGTCGCCAAACCACGGGCGCTCAAAGGTCTGCCCGCCGAACGGGTCGCCGCCGGGCCAGGCAAAGCTGTGCCAATAGGCCACGGCAAAGCGCAGATGGTCCTCCATCCGCTTGCCCATCACCAACTCATCGGGGTTGTAGTGGCGAAAGGCGTATTCGGTCTGGCTGTCCGGGCCTTCATAGCGGATGGCGGGGATGCCTTTGAAAAACTCTGTCATGTCAGTCCCTTGATGGCGGATTGTGCAGCAATATGGCGGGCGTGGCCCGCGTCGAAGGCGTCTGTCAACGCCGCGTCAGGCTCGATCACCCGCGCGATCCCTGGCAGGCTGGCGACCTCGGCTCCGGCCCCGGTCACGGCCATCAGCGCAAGGCGGGCGGCACCAAAGGCGCCGCCAAAGTCGCCTGCAACAGGCACCTGCACCGGGCAATCCAGCGCGGTGGCAATGGCGCGCAGCCAATAGTCCGACCGCGACCCGCCGCCCACCGCCAGCAGGTTGTCCAGCCGCGTGCCGGTTGCGGCCAGCGCATCGCGGCAGTCGCGCAAGGCGAATGTCACGCCCTCCAGCACGGCGCGGGTTCCGGCGGCCCGGTCGGTGGCATGATCCAGCCCGGTGAACGCGCCGCGAATGGCGGCACTGTTCAGCGGCGTGCGCTCGCCCCCCAGATAGGGCAGGAACTGCGTCTTGCCGGGGGCTTGCAGCGGCCCCAATTCGCCGGTCAGGCGGGCGGCATCGGCCCCCACCAGCCGGGCATACCAGTTCAGCGCATCGGTGCAGGCAAGGATCACCCCCATCTGATGCCAAGTGTTCGGCAGCGCATGGCAGAACGTGTGCACCGCCGTGGCGGGTGCCGGCTGATAGCCGTCATTGGCGGCAAACAGCACTCCGCTGGTGCCCAGCGACACGAACGCCTCACCGGCCCGCACCACGCCGACCCCGACGCCAGAGGCCGCATTGTCGCCGCCGCCGCCCGCAATCACCACGCCGCGCGGCAACCCCCAGCGCGCGGCCAGCGCATCGCGCAGCACACCCGACGGCGCAGACCCTTCGACCAGCGCCGGCATCTGCGCGCGCGCAAGGCCGGTGGCTGCCAGCAGATCATCCGACCAATCGCGCGCGCCGGTGTCCAGCCAACTTGTGCCTGCCGCATCCGACATCTCGCCCACCGCGTCGCCGGTCAGCCACAGCCGCAGATAATCTTTCGGCACCAGCACCAGCGTCACCCGGTCCCACAGCGCAGGTTCATGCCGGTGCACCCATGCCAGTTTTGGCGCGGTAAAGCCCGGGAACACGATGTTTCCGGTCACCCGCCGGAACATCGGGTCTTCGTCCATTTCCGCAGCTTCGGCAAAGCTGCGGGTGTCGTTCCACAGGATGCAAGGCCGCAGCACCTCTGCGGCCTTGTCCAGCAGCGTGGCACCGTGCATCTGCCCCGACAGGCCGATGCCGCGCACCGACCCAAGGCCGTGCGCCGACAACGCGTCAAGCACCGACTCGGCCGCCGTGATCCAGTCGCTGGGGGCCTGCTCGCTCCACCCTTCCTGCGGACGCGATACCTTCAGCGGCGCAGTCGCTTCGGCCAGCACCTCTTGCGCTTCGGTCATCAGCACACCCTTCAGGCCGGATGTGCCCAGATCAAGCCCGATGTACATCACACCGCCGATGCGGGCTTCTTGCCCATGATGATCATCCCGAGGATATCGTCATCACTGACCTCGGCCACATTCACGGCGCCCACGCGCTGACCGTTCTTCATCACCACGGCGCGGTCGCACAGCTTCATCACCGAATGAATGTCATGCTCGATCAGGAAAATCCCCAGACCCTGGCGCTTGAGTTCCTGAATCAACTCGGCCACCATCTGCGTCTCTTGCGGGCCAAGGGCGGCGGTCGGCTCGTCCATGATCAGGATGCGCGCGTTGAAATACACCGCCCGCGCAATGGCGACCGACTGGCGCTGCCCGCCCGACAGGGCCGACACCGGCACGTTGAACTTGCGGAAGTTGGGGTTCAGCCGGGCCATGATCTTGCGGGTTTCGGCTTCCATCTGCGCATCATCGACAAAACCGGCCGCCGTCACCAATTCGCGCCCCAGAAACAGGTTCGATGCCGCGTTCAGGTTATCGGCCAGCGCCAGCGTCTGATAAATCGTTTCGATGTTGTAGCGCCGGGCGTCGCGCGGGTTCTGGATATCGACCTTTTCACCGTTGATGAAAATCTCGCCCGAGTCCTTCTGATAGGCCCCCGACAGACACTTGATCAGCGTCGATTTGCCCGCGCCATTGTGGCCCAGCAGGCCGACAACCTCACCCGGATACAGATCAACCGTCACCCGATCGACGGCCTTGATCCCGCCGAACGAGATCGAGATGTCGCGCAATTCGACCAGCGGCGTCGCGTTGGCTGCCATGGTGCCCCCCATCATTTCGATTTGCCGCGGTACAGAATGTCGACGTAGACGGCCAGAACCAGAACCGCACCGACCACGATGTTCTGAATGGCGGCGTCAAAGCCGATCAGCACCATCCCGGTTTTCAGGCTTTGCATCACCAAGGCGCCCAGAATGGCCCCATAAATGGTGCCGACCCCGCCCTTCAAAGAGGTGCCCCCGATCACGGCGGCAGCAATCACGTACAATTCGTCCAACTCCCCCAAGGCATTGGTCGCGCTGTTCAGACGGGCCGAGGCGACGATGGCCGAGATCCCGGTCAAAAAGCCCATCAGGGCAAAGATCTTGACCGTCATCCAGCGGGTGTTGATGCCCGACAATTCTGCCGCATCGGGGTTGCCGCCAATCGCATAGACATAGCGGCCAAACCGGGTGCGGGTCATCAGGATGGTCATCGCGATCCCCACCGCGATCAGGATCAGCACCGGAATGGCAAATCCATGGCTGATGAACATGCCGCCTTCCGGCACGGTCAGCCCGTTGGCCTTGGCGTATTGGGTAACGATGCCTTTGGGCCACGGGTAGGCGTTCACCACCAATGTCGCGCCCACCACCAGCCCGCAGGCCAGCACGGCAAGGAAGCCTTCGGCCCACATCGGCCGTTGGGCAAAGCCATGCGACGCCCGGCTTCGGCGCCCGGCCAGCATCATCCACAAAATGGCCACGCAGGCAATGGCGCAAACGATCCAGCTTCCTATCGCGCCGATCGCGCCATAGGGTCCGCCGCCCAGCAGGGCAAAGGTGGTATCCACCGGCGAAATCGTCTCGCCCCGCGCCACCAGAAACGCCGCCCCGCGCCAGACCAGCAATCCGCCCAGTGTCACGATGAAGGCAGGAATGTTGCGGTAAGCCACCAGCCAGCCATGGAAAGCGCCGATCAGCGTGCCCATGATGACGCCAACGATACAGGTGATCACCCAGATCAGCGGGCTGCCAAGACCCAGATACTGGGGCAGGATCCACACCTGGGTGATGCCCATGATCATCGCGCTGAACCCCAGCACCGACCCGACCGACAGGTCAATGTGCCGGGTGATGATCACCAACACCATGCCGCAGGCCATGATGCCGACCGAGGCCGTCTGCACCGACAGGTTCCACAGGTTGCGTGGCGTCAGAAAGGCACCATAGCCGTTCACGAACGCGCCATACAGATGAAACCCCAGCCAGATCACGACCAGAGCCCCGACCATGCCCAAGAGGCGGGTGTCGATCTCGGTGGCTTTCAGAAAGCGTCCGACCGGGCCGAGTTGCGCGTCGGCAGGGGCGTGATTGGTGTCGGTTGGGGTCATGTCCTCGTCCAGCACTGCAAGGGGAAATCGGAATGCGCAGACGGGCGGGCGAACCGTTTGCGTCCCGCACTGCCATGGTTTTTCGTGGTCGCGAAAAACCGGCGCGACCCCGTGGGGCGCGCCGGTCTGGCCGGCCTGTTACTGGCAGGCCGCAACGCCTGCCATCGCGCCTTCGCACGCCTGCTCTTTCGAGATATGGCCCGCGTCGATCACGACGTTCAGGTTGTCCTTGGTGATCGGGGTGGGGGCCAGGAAAATGGCGTTCATCTCAACGCCCTTGGCACCGCCCGACCACTTCACGGCACCCTCGACCGAGTCCAGCGCCGCACCGCCCGCCAGGGCCGAGGCGATATTGGCCGCAGCCGCCCCCAACTGGCGCGAGTCTTTCCACACCGAAACGGTCTGGGTGCCCCGTGCCACACGGTTCAGCGCGGCAAGGTCGCCGTCCTGACCGCCGACCGGAATCGTCATGCCCTGTGCTGCCAAGGCGGCAATCACGCCACCGGCCATGCCGTCGTTTTCGGCCAGAACAGCGTCAACCGCGTTGTTGTTGGCGGTCAGGATCTGTTCCATGTTGGCCTGTGCGGCCTCGGGCTTCCAGCCGTCCGAGAACGCCTCGCCGACGATCTTGATCTTGCCGGCGGTCACATCGGCGCCGATCACTTCCATCATGCCTTCCAGCAGGAAGGCGGCGTTCGGATCACCGGGGTCGCCCTTGATGATGGCATAATTGCCCTCGGGCTGCACGGCCCTGACGGTTTCGGCAATGATCTTGCCAACGCCCTTGTTGTCGAAGGTCAGATAGAACGCGCGCTCGTCCTCGATCAGACGGTCATAGCCGACAACCGGAATCCCTTCGGCAGCGGCCTGATCAACCGCCGGCCCGATGGCGTCCTTGTCCATCGCCAGAATGATCAGCGCATTGGCACCCTGGGCGATCAGGGCTTCGACATCGGTCAACTGCTTGGCAGCCGAAGCCTGGGCGTCAGCCGAAATGTAGGTGTCGCCATTGGCTTCCAGCGCGGCCTTGATGGCGGCCTCATCGGTCTTCCAGCGCTCTTCTTGAAAGTTCGACCACGACACGCCGACCTTTTTGCCCTCTGCCAGTGCGGCCGACGAAAATCCTGTCGCCGCGATCACGGCAAGCACGATTGCGTTACGCATAAGTATCCTCCCTATGGATGCAGCCAGCGTATGGCTGGTTCGACGGATTCGCCGATACCCATAGAAATTTGCCTTGATTTAATTCAGTTGTCAAAATAAAAATCGGGGTCAGATCATCAAGTGATGAAGTCATGCCCGGATTTCTGCTGCATTGCAGCAATTTTTGGGCAACAAGGCAACGCTGTCTCGCATGTTTTGTTTGGAAGTTGAATAAATGCAGACGCACAATGTCGGCGGCGAAGCGGGCGAGGGGCGCAGGGGCGTGGGTCCTCTGATCCCGCCATGGTCCGATACCATGCGCCCGTTGCGCCAGCAGGTGTTCGAACGGGTGCGCGCTGCAGGGTTGATCCCGCGTGTGCAGGTGGCCAAGGATCTGGGCGTCAGCCCGGCCTCGGTCACCACCATCACCTCAGACCTGATCGACGCTGGCCTGATCGAAGAGGTGGCAGCGCCGCGGGATGGCGAAAGCGTGCGGGGCCGCCCTGCCGTGGCTTTGGGGGTGCGGGCGGCGGCGCACCGGGTGGCGGGGATGAAAATCTCGGACCGCGAACATACGGCGGTGATCGTCGATTTTGCCGGCAACCTGATTGCCGATGATGCCGTGCCGCGCCGCCCCGGCCCGATGACGCTGGCCGAATTGCTGGATGCGGTGGAAACTCTGCTGGACCGGGTCTGTGCCAAGGCCGGGATCAGCCGCGCCGATCTGTCTGCCGTGGGTGTGGGCGTGCCCGGCTTTGTCGACAGTCTGGAAGGCATGGTGCTGTGGTCTTCGGTGCTGGCTGATCGTGCGGTGCCCTTGGCGGCGCAGGCGTCCGCCCGGCTTGGCCTGCCGGTCTGGATCGACAATGATGCCAATCTGGTGGCCTTGGCCGAATTGTGGTTCGGCGCCGGACGGGGCTTGTCAGACTTTGTCGTGGTGACCATTGAACATGGCGTCGGCATGGGACTGGTCCTGAACCACCGGATCTATCGCGGTGCGCAACGGGTCGGGCTGGAACTGGGTCACACCAAGGTGCAACTGGATGGCGCGCTGTGCCGCTGTGGTCAGCGCGGCTGTCTAGAGGCGTATGTGGCCGACTATGCCCTTGCGCGCGAGGCAACCACTGCGCTGAACTGGGGCCACAAGGAAGGCCAAAGCATCGGTGTGCTGCTGGAAAGCCTCTATGACCATGCCAAGGCCGGCAACGCCACCGCGCGCAGCATCTTTCGCCGGGCCGGTCGCTTTCTGGGGGTGGGGTTGTCGAATGTGGTCAACCTGTTTGACCCGTCGCTGATCATCCTGTCCGGCGACCGGATGCGCTACGATTACCTTTACGCCACCGAAACGCTGGCCGAGATGGAAAACCTTGCCATCAACACCGGCCGCCCCCGCCCGCCGATCGAAATCCATGCCTGGGGTGATCTTTTGTGGGCGCACGGGGCCGCCGCCCTGGCGCTGTCGGCGGTGACTGAGGGGCTGGTGTCCGCCAATCGCGACATCGCCGCCCAATAGGACGATCAGTGTGCCCGATTGTTGCGGTTGCGTGCGACCATCGGCGGAAATTCGCGTTGGGCTGCGCAGGTTTCGCGTTCGCTGACGCAGAACTTACAAGCAGTTGATTGCACATCGCGCAAACGCTTGCGATAGTTTCCCGGTGGTTGACAAGGTTTTTCACGACAATGCGCAGACGCCCGATGTTTCGCCTGCCCTTTGTGGTCACACTGGTGACGGCAATGGCCGTGGGGACCAATACCCAAGCCCTTGACCGGGTAGAGTTTTCTTTGGCTGGTGGCGATGAGGGGCTGACTTCGGCCTTGCGTGGTGCCTCGGCGCTTCTGGCACTGGAGGACGCGCAGGATTCGCCCGACGAAGTGCTGGCCGCGGCCCGTGCCGAATATGGCCGCCTGATCGGCGCGCTTTACGCGCAGGGCCGCTATGCCCCGGTGATATCGGTGCTGCTCGACGGGCGCGAAGCGTCACAGATCGCCCCTCTGGATGTGCCCGCCCGCGTCGGCCGGATCGAAGTGCGCATCGACCCCGGTCCCGAGTTCCGGTTCTCGCAGGCCCGTGTATCGCCCTTGGCCCCGGACACCGGCCTGCCCGAAGGCTTTGCCCCGGGAAAGGTCGCGCAAAGCGGCCTTGTGAAGCAGGCGGTCACCGCCGGTGTCGATGGCTGGCGGGCCCAAGGCTACGCCAAGGCCGCAGTCGCGGGCCAGGACATCGTCGCCGACCACCCCAACCGCGCGCTTTCGGCCCGTGTTACCCTGACGCCCGGTCCGCGGCTGCGGTTCGGCGCAGTGGCGGTTGCGGGCAACCAGCGCACCCGTGAAGACCGCGTCCGCAAGATTGCCGGCATCCCGCAGGGCGCGCCCTTCGACCCGGCCGAGCTGGACCGCGCCGAAAACCGTCTGCGCCGCACCGGCACCTTTGCCTCGGTGGCGATCACCGAAGATGACACCATCACCCGCCCCGACCTTTTGGGCACCACCATCACCGTGGTTGAAGAAAAGCGCCGCCGGATGAGTTTCGGGGCCGAGATATCCAGTCTGGAAGGGCTGGACCTGACCGCCGCCTGGATGCACCGCAACCTGTTTGGCGGGGCCGAACGCCTGCGCATCGAAGGCAAGATCGCCAATATCGGCGCATCCGGCAGCGGGGCCGACTACCAGCTTGGCCTGACCATTGATCGCCCCGCCACGCTGTCGGCGGATACCACGCTGCGTTTCACCACCGAAATCGCGCATCTGGAGGAGGCTGACTATCGCGCCGACTCCTTCAGTATCGGGCTTGGATTCAGCCATGTCTTCGGTGACAGCCTGACCGGGCGCATTGATCTGGCCTATAACCAGAGCGAAGGCGCCGATATCGCGGTCGATGGGACCGAACGATCCAAGTTCCGGTTCCGCAGCCTTGCGCTGCCCCTTGGCCTGACATGGGACCGCCGCGACAACAAGGCCGACGCCAAGCGCGGTTTTTACATCGAAGCCGAGGCCAAGCCCTTCCTTGGCTTTGACACCACCGGCTCTGGCTTGCGGCTGACCACCGACCTGCGCGGCTATCGCGGCCTTGGCGCGGAAGACCGCCTTGTGGTCGCGGCCCGGATTCAGGCGGGCATGGTCACCGGCGCACAGCTGCTGGAAACCCCGCGTGACGATCTGTTCTATTCCGGCGGCGGTGGCACCGTGCGCGGCCAGCCTTACCAGTCGTTGGGGGTAACGCTGTTGCGGGGGCCGGTGCAATATCAGATCGGTGGCAATCATTTCATGGCAGGATCGCTGGAATTGCGCACCAAGGTCACGCAAAAGATCGGCGTCGTGGGTTTTGTCGATGCGGGCCGCGTCGATGTGGGCAGCTTTTTCGATGAACAAGGCGACTGGCATGCCGGGGCGGGCCTCGGTGTGCGGTATGATACCGCCATTGGCCCCATTCGGCTGGACGTGGCTGCCCCGGTGCGTGGCAGCACCGGTGATGGCGTGCAGCTTTATGTTGGTTTGGGGCAATCATTCTGATGCGCTGGTGGCTTGTCCTTGTCCTGATCTGTGCTCCCTTCGTCTTGCAGGCGCAGGAAACCGCACAAGAGCGTGCAGACCGCGGCACCATCACCGCGTTTCTGGAAGACAACCTGTCTGGCGCCGGGCGGCAGGTGGTCTTGCGTGGCTTCAAGGGGGCGCTGTCGTCACGGGCCACCGCCACGCAGCTGACCGTCGCCGATGATCAGGGCATCTGGCTGACGCTGAACGACATCGTGCTGGACTGGAATCGCGCCGCCCTGCTGTCTGGCCGGGTGTCGGTCAATGCGTTGACGGCGGCCGAGATCATCATCGACCGCGCACCTGCGTCGGATGCAGCCGCGCCTTCCCCCGAAGCTGCGGGTTTTGCCCTGCCCGAATTGCCGGTGGCGGTCGAGATTGCCAAAATCTCGGCGCCGCGGGTGGTGCTGGGCCCGGCGCTGCTGGGCCAGCAGATCGAAGGCAGCGTCGAGGCCGCCCTGTCGTTGTCAGGCGGCGACGGATCAGCCACCCTGCACATCGACCGCACCAATGCCGGCCCCAGCGGGCAAATCGACCTTGCGGCGGGCTTCAACAACGCCACCCGCAATCTGGCGCTGTCGCTGGACGCCAGCGAAGCGGCGGGCGGCGTGGTGTCCACCCTGCTGAACCTGCCGGGGCAGCCTTCGGTTGATCTGGTGATCAAGGGCGAGGGCCCGCTGTCAGACTTTGCCGCCGATCTGGCGCTGAAAAGCGACGGGGTCCAGCGTCTGGCCGGCACCATCACCCTGACCGGGGCCGAAGACGATGCCACCCGCTTTGCCGCCGATGTCCGGGGCGATATCGCACCGCTGTTCGCTCCGGCCTATGCCGATTTTCTGGGCAATCAGGTGGCGCTTGTCACCACCGGCAGCCGCAGCGCGACCGGGCGGCTGGACCTGACCGCGCTGGACCTGACCGCCCGCGCATTGACACTGCGTGGTCAGGCCCGGATTGCGCCCGACGGCCTGCCCGAAGGGCTCGCGCTGACCGGCACCCTTGGCGACCCCACGGGTCAGCCGGTGCTGATCCCCGGTTTCGATGCGGGGGTGTCGCTGCAATCGGCGCGGCTGGACATCGGTTATGACAGCGCCACCGGCGAGACCTGGCGCGCCGCGGTCGATGCCGAAGGCGTCACCACCCCCAACGGCACCTTGGCAAAGCTTGATCTGCGCGGGTCGGGCCGCATTGCGCGGCTGGCGACCGGCAATACCATCGGCGGCACGCTGACGCTGCGGGCCGAGGGGGTTGCCCCCGCCGACCCCGCGCTTGCCATGGCGCTGGGCACGCAGGTGTCGGCCACCACCCGGCTGTCGTGGCAGCAGGGCACCGGCGTGTTCCGCATCGGGGCGCTGGACCTGACCGCCGGGCCGATTGCCCTGAATGCTGGCGGCCAGATTGCAGGCCTGTCCGATGGTTTTCGCACCCGTGGCAGGCTGCGAATCGACGCGCAGGATCTGGCCCCGCTGTCGGGCCTTGCCAAGCGGGCCTTGTCCGGGCGCGGCACCATCACGGTCAATGGCGAAGGCAGCCCCTTGGGCGGCGATTTCGACGCAACGATGCGGATCGACGGCCAGGACCTGACCACCGACATCGCCCAGCTTGACGGGCTGTTGCGCGGCCCGTCCTCGATCACCGTTGATGCGCGGCGCGACACCACCGGCACGGTTCTGCGCGCGCTTACGCTGCGGGCGGGCGGGCTTGCGGTCGATGGCAAGGGCACCGTTACCTCGGATCAGGCCGATCTGGACCTGACCCTTGCCATGGCCGACCTGTCGCGCCTTGGCCCAGAGTATGGCGGCGCGGTGCAGGGTGCGCTGCGCCTGACCGGGCCGCTGACCACCGGCCGCGCCCGGATTGTGGCCGACCTTTCGGGCACATTGCTGCGCCTTGGCCAGCCCGAGGCTGACCGGCTGCTGCAAGGCGCGTCATCCGTGCAACTGACCGCCGATCTGAACGGCGACAGCCTGACGATCGAACGTCTGAGCGTCACCGCCCCATCGGCCAGCGCCACCGCCAGCGGCCTGCTTGCCGTGGCGGGCAGTGACCTGACCGCGCGGGTGGTGCTGGATGACCTGTCGCGCCTGCGCCCCGGTCTTGGCGGGCGTGTGGCGGCCGATGCCACCTTCAAGGGCACGCCCGCCACCGCAAGCATCACGCTTGCCGCCGATGCCAGCGGTCTGCGCATCGGCCAGCCCGAGGTCAACCGGGTGCTGGCCGGGGCCAGCAGGTTGACCGCCGCCCTGCGGCTCGACAAAGGCGCGGTCCGGCTGGATGCCTTGCAACTGAACAGCCCCAACCTGACGGCGCAGGCCACCGGGCGCATCGACGGCAGCCGCCGCCAGATTGATCTGACCGCGCGGCTGGCCAATCTTGGCCTGCTGCTGCCCGAATTTCCCGGCGTGGTCAGCGTCACCGGCACCGCCGTCGATACCGGCGCGGGGTATGATCTCACGCTGTCGGGCACCGGGCCAGGGCAGATTGGCGCGCGGGTCACTGGCCGGTTGGCCGCCAATCTGGCCAGTGCCGATCTGGCGATAAACGGGTCGGCGCAGGCCGGGCTTGCCAATCCGTTTCTGGGCGACCGGGTGGTGTCAGGCCCGCTGGCGCTTGACCTGCGTCTGAACGGGCCCTTGGCGCTGTCGTCGCTCTCGGGCCGGGTGGTCCTTTCGCAAGGGCGGCTGGCCGATCCGGCCTTGCCATTTTCGCTGCAAGACATGGAGGCCACAGCCACCTTGGGTGGCGGGCGGGCGCAGGTCGCGGCGGGGGCCAATGTCTCCAGCGGCGGGCGCATCACGGTGACCGGTCCTGTGACTTTGACACCGCCGTTTCCGGCCGACCTTGCCATCGGGCTGTCTGGCGTGGTGGTGCGCGATCCGCAGCTTTATGAAACCCGCGCCAATGGTGATCTGCGCTTCAATGGCCCGCTGACCGGCGGCGCGCTGATCTCGGGTCGCGTGGCCCTGCCGCAAACCGAACTGCGCATTGCCGCAACCGGGCTTGGCGGCGCGGGCTCGCTGGACGAATTGCGCCACATTGGCGATGCCCCACTGGTGCGCGAAACCCGCCGCAGGGCCGGTCTGCTGGCCGGGGCGAATGGCCCCGCCGAGGCCAGCACCCGCAGCCGCGCCTTTGGGCTGGATGTCGAAATCTCGGCCCCCAACCAGATGTTCCTGCGCGGTCGCGGACTGGATGCCGAACTGGGCGGCACCCTGCGCCTGACCGGCACCACCGATGCCATCGTGCCCTCGGGCGCGTTCAACCTGATCCGGGGGCGGCTGGATATTCTGGCCCGCCGCCTGACCTTGACCGAAGCCTATCTTCAACTGCAGGGCGACTTCGACCCCATGCTGCGGGTGGTGGCCAGCAGCAGCGCCGATGGGGTGACAACTGCGGCGGTGATCGAAGGCAATGCCACCGATCCGCAGGTCAGCTTCACCTCAAACCCCGCCTTGCCGCAAGAAGAGATATTGGCGCAGCTTCTGTTTGGCCGCCGCCTTGAAAACCTGTCAGCGCTTCAGGCGCTGCAACTGGCCAACGCTGTGGCCACGCTGGCCGGGCGCGGCGGCGAGGGCATCATCGCCAAACTGCGCAAGGGCTTTGGGCTGGATGATTTCGACGTTCAGACCGCAGATGACGGCACCGCACAGTTGACGGCCGGCAAATACCTGTCGGAAAAGGTGTATTCCGAAGTGGTGCTGGATCAGGACGGCAAGAGCCAGATCAACCTGAACCTTGATCTGACCGACAACATCACCGTCAAGGGCCGCGTCGGGGACGATGGCAACACGGGTGTCGGGGTGTTTTTCGAAAAGGATTACTGATGTCCAGGGGACAAGGCGCCCGGCGCAGATGTGGTGGCCTGCGACCAATCCGCCGCGCCCCTTGCGTTGTCAGGTCGTGCTGCCAAGGTTAGAATGGCGGCGGGGGCTTGCCCCCCAGCGTTTGGCTTGCAGCGCCTCTGCCCCCATTCGGGTCGGGGTATGGTTCATTTGCGGCTTCTAATGACGACAGGATCAATCCATGACACAATCGGTAAAGCGCGCGAAAATTCTGGACTACCCGATGATCATCCTGCGCACCCTGGCGGTGATCGGCATCGTGGTGCATCTGTTCCTTGGGTTCTTTGTCAGTGTCATCAGCCCCTGGATCTTCTTTACCACCGCAGCGCTGCTGGCCCTTCTGGTATTGCGCGAAATGTATGACGATATGGCGCGCCAGTTCTTTCAACTGAAATCCGACACTCTTGAAGAACAGTGCCCCGCCCCACCGATGCGCGAGGCGACGGTGATCGACAACAGCTTTGCCTTGCAGGGGCCCGCCCACAGGATCGAAGATGCCGAGCAGGTTGACACCTATGAGGATGAGTTTGATCGTGGCGACAATGATCGCCCGAAAACCGAAACCATCCGCCCCTAGGCAGGGTTGCCCTTGCCCGCGTGCCGCCGCGCGCGGGTCGGCAGGCGCAGGCGGCCTGGGCGCCCCCAGAAAGTGGCAAGACGCGTTCGACAGCCACAAATCGCCCTGCGCCGGCAGGTTCGCCCTGGTTTCATCAAGAACCTGCCCATCCAACGGGCGGCGCACAAAACGCTAGACTGCGTCCCAGCCATCAATCGCCGCAACCGCCTGATCCGCCGTTTGGACAAACCGGAACAGTGACAGGTCATCGCGGCTGATCGTGCCGGCTTCGGCCAAGGCTTCCCAGTTGATGATCTTTTCCCAGAACGCCTGCCCGAACAGCAAGAACGGCACCCGCTTCATCCGCTTGGTCTGGATCAGCGTCAGGCTCTCGAACATCTCGTCCATCGTGCCAAAGCCGCCGGGAAACACGCAGATCGCGCGGGCGCGCATCAGGAAATGCATCTTGCGAATGGCGAAGTAGTGAAAGTTGAAGCACAAATCCGGCGTCACATAAGGGTTGGGGGCCTGTTCATGCGGCAACACGATGTTCAGGCCAATCGATTGACCGCCCGCCTCATGCGCGCCAAGGTTGCCAGCCTCCATCACGCCGGGACCACCGCCGGTGATGATCACATTCTCGCGGCCATAGCTTTCCATGCTGCGCTCGGTCATCAGGCGCGCAAAGCGCCGCGCCTCGTCATAATAAGGCGACAGTTCTGCAAGGCCCGACGTGCGCGCGGTCTCGGCCGTGGCGGGGATGCGCGCGCCGCCAAACAGCACGATGGTCGATTCAATCCCGCGCTCGTCCATCACCAGTTGCGGTTTCAGCAGTTCCAGTTGCAACCGCACCGGGCGCAATTCCGCGCGCGTCATGAAATCGGGGTCGGCAAAGGCCAACCGATAGGCCGGCGCGCGGGTCTGCGGGGTGTCGGGAATACGGTCTGCCGCCTTCACGTCTTGCAGGCTGTCGCGGAACGGGTGGTTGCGGGGTTCGTCTTTCATGGGTGCTCTTGCATTGCGTGACCGGTTGCCAAGCCTTATAGGCAGGGCGCAACAGGACCAACCGAAAAAGGGTGACAGCATGTCGAACGCCGCCTTGGAAACCGCCATCGAAGCCGCATGGGAGGCCCGCGACAGCGTTGGTCCAACCACTAAGGGCGAGGTGCGCGATGCCATCGAGGCCACCCTGACCGCGCTGGACTCTGGCAGCCTGCGCGTGGCCGAAAAGCGTGGGCAGGACTGGCATGTGAACCAATGGGCGAAAAAGGCGGTGCTGTTGTCGTTCCGCCTGACCGACATGTATGAAATCTCGGGCTCCAACGGTGGCGCCAACTGGTGGGACAAGGTGCCCTCCAAATGGCAGGGCTGGTCAGAGGCAGACTGGCGCGCCGCGGGCTTTCGCGCCGTGCCGGGGTCTATCGTGCGCCGTTCGGCCTATATCGCCAAGGGCGTGGTGCTGATGCCGTCCTTCGTCAACATCGGCGCCTATGTCGATGAAGGGTCCATGGTCGATGGCTGGGCCACGGTCGGCTCCTGCGCGCAGATCGGCAAGAATGTGCACCTGTCGGGCGGCGTCGGCATCGGTGGCGTGCTGGAACCGATGCAGGCCGGACCCACCATCATCGAGGACAACTGCTTTATCGGCGCCCGGTCCGAGGTGGTCGAAGGCTGCATCATCCGCGAAGGCTCGGTCCTTGGCATGGGCGTGTTCATCGGCAAATCGACCAAGATCGTTGACCGCGAAACCGGCGAAGTGATGTATGGCGAAGTGCCTGCCGGATCGGTGGTCGTGGCGGGGTCGATGCCATCGAAGGGCGGGGTCAGCCTCTATTGCGCGGTGATCGTGAAAAAGGTCGATGCGCAGACCCGGTCCAAGACCAGCATCAACGACCTCTTGCGCGACTGACCGATGCGGACGTGGCGGGCAATCGTTACCAAACCGTTAAAGCGTCCAGTCCAAGTGTTTGATTTTGAAGCAAAGTGAAAACTTCCCCCTGTGTTACAGGGGCTGCCGGAAAGGGCCTGACATGACCGACGAAAAGCCCGCCAAAACCAGCCGCCAGCAGGTCTATACCCTGTTGGTGCAGGTCGGTCGCAAGCCCGGCGACGGCCTGCCCGACAAGGCCACCGGCGGCGCCCTGATGTGCTATGCCAGCGGTGTGGACGAGGCCGAGGCCGTGCGCGAAACCGTGGCCATCCTCAAGCAGGCCGACCTTGCGGTGCTGGAGGTGGAGGGCCACGGCTCGCTGGACGAACAGCGCGAGGCAGGTGCCGAGATCGACCCCGAGGAAGAGGCCCTGATGATGCGCGCGCTTGCGGAAAACTCGGTCATCGTGGCGCAGATGACGGCGCTTTACGACTGACCGCTCAAGCCGCGCCAAACAGGCTGCGCCGCGCGATCAGACTGACCAGTTGCTGCGCCTCATAGGCATGCAGCACCTGAAGCGGCGGTTCGGCCAGCGCCCCATGGCTCAGCAGTTTCAGACCATCGGCCAGCATCAGTTCCGGCAGGCCAAGATCGATCGCAACACAGTCGATGGCCGCATGCAGGCTGTCGTTGCGCGCCACACTGCCATTGGCCAGCGACCCGGCCCGCACCAGAACCGCCTCATCGCCAAACATGTATTCGACTTCTGCCCCGCTCAGCACCACCAGCTGATCAGCCGAAATCAACACGTCGCTGCCTTGGCCCAGAAACGGCGCGCGCAAGATCACCGGGGCAAAGCTGCCGCGACTGGGCAGGCGCAAGCGGGTTGCCCGCAGCACCGGCTGCAAGCCGTTGTCGGCGGTCAGCACCATGTCACCGGGGCGCAGCGCGCCGGCGGCCACCGGCCCGCGCGCGGTGTAAATCGGGGTGCGCAGCCCGACCCAAGGCGCGCGTTCGGGTGGCACCGCCCCTTGTGTGACGCCAAACCACAGCAACGACGCATGGCGCAAGGCGGCCCCATCGCGGCGGCAGATCGCGGCCAGTTCCTGCGGGCTCAGCGCAATCGGCCCGATCCCGGTGGCCCGGCATTCTTCGCCGCTGCCGATGCGGCCAAAGGTCAGCACCCAACGCCCGGTGCGACGGTTCCAGCCGTAAGTGATCCGCGCCGTGTCAGACCCGAACGGCAATGGCCCCGGCAACAGGTGGCGCTTCACCACCTGCCCTGCGCGGTGCAGCACCACCACCCCCGCGACCGGGTCGGCAAACACCGAAAACGTGCGGTTTGTGCCTTGGTCCTGATGCCAGTCCAGCAGCACCGTGGCCTGCGCCAGGGGCAAGGCCAGTTCGCACACGAACAGCGCTTCTTCCAGCGGGTGGGTGTCCAAGTCGGGCAAGGTCAGGTCAGACAGGGCCAGCCAGTCGGTCATGGCTCAGGCCGCCTTCGCGGTCATCAGAACCTGCGCCTCGAAGGCTTTCAGCGTGCGCCGTGCCGCCGGGCTGTAGCCATTGCCGGTGCGCGGATCAAGGTCAGGAAAGATGCTGGCAATCTCGGCAAGGATATCGGCCTCGAACAGGTGCGAGGTTTGCGGGCCGGGCAGAAAGCTTTCCGTCGCAAGCCCTTGGGATGACACGATCTGATGTCGGTCAAACAGCAGATGGACATAGTCCACCATCCCGCCTTCCCGCACCCGGACCGATCGGCCATTGACCAGATCCTTGGCCGAAACCAGAACCTCGTCGGTGCCAAACAGCAAATCCGCCAGACAATCGCGCACCAGCACCCGGTGTTGCGGCGACACCAGCAGGCGGCGGTGGTCGCCAAAGGTGCCTTCGCGGATTTCGATCGGGGCCAGCGCCCCCACCGCCGCCACCTGCCGCCGCCCGATCCAGCGCAGCGGTTGCGGCCCGTCATCCTTGGTCACCACCAGATCGCCGGGTCGCAGCGTTTCCACCGGACGCTCGCCTTCCGGCGTCAGGATCATCGTGCCGGCCACGAAACACGGAATGGTAGTCACCTGCACCAATCCGGTATCGACATTCCCGCCAATGGTAGATTCGACGGTATAGGTAAAGTTCACCTGCTCAATGTCGCCATTGCCGATGACGGTGATCGTGCCGTCGGCGTTCAGTTGCACCTGTTGCCCGGATGGCAGCGGGATGACCTGCCCCGCCACAACATCGACCCCGTTGATCTGGGTGATCACCAGCGACCCGGTTCCCTGGTAGACATCGTTTCCGAGGATATTGATGGTCTTTGTGCCGGTCGCGAACATTGTCTCGACATCATCTTGCGCCACCAAAGTGGCCTGAAGGCTGTCCCCGACGATGATCAGGTTTGAATCGTATCGCGCGTCGCCGGTATCGGCGATGCCGATGCGGATCGAATTGGTCACCCCCGCATTCACCGGAATGGTCAGGGTCAGCGTGACGGTAAAGCCGTCCATCTCGGTGTTGTAGTCGTCGGCGGTGTTGTTGATGAACAGGTTGGGCTGGGTCAGCGGGTTGATGTTGTTGATCGACGCGCTGCCGTTGCCGACCGTGACCGGCACATAAGATCCGTTGATCCAGACCCCCATCACGTCGTTGAAGTTCGAGTTCACATATTCGGGGTATTCCTCGGACGAGAAGACAAAGCGCATCGACATCACATCGCCGGTCGGGATGAAATCCACGTCGATCCAGACCGCATCATAGGTGCGCGACCCGGCGACCGTGTTGAATTGGGAATTGTTGTTGATGCCGCTGGTGTCGGTCGAGGTGCCGGTGGACCGGTTCGGATCGCCGGAAGACTGGGTGAAACTGCGCACGTTGCCGGTGGACAGGATCACACCCGAAGAGGTGGGCAAGACGCCTGCGGCCAGTTGGCCGTTGGTGTAGGTGGCCGAGCTGTTCGCCGGTCCGGTGTAGCTTGCGCCCACGACCTCAACGCCGTTGCCAAACATCGCATTGGCCATGTCCAAGGCCGAGGCATTGGTGTCGTAATTTAGTTCTCTGCCGGTCGCCAAGACTGCCTCCACCCGATGGAAGACAGGGCATCAGATGCGGTCGGGGACATCCCCGCCGGAGCGTTTTGTCGATTTGGGTGCGTTGACCCTGCTCTGCCCTGCCTCTGGGACTTTCACTTTTCTTAACGAATACCAGACTTTCGCCGCAAGTCACCCTTCTTTTGGCCACAGCCTGATGCCGTGGGGCAGTGCAGGCCGGTAAACGTGGCTGTCACGCAACAGATTGGCCAGGGGCAGTGCCGCTTGCGGCGGGCAGACCAAGCCGATATTCCTGCCCCACCCCAGCCGGAGACCGCCATGCCCAGCCGCCCCAGCCCCGTTGACCCTGTTGCCCTGACCGCCGATCTGGTGCGCTGCCCCTCGGTCACACCCGCCGAAGGCGGCGCGCTGGTGCTGCTTGAGGAACTGCTTTCAGATGCGGGCTTTGCCTGCACGCGGGTTGACCGGGGCGGTGTGTCCAACCTTTTTGCCCGTTGGGGTGTGCGTGGCGCCAACCGCAGTTTCGGCTTCAACGGCCATACCGATGTGGTCCCGGTGGGCAATGCGGCGGCCTGGACGCAAGACCCGTTCGGCGCGGCCATCGTTGATGGCTGGATGTATGGCCGCGGCACCACCGACATGAAGTCGGGCGTCGCCGCCTTTGCCGCCGCCGCAGTGGATTTCGTGCGCGACACCCCGCCCGATGGCGCGGTCATCCTTGCCATCACCGGCGATGAGGAAGGCGACGCCGAGGATGGCACGGTGGCGCTGCTGGACTGGATGGCCGTGCAGGGTGAGCGGATGACCCACTGCCTTGTGGGCGAACCCACCTGTCCCACTGACATGGGCGAGATGATGAAGATCGGCCGCAGGGGCAGCATGACGGCCTATCTCACCGCCACCGGGGTGCAGGGGCACTCGGCCTATCCAGACCGTGCCCGCAATCCGATGACCGCGCTTGTCCGCCTGCTGTCGCGGCTGGAAGCCGAACCGCTGGACGCAGGCAGCGACCATTTCGATGCCTCGACGCTGGCCATCACCACCATTGATTGCGGCAACCCGGCCAATAACGTGATCCCCGCGCGCGGCACCGCCACCGTCAACATCCGCTTCAATGACCTGCACAGCGGCGAAAGCCTGTCGGCCTGGCTGCAAGACCATGCGGCAGCGGTGGAACGCGAAACGGGGGTGCAGATCACGTGCCGCATCCAGATCTCCGGCGAAAGCTTTCTGACCCCGCCGGGCGCGCTTTCGGCCCTGATCGCCCGCGCGGTGCAGGCCGAAACCGGGCGCATCCCCGTGGCCTCGACCTCGGGCGGCACCTCGGATGCGCGCTTTGTGAAAGACCACTGTCCGGTGGTCGAGTTCGGCTTGGTCGGCCGCACCATGCATCAGGTCGATGAACGGGTAGAGGTCGCGCAGATCCATCAACTCAAGGCGATCTATAGCCGCATCCTGCGGGATTATTTCGCATGATCCAGATCGCCTCGACACGTGACATCGCCACCTGCCGCGCCCTGCGCCGCGCGGTGTTCATCGAAGAACAGGGCGTGTCCGAGGCGGATGAGATCGACGATCAGGATGACACCGCCCTGCACCTGCTGGCACTGGTGGATGGCCAGCCCACCGGCACCGCCCGCCTGCTGATCCATGGCCATGTCGGCAAGATCGGCCGGGTCTGCGTGCTGCCTGTCGCTCGGGGCACGGGCCTGGGCGCTGCGATCATGCGCGCGGCGGTGGAGGAATTGCGCCGCCACCCCGGCCTGACCACGGCAAGACTTGGCGCACAAACCCACGCCATCGGCTTTTACGAACGCCTGGGGTTCACCGCCACCGGCCCGGTCTATGATGACGCGGGCATCCCGCACCGCGACATGGTGCTGGAACTTTAGCTGCCGGGGCGCGGCTGCCCTGCCTTTGCCGATTGCTGCTTTCCAAATACTCATGGCCCGGTCTGCCCCATGTGCAGCGCAGGGTCAGGCAAACACTCCATGGCAAAACCAACCCGGCGACAGGTCGGCGCCATGGGCATAGAACAGCCACAACCGCTCCCCCCCTTCGGTTTCCACCCGCCAATAGTCGCGCGCGCCGTTGCGCCAGTCGGGGTCGTCCAGCCACCATTCCGGCATCAACCGTTCCGGCCCGATCGCCACCCGCAGCGACAGCATGCGCCCGCGCCAGCGAAAGGCGGCGGCGGGTGTGTGCCCTTCGCCTGCCATGTCGACCCTTTCGGGCTGCATCATCACGATCGGCCGTGGTCCGCGCGCGGCTGGCCACGGCGCAGGCGCGGGGTCTGACCAGGCGGCGGCAAGTATGGTGGCGGTCTTGCCCGGAATGTGGCTGTCGGCCGGGTGCAGGCGCGTGACTGCCTCGGTTCCCAGCCGCGCGCCCAGCTTGCCCACCAGATCAAGCACCGCCGCCGCCGCATCGCCCTGCGCGCGGCCCCCCGGCGCGGCCAGCACCGCGCCCCGGCTTTGCTGGCTTGGCATGGTTTCCACCTGCACCGCCACCAGGCGCAACCGGTCAATGCCAAAGCCCGCCTCGATCTGATCCAGCTTCAGCACCAGAAGCGCGCGCAGACGGTCGGGATCGCTGGCCGCGCGCGCCAGCGTCACTTCGATCGCCGAAAACCCGCCATCGCTGCGCCAGGCCTCCAGCCGCGCCCGACGACACCCCATGCCGGCCAGCCGCAGCTTGTCGCACAAGGGCGCCAGCAGCCGGTCCATCCCGGCGGCCACATCGTCGCGCAGGCCGATGGGGTCGGGAAAACTGAGCCGAACCGCGAAATGCGGCGGGGCCGCGGCCGGGTTCACCGGCTCGGGTTCCAGCCCCAGTGCCTGATCCAGCCGCCGCAGCAGCACCGGGCCGAAGCGCCGGGTCAGACCGGCGCGGGGCAGGGCCAGCACCTCGTCCACCCGCCGCAGGCCCAGCCGACCCAAGCCTTCCACCACATCGCCCGGCAGGCGCAGCGCGGCCAGTGGCAAAGGCCCCAACGCCGCCCGCAAATGCCCCGGTGCCGCCGAGGCCATGCCACCCGCGTGCCGCTGCGGGGCAGTGCCCCCGTCGCGCCGCACCGCTGCGCGTGACCGCGTGGCGCGGGCCTCTTGCCGGATCGCATCGCCGTTGCGCGCGCTGGCCATCGACACGCCCGCGAACCGCGCCAAGGCCCAGGCCGCGCCGCGCGTTTCTGCCAGACCGGCGCGCGGTGTCAGGCCCAGATCGGCGCAATCGGCCTCGATCTGCGCCAACAGCCCGTCTTCGCCGCCAAACAGATGCGCGCATCCGGTCAGGTCCAGCACCATGGCATCGGGTGGTTCGGGCGCGACCCAAGGCGTGAACTTGCCCGCCCAACGGCACAGGCTGCGCAAGAACACCTCATCCGCCGCGCGGTTTTCCGGCACGGTCACCAGCCCCGGGCACATCGCGGTGGCATCGCGCAACGGCTGGTCCTGCCGCAGGCCTGCCGCCTCGGCCTCGGGCGACAGTGAGGTCAGCACCTGCCGGTTGCCCCGCTCGCCCACCACGGCAAACGGCAGGCGCAGCGCGTCCCGCCGCTGGCGCAGCGCGCGCTCTGCCGCCAGCCGGGGAAACCACAAGGACAGTATCCGCCGCAGGGCCATGCCGAATCCCTTTTGTTCACTTTACGTTCTTGTTTACCGCATCGGGGTTGCACCGGCCACTCCCCTTCACCCCTCCGATGACATTCGTGTGAGTTTTCGAGAGCATGTCACAACAGCACTGACGGGACGGATTGTCGCGCCTATACTTGCCGCACATTTCCCAGCCAGGAGCCTGACAGCATGAACGTCATCACCAAAAGCCTGATCACCGGACTGATCCTTGTCGCCGGCGCTGCCGTGGCGAAAGAGGGCGTGCAAGACCCGACCGTGAAAGCCCGGATGGACCTGATGTCCACCATCGGCCAGAACACCAAGGCGCTGAACGAAATGATGGCGGGCAAGGTGGCCTTTGATGCCGCCGCCGCTCAGGCCGCCAAGGAGGGCCTTATCACCGCCTCGACCCAGATCCTGGAGAAGTTTGAACCCGAGGCGACAGACCCGGTGTCCGAGGCCCGCCCGGAATTGTGGATGATGCTGGATGATTTCGAGGTCAAGGCCAACGCCTTGAACGCTGCTGCCACGGCGCTGGACACTTCGTCGCTTGACGGTATCAAGGCCGGTATGGCGGGCCTTGGCGGGGCCTGCAAGGATTGCCATTCCAACTACCGCATGTAAGCCCTGCGGCCACACGCGGCCAAGGCCCCCGGCAGCACCGGGGGCTTTTTGGTCCGCTCAGGTGCAATGAACCCGCACAATCCGTTCAGCCGCATCAATGTCGATGTTCAGCCGGTCGGGGCGGTAATCCATTGTCACCGCCATGCCGGGGCGCAAAATCCGTGTGCTTTGCCCGAATGTCATGCCTTGCAACACCGCCGCAGGCTGGCCGACCAGACCCTGCAACCCGTCTGCCCCACAGGTCGCAAGATCCGGGCCGGGCAAAACTTCGGGCAGAACCTCGGGCTGGCAGCCCGCCAGAACCAGACCGGCCAGCACCGTCGCCATCCATCGCTTCATCACCAACACCCTTTCGCTTCGTTTCGTGACATCCTACCAGACCACCGCCCGCTTGCCATGTCTGCCGATGTTCTTCAGCATGCAGCCGAACCTCAGGAGTATCCCCAATGCGCACCCGTGCCGCCGTCGCCCTTGCCGCAGGTCAACCCCTTACCGTGATGGAGGTCAATTTGGCCGACCCCAAGGAAGGCGAGGTGCTGGTCGAGATCAAGGCCACCGGCATCTGCCACACCGATGAATTCACGCTGTCGGGCGCCGACCCCGAAGGTCTGTTCCCCGCCATCCTTGGCCATGAAGGGGCGGGCATCGTGCTGGCCGTTGGCCCAGGCGTCAAAAGCCTGAAGCCTGGCGACCACGTCATCCCGCTTTACACCCCCGAATGCCGCGAATGCCCGTCCTGCCTGAGCCAGAAAACCAACCTTTGCACCGCGATCCGCAGCACCCAAGGCAAGGGCCTGCTGCCCGACGGCACCACCCGGTTTTCCATGCTCGACGGCACGCCGATCTACCACTACATGGGCTGCTCGACCTTCGCCAACCATACCGTTGTGCCGGAAATCGCGCTGGCAAAGGTCCGCGACGACGCGCCGTTTGACAAGATCTGCTACATCGGCTGCGGCGTCACCACCGGCGTCGGCGCCGTGATCAACACCGCGAAGGTCGAGATTGGTGCCAAGGCCGTGGTCTTTGGCTTGGGCGGCATCGGGCTGAACGTGATCCAGGGGTTGCGCCTTGCCGGGGCCGACATGATCATCGGCGTCGACATCAACAACGACAAGCGCGAATGGGGGGAACGCTTCGGCATGACCCATTTCGTCAACCCGCGCGAAATTGACGGCCCCATTGTGCCGCACCTTGTCAACCTGACCAAGACCCCGTTCGATCAGATCGGCGGCGCGGATTATTCATTCGACTGCACCGGCAACGTGCAGGTGATGCGCGACGCGCTGGAATGCACCCACCGTGGCTGGGGCGTGTCGGTCGTCATAGGCGTCGCCCCGTCGGGCGCCGAAATCCAGACCCGCCCGTTCCAACTGGTGACAGGCCGCGTCTGGAAAGGCACCGCCTTTGGCGGCGCAAGGGGCCGCACGGACGTGCCGGGCATCGTCGACTGGTACATGCAGGGCAAGATCGAGATCGACCCAATGATCACCCACATCCTGACGCTGGACGAAATCAACAAGGGGTTTGATTTGATGAAGTCGGGAGAGAGCATTCGCAGCGTGGTGGTATTTTGAGGGGGGGAACCGAAGTGATGCCGGTCCTTTCCGATTTATCTGGTCACGTTGATGGAGGTGCCGATTGTGCGGTGGACGGGGTTTTGATCCTGAGAGCCGCTCCTGCGCAGTGTCATTTTTCATGACCGCGAAATCCGATAACGAATGAAGACGTCGCTTTGCTGTGTGCAGGCAGCACTGTGTGGGTGAAGGGAACCCTTCCGCACGCTGCATGGCAAGTTTGGCCCGGGTTTGTTGGTGATTGACGAACCCGGGTATTTTCCTCGAATTGTCGAAAGTCGCCAACCGCGAGGCAACTGATCCTGATTGCCGGTGGCGATTGATCGGACGTTCATCGTTCTGGATCAAAACTGGCAAGAGCAATGGCACAAGTTTGCATGGGTCTGGCCGTGTGCCGGTGACTGCAGTATCCGCCGTGACCGATTGAACGGTCAGAGAACGAAAATGCCCTTTCATGGACGAACCTTGGTGGCGCAATGGCCAGCAGATTGGTGTTCGCCGGGAGGGTGCTGCCGATCACCAAGGAGCATCCGCACCGCATTGGAGGTGTTTCGGCGGGCGCCGACGCGCATAATTCGTGCCCACTGGGCCTGCTTGGTGCAATCTCTAAACCGATCGCGCGCTGTGGTGACCCATTTTACACGATGGCTTTGGATAGTTGGCCGCAACCGACGCTCCGGAGATATGTCATGCCCAGCACCGATTCCTCGCCCAATCTTGCCATGCCTTTCCTGATGCCGTCACAGGCGCAAAAGCATGTGACCCATAACGAGGCGCTGCGAATCCTTGATTTTGTGGTGCAACTGGCTGTGAAGGGGTTTGATGCGACAACGCCGCCCGCCACGCCGACCGAGGGCGAGATCTGGGCCCTGGGGGCGGCACCCGGCGGGGATTGGGCCGGACAGGCCGGCATGCTGGCGGCACGATTCGATTCCTACTGGATGTTTCTTGCGCCGCGGCCGGGATGGCGGGCTTACGGGCTGGATGACGGATCGCTGCGGGTCTGGTCGGGCACGGCATGGGACCGCCCCGGCCTTGACGATCTGGATGGCGTCGGTATCGGCATGGCGCATGATGCAACCAACCGTCTGGCGGTGTCTGCGACCGCGACGCTGCTTAGTCACGCAGGGTCGGACCACCGGCTGATCCTGAACAAGGCGGCGGATATCGATACCGCATCGCTGGTGTTCCAAAGCGGCTGGTCGGGCCGGGCCGAGATGGGGCTGGCGGGCAACACAGATTTTTCGGTCAAGGTCAGCGCCGATGGTGGCACCTGGGCCGAGGCGCTGCGGGTCAATGCCGCAACCGGGGCCACTGCCGCATTGGCCGGGTTCCAGATCGGCGGACAGACCGCCTATCATCAGGGCAATGTGCTGGGCGGTGTAGCACAGACCGCAGGCGTGCCCACCGGCGGCTTGATCGAGACCGGCACAAATGCCAACGGCAGCTATGTGCGCTATGCCGATGGCACCCAGATCTGCTGGAAAGAGGCGGTGCTGTCGCAAGCGGTGGCGGCGAACAGCTATGCCGAAACCAACTGGATCTATCCGGCCAGTTTTGCCGGCAGCTTGCCACACCCGGGTGTCACGACACGCAGCCTGAATACCACAGCGGGCCGCCAGGCTGCCGCGCGTCATTTGCGCGGGGTTGGGGGCGGGATTGACCTTGCCTCGGGGGCGGTGGGTGCGTTCAACGCCCATACTGCGGCGGTCGAGGCCCGGATCGATGCCGTCATCATCGGGCGGTGGTTCTGAAGAACGCCTAAGGCTGGCGCCTGTGCGCGCACCAAAGGGATCACCGGTCGTAATGGCCGCTTTGGTGCCAGCGCCAGGCGTCGGCGATCATTTGCGGCAGGGTAGAGCGGTGCGGTTGCCAACCCAACTCGGCCATTGCCCGAGACGAGCCTGACACCAGCCGCGTGCAATCGCCCGGACGGCGCGGGCCCTCGACAAAGGGCACCTCGCGATTGGTCACGTGACCGCTGGCCGAGATCACCTGACGCACCGAAAAGCCGTGCCCGGTGCCCAGGTTGAACACCCGGTTTCCCTTGCCTGCGCGCAGCCAGCCCAGGCCCAGCACATGTGCCTCGACCAGATCCATGACATGCACATAGTCGCGGATGCAGGTGCCATCGGGCGTGTCATAGTCGGTGCCATAAATGGTCAGTGCCGGGCGCTTGCCGGCGATGGCATCCAGCATCAAGGGCACCAGATGCGTCTCGGGCTGGTGGAACTCGCCCACCTCCGCCTCGGGGTCGGCGCCGGCCACGTTGAAATAGCGAAAGATCACGTGGCGCAGTCCGTGCGAGGCACTGAAATCGCGCAGGATGTCTTCGATGGCCCGTTTCGATCCGCCATAGGCGTTGATCGGGTGCTGGGCGCTGTCCTCGGTCAGCACCACGCCATCCTGTTCGCCATAGGTGGCGCAGGTCGAGGAAAACACGAAATCCAGACAGCCCGCCGCGCAGGCGGCTTCGATCAGGGTCAGCGATCCCAGCACGTTGTTGCGCCAATAGCGGCCGGGGTCTGTCATGCTTTCGCCAACCTGACTGAGGGCAGCAAAATGCATCACCGCCACCGGGCGATGCGTGGCAAACACGCGGTCCAGCCGGGCGCGGTCGGCCAGATCACCCTCTTCAAACGGTCCAAAGCGCACGGCGTCGCGCCAGCCGGTGACAAGGTTGTCATAGGTGACCGGCTCGAACCCTGCCGCTTTGAGAACCTTGCAGGCGTGTGAGCCGATGTAGCCCGCGCCGCCCGTGACCAGAACCTTGTCCATCGTCGTCCCCGATCCCGCGTCAGTCGCGGGCATAGATGTCGTCGTAGCGGATGATGTCATCCTCACCCAGATAGCTGCCGGTCTGCACCTCGATCAGCACCATCGGCAGCTTGCCGGGGTTTTCCATCCGGTGCACGGCCCCCAGCGGAATGTAAACCGACTGGTTTTCCGTCACCAGCCGAACGGTATCGTCCACCGTGACCTTCGCCGTACCCTGTACCACGATCCAGTGTTCGGATCGGTGATGGTGGCTTTGCAGGCTAAGCGCGCCCCCGGGATTGACCACGATGCGCTTGACCTGAAACCGGTCACCCACCGCCAGGCTTTCGAACCAGCCCCAGGGCCGGAAATCGCGCGGGAAGATCTGCGCCTGCTTGGCACGTTTGGCTTTCAGCGCCTCGACCGCCTTTTTCACATCCTGCGCCCGGTCCATATGGGCCACCAGAACCGCATCGGGCATCGCCACCGCGATGATGTCTTTCAACCCGATGCCCACCAGTTCCAGCCCCTCGGATTTCGAGCGCAGCAGCGTGCCGTCGCAATCAATTGCCGTGGCATTGTCCGAGGTGACGACACCGCGATCGTCCGGTCCGGCCTCGCGCCAGACCGCATCCCAGCCGCCCAGATCGGACCAGCCCGCCGCAAAGGGCACCACCGACAGCCGGTCGGATTTTTCCATCACCGCATAGTCGATGGAGATGTCCTCGGCCTGCGCCCAAGGCTCGGGGGCCAGACGTAAGAAACCCAGATCGGTCTTTGCCTGCGCCACCGCCGCCTGCACCGGGGCCATCAGGCCGGGGGCATGGGCGGTGAACGCCGCCAGAATATCGGCGACACGGAACAGAAATATCCCCGAATTCCACAGATAGCTGCCGTCGGCCAGCATCTGCGCCGCCCGTGTGGCATCGGGCTTTTCGACAAAGCGGGTCAGCGCCATCGCAGCGCCGCTGCCATCGGGGCGGGCAGACAGTTGCAGATAGCCATAGCCGGTTTCCGGCCGGTCGGGGTTGATGCCGAAAGTCACGATCCGCCCGGCCTCGACCGCCGCCATCCCGGCCGCTACCGCTGCCCGGAACGCCGCCGCATCGGGAATGACATGGTCAGACGGGGCGACCAGCATCACCGCCTGCGGGTCGCGCGCCGCCAGATAGACCGCCGCCGCCAGCACCGCAGGCGCGGTGTTGCGGCCTTCGGGTTCGATCAGGATCGGGCCGGGATCAATGCCCACCTCGGCCAGTTGTTCGGCCACGACAAAGCGGAAGTCGCCGTTGGTCACAACCAAGGGCGCAGAAAAGCTGACGCCTGCGTCGCAACCGGACAGCCGCTGCGCCGATTGCTGGAACAAGGTGCCCGCGCCGGTCAGCCGGGTGAACTGCTTGGGGTAGGATTTGCGCGACAACGGCCAAAGCCGGGTTCCCGAGCCGCCGCACAAGATAACGGGCGTGATGATCATGCCGGCTCCCTTGCAGCAAGGCGACGAGCAGGCCGCGTGGCGGCCCGTCACTGCCGTATCCCCTACACCAGAACGCTGTTTCAGGTCCAGAGCTTGGCAATACCAAGATCATGAGCTGCTGCGCAAAGACCACGCACTCTGGCGCCACCGCTTGCTGCCCGAAGTGCCGCACGCTTGCGGCACGCCTGCCCCAAGGTCATTTCGGCGCGCGGGCGGCATCAGCGTGGCGCGCGGGCAAAGACCCGATACCATCCCGTGCCCGCCTGAGTGTTGCGCAAGATCTTCTTGCGTGCGGTGGCTTCTTCCGGACGCTCGGCCCCGATATCGGCAGCAAGCGTGGCGGTGTCGCGCTTGAACGGGATGACCTGAACGATCGGCGAGCCTTTTGCGATCACATAGAATCCGTTCTCGGCGGTGGCGAAGAACGGAAAGTGGATCGGGCTGCGATAGGTGTCGGTATCAACCACGGCCGCCGAGACCTCGAACACCCCATTGGGGCGGTTCAGCGGGTTGACGAACAGACAACTCCACCCCGGCGGCGTGGTGATGGTCCAGAAATTGTGGAACTTGCATGGCGGGCGCGCGCCCATCGGGTTGCCCCTGACCTGATGCATGCCATGGTTTGACACCATCGTTCGGTCGAAATCCCAGCCCGCATCAACGCGGGTACCACCCTCGCTGACTTCCAGCCGCACGGTGGCGGCAAGCGGAATGATCCAGCCCGCTGTCATCGCATCCAGAAACGGCAGACAGCGCTTGACGGTCAGCCCGGTGTTGCTGGTGCTTTCCACCTCGGGGTCCACCGCGGGCAATTTGCGGAACCAGTCGGGGATATAGGCCTTGGCGGGCACCGGCGCGGCGATGACACCTTCGTCGGCGGGCTCACAGGAAAACCGGATGGTGGCGGGGGGCGTGAAGCGGATCATGGCGGGCTCCTCGGGCTAGTGTCTGGCACGACAACGCACGACGCCCGCAGCTATTCCGTGATTTTTGTGCACAAGGCCGCCGCCGACAGCAGCCCATCGCCAAACACCGCATCGCGGCCGGGCGCACCCAGATCCGTGGCGCTGGCGCCCAGCTTTGCCCGCACAGCGCTGCCCGGAACCGGCCCCGGACCGGACATCAGCACGGCCGCGGCTGCCGTGACAAAGGGCACCGCAAATGAGGTGCCCGACTTCGCCCGCGCGCCCCTGATCGAGGTGGCGGCCAGCAGGTTCACACCGGGGGCGGCAAGGTCGATGTGATCGCCGCGTTGTGCCTTGGCAAAGACGCGGCCGCGGCTGTCCACCGCCGTGACACTGATCACCTTCGGGTGCGCCCCCGGCCATGCCGGCGGTGCCGTTGGCCCGCCGTTGCCGGCTGCCGCGACGATGACGGCGTCAAGCGCCGTCTCGTCGGTCAACCGGTCAAGCATGCGCGACAGCACGCTGTTGGCCGGGCCGGCCAGCGACAGGTTGTAAAGCCGGATTTGCCGCGCGGCGAGGGCGTCCAGCCCTTCCACCAAAGACACAACATCGGCGCGTTCGTCCCCCGCGACTCGGCTGAAGACATCCACCGCCAGAACGGATGCGCCGGGAAGCAGGCCGGGCACGCGCGAGGCGGGGTCGCCGACCAACACCGATGCAACCGCTGTTCCATGCACGGCGCCTGACCGGCCTTCCGCGGACAGACGCGGCAAGACGGTCAGGTTGGCGGTGGCCAGGATGCCATGGTCGGGGTTGATGCCGGTGTCGATCATCCCGATCGCGGTGGTGACCGTGCAGGCCTCGGCCCCCGGCTTGCTTTCGGTCCAGCCGATCATATCCCAGGCAGCGCAGTTTTCATGACCGCAAGTTCCAGCAGAGGCCACGGCTTGTGAATCCGTGACCTGAGAGTTGCGATAGAAGTGGTTGAAATCGGCATCCCCACCGCTGGGCAGTTGCCGCACCCTGTCACGTGCTGCTTGCAACGACACCGCGCGCGGCGCGGCCAAGCGGTCCAGCGTGACGGCAAGCGTGGTGATCGTGCGACGCTCAATCGGCACAAAGCCTTCCGCCACGAGGGTGGACAGGTCTTGTGCGGACAGGTCGCTGACCACGATTTCGGGCGCGAAGGCGGGACGCGGGGATGCGATTTGCGCGCCCCGCCGTGCGTTCTGCTGGGCAACCTTGCGTCGGGCGCGCGCCTCTGCGCCACGATTGCCTGACCGCGCACCTGCAGCGCCATCTTGGCCGCTGTTGTCGCCTTTGGCCGAGGGCGACGGCCGACCACCGTCATCATCGTCGTCGTCGTCATCATCGTCGTCCCCGCCGTCGTCATCAGCAAACGCTGCTGTCCATGGGCCTGCGGGGGTTCCAGCGAGGATCAATGGCACCACGACCAGAGACAGCAGAAGCCAGATGCACACGGCAGGAATGGACGACCGGCCACTCAGATTCATTGAAACCCCGCATTTTTCCAAAGATGTGCCGAGACAACGCCAGAGCGGCAAATCAATTCCGCCTGATCCGCAAAGGTGGACCGATGCACGATCCAGACATCCCTTTCGCAACCGCCGTGAATCGGTCCCGACACAGCGGCCCGTGCAACACGCAAACGCGTTGAACGAAAGGCCGCGAAAAAGGGTCTCTTCCGGAAAAGGCGTCTTCACGTCACGTTGTGGGCTTGCGACGCTGCCATGGAAGGCACCAATCGCGGTGATGCCAGTTCATTCGTCTGGCTGCGATGTTCTTGGCCCCGCGCGCAAGGACAACAAGAAACAGCAATCGTCCTGACCACAGCCTTTGGCACAGGCCATAGCCCAATCCCCTGAAAGCTGCAGAACGATCACCTCTTGCCACTGGCAAGCTCCGCCGGCTGTCAGGCCGCAAAATCCTCGAGCGCATAGCCTTGCAGATACAGCAGGGCAGTCAGGTCGCCGTGGTTGATGCGCAAATCGCATTGTGCGGCGACCGAGGGCTTGGCGTGCAGCGCCACGCCCGCGCCCGCCCGGTGCAGCATGGCAAGGTCATTCGCGCCGTCGCCCACCGCTATCGCATCTTCCGGCGTAATGCCAAGCCGGGCGGTGATGTCCAAGAGCGCGTCCAGTTTGGCCTGTTTGCCAAGGATCGGGTCCGCGACATGGCCGGTCAGCTTGCCATCGTCGATCAAAAGCGTGTTGGCGCGGTGTTCGTCAAAGCCAAGTGTGGCTGCGATGCGCGCGGTAAAGGCGGTGAACCCACCCGACACCAGCGCCGTATAGGCCCCGTTTTCGCGCATCGTGGCCAACAGCGCCGGGCCGCCGGGCATCAGGGTGATGCGGTCACGGATCACCGAGGTGACGGTAGCGGCGGGCAGATCGCGCAGCAGGCTGACCCGTTCACGCAAGGCGGCCTCGAAATCCAGCTCGCCGTTCATCGCGCGGGCGGTGATGCCGGCAACATAGGCCCCCACCCCGGCCTCGTCGGCCAACTCGTCGATACATTCCTGCTGGATCATCGTCGAATCCATATCGGCAATCAGCAGGCGCTTGCGTCGGTTCGTGGCTGGTTGCAGGCACAGGTCGATGCGCAGGTCCTGCAATCCCTCCCAAACCTCCCACAGGTTCATGGGCATGGTTTGCACCGCGAATTCAGCCGCGACACCGGGGTTCAGCCAGACCGCATCGCCGCCGCCCCAGGCGTTGCGCAAGGATTCCACCGCGGCGCGGTCAAGGATCGGCGTTTCGGGGTTGGTCAGCAGGGTGGCGATGAACATGGGTCTTTAGTCCGTGTGAAAAACCCGCGTCGTTTTCGCGCGGGGATACGCCGCTTTACGACGAATTTCCCCCTTGTGCCAGAGGGTCGGGGTCTGTAGACGCAACCTTGGGACACCCTTCCCCAACGAAGGGCATTTATCTGTGAGGATACCATGGCTGACCTGATCGCCCCGGCTGCGCGCCCGGCCAACCCGCGCTTTTCGTCTGGCCCCTGTGCCAAGGTCCCCGGTTTTTCCCTTGATCTACTTGGTGACGCGCCCTTGGGCCGGTCGCACCGTGCCGCTGTTGGCAAGACCAAGCTGAAGGAAGCCATTGACCTGACCCGCGAGGTTCTGGGCGTGCCCGCCGATTACCGCATTGGCATTGTCCCCGGCTCGGACACGGGTGCTGTCGAAATGGCAATGTGGTCGCTGCTGGGGGCCCGCCCGGTGGAAATGCTGGCGTGGGAGTCGTTTGGCGAAGGCTGGGTGACCGATGTGGTCAAGCAGTTGAAGCTGGACGCGGTGGTCAAGAAGGCCCCTTACGGCCAGATCGTCGATTTTGCGACCGTTGATTTCGATTGTGACGTTGTGTTCACATGGAACGGCACCACGTCGGGCTGCCGCCTGCCCAATGCCGATGCCATCCCGGCCGATCGCCAGGGCCTGACCATCTGCGACGCGACCTCTGCCGCCTTTGCAATGGAGATGGACTGGGACAAGCTGGATGTGGTGACCTTCTCTTGGCAAAAGGTGCTGGGCGGCGAAGGTGCGCATGGTGTGCTGATCCTGTCGCCCCGCGCGGTCGAACGGCTGGAAACATATACCCCCGCATGGCCCCTGCCGAAGATTTTCCGCCTGACCGCCAAGGGCAAGCTGATTGAGGGCATCTTCGTCGGAGAGACGATCAACACCCCGTCGATGCTGGCGGTTGAGGATTATCTGGTGGCGCTGAAATGGGCCAAATCGGTGGGCGGGTTGCGCGGTCTGGTGGACCGGGCGGCGGCCAATGCCCAAGTGGTGTGGGACTTCTGCGCCGCGAACCCGTGGCTGCAAAATCTGGCCGAGACGCCCGAGATTGCCTCGACCACCTCTGTCTGCCTGAAGTTCGTGGACGACCGCATCAAGGACGGCGAGGCCTTCGCCAAGGCCGTGGCCAAGCGGCTGGAAAAAGCCGGCGTCGCCCTTGACATCGGTGCCTATCGCGACGCGCCTGCGGGCCTGCGCATCTGGTGTGGGTCGACGGTGGAAACCGCCGATGTCGCTGCGCTGATGCCCTGGATCGCCCATGCGTTCGAGGCCGAGATCGCGGCGCAAGCCCAAGCGGCCTGACCTGCGGCGGGGGTGACCCCGCCCTATCCCCATTTATAGGGTGGGGCCTGCGCCCCGCCATCCCGCAAATCACATTCATGGAGCCCATCATGGCCGCCCCCAAGGTTCTCGTTTCCGACGAACTCTCTGAAACCGCTGTGCAAATCTTCCGCGACCGTGGCGTCGAGGTTGATTACATGCCCAAGCTCGGCAAGGACAAAGAGGCGCTTGCCGCCGTCATCGACCAGTATGACGGGCTTGCCATCCGCTCGGCCACCAAGGCCACCGAAAAGCTGCTGGCCGGGGCCACGCGGCTGAAGGTCATCGGTCGCGCCGGGATCGGCGTCGACAATGTCGATATTCCGGCGGCATCGAAAAAGGGCATCATCGTGATGAACACGCCCTTCGGCAACTCGATCACCACGGCGGAACACGCGATCGCGTTGATGTTTGCGGTGGCGCGGCAGATCCCCGAGGCCAATGCCTCGACCCATGCGGGGAAATGGGAAAAGTCCAAGTTCATGGGGGTTGAGTTGTTCAACAAGACCCTTGGCGTGATCGGTGCCGGCAATATCGGTGGCATCGTCTGCGACCGTGCAGTCGGGCTGAAGATGAAGGTCGTGGCCTATGACCCCTTCCTGTCGGATGAGCGCGCGGCCATGCTGGGCGTGCACAAGGTAGACTTGGACGAGCTGTTGGCCCGCGCCGATTTCATCACCCTGCACGTTCCGCTGACCGACAAGACCCGCAACATCCTGTCGCGCGAGAATCTGGCGAAGACCAAAAAGGGCGTGCGGATCATCAACTGCGCCCGCGGCGGGCTGATCGACGAGGCCGCCTTGGCCGAAGCGCTGAAATCGGGCCATGTCGCCGGCGCCGCACTGGATGTGTTCGAGGTCGAACCGGCGGTCGAAAACCCGCTCTTCAACCTGCCCAACGTGGTGGTCACGCCGCACCTTGGTGCCTCCACCACCGAGGCGCAGGAAAACGTCGCCCTGCAAGTGGCTGAACAGATGTCAGACTACCTGCTGACCGGTGCCGTCACCAACGCCCTGAACATGCCGAATGTCACCGCCGAAGAGGCCACCGTGATGGGCCCCTGGGTCAAGCTTGCCGGTCATCTGGGGGCCTTCATCGGCCAGATGACCGACGAGCCGATCAAGGCGATAAACATCCTTTACGATGGCCGGGTCTCCGAGATGAACATCGCGGCACTGAACCAGTCGGTCATCGCGGGCGTGCTGCGGGCGCAGAACCCGGATGTCAACCTAGTGTCCGCCCCGGTGGTGGCCAAGGAAAAGGGCATCCAGATCTCGACCACCCGGCAAGACAAGTCCGGTGCGTTTGACGCCTTCATCAAGGTGACCATGGTCACCGACAAGCGCGAACGCTCGATCGCCGGCACCTGCTTTTCCGATGGCAAGCCGCGCTTCATCCAGATCAAGGGCATCACCATCGACGCCGAGGTGGGCGAGCACATGCTATACACCACCAACGAGGACGTGCCGGGCATCATCGGTCTTCTGGGCATGACCCTTGGCAAGAACGGCGTCAACATCGCCAACTTCACGCTTGGCCGCTCGGCCATCGGCGAAGATGCGATTGCGCTGCTGTATCTGGATCAGGCGATCAACCCAAAGGTGGTCGATACGCTGGAATCGACCGGCATGTTCCAGCAGGTCAAGCCGCTGCTGTTCGAAGGCGCATAAGACGGGTTTCGTCTTTCTCTTTCTTCAAATATCCCACAGGGGGTCCGGGGGACGTGAAGTCCCCCGGGCGTTTCCATCTGAAAGGCCGGATCAATGCATACCTACGCGATCGGCGACATTCACGGCCATCTGGGCCTTCTGCGCGGCGTCCATGATCTGATCTCTGCCGACATGGCCCGCCATGGCCAGGGCCAGGTGGTGCATGTCGGTGATCTGGTGGACCGCGGGCCTGACAGCCGCGGCGTGATCGACTTTTTGCGCGATGGCATCGCGCAAGGGCAGGACTGGGTGGTGCTCAAGGGCAATCATGACCGGATGTTCACACTGTTCATGGCTGACCCTTGCGCCCGCGACGCAGGCCTGCGGGCCCAGTTTTCCTGGCTGCATCCCCGGCTGGGCGGGGCTGAAACACTGGAGTCTTATGGCGTGCGCAGCCCGGCTGACCGGCCGATCACCCCTGTCCACAGCGATGCCGTGGCGGCGGTGCCCAAGGCACATATTGCGTTTCTGGATGCCTTGCCGACCTCGCATCGGGTTGGTGATGTGGTATTTGTGCACGCCGGCATCCGGCCCAACATCGCCCTGAAGGACCAGACCGAAACCGATCTGTTGTGGATCAGGGCGGCGTTTCTGGACCACATTGGCCCGCATGAGGCGCTGATCGTGCACGGCCATACCGCCATCGACACGCCCACCCATTACGGCAACCGGGTGAATATCGACAGTTCCGCCGCCTACGGCGGTCCGTTGTCGGCGATCGTGATCGAGGCCGATGGTCAGGTCTTTCGGTTGACCGCCGCAGGCCGGGTGCCGCTGCTGCCGCAATTGCCCGCAGTGCCACGTTAGGCATGCCGCGCGGCCTGCGCGCCGTTCAGCGCTGCAACGCGGGTATTGCGTGACGGACGATCAGGGCGCAGACCGCTGACAGCGCCGCCACCCCGGCAAGCAGGCCAAAGAACACCGCCCCGCCAAACTGGGCGATGACCGGCGACAGCACAATGGGGGCCAGAATGCCGCCAACCAGCCCGGCGGCGATGATGATCGCCGGGGTGCGCGGGTCGTCGCCCATCACCCTGCTGGCGGCGACATAAAAGCCGGGAAAGAACAGCCCCGCCGACAGGCCGAGGCTGACGAAAAACAGGCCGGGGCTGACCAGAGCCGCCAAAGTGGCTGACAGCGCCGCAAGCATCATGGCCCCGATATACAGCGTGAACGGCGCCACCAGATGCGCGGTGAAGATCAGTGCCACCCGCGCACCCAGAAAGGCCACGAAAAACGCACTCAGCATCTGGGACGCGCTGCTTTCGGAAAGGCCTGCACGGATCAGCGCGCTGGGGCCAAGCCCGACCAGCGTCGCCTCGATCCCGATCCCGGCCACCGCGAACAGCTGGAACGCCAGCATCGGGCGAAAGCTGCCCGTCGGGGTGCCGGATGGCGTCGCGGCGCTGCCGCCCGAGCGGCCGGCCCCCAGCCAGATCAGCGCGCCAAAACCCGTGATCAGCGCAAAGGCCAAGGCCGGGTTTGACCCCAAACCGACAAAGACCAGAGGGGCGGCAATCGCACCGATGCCAAAGGACGCGTTCAGGAGGCTGACCATGGCGGTGCCGCGCGCGCCGAACGCCCGCAGGATGCGTGGGTTGAACACCGTGGTCGAGATGCCATAGCCCATGCCGAACATCACCGCCCCGGCAAAGGTGACCCACAGCCCCGCCGCCATCGCCAAGGCCGCTGCCCCCAGCACCATCAGGCCAATCGCGATGCGCGGCGTGGCCCGCGCGCCGTAAAGATACATCAGCGCAACACCGATGGCGCAGCCTACCCAATGCGCCGACACCAGCCAGCCGGCCTGAGCCGGGGTCAGCGACAGGGCCCGGCCAAATGCTGGCAGGGCAGGGCCGTAAAGGGACTGGCCCGCGCCCATCATCACAAAGCTGGCGAGGCCGACGAACAGCAAGGCGGCATTGGCCCGGATCAGGTCTTTCATCTTGGGGGTTCTCCTGTGCGCGCAGCCTTCTCCTGACCGCGCGGCCCTGTCAACTGACGCGGCGTTCCGGTTTGTCCGAACCGGGAAAGTGGTTAGCCTGCCGCACAGAAGAGGAGCGCGCCATGCCCAACGCCTCGGATCAGGTTTTCATCCTTTCTGCCACGCGCAGCGCGATCGGTGGCTTTGGCGGTGCCTTGGCCTTGGTGCCGCCAATCGAGGTGGCCTCGCAGGTGATCCGTGCGGCGCTGATGCAGGCGGGTGTGGCCGGCGCGCAGGTGGGCACGGTGGTGATGGGCCATGTCATCAACACCGAACCGCGCGACATGTATCTAAGCCGGGTGGCGGCGTTGCAGGCAGGCATACCCGATATGGTGCCCGCGATGAACGTGAACCGCTTGTGCGGGTCGGGCGCACAGGCGATTGTCTCGGCGGTGCAGGCGCTCCTTTTGGGCGATGCGGCGGTCGCGGTGGCGGGCGGAGCGGAAGGCATGAGCCGGGCCCCCTATGCCCTGCCTGCCGCGCGGTTTGGGCAGAAGATGGGCGATGTGCGGGCGATTGACATGATGACCGGCGCGCTGACCTGCCCGTTTGGCTCCGGGCATATGGGGGTGACGGCGGAGAATGTCGCGACGCAGTTCGGCATCAGCCGGGCCGCGCAAGATGCCTTTGCGCTGGAAAGCCAACGGCGCGCGGCGCTCGCCATCGCGGAAGGGCGCTTTGCGGCCCAAATCACGCCGATAGACGTCGCAGGACGCAAAGGCGTGGTGCAGTTTGCGGTGGATGAGCACCCCAAGGCCACCTCGCTTGAGGCGTTGTCGGCCCTGCGCCCGGCGTTCCAGAAGGATGGCACAGTGACGGCGGGCAATGCCAGCGGCATCAACGATGGCGCGGCGGCGCTGGTCATGTCGCGCGGGCTGTTTCCGGGGGCACAGCCCCGCGCGCGGATCATGGGCTATGCCCATGCCGGGGTGGACCCGAAGGTGATGGGGATCGGCCCGATCCCGGCGGTGGGGGCCTTGTGTGCCAAGCTGGGTCTGAGGCCGGCCGATTTTGACGTGGTCGAATCGAACGAGGCCTTTGCTGCCCAGGCGATCGCGGTGAACCGTGAGCTGGGGTTGGAGCCGGCGCGGGTGAACCCGAATGGCGGGGCCATTGCTTTGGGGCATCCGGTGGGGGCGACGGGGGCGATCCTGACCGTCAAGGCGTTGCACGAGCTGGAGCGCACGGGCGCGCGGACGGCGCTGATCACGATGTGCATCGGTGGCGGACAGGGGATTGCCTTGGCGATCGAGCGGGTGTGATCCAAGGGGCGGCGTGAGAGGCCCCCCCACCCCGGCCCTCCCCCACGAGGGGGGAGGGAGGCGCGATGAGGCGGCCGGGCGACCCCCTACCGCTTGTGGGGGTCGGGGCATGTGCCCGACGATGGGGGTGGGGGGCTGATCAAGACCTTCAGTGCAGGCGCACCCTGGCACGGGCAGATTTCCCGGTGGCGTCGATCACCGACAGGGTGACAAAGCCGGTGCCGGGCAGGCTCAGCAGGGCGGAACGCGCGCGGTCTTGCACCAGAACCGGCACGCCATCGGCCAGCCAGGTGAACGGCGCGCGGCCGCCGGCCACCCTGACCATCAGGCTGCCCGACAATAGTTCAACCTCGGCCCCGTCGGGCGGAAAGGCGACAGCGGGGGCGTTGCTATCAAGACCGGCTTGTCGGCTGTGAAGGCGTTGCAACGGTTGCGGCAACTGCGCGTTTGACACCAGAAGCGTGGCGGCGGGGGCGGCGGGTTGCGGGTCAAGCCGGGGTTTCAGGCGCGAAAACGCCTGGAACAGCACCGGGGCGGCGACATCGGCGCCAAAGGCACCGGGCACCGGAGTGCCATCGGCCCGGCCCATCCAGACGCCGATCACATGCCGCCCGTCATAGCCGATGGCCCAAGCGTCGCGGTGGCCATAGCTGGTGCCGGTCTTATAGGCGAGGCGATTGGCGGGCGCACCGGGGGGCGGAGCAAGGCCCGCCAGAATATCTCCCACCTGCCATGCGGCGGCGGCGCTGAGCAGGCGTTGGCCTTCTTCGCGCGCCCCCTCTAGCCGCCAGGACAGCGGCAGCGACATGCCGCCGCGCGCGATGGCGGCGTAGAGCTGGACCGTATCGGTCAGCGTGATGCCGATACCGCCCAGACCCACCGCCAGCCCCGGCTGATTGCCAGGAATGACCCACTCCACCCCGGCTTTGTCCAGCGCGGCCAGCAGGCGGGACGGGCCGAGCGCGTCCAGAAGTTGCACCACCGGAAGGTTCAGCGACATCTGCAACGCCTCACGCAGCCGCAGCGTGCCGCGATACTGGTGGTCAAAGTTCTGCGGCGCATAGCCCGCGAATGACATTGGCCGGTCGTCGATCAGGGTTTCGGGGTGGGCGAGGCCCTGATCGAAGGCAAGGCCATAGATCAGCGGTTTCAGGGTGGACCCGGGGCTGCGCAAGGCCGTGGTCATATCAACAAAGCCAGCGCGGGCATCGGCCTGAAACGCAGCAGAGCCGACCGAGGCAAGGATCTCGCCCGAGGTGTGATCGGCCACCACAAGGGCCAGTTGCACACGCTCGCCCTGGGTGGCGACGATGTCTCGGGCGAGGGCTTCGAGCGCGGTTTGCAGGGCGGCGTCCAGCGTCAGGCCATGGCGGGCAAGGGCCGGGTTATCGGCGCGCGCCCGGTCGGCCAGATGCGGGGCAAGCGCGGAAAACGGTCGGCGGACGTGCGGCACCGGTTCGGTCAGGGCGCCTTGGGCCAGATGGTCGGGCACAATGCCATCGCGCAAGGCCCGTGCCAGCACCCGTTCGCGGGCTGCGACGGCACGGGCATGGGCACGGTCGGGGCGGCGCGATTCGGGGGCCTGCGGGAGGGCGACCAGCAGGGCGGCCTCGGCCGGGGTCAGGCGCTTGGGTTCCTTGCCGAAATAGGCGAAGGACGCGGCGCGCACGCCTTCCAGATTGCCGCCGAACGGGGCCAGTTGCAGGTAAAGCTGCAAGATCTGGTTTTTGGTCAGCCGCCGCTCCAGCGCCATGGCCACCCGCATCTGCCGCAGTTTGCCGCCGACTTCGCCCGTCGTTCCTTCCTCGAGCAGACGGGCAACCTGCATGGTCAGGGTCGAGCCGCCGGAAATTACCCGGCCATGGCGCAAGGCCTGCGCCACCGCGCGCGCCATCGCGACGGGGTCGATGCCGGCATGCGTGTAAAAGCGCTTGTCTTCATAGGCGACCAGCATGGCGACATAGGCGGGATCGACCTGATCCAGATCGACCGCCATGCGCCAGCGACCGTCGGCCACGGTATAGGCGCGCAGCAGGGTGCCGTGCCGGTCTGTCACCTCGACCGAGGTGTCAAGCGCCAGCGGTGGCAACCGCGTGGCGGCCAGCCAATCGTCGGCCTGGTCGCGGGCCAGCCCGGTCAGGAACAGGCCCGCGGCAAGTGCAAAGGCGTAGCGGGCGCGCATCACGGAACGATTCTGATCCGGCCGGTTTCGCCGCGTGCCCGGAAGCTGGGGCGATACATGTCCTCGACCGACGGCGCCGGGTGGTGGAAGCTGCCCGGCGACACCGCGCGCACGATATAGCCCAAGCGGAAGGGTTTGGCATTGGTGCGGTCGATCGCAGTCAGGAAACGGTCTTGCCGGAACTCGGAATGGGCAACCTCTGCTTCAAGGTTCAACCAGTCCAGCGCCGCCATCTGCCCGCCCGAGATCAGGTTCGGGTTGTCGATTTCAAACCCGGCGGGCAGCGGATCGTTCACCATCAGCCGGGCTTCGCCGCGACCCAAGGGGGCGATTTCCAGCACGGTCACCAGCCGGTCGCCGCTGCGCACCCCGTCCAGCGTGGCGGGCTGGCCGTCGAGTGTGAAATAGCTGCGGGTGATGGCATAGCCGTTGCCGCCCGCGGGTTCCGGTTCAGTAGGCTGGCCATAGGCGGTGACGGTCAGTTGCGTGTCTGGCCCGGTGTTGACGATGGCGACGGGGCCGCTGCCCGGTGTCAGCACCTTCACCAGGGGGCCGGTCAGGGCGGAACCGTTCACGGTGATGCCGTCGGAGCCGGGCCTGTCGATCAGCGCGTGGGTGGCCATCAGCGCCCATGACGCCTCTTGCGTAGACAACCGGTCGACATTGGTCGAGAGGCGGGACATCAGCGCGTCCTGATCCACCACCTGCGTGCCGGATTCGACGGCAAGTGCCAGAATGGCCGCCGAGTCGCGATAGTTGCTGCCATAGTCGATGCGGAAGATCTGGTTGCTGTCACGTTCCATAAGCGCCTGCACACGCGCGGCGGCCTTGCGGAACATGGCATCGGCGCGGGGCTGGTCGCCATAGCTGGCGAGGGCCGCGCCAAGCTGGGCCTGGGCCAGGGCGGTGCGGAAATCACTGCCTTTCACATCGGCAAAATAGCGCAAGTCACCAATGGCCGCTGCCCCTTCGCGGGCCAGAACCATCAGCGCATAGGCAAGCGCCTCGCCCCCGCCATTGGCATTGGCGTCGAAATCAGGGGCGAAGTTGACTTGATTGCGCAGATTGTCCAGCGCCTGACGAAAGGCCTTGTCGGGCACGGTGTGGCCCTGCGCGCGGGCCCGCGACAGAAAGTCGGTCACATAGGCATCCAGCCACAGATCGCCGTTGCCGGGCGACCACAGGCCAAAGCCGCCGGTCGCCCCCTGATTGGTCAGGACCTCGGCCACAGCCTGTTCGATTCGGGCGTGGATGTTGTCGGCTCCGGGGATGTCCAGCGCCTGCGCGACCTGGTCGAAATACAATAGCGGCAGGGCCTTGGAGGTGATCTGTTCGGTGCAGCCATAGGGATAGCGGTCAAGGGCCTCGAGCAGGCCGGGGGTATCCATCCGGGCCAGAGGCCCTGCGGCCATGGTCGCCTTTGATGCATCCGGCGACAGGCCCGCGAACAGGCTGTCGTCCAGTGTCAGGGTCTGGCCCTTGCCAAGCGTCAGCCGCGTGGTGCGGGCGATTTCGGGATCGTTGGCCTGCACCGGCAGGGTGAGTGTCTTGGTCAGTTGCCTGCCGTCCGGCGTGGTCAGGTTGATAGTGATGGAATGGAGGCCTGCGGTTGTAGCGGTGACCGGCACGGCGAACACTGCCTTGCCTTTGTCGGCCAGATCAAAGCCTGACGGCACCTGACCGAGCGTGACGCCAGTGCCTGCAACATCCAGCCCCATGCGACCCGAAGGCCCGGTGGCGTGAACAAGTTCCAGCAGGATGCGGCTTTCATCGCCCGGCGCCATGAAGCGGGGCAGGCTGGCGGTCACCACAACGGGGTCGCGCAACAGAACCTCGGCCTCGGCCTGACCGACGGCTTTCGAGGACCAGACCACTGCCATCAGCTTGACCGAACCGTTGAAGGACGGCAGGTCAAAGGTGGTGCGGGCATAGCCGTCGGTCCCCACCTGGACCGGCCCGGTGAAATAGGCGACCAGGTCCTCTGTCGGGGGTGGGGCTTGCAGCCGCGCCTGCGCGCCCGCGTCGCCACCGGAGCGCACCGTGCCTTGTGCGCCGTTCAAACCGTCGATCAACCGGCCATAGACATCGCGGATGCCGACGCCCAGTTTGCGCTGACCGAAGTAGTGGCCCGCAGGGTCGGGCACGGTGAAGCCAGTCAGGTTCAGGATGCCCTGATCGACGGCGGCGATGGTGGCATAGGCGGTGTCGCCTGCGCCTAGGCCATCGACCTTGAGCGTGACCGGCATCGGGCCACGCGGGGTGGCCTCGGTGGCGGTTTCGAAACGCACGTCCAGTTTGCGCGCGCCGGGGTCGACTGCGGCATGGGCAAGGCCAAGCGCGCGGGCCGGGTTGCGGCCTGCGGCCACGTCCATTGGGCGCAGGACCGAGGCGGTGACATAGACTCCGGCACCCCAGTCATCGGTGACCGGCAAGGTGATCAGGTTTTCGCCTTCGGTCACGGCTTGGGCCTGCATCGAGATAAGGCGGTTCGACAAGACGGTGACAAGCACGGTTCCGGCCGCGCGGGGCACGATGCGCAAGGTGGCAGTATCGCCCGCCCTGTAGGCCGGTTTGTCGAGCGAGAGTTCCAGCGTGTCGGGGGTCGAGGTTACATCGGCGGGGGCATACCAACCTGCATAGAAGGTGGTTGAGGTGACAGCGCCAGCGGCATTGCGCACGCGCAGCTCATACTGGCCCCATTGCACCGGGGCGGTGATTTCGGTGGGTTGCAGGCCAAGGTCGGCCTTGCCCTCGGCGACCACGGCGCGCGAGGTGACGGGTTCCCAGTTCCACGAGCCATAGCTTTGATACCATTGGTAATTGGTCTCGATCCGGGTCACCTCCCATTCCACCGCCATGGGGGTGGGCCGGGCATCTGCGCCAAGGCCGATCAGGGAAAAGCGCGCCTCGGTGCCTTCGGCGACCACATCGTCGAAAATCGGCTTTACGCCGATCAGCGGTGAAGACGGGGTCAGCAGTTTGACCAACTGCCTTTCCACCGGGCGGCCCGAGCCTTCGGCCACGCGGACAGTGAAGCCGGCCTCCAGTGGCTGTTGCGGGTTATCAGCTTCCGGCAACAGCGGACTGATCTGGGCAAGACCGTCATCGTCGGTGCGGTTACCGCCAAAGGATTCCATCCGCGCATCAAAAGGGTCGTCATGCGGGCCAAAGACATAGCCATCATACCCTGCCAAGGATTTGGCGGCACGCAAGGCCACCTCGCCTTCGATGGCCAGATCGGCACCGGGGGCACCGAACAGGTATTTGGCGGCCACGGTCAGCACCGGCACATCGCCAAGGCGCAGATCGCCATCGGCAAGGGTCAGGTCAAAGTCGATGCGTTCGGGCAGAAAATCCTCAACCAAGAAGGTCTTCGAGGTCAGCGGTGCCGCCTGAAGATCGGCCAGCACCTCAAGCCGCCACACACCACGCGGGGCGCTGCCACCGATGGGCAGGGCGAATACGTGGCCGCCTGCACCTGAGTCTTCGATCAGCGCCCGGGAATATTCGACGCCATCAGGGCGCTTGAGGATGGCGGTCAGCGGCAGGCCGGGCACAGCGGTGGCCGCGCCATCCCGGGCAAGCGCGGTGGCGTAAACCGTCTCGCCCGCGCGATAGGCGCCACGATCGGTGGTCAGGAACACGTCAATCGGCGGGGGGGCAGGGCGGCCTTCGACGCCCCGGTCAGACAGGTCAAACTCGGGGTCGGTCAGCGACAGGAAGGCCAGATCGGTGTCACCGTCGCGCGCCACCACCAGCGCCGGGGCTTGGCCCCCGGTGCCATGCGTCAGGCCCGCATCAAACCGGGCATAGCCTGTGGCATCGGTCAGGGCGGTGCCCAGGATTTCGTTCGCGGTGGACAAAAGCTCGACCGTCATCCCGGGCTTTGCATCGGTGCTGCCAAGGCTGCGCACAAAGACATGCAGGCCATCGACGCCCGACAGCGTGGTCAGCCCCAGATCAGAGACGACAAACCATTGCCACCCTCCGGGCACCTTGTACGGGTCTTCGCCGGGGACCATGGCTTTCAGCGCATACACCCCGGCGGGCTGGCCTTTCAGCGCCTCGGCCATCGGCAGGCGGGTGGTTACATCGCGGTTTACGTCCAGCCCCACGCTGGCGCTGCCGGTCCAGACCTGCACACCGATTTCGCCGCTGAAGTCATTTTCCTGCCAGTCGGCCATCGGCTGACTGAAATAGCCATTCTGGTACGCCCGCAGCAGGTTGCGGTCGGTGACGCGATACAGCGACAGCGCAAGCCTGTCGGTGTTGACGGTTTCCACCGGGATCGCGGCCGTGTCGCCCTTGGGCAGCACATAGGCCCGACCGGGGAAGCGCACGCCTGCGGTGCGGTCGCGGACGTAAGCGGTGATCGGCACCGATTTGGCCAGTTGCTGGCCATCGGCGGCCGGCAGGCCTTGGCGGAAGGTGACGGTATAGCGTGACCCGTGCGACAGCCCTTCGATGCACAGATTGCGCCGACCGTCCGAGACAACAGTCAGCCCCGGTTCAGGAAGCTGCACGAAGGTTTCATAATCCACCCCGGTTTTCGCCAGATCCTCGGAAAAGTTGGCGCAGATGCACGGGCGCAGACTGTCGGCCTGCACGTCATGTTCGGTGATGCGAAAGCCGTATTTGCCGATGGCTGCATCAAGCGCGGCGGCGGTGTCATCGCGCGGTTGCAGGTCTTGCGCCAGTCGCAGGGCTTGCACGGTGTCACGGCCCCGGCCCGCCTTTTCCAGTGCCTCGGCCATGGTGACCAGAATCGTGTGGCGCAAGGCGGCCGCATCAGCCCGAAGATAGCCGTTCAGAGCCGCGTCAATCGCCCGCTGCCGCAAGGCGGATGGGTTGGCCCCGCGCAGATCAGCGGACAGTAACGACAGGCGGGCGTATTCGGCCCAGGACTCGGGTCTATCCGTCAGATTTACCGCAGCCCCGGCAAAGCGCATCGCCGCCTCGATATCGCCCCGCGCCTCGGCCTGAGCGGCGGCTGTTGCGTGATCGTCGGCGCTGAAGCCATTGGTGCTGTGGGTGCGCCCCAGCGATTGCGCCTGTGCCAAGGCAGCGTCAATGTCGCCTTGCCCGGCAAAGCCCAGTTCGGCCCGGCGATCCGCGGCCCGCGCCCCGGCGCCGGGGGCTGCGGTCAGCACCTGCGCCGAGATCGCGCCTTGATAGAAGGCACCCGTGCCGGGGTTGGCCTTTGGAAAACAAGACCCGTTGCGGGTGTTGAAGGTAAAGGCTGTGCAGCGCGCATTGGTCAGGCAAGCGCGCTCGCAGGCTTCCAATGTGGTGTCGAATACCTGCGCAATATCGCCGCCCGGAAGATCCTGATCTTGCATCATGATCACCCGCTTTTGCGGCACCAGCGGCTGGTCCTGTGCGCCGACCGGGACTGCCGCCAGAATGAGGATGGCAAAGGCACGGGCAAAAAAACGCATATGAAATCCTCCCACCGGATGGCGTGCATGGTGCACCGACGCCCGGTTTCCTGCAAGCGTCGCGACGACGGGGGCAAGCCCTGCGACGGGTTCGATCATGTTAAGCCGGTGTTCATTCTGTTTCCCCTATGGTCAGGCCGGGGCCCCGCAGCAGAAGGCGATCCGGGTGGAACGGCTGAGAACGGACGTAAGCGAAAAGCTGGCCAGAGAACGGCGGGCAAGACTGGCTGCCGAACGGCTGCTGGAACAGAAAAGCCGTGAACTGTTTGCCGCCAATGAAAAATTGGCAATGCACGCGCGGTCTTTGTCGGATCAGATCGTGGTGCAACGGTCGGTCGTGCGCGAGGCGCAGACCGAAGCCGCCGCGCTGAAAGGCCAGAACGCGCGGTTTGTGACCGAGTTGGAGCAAGCGCATACTGCGGCCGTCATGGCCGAGCGGCGGCTGTGGGATTCAATCGACACCATCCGCGATGGCTTTGCGGTGTTTGACTCTGGACTGAAGCTGATTGCCGCCAATCGCGCCTATCTGCGGGCGTTTGAGGGGTTCAGCCTGGCACCGGGCATTTCCTATGAACAGATCCTGCGGCTGGCTGCCGAACACGCTGTGGTGCGGCTGGACCGGGAAACTGCCGATGACTGGGTGGCACGGATGCTGGCACGCTCGGCCAGCGAGGCGATCGAGCCCGTCGTCGTGCAACTGAGCAATGGCAATTACCTGCGCCTGATGGACCGCCGCGCGCGCGATGGCGACATGGTGACCCTGGCCATCGACATCACCGAACAGATGCGAATCTGGGCCGCGATCGAGGCCATCCCCGATGGATTTGTGCTTTTTGACAGGGAGGACAGGCTTTTGACCTGCAACCAACGCTACCGCGAGATTCACCCCGAAAGCGCCGATATCCTGCGCCCCGGCGTGACCTTTGAAGACATCCTGCGCAATGGCCTGAGCCACGGCAAATACGCCGAGGCTGTGGGGCGTGAGGCGGAATGGCTGTCAGAACGCATGGCCGCGCATCGCGCGCCATCTTCGATCCATGAGCAGAAAATGTCGAATGGCCGCTGGTTGCGGGTGCTGGAGCAAAGCACGCCCGATGGCGGACGGGTCGGCCTGCGGGTGGACATCACCGACTGGAAGGAACAGCAGGTCGCACTGGAAGCCGCGCGCCAGCAGGCCGAGGCCGCGAACCGCGCCAAATCAGCGTTTCTGGCCAACATGAGCCATGAGATTCGCACCCCGATGAACGGCGTGGTCGGGATGGCGGAACTGCTGTGCGACACGGCACTTTCCGAAGAACAGCGGCTGTTTGCCGAGACGATCCGCTCGTCGGGCGAGGCGCTTTTGGTGATCATCAACGATATTCTGGATTATTCCAAGATCGAGGCCGAACGTCTGACGCTGCACCCCGAACCCTTTGATCTGGAACGCACGATCCATGAAGTCACCATGTTGTTGCAGCCGCGCGCGCGGGCCAAGGGCATTGATCTGATGATTGATTACGACATGTTCCTGCCGACCCGCTTTGTCGGCGATCCGGGCCGGGTTCGGCAGGTTCTGACCAACCTGATCGGCAACGCGGTGAAGTTCACCGAGCAAGGCCATGTTCTGGTGCGGGTTGTCGGGCTGGAGGGCGGGGCCGGGCAGCAGCAGTTGCACATCACCGTCGAAGACACCGGCATCGGCATCGCCGCCCAGAACCTTGAGCATATCTTTGGCGAATTCAATCAGGTCGAGGATCAGCAAAACCGCAAGTTCGAAGGCACCGGCCTTGGCCTTGCCATCACCCGCCGCCTGATTGAGCGGATGGGCGGCAGCGCCTGGGTGGACAGCGAATTGGGCAAGGGGTCGTGCTTTGGCTTTCGGGTGACGCTGCCGATTGACGAAGACAATCCGGTGACACGCTTGCCCATCACCTTGCGCCGTGCGCTGGTGGTCGATGACCAGTTCATCAACCGCACCATTCTGGAACGGCAACTGGCCCCGCATGGCATCGCCGTCACCTTGTGCCGGTCAGGGGCCGAGGCCTTGGCCGCCCTTGGCCGGGACCGGGATTTTGACGTGGTGCTGACCGACCATGACATGCCCGAGATGGACGGCTTGACGCTGACGCGCCGCATCCGGGCCGGGGGTTACACGATGCCGGTGGTCATGCTGTCGTCAAACCCGGTTGCAGCGCGCGATCAAGGCGCCGATGTCGATCTGGCGGCAATCTTGCAAAAGCCGATCCTGCGGGCCGATCTGTATCGGCATTTGCAGGCCCTTTCAGCCCCAGCGGCGGTTGCGGCGCCAATCAAGGCGGTGGTCGCACCGGGCCGGCGCCGGATGCGCGTTCTGGCCGCCGAAGACAACCGCACCAACCAGTTGGTTTTTGCCAAGATGGTCAAGGACATCGAGATCGAGTTGCAATTTGCCGCCAATGGCCGCGAGGCGGTGGAACTGTATCAAAGCTGGCAGCCGGACCTGATCTTCATGGATATCTCGATGCCGGAAATGGACGGGCGCGAAGCCACCCAGGCGATCCGGCATATCGAGGATGGCCGCAGCCATGTGCCGATTGTGGCGCTGACGGCCCATGCGATGGAGGGTGACAGCGCGGCGGTTCTGGCGGCGGGGATGGACCGTTACCTGACCAAACCGCTGCGCAAGACCGCCATCACCGCAGCGATGGCCGAGTTTTGCCCGAGCGAGGCAGTGCCGATTGCACCGGCTGGTTAGGCGGCGGTTTGCGCAGGCTCGGCCCGGCTGAACACCATCCGGTCGCCCTCTGACAGATCGGCGCGGAACGTGTAGCCGCCAAGGGTGAAACCATTCAGGTCGGCGGGGTCGGTCAGGCGGTTTTCGCAGATAAAGCGCGCCATCGCGCCGCGGGCGCGCTTGGCCCAGAAGCTGACGATTTTCGCGGTGCCGTCGCGTTCTTCCAGAAACACCGGTGTGATCACGCGCAGGCGCAGGGCATTCCTGTCCACCGCGCCGAAATATTCAACCGAGGCGCAATTGACCAAGACCCGCGCGCCCTGCTCGGAGGCCAGATCGTTCAAGGCCACGGCGATACGGTCGCCCCAATAGGCGTACAGATCGGCGCCGCGGGGGTTGGCCAGTTTGCTGCCCATTTCAAGGCGGTAGGCCTGAATGGCGTCAAACGGGCGCAACAGCCCGTAGAGGCCGGAAAGGATGCGCAAATGCCCATCTGCCCAGTCCAGTGCGGCGGCGGACAGCGTGCGCACCTCAAGCCCCTGATACGTGTCACCCGCAAAGCACTGCACCGCCGGATAGATCGTGCCCGGCGCGGGTGTGGCGCTGAACGCGTCAAACCGGTCGCGGTTCAGCCGGGCAAGCGGTTCGGAGATATGGCTTAGCTTGCGAATCTCATCGACCGACAAGGCGCGGGCAAGGCTGGCCAGTTCCAGCGCCTGCGCGGCAAAGGCGGGTTCGGTCATGTCATGCCCGTCAGGCAGCGCCTTTGGGGTTTCGTTCAGCTTTTTGGCAGGCGAAAGGACGGTCAGCATCGGGCCCTCATCGGTTTGGCGAAAGATATGTGCGGCGCAGGCATTGTCCAGCCGACGCAACCCTGTGGCTGCCTAGCTGTCGCGTAACACATCCAGAAAGGCAGGACCGAAGCGCTCGATCTTGGCAGGGCCAAGGTCACCCACTCGGTCAAGGTCCGACAGGGTCGAGGGCCGCGCCTCGGCGATGCGTCGCAGCACGCCGGGCGACAGGCTGAGCGGTTTGCCGGTGCCGTCCTCACCGCGCAACAGCGTCAGTTGCACTTCGGCCAGACGGTCATAAACCGCGCCCGAGGGCCGACCGGCCAGCCGCATCCGCGCCGGGTGCAGACCGGTTGCCGCGCCGTTGATGACGGCAAGGAACGCCGCGCCATAGCTTTCCAGCTTTTTCGCGCCAACGCCGGTGATCCCGGCCATCTGGTCCAGCGTGGCAGGCTTGCGCTCGGCCATTTCAATCAGCGTGCGGTCTGGGAAGATGACATAGGCCGGCACGCCGGCCGCCTCGGCCAGTGCGCGGCGTTTGGCCTTGAGCGCCGAGAGCAGCGGGGCATCCTCCTCGGCCACAAGGGTTTTTACCGCAATGCGCGGGGCGGCAGAGGCAATGGTATCGCGGCGCAGGGAAATGCTGGCCTCGCCGCGCAGAATGGGTCGGGCGGCCTCGGTCATCCGCAAGGCACCGAACCGGTCGGCATCGGGGCGGATCAGGTCGCGGCCCATCATCTGGCGGAACACCGCGCCCCAGGCGGGCTTGCTCAGATCGCGCCCGACGGCAAAGGTGGGCAGCTGGTCATGGCCCTTTTCGCGCACCTTGGCGGTGGCGTTTCCGGTCAGGATATCGATCAGATGGCCCGCGCCAAACCATTCGCCGGTGCGCAGAATCGCCGACAGCGCCTTGCGCACGGCCTCGGTCGCGTCGAACACATCGACGGGGCGGTCGCACAGATCGCAGGTGCCGCAGGGTTCGGACGCCTCGCCAAAATAGCCCAGTAACACCTGACGGCGGCAGGTCATCGCCTCGGCCAGACCCAGAAGCGCGTTCAGCCGGGCGTGGTCGGCGGCCTTGCGGTCGGGGGGCGCGGCACCTTCGTCAATCTGGGTGCGGCGCAGGCGGATGTCGTCGGGGCCATACAGCGTCAGGGTTTCGGCAGGGGCACCATCGCGGCCCGCGCGACCGATTTCCTGATAGTAGCCTTCTATCGACTTTGGCAGGTCGGCATGCGCCACCCAGCGGATATCGGGCTTGTCGATGCCCATGCCAAAGGCGACCGTGGCCACAACAATCAGCCCGTCTTCCTGCTGAAAGCGAATCTCCACCCGGCGGCGCTCTTCCGCCTCCATCCCGCCGTGGTAGTGGCAGGCGGAATGGCCAGCGTCACGCAGGGCTTGCGCCAGCACTTCGGTTTTCGCGCGCGATGACGTGTAGACGATGCCGGATTGGCCTTTGCGGGCGGCGGCAAAGCGCAGGATCTGCTCGCGCGGCTTGTCTTTCACCGCAAAGGAAAGGTGAATGTTGGGCCGGTCAAAGCCGCGCAGAAAGGTTTCCGGGGCCACGCCATCGAACAGTCGGGTGACAATCTCGGCGCGGGTTTCTTCATCGGCGGTGGCGGTAAATGCGGCCAAGGGCACCTGCAGCACGCGGCGCAATTCGCCGATGCGCAGGTAATCGGGGCGGAAGTCGTGGCCCCACTGGCTGACGCAATGCGCCTCATCCACCGCGATCATCGACACCTGCGCCCGGCGCAAGAGGGCAAGCGTGCCGCCTGCCGCCAGACGTTCGGGGGCCATGTACAAAAGCTTCAGGCGGCCGTCATCGATGGCAGTGAACACCTGTTCGGTTTCTTCATCCGTATTGCCCGAGGTCAGTGCCCCGGCCTCTACCCCCGCCGCCTTCAGTGCGCGGACCTGATCGCGCATCAGGGCGATCAGGGGCGAGATCACCACCGTCACCCCATCGCGGCACAGCGCAGGCAGTTGAAAGCACAGCGATTTGCCGCCGCCGGTGGGCATGATGGCAAGTGTGTTGCGCCCGGCAAGCACGGCTTGCACGATATCTTCCTGACCCGGACGAAAACCGGGAAAGCCGAAGATGCGTTGCAACAACAGATGCGGGTCTTGCATGGTCGGGCGGCGACCTTACAGGAACGCGGCGGCGTTGTTGATCAGCACGATCCGCAGCGCATAGATCGCCAGCAACACCACCAAAGGTGCCAGATCCAGCCCGCCCATATTGGGCATCACCGACCGGACGCGGGAATAGACCGGTTCCAGCAGCCGGTTGATGCCATACCAAAGCTGCGCCACCAGCGGTTGGCGCAGGTTCAACACCTGAAAGTTGATCAGCCAACTCATGATGATATGCGCGATGATGATCCATTGCGCGATATCCAGAATCAGCAGCAGGATTTGCAGGATCGAGGTCATGTCGGACACTCCGTCAACGATATGGATGGTGGGGCTGTGCGGGGCGCACAACCTGTTGTGGCAGTGGTATCAATCTGCCCCCAAAAGGGCAACCGCCTTCCGCTGCGTCTGGCTTGACGCGCGGGTCAGGTAAGGGCAGGGACATGCTGCACAAGCGAAAGGCCGCGCATGTATCCTTATGTCCGAATGTTCAAGGAATTGTTCAAGTTTCGCAACGCGCCGCCGCTGGGGCTGTTTGATACCCATGTCAGCCATCACGTCTGCTGGCCTTGGGACATTGACCCGTGGATGGAGTTGAACAACGGCCGCACGCTGACACTGTATGACCTAGGGCGCATCCCGCTTGGGCAGCGGATGGGGCTGCACAAGCGGTTGGCGGCCAACGGCTGGGGTCTGACAGTCGCGGGCAACACCACGCGCTATCGCCGCCGGGTGCAGATGTTCAACCGGGTCGAGATGCGGAGCCGTGTCATCGGCTGGGACGCACGTTTCCTGTATATCGAACAGTCGATGTGGCGGCAGGGGGACTGCACGTCGCATATCCTGATCCGCTCGGCGATCACGTCCAAAGCCGGGATTGTGCCACCGTCAGACATGGCGCAGGCGATGGGGCACGATCCGCAAAGCCCGGCCTTGCCGGACTGGGTGCAGAACTGGATTGCAGCAGAAGCCAGCAGGCCTTGGCCACCGCAGATGTGACGCAGGCGGCATCCCTTGCGCGGCGGGGCCTTTTCGGGCTTGATCTTGCCAAGGCCGATCATAGGGCCACGAGGGAGAGATCATGGACGCCACGTCAAAACGCCTTTGGGGCTGGTATTTCTTCGACTGGGCCAGCCAGCCGTACAACACGCTTTTGCTGACCTTCATCTTCGGGCCCTATGTGGTTTCGGTCATTGGCGACGGGTCGGCTGCGCAGGCGATCTGGGGCTATGGCATCGGCACCGCCGGGCTGATCATCGCGGTGCTGTCGCCGCTTCTGGGCGCTGTGGCCGACAAGTCCGGTGGGCGGATGGTTTTCATCTTGCTGTTCTCGGTGCTTTATGTGCTGGGCGCGTGGATGCTGTGGTATTCGGCCCCGGATGATTTCAACGTCTGGCTGGTGATGATGTGGTTCTGCATCGGCCTGATCGGGATGGAGTTCGCCACCACGTTCACCAATGCCATGCTGCCGGGCCTGTGCGCGCGTGCCGATATCGGCCGGGTGTCGGGCAATGGCTGGGCCTTTGGCTATCTGGGCGGGATCGTATCGCTGATCATCATGCTGGTGTTGCTGGCCGAAGGGGCCACCGGCAAGACGCTGATCGGTATTGCGCCGCTGTTCGGGCTGGACCCAGAGGCGCGCGAGGGCACGCGCGCGGTCGGGCCGCTGACCGCAATCTGGTATGCCGTGTTCATGATCCCATTCTTCTTGTGGGTGCGTGAACCGCGAAAGGCCGATGCGGTTGGCGTTTTCGCGGCCATACGGGGGGCCTGGCCCGAGTTGAAGGCCACGCTGCGTAGCCTGCCAAGAAACCGCAGCCTGTTTGCCTATCTGGCCTCGTCAATGTTTTACCGCGACGCGCTGAACGGCATGTATGTCTTTGGCGGGGTCTATGCCGCGGGGGTTCTGGGCTGGTCAGTGACCAATGTCGGCATCTTCGGCATCCTGGCGGCGCTGACCGGGGCGATCTTTGCCTGGGCAGGCGGCAAGGCAGACTCGCGCTTTGGGCCCAAGCCGGTGATCATTCTGAACGTGATGGTGCTGACGGCGGTAGCCCTTGGGGTGGTGTTTGTCAGCCGAAGTGCGGTGTTCGGCATGCCGGTCGGTGCCGACTCATCGCTGCCCGATATTGCGTTCTACGTGTTGGGCGCCTTGATCGGGGCGGGCGGCGGATCGTTGCAATCGGCCAGCCGGACGATGATGGTGCGTCAGGCCCCTGCCGAAAAGATGACCGAGGCCTTTGGCCTCTATGCGCTTGCGGGCAAGGCCACGTCGTTTCTGGCACCCTTGTCGATCGGGGTCGTGACGGACCTGACCGGCAACCAACAACTTGGTGTGACTCCGCTGGTTGTGCTGTTCCTGATCGGGTTGCTCCTGCTATTCTGGGTCAAACCGGATGGAGAGACTGCATGATCCGATCCCTGCTTCTGGCTGCCTTGCTGTGCCTGCCCGGATCGGCGCAGGCGCAGCAATTGGCCAACAAGCTGTTTGGCGCACAGGACCGGCCAAGCCAGCAAGCGCCGATGCCGATCGGGTCTTATGCCAAGGGCTGTGCCGCTGGGCTGGTGGAACTGCCGGAAACCGGGCCAAGCTGGCAGGCGATGCGGCTGTCGCGCGGGCGCAATTTCGGCCACCCCGAGATGATCTCGTTTCTGATGGACCTGAGCCAGACTGCGCAGCAGATCGGCTGGGCCGGTCTGTATATCGGCGATATCAGCCAACCGCGCGGCGGCCCGATGACCAGTGGCCATGCCAGCCACCAGATCGGGCTGGATGCCGATATCTGGCAATTGCCGCCGCAGCGCCTGAACCTGAGCCGGAACGAGCGCGAGACGATTTCGTCGATTCCGGTGCGGTCGGCTGACCAGCGGTCGGTGACAAGCAACTGGACCAAACGCCACCATGCCGTGATGAAGGCGGCGGCATCAGACCCAAGGGTGGACCGCATCTTTGTGGCGGCGGCGGTGAAAATCGAGATGTGCAAGACGGCCACGAGGGCCGACACCAAATGGTTGCAGAAAATCCGGCCAGTGGCCGGGCATGACACGCATTTCCACGTGCGGCTGAAATGCCCGAAAGGCGCGCGGTTCTGTGAAACCCAGACGCCAACGGTCAGTGAGCTTTCAAAGGGTGGCAATGGCTGCGATGATACACTGACATGGTGGGTGACCGATTTTCTGAACCCGCCGAAGGCGGCCCCAAAGCGCAAGAACCCCGACGCCCCCCGAAAGCGCCATCCGCGCGAATACACCATGAATGACCTGCCCAGACAATGCCAAGACGTTCTCGCCGCGCGGTAATCGCGGCGGTTCTGGTGGCTCTTGGGCTTCAGGGCAGCACGAACCCCACACGACCGCCGGGCTTTTTCGGTGCGTTTTCGTGGTCGATGGCTGACAATCGCTTTGGCGGCTTTTCCGCGATAGAGGTGGCGCCAGATGGGCTTTGGTTTACCGCCGTTTCGGACAAAGGGGCGTTTGTGCGGGGGCGGTTTCGTCGGGGGGCAGACGACCGGATTTCGGGTATCAGCGCCGGACCGATCACCCTGCTGAAGGACCCCGTGCCAGTGCAGCTGGTCGATGCGCGCAATGACAGCGAAGGGATGGCCATTGCACCCGACGGCAGCGTCTATGTGTCATTTGAGGGCCCGGCGCGGGTGTTGCGTTATCCAGGGCTGGAGGGCATGCCCAAGGACCTGCCCATCCCGCGCGCGTTTCTGGCCTATCCGCGCAACGCCGGGTTTGAGGCCTTGGCGCTCGACTCAAACGGTGTTCTCTATGCCATTCCCGAGCAACTGCGGGGTTTCTTGCGACCGCGCCTGTTGACGGGACGTGCCAGCAATTCGGGCGGCGATGATTTCCCGGTCTGGCGTTTTGTGGACGGCAAATGGAGCCAGGCCTTCACCTTGCCGCGACAGGGCGGTTTTCTGCCTGTGGCGGCCGACTTTGGCCCTGATGGCAGGCTGTATGTGCTGGAGCGGACCTTTCATGGCATCGCAGGCTTTGGCAGCCGGGTGCGGTCGTTTCAAGTTGGCCGCACGGCACTTGACCAGCCCCGCACCCACCTGCAATCCCCGGTGGGGATGCATGATAATCTGGAAGGCCTGTCGGTCTGGCGCGATGCGGATGGCGTGATTCGGCTTACTATGATTTCGGACAGCAACTTTCTGCCGGTCCAGCGCACCGAGATTGTCGAATACCGCTTCGGTGGTTGACACAGACCGATGCCGGGCCTAGATCGCGGCGTCCCTGAATGGGGGGCAAGTCTCCGCGACCTTGCATAAAAAACGGAAATTACATGATGCAAAAGCTTCTGCCCGGCGTGATCGCCATGGCCGCCACCGTGCTGGCCTCAAACATCCTTGTGCAATTCCTGTTCGGCCAATGGCTGACCTGGGGTGCCTTTACCTATCCGATTGCCTTTCTGGTGACCGATCTGACCAACCGCCTTTATGGCGCGCAGGCCGCGCGGCGGGTGGTCATTGCGGGCTTTGGCGTGGGCGTCGCCTGTTCGCTGATCGGCACGCAGATCATGGGCGAGTTTGGTCCGCTGGTGACGGCCCGCATTGCCATCGGGTCGGGGCTTGCGTTTCTGACTGCGCAACTGCTGGATGTGGCGGTGTTTGACCGGATGCGGGCGGGTGCCTGGTGGCGCGCGCCGCTGCTGTCCACGCTGATCGGATCAACGGTCGATACCGCGCTGTTCTTCTCGATCGCCTTTGCCTCGGCGCTTGTATGGCTAGAGCCGGGCAATGATGTGGCCTGGGCGAATGAGGTTTTGCCGATGCTGGGCTTTGGCCCGGTGGCCCCGCTGTGGGTGTCGCTGGCGGTGGCGGATTGGGGGGTCAAACTTCTGCTCGCATTGGTGGCACTTTTGCCATTCCGCCTCATTGTCGGAAAATTGACCGCACGGATTGCGTAAAAGGGTTTGACAGGCACCAAATCTGTGTCAACCTTCCCTCATCGGCAACATTTTGAAAGGAGGTGATCCAGTGTCTAGAGTGATATTGGAGAGAGGTGTCGGGACAGTCGTGGGGTGCGTTTTCTAAGGGCAACCCTTTAGGGAACCGACCTGTGATTGGGGCAGATACCTAACTGGCCCATCTCCTTGAACTCGGAAAGGGTCGCCGCTCGTCGGCGCCCTTTCTCGTTTGTGTGCCCGGATCTTGTTTGACGGTGCCCGGTTCTCGCGTGTCGGCGCTTTCATCGGGTCTTTCCGGCGCACCCGCTTTCGCCTAACCTTGGCTCCATGTTGCGCATCAACGACAGCCTTTCTCTGGCCGACTGGGAGTTGTCGGAAAACTTCACCCGCTCGCAAGGGCCGGGGGGGCAGAACGTCAACAAGGTTGAAACGGCGGTGGAGTTGCGGTTCGAGGCGGAACGCTCGCCGCATCTGCCGGCCTCGGTCAAGATGCGGCTGAAGAAACTGGCGGGGCGGCGCTGGACGTTGGATGGTGCCATCGTGATCCGGGCTGAAGAAACCCGCAGCCAAGCCCGCAATCGCGAATTGGCCCGCGAACGGCTGGTCGAGATGATCCGCCAAGCGCTTGTGGCCCCCAAACGCCGGGTGGCGACCAAGCCGACCTATGGCAGCACGCTGCGCCGGTTGAAGGCCAAAGCGGTGCGTGGCGAGGTGAAGGCCGGTCGCGGCCGGCCGGAAGACGACGAATGACCGAAACGCTGGATCAGCGCCGCGCCCGCCTGATGGGGCCGAATGTGCCGACCTTTTATCGCAAGCCGGTGCATATCGTGCGTGGTCAGGGGGGCTGGCTGTGGGATGCGGCGGGCAAGCGGTATCTGGATTGCTACAACAACGTGGCGCATGTCGGCCATTGCCACCCGCGCGTGGTGCAGGCGATTGCGATGCAGGCGGCGGTTCTGAACACCCACACGCGCTATCACCACGACCTGATCCTGGACTATATCGAGCGGCTGACGGCGACGCTGGGCCACGGGATTTCGCAGGCGATCATGACCTGCACCGGGTCCGAGGCCAACGATCTGGCCTTGCGCATGGCGCAGGCGGTGACGGGCAAGACCGGGATCATTGCCACCGACAACACCTATCACGGCAACACGGCGGCGGTCAGCCAGCTTTCGACCCGGCGTCCGCCAATCGGGGGCCGCGCGCCAAACGTGCGGCTGGTGCCGTCGCCCGATACGCTGTCGCCCCTGGGCGGGAGTGCCGAGGCGCAACCGCAGGCCTTTGCCGATCATGTGGCGCGCGCGATTGCCGAGCTGGAGGAGGCAGGCCACGGCTTTTCCGGCCTGATGCTGTGCCCGGTGTTTGCGAACGAAGGTTTGCCTGCCGTCGGACCGGGGTTCCTTGACCCGACGGTGGCGGTGGTGCGGGCAGCGGGCGGGCTGATCCTGTGCGATGAGGTGCAGCCCGGCTTTGGCCGGACGGGAAGCCATTTCTGGGGGCACGATCTGTTGGGGTTCGCGCCCGATGTGGTGACTGTGGGCAAGCCGATGGCCAATGGCCATCCGGTTGCCGCCTGTCTTGCGCGGCCCGATGTGATGGCGGCGTTTCGTGAGGCGTTTGGCTATTTCAACACCTTTGCCGGCAATCCGGTGTCTGCGGCGGCCTGTCTGGCGACGCTGGACGTGATCGAGGACGAAGGTTTGCAGTCGCGGGGGGCAGAGACTTCGGCCTATCTGCTGGACCGGATGCGGGCGCTTCGGCACGGCCGTATTGTCAATGTGAGGGGCACGGGGATGTTCTTCGGGCTGGAGTTCGGCGGCGACGGCGCCGGAGAGTTTGCGGCGGATCTGGTCGAGGACATGGTGGCGCGTGGCTTTTTGCTCAATCGCATCGGGCGGGGTGGGGCGACGCTGAAAATCCGCCCGCCGATGGTGTTTGGCCGCGCCGAGGCCGACCTGCTGGCCGATGCGCTGCAAGCCGCTTTGGCCGCGCGATGACCGAGGCCGACGAAGCCGCCGCCCTGTGGCAAGGCACCGTGATCCGCCCGCTGCGCCTGCGCGAGAATGAGGTTTATGAGATCGTGACGCCGCAGGGCCGCGCCGCCCTGCGCCTGCACCGGCGCGGCTATCAGTCGGCGGTTGCGATCCGATCGGAACTGTGGTGGTGCCGGGCTTTGGCGCAGGCGGGCCAGCCGGTGCCGGCCCCCGTGGCCCTTGCCGATGGCAGCGATCTGGCGGTGCTGACGGGGGGCCGCTGCGCCTCGGTGGTGGCTTGGGTTGATGGCGCCCCGCTGGGCGATGCCGGTGTGCCGCTGTCGGGCACAGTGCGGGAGCAGGCCGACCGCCACCATACCCTTGGCCGCTTGCTGGCGCAGGTGCATGCCGCAACCGACGCGATGGCGTTGCCCGACTGGTTCACCCGGCCGTCCTGGGACCATGACGGTTTGGTGGGTGAGGCCCCGTTCTGGGGCCGGTTCTGGGAGCATCCGGGCCTGACCCAGTCCGAGGCTGCAACCTTGCGCGCCGCCCGGCGGTTTCTGTCAGACCACCTGACCCTGACCCAACCCTCCATCGGCCTGATTCATGCCGATGTGCTGCGCGAAAACGTCTTGGTGAACGGAGCTTCGTTTTCGCTGATCGACTTTGATGACAGCGGCTTTGGCTATCGGCTGTATGATCTTGGCACAGTGTTGTCGCAAAACCTGTACGAGCCGGCCTATGCCGATATTCGCGCGGCGCTCTGCGAAGGCTATGGGCTTGCCAACGCGGCAGAGGTGGACCGGTTCACCTTGGCGCGCACCTTGGCATCGGTCGGCTGGGCCGCACCGCGCCTTGCAGCGGACGACCCCGTTCACCGCAGCCATATCGAGCGCGCAGTGATGTTTGCCCGGCGGTGTCTGGCCTGATCCGGCAACCGGTCAGACAACCACGTCGATGGCCTGTTGGTCGCCAACCCCGAACACCCGCTTGTAGCGCGCGATCTCGTTTGCCGGACCCATGGCCTTGTTCGGATTGTCAGACAGTTTGACGGTGGGCCGACCGTCCGCCGAAACCGCCTTGCACACAAGGCTGAACGGGGCCAGTGCATCGTTGGGGGCAAGGCCGCGGAAATCATTGGTCAACATGGTGCCCCAGCCAAAAGACACCTTCACCCGGCCGACAAATTGCTTGTGCAGCGCGGCAATCTTGTCGGCATCCAGCCCGTCCGAGAAGATCACCAGCTTCTTGGTGGGGTCTTCGCCGCGCGATTGCCACCAGCGGATCGCCGTCTCGGCCCCCGCTGCCGGATCGCCCGAATCAATGCGGATGCCGGTCCATTTCGCCAGCCACTCCGGCGCGCGGGCAAGAAACCCTTCGGTGCCATAGGTGTCGGGCAGGATGATGCGCAGGTTGCCGTCATGTTCTTCGTGCCAGTCCGCCAGCACCTGATAGGGCGCTTGCGCCAGTTCGGCATCGGTTCGGGCAAGGGCGGCACAGACCATCGGCAATTCATGGGCATTGGTCCCAATCGCCTCAACCTCGCGCCGCATTGCGATCAGGCAGTTCGAGGTGCCGATAAAGGCGCCGCCCATGCCTTCACGCAGGGCCTGCACCGCCCAATCCTGCCACAGGAACGAATGTCGCCGCCTAGTGCCGAAATCGGCCAGCCGCAACCCATCAATCTGGCGCAGCATCTCGATCTTTTCCCACAGTTTCGTCATGCCGCGGGCATAAAGCACCTGCAACTCGAAGCGCCCCATGTCGCGCAACACGGCGCGCGAGCGCAATTCCATCAACACCGCAAGCGCCGGAATCTCCCACAGCATGACCTCGGGCCATTTGCCCTCGAACGTCAGCTCATACTGGCCATCATGCTTTTCCAGCGTGTAGGGCGGCAGGCGCAAGCGCTCAAACCATTCCATGAAATCGGGACGAAACATCTGGCGTTTGCCATAGAACGTGTTGCCGCGCAAAAAGGTGCTTTCGCCACGCGACAGATGCAGGGTGCGGATATGATCCAACTGTTCGCGCAATTCGCCTTCGTCGACCAGATCGGCCAGCCGGATGGATTTGGTCCGATTGATCAGGCTGAAGGTCACCGTGGTGTCGGGCCGGTTGCGGAACACCGACTGGCACATCAGCAGCTTGTAGAAATCGGTATCGATCAAGGACCGCACGATGGGGTCGATCTTCCACTTGTGATTGTAGACGCGGGTGGCGATGTCGACCATGGTATTTCCTGTTCTGCCCTTGGCGTTAGATCAAGCCGAGTGCGTTAAGTCCAGCAAAGCCGGCGGCTAGCCTTGCAAGGCAATTCCGGCGGCGGTCATCCGGCCAACCATCGCGTCAAGGCTGCCGTCCAGATCAATCGCGCGGCACAGGTCCATCCGCACGGTCACGGCAAAGCCAAGCCGGGCCGCGTCCAGTGCCGAAAATGCCACGCAGTAATCGGTCGCCAGCCCGACAAGGGTCAGCGCCGATACCCCGCGGCTGCGCAGATAGCCCTCCAGCCCGGTGGGGGTGGTGTGGTCGTTCTCGAAGAAGGCCGAATAGCTGTCGATCTGCGGCCGAAACCCCTTGCGCAAGATCATCTGCGCCGGATCGGTCCGCAAATCGGGGTGGAACGCGGCGCCATCCGTTCCTTGCACGCAATGGCTGGGCCACAGCACCTGCGGGCCATAGGGCATCTCGGTCAGGCTGAACGGCGTCGCGCCCGCATGGTTGGCGGCAAAGGACGCGTGATCCGCCGGGTGCCAGTCTTGCGTCAGCACCACGCAATCAAACGCGCCCATCAGCGCGTTGACCGGGGCCACGATCTGGTCGCCCCCTGCCACGGCCAGCGCGCCGCCGGGACAAAAGTCGTTCTGCACGTCGATCACGATCAAGGCAGACTGGGGCGGGGCAGACTGGGGCGGGGCAGACTGGGGCAGGTGCATCGGGGCCTCCATCAGACGGTGGATCAGTGGTAGGCATCCGGCCCGGCGCGGTCAACGCCCCAAGGCTGCGGCACAGCAGTGCTTGCCCATTTGGCGCGGCTGTCCTATGCCGCGCGCATGATCACCATTGCCGCCCTGTATCACTTTACCCGCTTTCCCGACCCTGCCACCTTGCGCGGGCCATTGCTTGATCTGTGCACAGCACAGGGGGTCAAAGGCTCGCTGTTGCTGGCCACCGAAGGCATCAATGGCACCATTGCCGGATCGCGCGCGGCCATCGACGCAGTGCTGGCACATATCCGCGCCCTGCCGGGTTGCCATGATCTGGAGTGGAAGGAAGCCCAAGCCGAGGCGATGCCGTTCGGCCGCATGAAGGTGCGGCTGAAGCGCGAGATCGTGACCATGGGCATCGCCGATGTCGACCCCAAGGCGCGGGTCGGGCACTACCTTTCCGGCGCCGACTGGAACGACCTGATCTCGTCGCCCGATGTGGCGATCATCGACACCCGCAATGATTACGAGGTTGCTATCGGCACTTTCCGGGGCGCGGTTGATCCCGGCACGCGCGCGTTTCGCGAGTTTCCGAAATGGTGGGAAGAAAACCGCGAGCGGTTTCATAACAAGCGCATTGCGATGTTCTGCACCGGCGGCATCCGCTGCGAGAAATCCACCAACTTCCTGCTGTCCCAGGGGGTGCAGGACGTGTTCCACCTCAGGGGTGGCATCTTGCAATATCTGGAAGACGTGCCCGAAGACCAAAGCCTGTGGCAGGGCGAATGCTTTGTCTTTGATGCTCGCGTGTCGGTGGGCCATGGTCTGAAACCCGGCAAGAATGAATCCTGCGGCGCCTGCCGCCGCCCGGTTACGCCCGAAGACCGCCAGCACCCGGCCTATGAAAAAGGCGTGTGCTGTCCTGCGTGCCGCGATGAATACGACGCGTCCGACCGCGCCCGGTTCCGGATGCGTCAGCATCAGATGGATCTGGCCGCCATCCGCGGAGAACCCCACCTCGGGGCCTGACTTTCTCTTTCTGCAAATATCTCGGGGGTTCAAGGGGGCAGCGCCCCCTTTCCCGCAGGTGCGGCCTCAGCCGCCGCCGATCAGAACGCCTGCAGCAAAGACCAGTGCCCCGCCCACCACCACCTGAAAGGCCGCCCGGAAGAACGGCGTTTCCATGAACTTGTTCTGGATCCAGGCAATCGCCCACAACTCGACGAACACCACCACCATGGCAATCACGGTCGCTGTCCAGAAGTCGGTGATCAGATAGGGCAGGGCGTGGCCCATGCCGCCAAGGGTGGTCATCACCCCTGATGCCAGACCGCGTTTCCACGGGCTGCCGCGCCCGGACAACACGCCATCATCGTGTGCGGCTTCGGTAAAGCCCATCGAGATGCCTGCCCCCACGCTGGCGGCAGTGCCGACCAGAAAGGTGGTCCAGGTATCTTGTGTCGCAAAAGCCGTGGCAAAGATCGGGGCAAGGGTTGAAACCGAGCCATCCATCAACCCCGCAAGCCCCGGCTGGACCCAGGTCAGGATGAATTGCCGCTTCGCGGCACGGTTTTCCTGATCTTCCGACTCGGGGTCGACATGGGTGGTCATCAGGGCATCGGCCCGCTTCTTGTGCCCGGCCTCGGCGGCGGCCAGATCGCCCAGCAGCTTGCGGGTGCCTGCGTCCGAGGTGGCTTGCGCGGCCTTCAGATAAAACGCCTCGGCCTGCCGCTCCATCGCCTCGGCCTCGGCGCGGATGGTTTCCAACGGCAGGTTTTCCACCAGCCAGATCGGGCGTCGGGCGTAAAACCCCGCCACATGTTCGCGCCGGATCAAGGGGATAACCTCACCGAACCGCTTCTGGTGCAGTCCGATCAATGCCTTGCGGTGGCCGTCTTCCTCTGCGGCCATGCCGTCGAACACGGCGGCGGTGGCGGCATAATCGGCGCGCAACCGCTCGGCATAGCTGCGGTAGATGCGGGCATCATCTTCTTCCGACGAAATCGCAAGGGCCAGCACCTCTTGCTCGGACAGGTCAGAAAAGCGGCGGCGGTTGGTCAGCGCAGACAGCATGGGACACCCAGTTTGGAATGGTTCTAAGTTACGCCAGATTACCAGCTTTGCAAGGCCAAGAATTGCGACAAACTGAACCAGAAGGTTCAGTTCCTGCTTGAAATATTGAACTGAATGGTTCACTTTTGCATGTGAACCAACCAGTCTACTTGATGGAGGCTTCCATGCGGTCCACACTTCTGATCCTTGCCCTTGTTCTGACGGCGGCCCCGGCTCTTGCCGGAAGCTTTACCATGGACCTGCCCCATCTGACCTGGCCGACCGGCGATGTGACATCCTCGACCAAAAACTGCACGCCTACTGCAAGTGAGGTCTGCCGCTGACCGCAGCCCTGCGGGTGGCTTGCCCCTTGCCCCGGTCGTGACCTATGGTCGCGCAATGGGAAAAGTCATGGCAGCAAACGGGCAAACCGCCATCCGTCGGGGACGCAAGTTCAATCAGGTGCTGGAAGGCGCCCGGTCGGTGTTTCTGCGCGACGGCTTTGATGGTGCGTCGGTGGATGACATCGCGCGTGAGGCCGAGGTCAGCAAGGCCACGCTTTACAGCTATTTCCCCGACAAACGCCTGTTGTTCATGGAAGTGGCCAAGGCTGAATGTCGCCGCCAGACCGAAGAGGCCGAGGCCCATATCACCGATTCCGCCCCGGTGGCTGATGTTTTGCGCCTTGCGGCCGAGCGGATCATCGACTTCGTGCTGTCGGACTTTGGCCAGCGGATCTATCGGATCTGCGTTGCGGAAAGCGACAGGTTCCCGGGTCTGGGGGCCGAGTTCTATCAGTCTGGTCCGATGCTGATCCGCAGCCGGGTTGCCGATTATCTGCGCAGCGTGATGCAGCGCGGCGATGTCAGGATCGAAGACCCTGATTTCGCCGCCGAGCAGTTCTTGCAATTGTGCAAGGCCGACCTGCATGAACGGCTGATCTTTGGCATCGGCGGTCGCTTCACGCCCGAAGACCGCCAGCGCGTGATCGACGGTGCGGTGGAGATGTTCATGGCGCGCTATGGGGCGAAAAGCTGAGCCCGCTTGACGCGGACCATGGCCGATGGGCCTTTGGGGTCAATGTCGAACGTGTCGGGGCGCTTGGCGAAGAACGCCCGCCAAGTCTTCTCGGGCTGGTCGCCGATTCTCACGTTATGGGTCTTGTGCATATGGGCTGACAGTTTTGTGATGGGCAGCCCGTTTTCCGCGCCCGCGCGGCGGATCTCCTCTGCCACAAGGCGCTCCAGGGGGCTGGGGTTGGGACACGCGGGCTTCGGTGTCGGCTGTGGCGCTGCCAGCAGGAAAAATTTCCCACAGGCCCTGCGAAAGCTGGTAGGAGGTTTCGCTTCGCCCATTCCGATGATGGATTTTCCCAGTTCACGCAGATGTTCGGCCAGATAGGTGAAGTCTTGATCGCTTGACGCAATCAGCAAGGTTTCGATGCCATCGTGCAGGGCAAGTTTCATTGCCTCGACACACAGCAGCATGTCCGCCGCGTTCTTTCCAGGGCGTGTGGGACACAAGCGATAGCCGTGGTCCGACCATGCCGCAATCGCCTCGGCCTTGCCATAAACCCGCCGGATCAAAGGGTTTCCCAAGCTGCCGGCCTGTTTCAAGACCGCATCTGCATGGGTTGGCGCGATGTTGTCACCATCGACCAGAGCGGCAACCGGGCAGCGTTGGGGGGACAGATCCATGGCAAACTCGCGCAAGCTCTACGTGCCATCATGCCGGAAACTGCGGCGATCTTAAGGCCGACCTGATTGCAGCCGCCAAGACCCTAGCCGTTTTCGCGCAACACAGCACCCGCCAGATACAGCGAGCCGCAGATCAGCACACGGGCCGTGGGGTTGGTTGCAGAAATCCCGGTCAGCGCGTCAGCCACCGAGGCGGCGGCAACAGCGCCGATCCCCGCCGCAAGGGCGGCGTCGCGGGTGGCCTCGGCGGGCAAGGTGTTCTTTTCATTGGGGATCGAGACCGCTTGCAAGCCCGCAACTTGCGGCGCAAGCGGGCGCATATAGCCGGTGACATCCTTGGTGTTCAGCATGCCGCAGATCAGATACGTCGGCCGCTTTGGCATTCGGGCAAGGGTGGCGGCAATCGCCTGCCCCCCCGCCGGGTTGTGGCCGCCATCCAGCCAAAGCTCAACATCTGGTGCCAGATCGACCAGTGGCCCACGGCGCAATCGCTGCATGCGGGCAGGCCAGACGGCGCGGGTTACCGCAGCCTCGCAGGCGGCCTGATCCCGGCCAAGCGCGCGCAGGGCCGCAATGGCGGCCCCGGCATTGTGCACCTGATGCGGGCCCGGCAGGTTGGGCAAGGGCAGGTCCAGCAGGCCAGACTCGTCCTGAAAGATCAGCCGGTTGCGATCTTCGGTTACATGCCAGTGCTGGCCATAGGCAAGGACCGGCGCCCCCATCCGGGCCACTTTGGCCTCGATCACCGCAAGACCCTCGGGAGCCTGCGGGCCGATGATCACCGGCATGCCGCGCTTGATGATGCCCGCCTTTTCGCCCGCGATTTCCGTCAGGGTTTCGCCCAGATACTGCTGGTGGTCGATGCTGACCGGGGTGATGATCGTCAGACGCGGCAGGTCGATGACATTGGTGGCATCCAGCCGCCCTCCAAGCCCCACCTCCAGCAAGGTGAAATCGGCAGGCGTGCGGGAAAACGCCAAGAGCGCGGCGGCTGTCGTGATCTCGAAAAACGTAATGGACTCAGTGCCGTTGGCCTGCACACATTCATCCAGAAGCGCGCTCAGCGCCGGTTCGCTGATCAACGCCCCGGCCACGCGGATGCGTTCATGAAACCGCGCAAGGTGTGGCGAGGTGTAGGCATGCACCGATGCCCCAGATGCCTCGAGCCCGGCACGAATCATCGCGAGGGTGCTGCCCTTGCCATTGGTTCCGGCGATGTGGATCACCGGGGGAAGCTTTCGTTCCGGGCTTCCCAG